>JAQVCV010000102.1 GCA_028689615.1 Bacteroidales bacterium | reverse complement strand
CTCCACACGATGCCGATGTGGTGAATGTCGAGGCCATACTTGGTGGAGAGAATCCAGCTAAGCACGGCAATCTGAATGGAGAGGCCAAACCCCATGGCGGTTGAGGGGAGCCCCAGGATGACGTAAAACGTGTTGGTAAGTTTTTTTTGAATCGCGAGCATAAAGGTTCAGATTAAGGTGGTTATTTCAGTTCGATGATGGCCGATGTGCGCCCCTGAAGGGTGATGGTGCCGGGCAACGGGTGTACAGTTCCTGTGACGATATCGGTGCCTGAGGTGCTGGAGCCCGCTATCTCCCGAAACCGTTCGGTGGTGAAGGTGCGGGGCTGATCGGAGAAGTTGAGGGCCACCATCACTTTCTGCTTATCGGTGTAGCGGAAATAGACATACACATCGTTGCTGGGGATGAATTGCATGAGCCTGCCTGTTTGGGCAGCCTGGCACCCTTTGCGCCAGTTGGCTATGGTTTTCACATAGTTCAGTGCCAGGTGCTGATCGGTTGTAAGTCCTTTCGCTGTGAAGGCGTTGGCAGTATCGCCGGGCCAGCCGCCTGGAAAGTCTTTCCGCATCAGCCCGTGGCCCTCTCCCTGATCGCCGGTCATCAGCACTTCCATCCCCTGGTAAAACTGTGGGATGCCGCGCAAGGTGAACAGCAGGGTGATGCCCAGCCTGAACTTACCGAAATCTTCACCGGCGATGGTGTAGAACTGCGACACGTCGTGGTTGGTAAGGAAGGTGAGGTTATCGGCAGGGCGTTTGTAGAGGAAATCCTGGGCCAGGTTGTAGTAGATGCGTTCGGCTCCGCGCTCCCAGCCTGTTTGCTCGTGCAGCGACTGGCGGATGTCGGCAAACAGGGGAAAGTCGGTCAGGTATTCCAATTCTGAGTTGTAGCCGTCGGGGTTGGGGGCATCTTTCATCCAATAGCTGTGGAGGGCTTTGTTTTCGATCCACAGTTCACCCACCACCTTCAGGTTGGGGTATTCATCTCTGACGGCAGTGCGCCATTGAGCCATAAAACCGGGGTCGGGATACATGTGGGTATCAACCCTGATGCCGTCGAGGTTTGCAAATTCAACCCACCAGAGGGTGTTTTGAATAAGATAGGCCGCCAGATGGGGGTTTTTCTGGTTGAGGTCGGGCATCATGTGATCGAACCAGCCATCGAGCAACAACCTCCTATCTGCTTCAGAAGCATGGGGGTCCATAATCACCGGGGCCTTGAAACTCGACCGGGTATAGGTGTCGAATTGGTGAATCCAATCGGGCGCGGGGAGGTCTTTGATAAACCAGTGGTTGTTTCCACAATGGTTGAACACCATATCCTGAATGATTTTCAACCCTTTTTTGTGCGCTTTTTCAACCAGCGAGGCAAATTGCTGGTTGGTCCCCAACCGGGCATCGGTCTGGTAGAAATCGGTAATGGCATACCCGTGGTAGGAGAATGCAGGCATGTTGTTCTCCACGAAAGGGTTTAGCCACAGGGCAGTCATACCCAAACCGGCAAAGAAATCGAGGTGGTTTTCAACACCTTTGAGGTCGCCGCCATGGCGTCCGTCGGGATTCGCGCGGTTGGCTTTCTCAAGCAGCGAGGGATGGGAATCGTTGGTGGTATCGCCATTGGCAAAACGGTCGGGCATCAGCAGGTAAACAACATCGCGCTGATCGAAGCCCCCTTTGCTGGCGGCTTCCTGCTCCCTTGCTTTCAGTTCGTAGGGAACCCTGCCCATTTCCTTTCCGTTCTCCTTCAGCACGATTTGGAAGGTGCCAGGCTTCACGGTTCCGGCCAGTTTCAAATAAAGGAAGAGGTAATTGGCATTGGCTACCCTCCCAACGCTGTCGATGGTTACACCGGGATAATTCACCACGGGGGTGAGCCCGCCAAGGTTTTGCCCGTGCAGGAGCACTTGCAGCGATGGGTTCTTCATCGCGGTCCACCAGTTGGGTGGTTCCACACGGTCAACCACATTCAGGGCTTGCAGGGTTGTCAGAACCCCAATAGAAAACAGAATACAGAATATTGATTTACGCATCAGCATCTTGTTTTTATTTGAGTTTCGCCGGCAATCGGTGGCACAGCCATGCGCTCGTCACGACAGCGAAAAGAGGCTGCCGGCTGCCTTCAAACAACAGCCGGTAGCCCAAAATTCTATTGTTTCTTAGTGTAAATAAGGTAATCCCAGGGAGCCAGTTGCACTTTCGATCCTTTTCCAAGCTTTTCGGTGCCAGCGGCCAGATAGCTGTCGAAGGTGCCTTCCAGGGTCTCATCGGTAAGGGTGGTGTAAACCGGTTCAGGCGACAGGTTGGCCATCACCACCACGCAGTTGGTATCGTTTTCGCGTTTGAACACCAACACTTTATCGTTGGCATCGGTAGCCACACGGGTGTAGGCTCCACCCCACACACCGTTGCCCAGGGCTGTATTTTGGTGTTTGAGGGTGAGCAGCGAGCGGTAAAAGTCTTTCAGCGGCAAATCGCCCCACTGGATGGGGTCTTTCTCGAAGAAGAGCAGACGGTGGTTGTAGTCGGCTTCCTGACCACTGTAAATGAGAGGCATCCCGGGGATGGTAGCGGTTAGCACAGCCATCACCTTGCGGGCGTCGCCCAGACGTTCCTGTTCGGTACCGTTCCACGAGTTTTCGTCGTGGTTGCTGGTAAACTGCATCAACATGGCGTGGGGAGGGAATTTCTGCTGGTTGGCCACTATCATGGAGTCGAGGCTGTTGGCGTTGAGTTTCCCTTGTGCCACCTTGTTCATCACGTGGTGGGTGCTCCAGGCATAGCCCATCTCGAAGGCTTTCTCCATCAAGGGGGCCTCTTCGGCCTCGGCCAGCATAAACACCGGTTTGATGGAATCGAGAGCCACGCGGGCACGGTTCCAGAACTCCACGGGCACCATGCCTGCCACATCGCAGCGGAAACCGTCGATATCGGTATTTTTCACCCAGAACTTGAGGGCTTCCACCATGTAATCGTTCACGGCCGGAACCTCGTAGTTGAGGTCGGCCACGTCGCTCCAGTCGAAGGGCGACACGATGTTGCCCAGCGAATCGCGCGTAAACCAGTCGGGATGCTGCTCCATCAAAGCGTTGTCCCAGGCGGTATGGTTGGCCACCCAGTCGATGATAACATACATGCCGTAATCATGAGCCACCATCACCAACTCCTTGAAGTTGTCCATGGTACCGAACTCGGGATTCACGTCGAGGTAATCTTTCACCGAGTAGTAAGATCCGAGCGACCCCTTGCGGTTCTTTTCACCGATGGGGTGCACAGGCATCAGCCAGATGATGTCAACCCCCATCTCTTTGAGGCGGGCCAGGTGAGGGATGGTTGCTGCAAAGGTTCCCTCGGGGGTGTATTGCCTCACGTTGAGTTCGTAGATGTTGGCGTTGCGAACCCATTCGGGGGTTTTGAGGGGTGAAACAGGAGCAGGAGCTGCCTCCTTCTTGGTTTGGCAGGCCACGGTCAGCAACAGTGCCGACATCCACAGGGCGGCTAATCCGCGCAGATTTTTTTTAAAGATTGTCATACGTTTATCAATTTGGTTTATAGTTTACTAAAATTTAACGTCCGAACACTTTGGTAAGTTTAGCCAGTCGTTGGGCATGCCATGAGGTCAACTGACCGGGCAACACCCTCCAGCGCCAGTAGCCTGATGGTTTTCCGGGGAGGTTCATGCGGCACTCGGTGTCAAGTCCGAGCACATCCTGAGCTGGTGCTATGGCGATATTGGATACAGAGCTCCAGGCCAGGCGGATGAATGCCCAGTGGATTTCACTTTCGTTGGGTTCGAAGTAGTCGCGCATGGATTGCAGGTCGGCTTCTCCGGCACTTTTATACCATCCGAGGGTGGTGTCGTTGTCGTGTGTGCCCGTATAAACGATGCAATTGGAAGTGTAGGTATGGGGCCGAAAATCGTTGTCGTCGGCCGAGTCGAAGGCAAACTGGAGTATTTTCATGCCAGGCAGGTTGTTGGAGTCGCGGAGGAACTCCACGTCGGGGGTTATCACACCCAGGTCTTCGGCAATCAGGTTGAGTTCGCCCAGTTCGTTGCGGATGGCATCAAGCATCTCTTTGCCGGGGGCGTTTATCCATTGGCCTTTCACGGCAGTGGGTTCGCCAAACGGTACAGCCCAGTAGGCAGCCAGTCCGCGAAAATGGTCGATGCGAAGGATGTCGTAAAGGGTGAGGTTGGCCTTCACGCGGTCGATCCACCATCTGAATCCGGTTTGGCGCAGGTTGTCCCAGTTGTAGAGGGGGTTCCCCCACAATTGGCCTGTTTCGCTGAAATAATCGGGAGGCACACCGGCCACGCCAACGGGGTTGCGTTCATCATCAAACTGGAAGATGGAGGGGTTGCACCAGGCGTCGGCGCTGTCGTGGGCAATGTAGAGCGGAATGTCGCCAATGATTTTGATGGCGCGGTCGTTGGCATATTTTTTCACGGCCTGCCACTGGGTGTAAAAGAAGAACTGGATGATGCGGTAGAGCTCTGCCGGGACGTTCAGATCGTTCCAGAGTTGCTCTATGGTGCCGTGGTGGCGCATTTTCTGTTCGGCAGGCCACTCCCACCAGGGGCGGAGTTCGTTTTTTTCTTTCACAGCCATGAAGAGGCTGTAATCGTAGAGCCAGTTGGCTTCCTGATCGCAGAAGTTGTTGTATTGCTTACGGATATCGCCCTGGGCATGGTGCAGGAAGTGGCTGGCAGCCTTTTTCAGCAAAGGCCACTTCACGTGGTTCACGGTTTGAAAATCGATGAAATCGTTGGGGAAAGGGATGCCCATGGGAAGGTTTTCGCGTGGCAGGAACCCTTGATTCACGAGCAGATCGAGATCGATCAGCATTGGATTCCCCGCGAAGGCTGAATAGCACTGGTAAGGAGAATCGCCATAACCGGTGTGACCCAATGGAAGGATCTGCCAGATGTGTTGGCGAGCCTCGGTGAGCCAGTCAACAAAGCGAAAAGCTTCATTTCCCAGAGTGCCTGTGCCGTATTGACCCGGGAGGGAAGTAATATGCAGCAGGACGCCGCTGCTTCTTTCGATGTTCATATGAAATTTATTTGTGTAATTTGTTTATAATTAAAACTGGGTTAGTCGTTGTTGTGTTTTTGCTCTACGACAAAGGCCACCGAGAGTCCTGCCAGCACCATCGAAACCCCTGCGGCTCCAAGCATCATGACAGAACTACCTCCGAAAGCGCTGAGCATAAGACCACCTAAAAGGCCTGCGCAAATCTGCGGGATGGTGATGGTGGCGTTGAACAGCCCCATGTAAACCCCCATTTTACTGGCGGGCAGCGAAGCCGAAAGTATGGTATAAGGCATTGCCAGTATGGCTGCCCAGGCCACCCCTACCCCAACCATGGCAGCAATCAGTTGGTACTGATTGGTGATGTAAACCATGGAAATGAGGCTTATTCCGCCAAAAATCAACGACCACCGGTAGGTGGCTTTGCGGCCAATCAGCTTGGCGATGCGCGGTATAAGCATCGAATACACGGCAGCAAAGAAACTGTAGAAGGCAAAGATCACCCCCGTCCAGTTGCCTGCCGCGTTGTAAGCAGCCGACCTTACATCGCCCTCGGCAACATTCCAAACGTTTTCGGCAATGCCGTTGGTGGTATAAACCCACATGAGGAAAAGGGCAAACCACGAGAAAAACTGCACGATGGCAAGGCGCCACATCGTGAGAGGGATGTTGAGAAGCAGCGACCAGAAGCCCGTTTCGCTTTTCTCTTCTTCGGTCACGTTGTTGTAGAGTTCATACTCTTTGGGTGGATATTCCTTGGTGCTGAACGAAGTCCACAAAACAGTGATCAGCAGCACGCCACCTCCCAGGTAAAAAGACCAGATGACCGAACTGGCCACCTTCTCACCCTCGCCGGGCACGTTGGAAACACCTATCCAGGTGAGCAGGAAGGGCAACAGCGAGCCCAAAACGGCTCCGGTATTGATAAGAAAACTTTGCACGGAGTATCCCAGGTTGCGCTGGTCGTCGTTCACCATATCGCCCACCAACGCGCGGAAAGGCTGCATGGTGACGTTGAACGATGTATCCATGAACAACAGCATGGATGCGCCAAAGAATAGAGGCGCAAACAGATAAGCAAAATATTCGGCATTGGGCATGAAAAACATTGCCAGAGCCGACACGATGGCACCTCCAAGAATGAAAGGGACACGGCGCCCCAGGCGGGTCCAGGTTTTATCGCTCGACAAACCCACGATGGGCTGAACCAACAAACCGGCCAGCGGAGCAGCCAGCCAGAAAAATCCCAAATGCTCGGTATCAGCTCCCAATGCTGATAAAATACGACTGGTATTGCCATTTTGCAACGAGTAGCCGATCTGAACACCCAGGAATCCAAAACTAAGGTTCCATATCTGCCAAAAACTGAGGTTCGGTTTCTTCATCTTTCACAAGGTTAAAATTTCAAACTTTCATCAAAACTTACACGCTGATAAAAAGTGATTTACCAATCGCCGGCTGCAATCTGCAGTCCTTGCAAACGTTTGCAACCCACTGATTATGCACACGTAAAGATACATTGTTTATGCTAACAGGTTAATTTTTTGTTGGCTAATGGTAAACTTTTTTTCATTTGCCAAGCCAATTAACTGTGAGCAAACCACCCTGTCGGGTTTGCACCCCGTTGTTTAACAATCAATTGAAAAACCGGTTTTTTATGCTAACGATTGAAATTTTTGTGATAAGAGCATCCACATATCGGGCGTTTTATTTAAATTTGCTGCGAAATGAAAAAGCCGCGAGGTAGAAGCCGCGGCTGTGTAGTTGATGTGATGGTTGCTTAGTTGATCTTTCCCGGGGTATCGTATCGCTTGCTAAAGTGATGCTTGCTTGCAGGAGAACCACGTGACAGCCTTCTTGTCAACATGTTATACTCTAAAAGTTAGTTGGCAAATGTCACAAGATAACAAAAAGACGCTGGTTCTCATCAACCCTGTGGGTACACGCCGCACAGGATTTTCGCAGGATGCCGTATCCAAATTTCCTCCACTGGCACTGGGTATGGTGGCAGCAATTACCCCTGCTGACCAATGGAAAATCTATATCATCGACGAGAACTGGAAACACGCCTGGGTT
>JAQVCV010000054.1:4405-34670 GCA_028689615.1 Bacteroidales bacterium | reverse complement strand
CATAATGCGGTGTCGTCCATTACCATAAATCTTCTGCGAGTTTACAGAAACCTCTGCCACGAGATTGCGTTGGTTGGGGTCTTCCCAGTCTATAGTTTTATTTTCAGGAACCATATGCGCCAACATCGAACCTGTATTTCTGATCATTTGGGTGATGGCACGTGTATCGACGCCCCACATTGCCGGAATATGGTGCAGTTGCAACCATTCCGACAGGCTGTTTCGGGCATTCCAGTGACTGTAGCCTGAAGGGTCGCCAGCCACCACCAAACCGCTTATATGGATGTGCTCTGACTCATAAAACGCCGACAATCCATCAGCGATTTCATTAGCTGGAACGCCATAATTACCAACCAAAGGGAAAGTAGCAACAAGAATTTGTCCGCGATAGGAAGGATCGGTAAGGCTTTCGGGATAACCGTTCATGGCTGTGTTAAAAACCGCTTCGCCCGCGGCTGGGGCATGGTAACCAAAAGAAAAACCCTCGAAACATGTTCCATTGGAAAGTTCGAGGGTCATGGGGAGTTGATGGCTCATGGTATTAGTTATTGAAGATGACAGGCCCGGTGAAATAAAAAAAAAGGACAACCCCAGGGTTGTCCTTTTTAAATCTATATTTAGCTGAGCTGATTTGCTCCTGAAATGTCATCATATTCATTCGTTATCTTGATCTTGCTGAATGCAACGATCGTGCAAAGATAATAACAATCCGGCAAAAATCATCAGCATTATTGTGCCAGCGAGAACCGGAGACTGATACCGCCCTTGGTGACACTGGTAGAGTATTGATTCGACACGTAGGGGTTGTTCAGGGTTTTCTCAAAGAAGGCACGCAGGTTGAGGCGCTGATTCATCTGGTAATCGGCGCTGATGCTTAGCGATATAACACGCGTTCCTGATGAAACCTGATCGATATCTTCCTCGATACGCCGCAAAACAGTTTTGTTATCCTTTATCGAGAAATCGGCTTTAAGATTCAGATCGCTCTTGAATTTCTGGGGCGAACCTCCTCCTTTAAACACCAACTGCAAATCTTTGATGCGATAGCCCAATCCGATAACAATCTCGTTGCTGGCTACTTCAGTTATCTGCCCATTGGTGAAACTCATAGCAAGGTTGCGTGTTTTCTTGAGTTCGAAGCGCGACAACAAACTGTTCTTCCAGGTCATATCAACACCAAACAACGGAACAAACTGTTCGGTAATAGCAATTTGTGAAATCTGGTACAAGGGAATGTAGTTGTTGGCAGCATCGCGCGATGAGGGAGCCCCGTTTTTCTCCAGATACAGCACGTTGGAAGTAAATGAGCCCACGTTGTAGGTTGAGCGGTAGGTATGCGACAGGGTGATGTCTTTCAAATACTCCTTGATGAAGTCAATCGACATCAAACCCTTATAGGTTATCCTCCAGTTGGGCAGTGGGATTTTGGGGAAGGCGTCGGTGGAGATGGCTCCCGGGGTTTTGTTGCTGTAAGCTGCAAGGAAGGCATAGTGCATAACCTCTTGCTGGTTCCGTCCATAACCAAGAGGGAATCCAAGACTGTCCCATTGCGGGTCGGCAACCCAGTTGGGGTTGGCTTGAGCAAGTCGTCGGGCCACATCCAACCGGTAGTCTTTCATCTTTTCGTAAACTTCGGATGTGTTATCATCGCGAATGGAACTAAAGGCTGTTCCAATGGTAAGGTAACTGATGCTGAAGCTCCCCCTGTCAACTTCGCTGTAAGAATCCAGGTTGCCATCGGTTACTCTGAAATATTCAGAATGGTCGAGGGAGTAGGTTCTGGTTCCGGTTAAATCGATTTTCAGATCACGGAAAGGCTCCAGGGTCAGTCCCAGGTTGAGTGAGGTGGTGTATTTGGTGGCATAGGCACCGTTGAAGAGGGTATCTTCGGTAAGCCATCGACCTTCGGCGGCGCGGTACCTGATATCGTCTTGCATGCCGAAGATAAAGCCCACGCCGGGGGCACTCAAATCAAAATCGCTGCCGAGCAAACCAGGTGTATAGGTCACCCCGGGCAACATCGTACCGTTGGTCTCGGTGTAACTGATTCTTCCGTCGCGCACCATCATGGCCAGCCTGAGAATCTGATCGGCTACAATTTTGGCATAGCTCGGTCCTTCATCTTTCTTGGTAGAGTCGGCGGGTTTCTGTTGGTTTCGGGGCTGAGTTCCGGGACGGGGCATGCCGGGTCCTTTGGGAGCCTGACGGGCAGGCTGGTTCAGTTTCTTCAGATAACCAATCTTGTTGTAGAGGGTGGTGAATTTAAACTGCCCGTTGATTTGCTTAGAGTTTGAATTCTCGATGGTATTGCCCATCACTTCCTGAATCGACCTGGCAGAGGCTGTCCAGGTAAAAGTTCCCTGATAGCGGGCCGATGCGGTAACCCAATCCAGCAAAGGAATTTTGTTGATGGGAATGGTGTAGTTTGCATTCACCTGTTGGTTGTAGCGGTTCATGCGACCAAAGCCGGTGATGTTGTTCCATATCTCCTCGCGTTTCTCATCCACGGTGTAATAATCGTCTTTGTCGATCGAACCGGGCAACTCGTCAATCAATGCGTTGGCAGAAGCGTTGTACTCGAGTTTGAGCGACTGGGTAAGGTCAAACTTCAGGTCGTAGGTTCGGTTCCACACGAACGATTTGAGGTAACTGGGGGTTATCAGCACATCAGCCGTGCTCTTGTTGCGCAACTTCCGCTCGGTATAATCGCGGTTCATATCGGTTCGGAAGCTGAAGGTACGGGGCAGGTAATAGAAATTGAAATCCTTAATCAGCTTCAATGATTTTGATTTGGCTATGAACCCTATTTTCTCGAAGGGTTTGACCAAGGGGGGCTGAATCTGGTAGTTGTAACCAAGCCCGCCTCGATAGGTACGTTTGTTGTCGAATTCCAAATCGATGTTGTGAATGTTGGTTTCGCTGTAGGAATAGCTTACATCGAAGTTTTCAACATCCCAGGGCATGGGTGTTCCGGTGTTGCCCACCCGTTCTTTTCGCACGTTGAGAAAACTGAAATTTTTCCGTTGTACGAGATCCTCGGCAATTCGCGAAAGAGAGTCGCGCTGCTGGTCGGTTGATAGCGAAGCCAAAGCATCGTCCATTTTCACATCAGGATCGAGGGGGTTGTATTGAGGGGTCTTCACCGTATGAGAGTAATCGAAATGGAACGGGATTTTGATACCGAAGCGCTCGGGGAAGAATTTTCCCAGCTGCAGGTTGGTACTAAAATCGATACCCTGCACGGTCTCTTTTTGTCTCTCATTGGCTTTTTTCTCGATGGAACCAAAACCGGGGGTTGAATAACTTCCGGCCACAGCCACGTTGCCCAGATCGGCAAGGGTGGCGGTGAAGCGTGCAGTAGCAGCCCATCCCTGTTCATCCACGAAGTCGGAGAGGCGCAACTCGTTCACCCAAATCTCAGCACTCTTGGGATTTCCGTCGTCGAGGCTTTGAATGGTTTGTCGTTTGGGATTGCGTACCCCAATCATGATGGCTCTTACATCGCTCAGACTGGGACTTCCAACCACCGATATTTTGTTTTTCCCATCGTAGGCTATATAAGGAATCGACTGCAACACCCCGCTGATTCCGTCAACCAGATCAACGTTGCGTTGTTGCTTGATGCTCACAAGACGTTCGAGATCAATATCGAAACGGTTGGCTTCGGGCCAGATGTCCTCTGCCGTTTTGGTGCCCCAGGCTGTGAAAGTGAGGGGAATTTCGTACTCGTAGTAGTTCTGGGTGAAGTCGCTACCAAGCCTCAGGAAGATGGTAAGATCGCCGTAGGCATTGGGTTGCGATTCGTAAATATCTTCGGCATGTACAAACATTTTCAGCCTTTTATACTGCCTGAAATCGAAGCCGGTGGTTTTGTAAGCAGCGCGGGCATCGCCATCAATCAGATCGCGAAGCCTCAACACCATAGCCTGTTCGTTAAGACGGGTATAATTGGTCGATCCATAATTGATTTCACGCTCAATGCCTGGAGGAATCACATACGGGATAGGCGATTTGCTTCCGTTCTCCTCCACGTTCACGGTGCTCAACTCAAACTTGGCACCCCACTGATCGTCGTTGGGGATGTATTCACCGGCCGAGAGCAGATCGTATTTATACCGGCGCCATTCGCCACGCACCAGTTCAAGCGTCGCAAAACGGGTTACGATGGGGCGGTTGAAGTTTTTGAAGAACATACGTATAAACCTGATCGACTTGAAGTCTTTGATATCGCCCACAATTTTGGTCGGGTCGCTTACGGGGATTTTGAATTGGTACCATTTCACAGTAGTACGATCGCCGTTTTCGAGGGCAATCGACTTGGTTGTATAAATATCGGTGATGTAGTTTTTGCCCACCTCCATCATATCTTCCGGTCTGATGCTCACTTTGTACTGGAAATAGCGTTCATCTTCCCACAGCGTGTTGTCGAAGTTGATATCTTCCACGTTAGGAACATCGGTGGCTGAGGTGATGTAGGTTTCGTTTACATCGTCGGAATTGGGAGAGTTGCCCTGCACGCCGTTGTATTTTTTATAGCGCTCCAACACGCTGGCTTTAATCACATCATCGTTGTCGTAATCGGTTCCGCGGAAATAGTGATAGTTATCGGCCGATGGGTCGTTGTAGGCCAGGTTGTAGGCTTCAGAGCCCACTCCGTGCTTGTTGATGATTCTCTGAATATAGTTATCGTTGAAGAAGATTCTCTCGTCGTCGTCGTTAAGGCCGTCATAACCAATATCCTGATAGATGCGGGTCCCTGCGTTGTTGTCGAAGGAGTTTACCAGTGCCTGTTGCTTGGGAACACGCCCCCAAATGGTAGTATCAACATCTACAATGGTGGTTGAGGTTGGAAGTCCGTTCTCGAAACTTTTCCTCGAATCGCGCAAAATGTCCTCGCTGATGTCGCCCAGATTGAAATAAAGATCGCCTCCCTGCTGTTCGGGGTCTTCTGTGAAAGGATCCATCATCCAGAACTCGATGTACTCTACGTTGGTAGCCTCAAAATCGGTTGATTCAATCTTGCGCATAATGCCACCCCACCTCGACGAGGGGCTGTTGAGTTTGCCATTTTCGGCAATACCGGCCGAAAAGGCCGTGGGCTCCACATCGTAGTTGTTCATCCCTCTTTCGTCGGGATAGTAGGCCAGATTTAACACCGAGATGTTGGTAACCTGACCGTTAGGAATCTCTTTGTTGGGGAATACCTCGTTTTCGAGAACCTGACGCACCGAGTTTTTCGAGAGTTCATCCTTTTCGATCCCGGTGGGGCGGGTTCCGCCCGAGCGGTCGTAGAAAATGGGGTCGATGGTGTACCAGGCAAGTTTGGCGCGGTTGTAACCGTAGGCCAGACCAGTACCCAATGCTGCCTCGGGAAACATTCCCTGTTCGGTTTGCCCCTGAGGCGTGCTGGCCATGAACCACCAATAGGGTTCCGACAAGCGAATAGAGGTTTGAGCTCCCTCGAAATCGTCGATATAGGAGGTACCTTCGCTGCCGATGGCACTGGAATGACCCGGAATGAAATGGGCAAACTCGGCATTCACCGTAATTTTCGACGGTGCTTTGGTCTCGATACCGGGCAACTTGTCGATTAACCGGGTAATTAACTGCGACTCTTGTTGGTACGACAGGTTAAGCCCCCACAAGGTGTTGCTGATGGGGTCGTCGCCCAGAATGGTCTTTTGCGTCAGGGGCCGCTCGGTAAGGTTGATCACGGTAGCACCCATAACAAAGTCTTTGGTAAACTCGTGGTCAACATGCATCCCCAGGTAGGTTTTGGATTGGATGCTGAACATAGAGTTGTTTTCGAGCGAAATGTTGATCGGAGTACCCGAGCTAAGAAGCGCTTCGTTGATGATGCGCACCCTGCCCAGGGTATAATCCACTGTGTAGTCAACATTCTCGTTGAGTTTCACACCCCCCATCATCACCGTCACCGAGCCTTGTGGCACGTTTAGGGCGTTAAGAGATATTTCGCTGCTCGACGACGACTTATAGAAACCATCAATCAAAAATTTGTTTTTATCGGGGTATTGTTGTGCCCCCACCTTGGTCATGGTGTAAAGCGAATCGTAGCAATAGCGGTCGGCTTTGCTGTCGTCGCCAATTTTTTTCCGCAGGTAACTCCCGAAGGGTTCCAGAACCGGGAAATAGACTCTCCCGTTTTTCGAGTTAATGGTTCCTCCTCCTATGGCAGCATTGTCGAGAAAATCGAAAATTCCGTCGGGGATGAGTATGCTGTCGCCATCTTTTACGATATAAACGCGGTTGTTTTGGGCGTCGAGGTTGTCAACATTCATCACCTGAATCAACGGTACACCGGCTATGGCGCCCTCGTTGATGTAGCCCGTGGGAACTCCGTTGCTGTTTCCCGAGTAGAGCACGTTGAGGATGAAATCCTGCGCGTTGATTTGGTAAGAACCAAGCGAATAAACGTTTTTCATCATCAGGTTCCAGAGCGGGATGCGGGTGTTCACGGCAGTGCTTTTAAGCAATTTGACCATCAAACACCTGGGTGCGCTGATACCATCGTCGGAAAATTCACCTACCTGATGCACAGCTGTATCGCCGGCCACGGTGTATTGAAATGCAACTGCCAGTGTTTGATCGGAGTTGAGGGTGGTGTTGAGCGAGATAAAGCCCAGCCGGTTGTTGTAGGAGTATTCCGAAGCTGTGAGCTTACGGGCACTTTCCACTTTTTCAAAATCAACTCCGGCAGTAAACATAAAGGCACCCCCTTTCAGGTAGTTCGACACTTGGTTGATGTCACGCACTATGTTGATGTCGAGTTGGTTCAACAAACGGTTGGCTTCGTTATCGGGATAAGGGGGTCGGCCAACAACCGGATCAATCACGGGGTTGTAGGGATTGGGTTCACCCAAATCCTGAAAAGCCACGATGTTGCGGTTGTCGGTTACTGCTGCCCCGATGTTGGTTACCCAAACCTCCATTTTGGTGATATTCACGTTGGAGATAACGATCGGGAGCCTCGAGAGGCCGGTTTCGTAGTTATCGCGAAAATACTGAGCCAGAAAGAAGTGCTTGTTTTCTTCGTACTGGTCGGCTTTGAGGCTGAAGGTATTGGTTTGTGCCCCACCTTGCACGGTGATCGAAGAGGTTTGGCTCTCTTGTTGCGAAACCACAGCTGTAACGGTGGTTTTTCCAAATTTCATCTTCGATTTCACACCAAAAAGACTCTGGCTTCCCTGGATGAGGGTGGAGTTGAGGGGCAGGTTCACGTTGCCAACTTCAATCAGTTTGATGATTTCGTCTTCTTCTCCTTCGTATTTCAGTTGCAGTTTGTTTTCAAAGTTGAAACTGGTTTCGGTGTTGTAGTTGGCTTTAAACTCGATTTTCTTACCAATTTTGGCCACCACGTTCATCTGTATTTTCTCCTGAAAATCGAAATTCAGTGTTGACCGTTGTCTTTCGCTCAACGTAGGATCGTCGCGGCGGTTGCCGGTGAGACCAAAAATAAGTTCTGCCGAACCTGTAGGACGAATGTCGATGGTGCTGCCCCCGAAAATGCGGTCGAAGGTTTGCCCACCGATGTATATGGACGGGATGATGCCATCGCCCGAACCGCCCGAGGCGCTTTTGGCTTTCTCTTTAAAATAATTGTGTACAGTGCGGTTGGCGTCGAGCTCCTGGTATTCTTTGAAATCGTAAACCCGGGGCGAGCGGTAATCGAGCTCGCCAATTTTGTCTTTCACCACGTAGGAGTTGGTGGCCGGATCGTACTCCACCTCCGTTTTGATGTTGGAGGGTTGTTTGAGGTGCATGGCACTGGGAACCGGAATCTGATCGCCCTGCAGCAAAGGGACATCGTTGAACCGGTAGCGCAGGCCGCCGGTTGTGTCAGGAACAGAATCGGGAGGGGTAAGCATTTCGATCAGTCGCTCGCCGCTGTTGGGTGAAGCTACCATAACACCCAGGGTAAGAAGGGTGGAGGTGATGATTGAAAACTGAATGAGGGGCAGGAGATTTTTTTTCAACGGTACCCTTATTTATAAGATTTTACAATACTTTCAAAGCCAGTCGGATAATTTGCTCAACGGGAATAGTCATCCCATGCTCGCGCAACAGACCGTCGAGAGCCTTCTCGACAGCCGGACGTGCGAAGCCTAAAATGACCAATGCTGATAACGCTTCTTCGCGGTTTGTATTGTAGGATGCAGAACCCAAATCAGATAATCCCTGTGTTTTAGCTACTTTATCCTTTAATTCCACGATTAGCCTTTGCGCCGTTTTGGCACCAATGCCTTTAATCTTTTTCAAAACCGGCTCGTTTCCGGTCACGATGGCCTGCACCAGATCGGCAGGCGAAAGCGACGAAAGAATCATCCGGGCCGTATTGGCACCAATTCCCGATACTGCAATCAGCAAGCGGAAAACCCTGCGCTCCTCTTCGGTATAAAAACCATAAAGCAACTGGGCATCCTCCCTCACCAGCAGGTGCGTGAGCAACCTGGCCGACGTCAAATCCTTAATTTGAGTGAAGGTATTCAACGAGATGTGAATCATATAACCCACGCCCTGACAATCGACTACTACATAGGCCGGATTGCGCGTTGTGAGGGTTCCTTCTATATATGCAAACATAATACAATGTCTTTTAAATAATTAACTTCCACAACTTAAACAGGATAAAGCCATGAAAGCCTCATGCTTAAACTAGCAAAAGTACGATTTTTGGTGAAACTGCCCAGTGCCATTTTCCTCTGGCCAATTTGCAATCAACTCTTTGGGCTGATTTGATGCAAAAAAACACGAACACCTTGAATTCTTTTTTTACTTTTACACTTATTAAACCAGATACCGGGTGTTGCCCCGTTCAGGAAACGAACTGTAAGCACACTTAACTGTATAATTAACAATGGATCAGGCGGCTTTACCTTTTCCAATCCCCTTTCCGATGCACGATTCAACCATCAGTAAATACACGTTGAACTACTGTTATAACTCACTAAATATCAAATTATGGAGCCCAAACCCGACAAGGTCAACATCACCAAAGATGCCCTCACTTATCACTCCGCCTGGCGTCCCGGAAAAATTGAGGTAAAACCCACCAAACCCTACAACACCCAACGCGAACTGTCGCTTGCCTATACCCCCGGGGTTGCACAACCGTGCCTCGAGATTGAGAAAAACCCCGACGACGCCTATAAATATACCGCCAAAGGAAACCTGGTAGCCGTGATCAGCAACGGCACTGCCGTACTGGGATTGGGCGACATTGGCGCCGTGGCAGGCAAACCTGTGATGGAAGGCAAAGGACTGCTCTTTAAAATCTATGCCGATATTGATGTGTTCGACATTGAGATAGACGAGAAAGACCCCGACAAAATTGTAGAAATAGTGAAAGCCATAAGCCCTACCTTCGGCGGTATCAATCTCGAAGACATTAAAGCCCCGGAGTGCTTCGAGATTGAAGAGAGGCTCAAGGCTGCACTCGACATTCCTTTGATGCACGACGATCAGCACGGAACCGCCATCATAACCTCGGCAGGCCTGCTCAATGCCCTCGAAATCACAGAAAAAAAGATTGATGAAATCAAAATTGTGGTCAATGGAGCCGGAGCCTCGGCCATTTCGTGTACCAAACTCTACGTGATGCTGGGAGCCAAACCCGAAAACATCGTGATGCTCGACAGCAAGGGAGTGTTGCGGGCCGACCGGACCGACCTCAACCACATCAAAAGGCAGTTTGCCACCACCCGCGACCTTCACACCCTTGAACAAGCGTTGGAAGGTGCCGACATGTTTCTGGGGTTGAGCAAAGCAGGTGCCCTAAAAAAAGAGTGGCTTCACCTGATGAACCCACAAGCCATCGTGTTTGCCCTGGCCAACCCTACGCCTGAAATCGGATACGAAGAGGCGCTCGATACCCGATCAGACCTCATCATGGCAACAGGACGCAGCGACTTCCCCAACCAGATCAACAACGTGCTCGGATTCCCGTTCATTTTCAGGGGTGCCCTCGATGTGATGGCAACCAAAATCAACGACGAGATGAAACTGGCCGCGGCACACGCTCTGGCAGCACTGGCCAAAGAACCTGTTCCCGACGAGGTAAACCGTGCCTATGGCATCTCCAACCTCAAATTTGGCACCGATTACATCATCCCCAAACCCAACGACCACCGCCTGATCGAAAAAGTAGCGCCCGCTGTGGCCCAGGCCGCCATCGAAACTGGTGTCGCCCGCCGCCCCATAACCGATTGGGACGCCTATCGCGAAAACCTGATCCGCCGGATGGGATTCGGAAACCCTCTCATCAGACAAATTAAAGCCAAAGCACAAAAAAATCCGAAACGGATCATCTTTGCCGAAGCCGACCAATACAAAGTGCTCAAAGCAGCCGAAATCAGCCAGATGGAACAAGTTGCCATTCCCATCCTCATGGGCAACAAGGCAACCATTGCCCGCCTGGCCCACGAACACGAAATTGATATCGACGGAATGGACATCATCGATCCACGTGGTGAAGAAAACACCTCGCTGCGCGAACAGTTTGCCCGCGAGTTTTACGACAAACGGAAACGGAAAGGGATGACCATGCCACAAGCCCTCGACCTGATGACACACCGGAATTACTTTGCCGCCATGATGGTCGAAAAAGGGATGGCCGACGGGATGGTTTCGGGCATCACAGCCAGCTACGCCGAAACCATTCGGCCGGCTCTGCAGGTAATCGGGAAAAAAGAACAATGGAGCATCGTGAGCGGAATGTACATCCTCAGCACCATTAAAGGGATGCTGTTCTTTGCCGATACCACAGTGAACATGAATCCCACGGCCGACGAGCTGGTAGAAATAACTCTTCAAACCGCCGAGGCCGTAAGAAACTATGGAATGACTCCCCGAATAGCCATGCTGTCGTACAGCAATTTCGGATCGGTCAAAGGGAGAATCCCTGAGCTGGTTCAACAAGCCGTTGGCCGCCTCCATCGCGAACACCCCAACCTGGTGGTTGACGGCGACCTCCAGGCCGATTTTGCCATCAACCCGGCCAAACTCAAAGAGTTCTTCCCATTCTCGCGACTGGTTGACGGGGGAGCCAACACCTTCATATTCCCTTACCTCACGGCAGGCAACACCGCCTACAAACTGGTGCAGGAAGTGATAGAACAAGAACCCATTGGCCCCGTTCTTAACGGTCTTCGCAAATCGGTTCACGTGTTGCAACTAGGCAGTTCGGTCACCGAGATTGTGAACATGGTAACCATAGCCGTTATTGATGCTCAATGTAAAAACGACGACCTGTGCCAGATTTAAACCTCAGGTAAACATCTGATACAGATCAAAAAAGGAGCCAGGCATTAACCCGGCTCCTTTTTTTGCCCTGTTTTGTTCACGATTAGGAAAACAAATTATGCAAACGATTGTTACACCCCCCAATTCACCTAAACTTTGGGTTGACTTACATACATAAAATATTATATGTATTTTTGACCCAACTAAACTCACACCGCCTTTTGGCGGCGCAAAAAACTCAAACCGTTCAATTCTAAATTATTTCGAACATGACAGAACGAACGAACAAACTCAGGGCCGACCTGAAAAAGTATGGATTTGACGACGTGGAAGCGATTTACCACAATCTCTCCTACGACGATCTGTTCAAACACGAAACCGATCCCTCGCTCGAAGGATTCGACAAAGGATTCGTAACCAACACCGGGGCAGTAGCCGTAGATACGGGAATATTCACCGGCCGGTCGCCCAAAGACAAATTCATTGTGGATGAAGAGACCTCGCGCGACAACATCTGGTGGAAAACCGCCGGACGCAAATCGTCGGACAACAAGCCCGTTTCGGAGGGCACGTGGAAAGATCTCTACGGATTGGCTGTAAAGCAGTTGAACGGCAAAAAACTCTACGTTCAGGATGGTTATGCCGGTGCAAACCCCGACACCCGTCTGAAGATTCGCGTGGTGACAGAAGTAGCCTGGATGGCACACTTCGTGAAAAACATGTTCATTCGCCCCGAAGAGCACGAACTCGACACCTTCGAACCCGATTTCGTGATGCTCAATGCCTGCAAAACCACCGATCCCGAGTGGCAGAAACACAACCTCAACTCAGAAGTGTTCGTGGTATTCAATCTTAAAGAACGCCTCGCCGTGGTTGGCGGTAGCTGGTACGGCGGAGAAATCAAGAAAGGTTTCTTCAGCATCATGAACTACTACCTCCCGCTGAAGGGGATTGCCGCCATGCACTGCTCGGCTAACGTTGGGAAAGAGGGCGATGTGGCCATCTTCTTTGGTTTGTCAGGAACCGGAAAGACAACCCTTTCGGCCGATCCCAAGAGGTTCCTTATTGGCGACGACGAACACGGCTGGGACGACAACGGCATCTTCAACTTCGAGGGTGGCTGCTATGCCAAATGCATCAACCTGAGCAAAGAAAACGAACCCGACATCTACAACGCCATCAAACGCGACGCGTTGCTCGAAAACGTGGTTTTCGACACAACAAACGGTGCCATCGATTTTGCCAGCAATGCTAAAACCGAAAACACCCGTGTATCGTATCCCATCTACCACATCAACAACATCGTGAAACCTGTGTCGAAAGCCGGCCATGCCAACAAAGTGATCTTCCTCACGGCCGACGCTTTTGGTGTACTGCCCCCTGTTTCACGTCTCACCCGTGAACAAACCATGTACTACTTCCTAAGCGGGTACACCGCCAAGGTAGCAGGAACCGAACGGGGAATCAAAGAGCCATCGCCTGCATTCTCCAGTTGCTTTGGTGCAGCTTTCCTGCTGCTTCACCCAACTGTTTATGCCCGCGAACTCGCCCGTAAGATGGATCAGCACGGCAGCACAGCCTACCTGGTAAACACCGGATGGATTGGTGGCCCTTACGGAACCGGCAAACGAATCGACATCCCCTCAACACGCGCCATCATCGACGCCATTCTCGACGGCAGCATCGATGAGGCCGAGTTCGTCAACATCCCGTATTTCAACCTGGCTATTCCCAAACAGGTAACCGGCGTTGACAGCAAACTGCTCTGCCAGCGCAACCTGTGGCCCGATCCGGAAGCCTGGGATGCTGCAGCCCGCGACCTGGCTGCCAAATTCATAGCCAACTTCGAGAGTTTCACCGACAACGAAGAAGGAAAACGCCTGGTGGCTGCCGGACCTGTTGTCTGAACATAAAATAAGCCTGCCTCAAAAAAGCAGGGCAGAAACCCTCTGCCCTGCTTTTATCAAAGTCGGGCTTGGGTTCAACAATGCAATCAGACCACTCAACTACAAACAATTAGGGTTCGTGCCGACGCTTGAACCCTCCAAATACCACCAACAACGGGTCTTTGAAATTGAACAATCTTTAGTTTAGGTGCTTTTGTATAATCAGTTAATAAATCTTTTCATCGCATGAACAAAATCACAGTCATCGGCGCCGGAAATGTTGGCGCAACAGTGGCAAACGTAATTGCTCACAAAGACCTGGCCCGCGAAGTGGTGCTGGTCGATATCAAAGAAGGAATTGCCGAAGGGAAAGCCCTCGACATCTGGCAGACCGGTTCCATCAACAACTTCAATACACGGGTTATTGGGGTTACCAACGATTACCTCCGTACAAAAGGCTCGGGTGTGGTGGTGATTACCTCCGGCCTTCCGCGCAAACCCGGCATGAGCCGCGACGACCTGATCAAAACCAACGCCGCCATCGTGAAAGAGGTAACCGAAAAAGTAATAAAATACTCACCTGAAGCCATCATCATCGTGGTGTCGAACCCTTTGGATGTGATGACCTATGCTGCTTTCAAGGCAGCCCGAAAACACTCGCGCAAGGTGTTTGGCATGGCTGGCATTCTCGATACCGGTCGCTACAAAACTTTTATTTCGAATGCCCTGAACGTGTCGCCTAAAGATGTTCACGGTCTGTTGCTTGGAGGCCATGGCGATACCATGGTTCCGCTGCCGCGCTACACCTCCATCAATGGAATTCCGGTTACCGATTTGCTGGGGAAAGAAGAACTCGACAAGATTGTAGAGCGTACCCGCAAAGGAGGCGGCGAATTGGTAAACCTTATGGGAACATCAGCATGGTATGCTCCCGGTGCCGCCGCTGCTCAGATGGTTGAAGCCATAGTTGACGATCAACAACGGGTGTTCCCCGTTTGCGCTTATCTGCAGGGGGAATATGGCCTCAACGACATCTATCTGGGTGTGCCGGTGAAATTGGGCAAAAACGGCATCGAAGAGATCATTGAAATCAAACTCAACGAGGAAGAGATGAAAATGCTCCAGGAGTCGGCCGCTTCTGTTAAAGAACTTATGACCGCCCTCGACAATCTCGGAATTTTCGAAGACTAACCAATCCTCTTTTCAATATAAAAGGCTGCCTCCCGATGCGGGTGACAGCCTTTTTTGTTTCTTGTTTCTTGTTTCTGGTTTCTGGTTTCTGGTTTCTGAAAGCCCCTACAGGTTTCGTGGGAGGAGGTTTTCGCCTCCGGTTTCCAGCGGTGAGGGCTACTCGTCAGCAACCACAACCAGGTAGTAATTCTTCTTGCCGCGCTGCGCCAACAGGTAGCGGTTGTTAAGAATGTTTTGTGTGGTGATGACGGTTTCTTCGGTCACTTTTTCGCGGTTGATCATCACGCCACCGTCTTTCATGGTGCGGCGGGCTTCTCCTTTCGACGGGAATATGGTGGTGTGGGTGGCCAACAGGTCGAGCACATTGCATCCGTCGGACAGAACAGCCGGAGCCACATTGAAACGGGGAACACCATCAAAAACCGATAGCAGGGTCTTTTCATCGAGACGGCGCAGGGTTTCGGTGGTACCTTTCCCAAAGAGGATCTCGGAGGCTTCCACGGCTGAGTTGTAGTCGGCTTCGGAATGGACGTCGCATGTGAGGTCGTGTGCCAAGGCCTTCTGCAACAGCCTCAGGTGCGGAGCCTGAGCATGTTCGGCTTCAAGAGCCTCGATCTCCTGACGATCCCTAAGGGTGAAAATGCGAATATACCTTGAAGCATCAGCATCAGACACATTTATCCAAAACTGGTAGAATTGGTAAGGGGTGGTACGCTCGGGATCGAGCCATATGTTGCCTTGTTCGGTTTTGCCAAACTTACCACCGTCGGCTTTGGTAATGAGCGGACAGGTAAGGGCATAAGCTTCGCCACCGGCAATACGACGAATAAGCTCGGTTCCCGTGGTGATGTTGCCCCACTGATCGGAGCCCCCCATTTGGAGCTTGCAATTATGCTCGCGATAGAGTTGTAAAAAGTCATACCCCTGAACCAACTGGTAAGTAAACTCGGTAAACGACATCCCTTCGCCATCTCCACTCAGGCGTTTCTTCACCGAATCCTTGGCCATCATGTAGTTCACGGTGATGTGCTTGCCAACATCGCGAATAAACCCAAGGAACGAAAACTCCTTCATCCAGTCGTAGTTGTTAACCATCAATGCTTTGTTGGGTATTTCGGAGGCGAAATCGAGAAAGTGAGCCAATTGATTCTTTAAACACTCCTGGTTGTGACGTAAGGTGGGTTCGTCAAGCAAATTTCTCTCCTGCGATTTGCCCGAGGGATCGCCAATCATACCTGTGGCACCACCAACCAACACCACCGGCCTGTGACCACAACGCTGCAAGTGGCGAAGCATCATTACCCCAACCAGATGACCAATATGCAGGGAATCGGCAGTGGGATCGATCCCAACATAGGCCGTTACCATCTCTTTCAACATCAATTCCTCGGTGCCGGGCATCACATCGTGAATCATCCCACGCCAGCGAAGCTCTTCAACAAAATTTATCATAACTATACATTTTTCAGGCGGCAAAGGTACAAGAACTTATTTGTTTGGCGAAGCGGCAACCTTGATCCCACCTCACATAACAACCGCCCTGAGATGGCACTGAGCAAAGGTCTTCAAAACTTTTTCTCCCGGCAGGGTTGTTAAACCAAATGGACGCACCTGAGTTTTCAATAGAAAAAATCAGATTATGCGGTGTCATTCATCAATACATTCATCAGGCTTCTCATTTTCGTTTGTCGGGCAATAGAATAAGTATTGCTTTCGGCATTGCAAAGGTTGTAGAGCTGCACCGACTTTTCAAGAAATTGTTTTTTCTCCCTGCAATCATCACGCAACCCTATCTCCGCTATCAAATCGGCCAGCATCTCAATATTTTCGATAGTAAACCCTTCCATATTCAATAAAAAAGCCTTCGTATCGGGCATGCTCATCTTCAAAAACAATTGGATGTCGGTATTCAATTGGACCGATAACTCCCCTTTGGCACGCTCTGCCGTATATGCGTTCTGCCACGATGAATCTCCACTACCGCCCAACAACTTCTGACGAATAGCATTGAACATGGCTCCAATTTTTTCTATTTCACGCATCAAATAATCTTTCTGTTCCATTTTTTAACCTGATTTATATATTCTTTATTGCCCGGGTATTCTATGATCTGTTGGACAGCTCGTTGGCGGTACTTTTGCATTCATGTTCTGCACCATCACTTTTAGTTCACTCCTGCAGATAAACCTTTACCGAACCCACCAGAATCCGGGCTTCAACCAACACGGGGACATGGCGTCGGTTGTTGGTTACCCATACGGTGATGGTTTCGTTGCTTTTAAAAATTGAACCGGCCACCACGCTGGTAGTAAACTTCAGGCATCGATAACTCTTTTTATTGTCGCGTGAGGTAACGGTCTCCTCCCCGTGATATACCACCTGCACCCTGTGCACCTCATCGTCGATGGCCATAGGGAGGGTGATGGTATCGGAAGGACGGAGGGTAGAGGCGTCGAGGCAACGAAGTCTGTAAGCAGCAGTGAGCACATCTGTCAGACCATGTTCCAGGGGGATTGCAAGTTTAACATCCTTTTTCTTAGAGCGGAGCACTTTGCCTGTTATTTGCCTGCGGTTGTAATCAAAAAAGTAGTGGTTGTAACACTGGTATCCACCTTCGTAGGTATCGCGGATAAACTCCAGTGGCACCAGTTCTCCGCGCGATGCCCATGCTTCGTAACGATCGCGTACCCTGAAAATCCAGTCGTAGGAGGTTAACGAGCGTCCGGTGCTCACGAAATGCCATGCAGGGCGATGGTTCCACTGGCAGGTGTCGGCAGCAAAATCAACAGTACCGGCATGAATCCACACGAAACCCCAATTGTAGTAAACCTGGTAGAGCAACTGCTCGCCCGGATAGAAAGGCAGGTGCTGCTGCATCGGCTCAGCAGGGTAATTTGCCAACGCCAACCTCAAGGCTGATACCGGCAACACCATGCAAAGGAGTGTCGAAATCAAAAAGGCAGGCCGCGTGCCTCTTACCAGCCTCCATTGAAGCCCTTGGCCTCTATAAATCCTTTGCGGAAGGGAATTGATGTACCGAAAAAAAAGCGTGAACATATTCGCCACAAAGGTAGCAACAACTTTGGGTGCTCTCAAACGATGAAATAAAATAGTCAGGCCGGCATCCACGTGACTGATCCTGTGGTGCCGGCCTGTAATTTCAGGGCAAACAAAACTATCAGTTTGCAATCATCACCCGCCATTGGCCTGTTTGGTTGCCGGCTTTGAGGGTGAGGAGGTAGATACCGGGCGCGAGTTGGCCGATGTAGTTACCAAGCGGAACGACATTGGCTCCGGCCTCGAAGTGGCTGCTCTCGAGCAAGGTGGTGCTGCGTCCTGTTATATCGGTAAAGGTGAGGGTGACCAGCGCCTGTGGCTCGTGGAGGGTGAAGTGGAGGCTACTGCCTGCGGTGAGCGGGTTGGGCATCACGGCACCTGCAAGGGTGTTTTCGCGTTCGGCAATGGCAATAGGAAAGTCGAACGTAAGTGTGTTGGTAGTGGCATTGATGGTATCCTCGGCAGAAGTAAGATACATATAGTTGAAGGCTTCACCATGATAAAATCCAAAAAGCGCTTTTTCGAACATTATCTGGGCTGTGGTAGTGGTACCGGTGTAGGTTTGTTCGGGACCGGTAACGGCAACTTCAATATAGTCGTAAATGGGATACCCGCCGGAGGTCATCAGGCACACCAGGTCGGTGCGGATCTGGGCGAGGGTGAAATCGATGCCGGTGGCTGTCTGTCCGGGTTGCAGGGTGATGTTGTTGATGGTCTGGGTGTCGGTGTAGTCGTGGCTGGCGGTTACGTCCCAGGAGCCGGAGGCTACTTCGAGGGTGTAGTTGCCCTGGGCATCGGGGTGGGTGGTGTTGTTGCCGGCTTCCACCACCACGTCGGTTATGTTCTGAATGGTTCCGTTCACGGTCACATTTCCTGTGATGTAGGCGATGTTGGCCACGGGGGTAAGCACGAAGTCAACGTTGCTGGTGGTCTGGCCGGCCACCACGGGTGTTCCCATTTGAAACTGGGTTCCATATCCGGTGAGGATAGCCATCACGTCGTAGTTTCCAACGGGCACCTCCATGGTCCAAAAGCCGGTGGCATCGGGATTGGCGATGTTGCCGCCGGCATTCACCTCCACGTCGGTTACCACGCCTGTTCCTCCGTTCAGGGACACGTGGCCCGAAAGGAAACCGGTGGTTGGAGCCAGCGAGAGTTCAAGGTCAACGGGAGTGGTGATCTGGTTGATTACCGCCAGCACGCTGTGGGCAGTATCGGGCGTGTAAAGGGGGAGTGAGGCCACCACGTCGTAGGTTCCGGGAGTGACGAGCAGCGAATAGTGCCCGTTCACATCGGGGTTGGTGGTCACTGCTCCGGCTTTCACTGTTGTGTTCCACACCTGACCAACGCCGTTGAGCAGGGTCACGGTGCCTTCGATCATGGCCACGGGGTTGGCTTGAAGGGTGAGGTTCACGGTGGAGGTTTGGTTGAGGGTCACTGCCACGTTGTTTTGCGAAGCTGAGGCATAGCCGCTCAGCGATGCGGTTACGGTGTAGGTTCCGGTGGTAACGTTGAGGGTGTAGGCTCCTGAGGCGTTGGGGTGGGTGGTGTTTGTTCCGGCCTGTACCACAACATCGGTCATGTTGCCAAATCCGCCGTTGAGTGTGATGGTTCCGGCAATGGTGCCGAATTCCACCGGGCCGTTGGTTCCGTCGAGGCTCAGGTTTTGGGCGTAGATGTCGCTGTCGATGCCGCGGGTATCTTCCCAGGCCACGATCCATTGGGAGTTTTGGAGTTTCGAGATGTTGGTATGCACTTTCTGGGAGTTCACCGTGCAGATTGGTTTCAGGAAGGGGGTCCATACGAAGTTGCCTGCGGCATCCACTCTCATGGCTTTCAGGTAGCCGTTGATGGATGTGGCATATTCTTCAACAAACAGTACCATATCGGTCGGGGTTCCGCTACCGGCCAACGGGTAGTATTGCGACGACGACACGCCTATGAGCACCTTTCCGTTGTCGGTCCATTGCCTCACGCCTGCCGATGAGAATTTCTGGGCATAAATACCCCACTGGTTTTGGTTCCCGTTGATTTCGTTCCAAAACACATACACCTCTTGCGATCCAGTCGGGAGGGCCAGTTCGGGATACCAGTGGTTCATGGTTGGTTCGGTAGAAACGGCAACGCCGTTGGTGGCAAACAGGGTCTGCCCGGAGGCATTCACATGTTGCACGAAGGAGTTAGCCAGCAGGTTGTTGTCGCGGTCGTCGTCCCAGGCAATGTAGAAACCGTCGGAGCCATCGTTGATGAAGGGTAGAATTTGTGTTTGCGCCGAGATGCCGCCGGCGGTAGAGATTGTTGCGGGTGAGGCCCACACTGCCGCGCCTGCGGAGTTGTATTTCTGGGCATACACATGGCGAGTGGGCGACCAGCCTGCGCCGCTGTCGTCGTAGTATTTCATGATGAATTCGTCGGTACCCACGGGGAGCATCTGGGGCCACGACCGGGTGTTGGTGCCGCTGATGGTAATGCCATTGGCACCCCATTGCAAGGCTCCGGCAGGGTTGATTTTCTGCATGATGATCACCTCGTCCGACATCCACGCCGCCACGATGTTGCCGGCAGTGGTGGCAATCACTTTGGGAGCGGCGTTGAAGGCGGTGTTGTTCGACAGGGCCACGCCGTTGGCTCCCCACACGAAGGTGCCATCGGGGGCGATTCGGTAGGCATAGACGTTGGTGTTGCCGTTGCGGATGTCGTTAAACACGAGGATGGCGTGGTTCGAAGGGTCGGCGGTCATGTCCCAGTCGGTGAGCCAGGTCTCCTGCGTGTTGTTGCTGACCAGGATACCGTTGGCGGCCCATTGGGTGTTGCCCAGCACATCGAGGCGTTGCAAACGCACGTTGTAGTTACCGGCTTCGTTGGAGAAGAAGCCGATGTAAGTGTCGCCATTGGGGCACACGGCCACTTTGGGTATGGCCTGTTCGCCGGCAAGGTTGCAAATGGTGTTGTTCACCGCAGGGTTGGTGCTCCACTGTGCTGTGGTGGCAAGGCTTCCAGCCAGAATAACCCAAATAAGAAGAAGTTTTCGATACATATTGAAGGAGTTTAAGGGATTGTTAATCGATGATGAGTTTTCTGTCGATGTGGTGCTTCTCTAAAAAAACATGGAGCGGCTCGGCTTTCTCCCAGTAGAGGTCGAACAGTTGGTTGAGGGCTCCGGTGAGGTCGGTGTGTTCGACCACCATGGAGGTGAGCTTGAATTTCGACGCGTCGTTGTTCTGAAGCGAAACCATGGCCACCAGCCCGTCGATGAGGAGCATTTTCAGGGGGAGCTGACCGGTGATGCGCACCTCTTCGCCGATAGTGCTGTAGTACTTCACCATGTTGGCAAATGGGAGGAGGTTGGAATCGGTTTCGGCCTCGAAAAGGGCGCGGGCGCGGGCTCCACGGGCCACCAACTTCTCGATGGGGCGGCTGTCGGCTCTGATCTGCTCAGGTGTGCGTGTGAATCCGGTGGCGTAGGGTTTCTTGTTGAACGAGCACAACGTGGTTTGACACCTGCTGATCAGTTCGTCGAACTTCTCCACCTGCCCCACTTTGGAGGTGAGTACTTGAAAAAAATCGGCAGACTGACTCCCCTGGATGTTGTATTCGGCCTCGAGCTCTTCCTGCAGGGCTTCCATTTCGGTGAGGGCTTTGCGTTGCTGGTTCATCAGCTCGTCGAAGGCCACACGGGGATTCACCACGCGATAGCTCTTCACCGATCCGAGAATCACCGTGCAAAAGCCACGCTTCTCGAGCCCATCGAGTACCCCGTAGATACGCCCCTGGGGAATGCCGGCCATACGGCTCAGTTCACCCGCAGTGAGTTGTCCGTTGCGAAGCAACACAGCGTAAGCAGCAGCCTCGTAACGCGAAAATCCTTTCTGCTGAAGTTTGTGTTCGATCATAAAATTTACAACAACTTGTGGTGGTTGCAAATTTACATACGGTTTCAAGAAAACCAAATCTTTTTTAAAAAAAATGCGGATAGCTGTTTTCACCCCCCGAATACCCTGGCACTGTTTTGATTGATCTTTTTGGTTGATGAACCCACGCTGGCACTGAACCGGAGAAATGGGGCCGGATACCAAAAAGGGCGATCGTGACCCCGGCAGGATCACGATCGCCCATGAGAAGTGAAGAGCAGCGCATCAACGCACATCGTAGCGCTGAAACCTGTAGAGCACGATGCCGAACACCACCGCGCTGTAGATCAGCATCACCGAGAGGTAGAGGGCAATGGCTTTGAAACGTTCGGCGAATCCGGCAACTTGTTCGGTATAGACCGGCACCTGGTCAACCGACACTTTTTGCCGTGTTGTTGAGAGGTTTTCGTAGGGGTTGTACCAGTGGGGGCTTTCGGAATCCTTGGCATCGAGGTCTTGAAACCATTTCAGGAAGCTGGCCTGAAACAGGTGCAGATCGTCCCAGTTTTTCCTGAAGCGCATGTAGCCGCTGCCGAGAATAGCCTCGTTCATGTAGTCGAATTGTGCTACTGGTGAAAAGAGGGTGATGCTCCGGGTTTTTTCAAACTGGTTGAACATCTGCTGGTAGTAGGCATCGCGGTGGGTTTTCTCGTTGAGCAGGAGTTTGGTTTGCAGATCGGCTCTTAGTTTGTGCCGTTCCCACTTGGGGTTGCCGTAGTTCGACGACCAGCTTCCCCGCGGGGCCTGTTCGTTCAAGGTTTGGCGACCCTGGTTGATGGCTTGCTGAACCTGATCGGCATGAGGGATGGGGAAAAGGGTGTTGGCCCAGAACACGGCAGTGTTGGGCACCACCACCACGAAAAGCAACCAAAAGCAGAGCGATATGAGCAAACTAACATTCGACGACCGGCTGAGTACCGAGGCCAGCAGGCCACACACGGCCATAAGCGTTACCAGCAGGAGGGTGATGAGGGTGAATCCGGCCACCTCGGCCAGGAAAGTGAGGTTGAGTGGCAGCACAGCGGCCAGCGTGAGGGTGAGGATGCTCACCACCATGCCCGCCACAGCCATCACCATCACCACGCTCACGATGCCCGTGAGCTTGCTCAACAGCACCAGCCCGCGTGGCACCGCGTTGGAAAACATGAGCGAGATGGTGCGGTCTTCCTTCTCGCCCGAGATGGCGTCGTAGGCAAACAACAAGGTGATGAAACTAAGGACAACCGATACCACGAAGGCCCAGTTGAGGGCGCGCCCGGTGCCCATCAAAGGGTTGAGGTTGCCGTGGCTCACCCTGAAGTTAAACACGTTGTAGGCGCTGTAGCCTATTTTGTTGGGAAGGTGTTGCCCGCTGCAATCGGAGATGATGCTGTTGCTTTTGGGCGACACAACATACACCTGGTTTCTGACAGCAACCACCGTGGCATTCTCCGAGGCACGCTCCAGAGCTGCCCGCTCTTCGCTCATCAGCTTCATGTGGTTTTCGCCGGCCTGCCTGAAAGCAGGAATAAACGACAGCGATCCCACGAGAAAGGTAACCAGCACAATGACAAGCGAAACCTGAAACCGCAGTCCAAACAGATAGTGCTGAATCTCTTTTAATAATAGTGTTCCAAACATTTTTCGACGTTTTTTTAATGGATTACCTCACATCATATTTCATAAAGGCGGCAATTACGGCTATCAGCACCACGATGGCAACCCCCAACAGTGCGGCTATCAAACCCATGGCACTACCAAGGGTGGCCAGTGCGCCAGGTTGCTGATAAACAAAAACGGGGACATCGGAGAGGTTGAGAGGCTTGTAATATTCACTATCCCAATGCTCGGGTACTTTAAAATTCTGTGTATCGAAGAATCCGTCGCGCTCCATCTGGTTCATCTGCTCGATGGTGAGAAACGTGGCGGGGTCTTGCTGGGTGAAGTAGGTGTAGGATTCGAAGAGTTTTTTCGACTCGAAATAGCGCACCAGCGATTCGCGGTAGCGGCGCACCTGATCCATGTAGGCCAGATAGCTCGACGGGGAGGTGTGGCACAGCGACGAGGCCACCTGCCTGAACATCTCGGCAGGCGAGAGCCAGCTCAGCACTTTGCGCAGGTTCTCTTGTTTTATCAGGCCATCGAGCCACTCTTTCTGATAGACCCATTTTTTATCGGCTGAGGCCAACCGCTCTGGTTCGCGCCAGGTGTTGAGCCGGCGGTGAAACTCGTAGGTTTCGTAAACGCAGCCGTACATCTCGTCGTAGCCATCGCGGCCCCCGTTCCAGTTCCAGTGGCCGATGCCGTCGAGTGCCATCTCCTTCTGCACCTTTTCCCAACGTTCGTCGGTGGCTTTCTCAAAAGCGCGATCAACCTCATCGAGCGAGAAAGCCACGTTGTCGTAGGGTACTGCCTTCGAGAGGCTTTGCGCGCCGTAGTAGGCCATATCGGGAACCAGAAACAGCAGCCACACCCAGGCCAGCAAACTCACCACAATGGCTGTTGACGATTTTTTGGAGAGGGCCGAAATCAACATCCCTAAAAGGATAAAAACAACCAGATAGATCAGCGCGGCGCCAAACAGCAACACCACCCCGGTCCAGTCGGACGGCGAAAATGCCACGCCTGGCGACAACACGATGATGAGGATGCTGAGCACGAAGCTGAACGCGAGAATGGGAACCAGGGTGATGAACAAACCGGTGAACTTGGCAGCCAGAAAGGCCACGCGTCCCACGCCGTTGGAGAACACCAGTTTCATGGTACCCTCTTCCCGTTCGCGGGTAAACAGGTCGTAGCTAAACACCAATGCCAGCAGCGACATGAGAATGGCGATCACCGTGGTAAAATCGATAGAGAAGAAGGCGTTGAGCAACGGGTTGTCGCGGGTGCCGGCATGGCCTGAAGGGAAGAGCGGGTATTCGCCCAGTCGCACATTCACCTGATTGCCCATGTTGTCGGACACGCCACGTGTGAAGATTCCCAGAGGTTGGGGTTCTGCCACTACAACCGGACGAACAGCCGAATAGACCTTTATTTCGTTCCAGTTTTTTTTCACTTCGGCCTGGTCAACTTCATACACCCTGCGTTGGTTGCGGTAGCCATCCACGCTCACAATCATGGTGAAGGGGATGATGACCACGCACAGCAGGAACCCGATGATAAACCGGGGGGAGGTGAGGTTGAGCAGGAAATCTTTTTTTGCTATTAACCAAATCATGGGTTCAGGCTATTACGTTAATATCGTCGAACATCACAGCCTCCTGCATGTAGTGGAGGTAAATTTTCTCGAGGTCGTCCTGCATAAATTCTTCGCGGTTGCGCAGCATTACCAGTCGTCCCTCTTTCATGATTCCCACGCGATCGGCCACGGCTTTGGCCCTGAAAATATCGTGCGTACACATCAGGATGCTTTTCCCTTTGTTGCGAAGGTTCACCAGTATCTGCATCAGTTCTGAGGCCGACTTGGGGTCGAGTCCCGAGGTGGGTTCGTCCAGTATCACGTTGTCGGCGTCTTTGATGATGGCAATTGCCAGACCTACCTTTTGGCGCATCCCTTTGGAGAAGGTTTTCAACTTGCGTTCGAAGGCCTCTTCCTGCAGTCCCACGCTGCGCATCACGTTGTAGTAATCGGTTTTGGTAAGGGTGGTTTTACCACCGAGCCTCGCGAAGAAGTCGAGGTTTTGGCGCGCGCTGAAATTGCCGTAGAGCATCACGTTTTCCGATACAAACGACACGTATTTTTTGGTTTCGAGCGGGCTTTTCACCACGTCGATGTCGTTGATGAACAACGAGCCCGACGAGGGTTCAATAAAATTGAGGAAGAGGTTGATGGTGGTGGTTTTGCCGGCGCCGTTGGCACCCAGCAGGAAGAAGATCTCGCCCGGTTTAATCTCCAGATTCAGCGAGTCGAGGGCCAGATGGCCGTCTTCGTAACGTTTCGAGAGTTCAATGGCTTTTAACATGGCTTCAGTAATAGTTTAATATAAGTGGTGGATGAATTATCGACGGCTGAGTTTGATACCGAACCATACAATTCCGCCCACGATGCCTCCCAACAAAAGCACCAGGGCAATGGTTCCCCACAACGAGGTTGGGGCATTCACCTGAACGCGTATGGTTTTGTCTTCGCTTGACACCTTGCGGTTGTCGGCAACAGATTCGGTTTTGAGTTTGATTTCCTGGGCTCCCACGCCCCCGTTGGCCGGTGGGTTGATGGCAATAGAAACGGTGGTCTCCTGGCCTGGCTCTAGCGATCGGATGAGATCGGGTTCGATAACCGATGTCCAACCCATGGGGTTCTCGGTGGAGAGTTTGATGTTGTCGAGGCGGCGGCTGCCGGCGTTTTTCACGCGGGCGGTCATGGTTACCTGTTCATCGGAGTCAATTTCGTAGTAGAGGCTGGTGGTTGTAACTTCTATTTTTCCTTTACCGCGTGGTATGAGTTCGAGGGTTTCGATACCGCTGCACAACGGTTCCAGGGTAGCAGCATCGGGGATGGCAACAGGGTTGCTTTGAAGGTGGTTGAACTGCTCGTTGGTGAGGGCAACCACGAAAAACTGGATGGGCTGGTCAATCACCACCTCTTCGTCGGTGCGGTCGGGGAGGTAAACGCGCAGCGAGAGGTTGCGGGTGTTCACCCCCTGGGCAAACCTTATCTGCGATACTTTGCTTTGGTCGTCGTAAAATTCGCTGGTAATCTGGCGCGGAAGTCCAAGCACCAACATCCTGTAGGCTTCATCGGTATTCGAGAATCGTTCCACCACCAAACCGTAGTCGGTTTGCGAATTGAGGTCGGCCTCCTGCGAAAACTGGAGCGAGGCCAGGTCGAGGCTGTTCACGCTGGCATCTTTTTTCAGGTAGATGTTTTTGCCGTCTTTCCTGTTGTTGTAGCTCAGTTCCACGCGCAGGTTTTCCACGTCTTTGAGCAGTTCGAAGTCGGCTGTACTCTCGCCACCCAGGGCAATGGAGGCAATGCGGTATTCGTAGGGCGACCCTATGATGGTCTGGCTCTCGATATCCACAATAGAAACATAGATGTTGAACACTTTGCCGGCCTTCATCTCGGGGGTAAACACGTCGTTGTGGTCGCTGAACTGCTGCAGGTAGTCGCTGTTGCCTTCCAGTGCGCTTTTCAGGGATATTTTCACCCGTTTTTCGCCTCCCTGGCTTTGGTATTTCACGGCCCTGTCGATGGTAATGTACGATTGTTGGGAGATGAGTTGCAGAATAAGCTTCTGGTAATCGACCTCGCGCGCGAGGAGTTCGTTTTTCGATTTGTTGAGGTCGTTGAGCGATACGGCTTTCTCGTTGAAGAGTTTCAGGTCGTTGTCGTATTTCTGCGACGCGGCATCGTAGCCGGCTTTGGCTTTTTTGAGATCGAGGAGCAACGAGGCTTCGGTGGCACCATCGTTGTTTTGCGCGGCAACGGGAGCCATCATCAGGGGCCACAAAAGGAGAAGGAGTATTTTTTTCATCGTATTTTATTTTTTCAATTATTCTTTCACGTAGGGGCGGTTGTTTTTAAAATCGTAGAGGGTTTTCCGTTCGAGGTTGGCTACAGCCAGGCGGTAAACGATGTAGGAATCTATATAGGCGAGTTGCACATCGCTCAGGCGGTTCTGCTCGATGGAGAGTTCCTGGCTGGTGAGTTCGCCGTTCTCGAACCTCATCTGGCTAATTTTAAAGCTTTTTTGGGCTGCATCGCGGTTTTTGGTGTTGATGCGGTAACGTGTTTCGGCCTCTCTCACCTTTCTTACTATTTCGCGCACCTCTTTCTCGATAATGCGGGTTTGGTTTTCGCGATCGAGGTGTCTCTCGTTGAGTATATGGCGGGCTTTGCTCTCGAGGTTACGTCCGCGTCCCCAGTCGGCAATAGGATACGAAAGGGTGAAGGTGATTCCGCGGTTGGCGGGACGGTCGGCCATGTTGCCAAACGAGGAGTTGAAGAGTTGCCAGGGGTTTCCATCGGCTCGGGTGCTCAGTCCCGTGAAGTCGTAGTAAGCGTTGATGCTCCCTTTCAGTTCCCTTTCGCGGCGGGCGCGCGCCAGGGCAATCTCTTGAAGCTCGATGTCGTAGGCGGCCTCCTGCAACTCTTCGCGGTTGCCCCTGGCCTGTTCAACTGCTTGCTTTTCGTCAACCACAAATGATTCGAACTGCATTTCGGCCTCCAGTTCTATCTCTTCGTCGAGGTTGAGCCCAACCAGCAATTTAAACTCGTCGTTCAGGGCGTCGAGTTTCCCCTGGCTCTCAAGCAGCCTGGCTTCATCCTGTGCCACCGAAATTTCGGCAATCAGGATCTCCCCCTCGGGCAGATCGCCTGCTTCCTGTTTCAAACGGGTAACACGGAGTGCCTCTTTCGAGTTGGCCAGCCGCTCGCTGTTGATCTGCAACTCGAACGAGGCTTTGTAAACCTGGTAGAAGGCGTTGGTAACATTGTAAATGATGTCCATCTGCACGCGGTTGAAATAGCAAACACTCTTGTCGTATTCGAGTTGGGCAGCGCGAAGGTTTTCGCGCAGGGCATTGGCAGTGAACACCGGTTGCGAGAACGACAACGAGAAGCGGCTGTAGGCCTGTATGCTGCGCAACCCGTCGGAAAAAGAGCCGCCCGATGCAAGCATGAATTTCTCCCAGTACATGTTTGACGAGAGCGAGAAATTACCCCCGGTGGGGAGCATCACCGTGAAACCCAGGTTGCCGCCGGCTCGCAACGAACTGGTGGAGTTGTAAACTGGCAGCGTATCGGCGCTGTAAACAGCATTCACCCCTTCGTCCCACGACGGGGCAAACAGGTTCAGGTCGAGACGGGGTTTGAACTGCGCCTTGTTGTAAAGGTACGAAAAGCGCATGGCCTCTTTCTCTTCGTTGTAATAACGGGTTGGATAACTGCCACCCAGCGCGATAGCGATAGCCTGCCGGTAGTTAATTTTTCGCACCTGCTGCCCCGCAACCCACAGTGGAACCATCAGAACAAGGAGAATGTGTATTTTCTTTCTCATTGAAAGCTTTTTTTATTCAATCTGATAAAGCACGTGGAAGAATCGTACCACAGCAAATAAAATAAACTTTATCAACTCTTTACCTCCACGCACCCGCGAATGGCCTCTAACCAGGCGGGTAAGAAGATGCACATGAATGGGTAAAATATTTCACATGGATTCTGCACTTTTGTTGCTGTTTTTCTTTAGATGTTTAAGGACTGGTAATGAATAAATCAACTCAATATCAAGTTGAATTAACATCGCCATGACGCCGACTGCATTAAACGAACGCTTATGCCAAAGGGTATTGTTTCATATGAAGTTCAAACGAATTATTATTCATTTCTGTACAACGTACAGGTAGTGTCTTAGCGATCAAAAATGCAGCGTCCAATATCTTCGCAGGCAAGAATCACCTGCCCTTCATGCGGGAGATGAAAGCTGTCTCCTGCGAAAGACGGGTATTCTTTTACCGCTAAGAGCACTAAGACAAGACGCTAAGAACGCTAAGATTTTTTAACGGGTAATGTTAAGAACGCTGAGATGCCTACGTCATCTATCGGACGCAGATGCTAACGGGTATTGCACGTCCAAACAGCACGAAGTGCCCTAGCGGTCTTTAAAATCAGTATCAGGCATCTTCGCGTTCTTAGCGTGAAGCTATCTTTGCGTTCATTACCGCTTGTTGGTTAAAACGCGAAGCTTTTAACCTAGAAGCGGTTAATCCCGAATCACTACGTTCTCGGGACGAAGATCGTACCGAGAGGCATGACTTGTAGAAAAGTAGCAAGTTCAAGCCGATTCGGTATAGCGGTAAATAAACACCAGCGCAAAGCGCGGGTGATGAAAGCTGTCTCCTGCAAAAGACGGCTATTCTTTTACCGCTAAGAGCGCGAAAACAAGACGCTAAGAACGCTAAGATTTTTTAACGGGTAATATTAAGAACGCTGAGATGCCTACGTCATCTATCGGACGCAGATGCTAACGGGTATTGCACGTCCAAACAGCACGAAGTGCCTTAGCGGTCTTTAAAATCAGTATCAGGCATCTTCGCGTTCTTAGCGTGAAGCTATCTTTGCGTTCTTAGCGGCAAATAAACACCAGCGCGAAGCGCGGGTGCTCAAGGTCGAAAACAAAGAAATCGAGCCAGCGGATTATCCAAAAGTTCAGTTTTGTTCTAATAAGGATTTATAGGAGAATACAAAAAGCTAACCTTTATTCTTCATAGTTATTTACAACTCTTTTAACTTGCCCTTTAAGCATTCGAGTATTGAAATTTATCAGCATACCTAGTCTCAAGTCAGCCATTTTCAAATAAGTTAATGTCTGAGCCAGATGCAAGGGAATGATTTCTTCTACCGATTTTAGTTCAACTAATACCAAATCATTAACTATCAAATCAATTCGAAAGCCTATATCAAAACTTACCTCCTTATATTTCATTGGAACGGGAACTTGAGTTTTTACATAAAAACCTGCCTGTATTAGTTCGTATTCAAGGCATTTCTCATAAACGCTTTCAAGCAATCCCGGGCCCAAGACCTTGTGTACTGCATAAGCTTTATCAAGAATTGATGTAAATATAACGTTTAGATTTGTTTGCATCTTATTTCTTTTTAATTATTATTAGGTGCGATTAATAAGTTGAATAAATGTTTTGAAATTATACTGCTTTGCAACTAACAGAGTTTCATTAAACCATTAGCTTTAAATAAAAAGTCAATCTTTTATTTGAATATTTTCAATACACTTATAAGATAAAAAAACAGCATCCCTACTTTTTTGATCTTAGTGGTCTTAGTGGTAAACTAATGAACAGAGCGAAGCGCGGGAGATGAAAGCTGTCTCCTGCGAAAGACGGGTATTCTTTTGCCGCTAAGAGCACTAAGACAAGACGCTAAGAACGCTAAGATTTTTTAACGGGTAATGTTAAGAACGCTGAGATGCCTACGTCATCTATCGGACGCAGATGCTAACGGGTATTGCACGTCCAAACAGC
>JAQVCV010000054.1:0-4305 GCA_028689615.1 Bacteroidales bacterium | reverse complement strand
ACGAAGTGCCCTAGCGGTCTTTAAAATCAGTATCAGGCATCTTCGCGTTCTTAGCGTGAAGCTATCTTTGCGTTCTTAGCGGTAAATAAACACCAGCGCAAAGCGCGGGTGATGCGGGGTAAAAAGATGCACGTGTGTGGGTAAAATATTTCACATGCACGGGAGATGCTGGCAGCAAACACCCTATCTTTGCAGCAAAACCAAACAAATGGCTCTTTTTAAAAATGGAAACCGGCGGGGAAAATCAATCAGACGCATGGAGATCAACTCCATCCTGTCGGAATTCAACCGGTCGCTGACGCTGATTGCCGATAAAAAACTCCTCATCGGCAATTTCACCTCCCGAATAAGGCAAATCATGCCATCGGAAGGGGTGTATGTGTTTTTACTCAACGAACAAACAGGATGCTTCGTAGCCGAAGGCGATACCCCTCATCCGCTTCACCAGAAAACCCCTCTGGTTTTCAACAACCAGGGAAAATTGTTCAACTGGCTCTCGGTAAACGAAACAGCCCTCTCGGTAACCCGCCAACCCGACGTGGTGGACTATTTCGACGAGCCCGAACGACGCGGGTTGAGGTTGATGAATGCCGAACTGGTTTATCCGCTCAAGGTGATGAACCAATTGAACGGCGCCGTGTTCCTGAGCCGCCGCACCGACGGACTGCCCTATTCCGACGACGACCGGTCGCTGCTCAACCTGCTGATCGACCAGGCCGCCTTTGCCATAGAACATGCCATCCTCTACGAGCAACAAAAAGAGCGCGTAACCAAGATGTATCGCGCCGACAGGCTGGCCGTTCTGGGCGAACTGGCCGCAGGTGCTGCCCACGAAATCAGAAACCCCCTCACCGCAATCAGATCTACCATCCAATACCTGGCCCGCGACATGGCCGACCCGGTGCGCACCGGCATGATGAACGAAGTGATTGCCGAAGTGGATCGCATCAACAAAATTGTGCAGGGACTCCTCTCGTTTGCCCGCCCTTCCGATCTCAACACCAGCCTGGTAAACCTCGAAGAATTCCTGGCCCAATCGCTCAACCTGCTCGGTGCAACCCTTCGACACCACGCCATCGAAACCGAATTCAATTTTGTGGCCACCAACCCGGTGGTGGATGCCGATCAGGAACAACTCCGTCAAATCATGCTCAACGTGTTTATGAACTCCATCGATGCCATGAAAGAGAACCCGCCGGAGGTTCCTCGACGCCTCACCCTCAGTCTCGACAACAACATCCCCAAAGGTGCAGGCCGGTCGTGGCTGGTGCTCTCGGTGAGCGATACCGGATGCGGAATCCCGCCCGAAAACATCGAGAAAATATTCAACCCCTTTTACACCACCAAAACAGAGGGCACCGGACTCGGACTGGCCATTTGCTACGGTTTTGTGCGGCGCCACAACGGCGATATAGAGGTGCAAAGCCAACCCGGACAAGGAACCACACTCACCATCAAACTGCCCCAATCATCAACCCGATAAACCTTTTGCCATGAAGCACAAAATTTTGATTGCCGACGACGAACAAAAGATCCGCCGCGTGGTAGAACTTCTCCTGGCAGAAGCCGGCTACGAAACACTGGAGGCCGCCAACGGTGCCGAAGCCCTGGAAAAGGTTTCGCTACACCATCCCCATCTCGTGCTGCTCGACTACAACATGCCGCAAATGACCGGACTGGAAGTGTTGGAAGCGGTGAAAAAACTTCCCGGTTCACCCCTTGTGGTGATGATGACCGCCTTCGGATCGGTGACGCTGGCAGTGGAAGCCATCAGGAAAGGAGCCTACGACTTCATCGAGAAACCTTTCGACAACGACAAACTGCTCCTCACCGTGGGCCGCGCCCTGCAACACGCCACGTTGCAGGAAGAGGTGGGCGAATTGCGCAAAAAAGTTTCTAACATGGAACACTCCGAGGTCATAGTGGGCGAATCGGAAGGGCTTCGCAACGTGATGCAACGGGTAAAAATGGTTGCCCCCACCGATGCCACCGTGTTGCTCACGGGCGAAAGCGGCACCGGCAAAGAGTTGGTGGCCCGAAGCATCTTCCAGATGAGCAACCGCAGCCTCAACCCCTTTCTCACCATCAATTGCGGCGCGATACCGGCCGCACTTATCGAGAGCGAACTCTTCGGGCACGAGAAAGGGGCCTTTACCGATGCCCGCGAAGCCCATGCCGGAACCTTCGAGAGGGCTCACACCGGAACCCTCTTCCTTGATGAGGTGGGCGAACTCCCCCTCGATGCCCAGGTGAAGCTGCTCAGGGTGCTCGAAGACCGCAAAATAACCCGCGTGGGCGGCAAAAAAGCCGTGAATACCGATGTGCGGATTGTGGCAGCCACCAACCGCGACCTCGAAGAGCTGGTGGCATCGGGCCGCTTCAGAGCCGATCTGTTCTACCGCCTCAATGTATTCTCCATAGCCCTCCCACCCTTGCGGCAACGCGCCGACGACATCGCGCTGCTGGCCGCCCATTTCATCAACAAATACAACCGCTTGCTCAACACCCGCGTGAAAGGGTTGTCGGGCGATGCCCTCGACAAAATGGTTGCCTATGCATGGCCCGGCAACATCCGCGAGCTGGCCAACGCCATCCAGAGCGCGCTGATATTAACACAAGAAGGGACGATTGAAGTGCCAGCCCTCCCGTCAAAGGTCAGATCGGCTGCGGCCACCGAGGCCACCGTCGAACAAGCCGTTACCATAAAAGAGGCAGGATCGATGGCCGAGAAAGAGCTGATAGCAGCAACCCTGCAAAAGAACCAGGGAAGCCGCACACACACCGCCACCGAATTGGGCATCAGCCGCAAAACCCTGTTCAACAAAATGAAACGCTACAACCTGTTGTAGTTAGTGAGTGGTGAGGAGGGGCGAGGGATTAGGGACGAGGGGCGAGGAAGTGGATAGTGGGCAGAAGGCCGGAGCAGACCGCCGAAATGAACGCACGCCCGTCGTAGAGACTTACGGCCGTATGTCTTTACCCTACCGAAACCACAACCCTGGGTTGGAATCTGTTCAAAAAAAATCAGTGGATAGTGTGTAGTGAACAGTGAATAGATGGCCGGAGATTGCTTCGGTCGTTGTGCCTCCTCTGTTGGTGGGAAAGGATCAGAAGAAGGAGGAGATTGCTTCGGTCGTCGTGCCTCCTCCCTCGCAATGACGGTACGCTTGTATATAGAGAGGAGGATGGGGGCGGCTACGCCGCCCCCATCCTCCTTCATAAAGCACATTGACTTGATGTTGCGAGGATGCATTCCGAAGCAACTTTCCTCTGTTTCAGCATGGCACCTGCTAAAAATCAGCTCAAACTCGTTGATTCATTGATACAGCCTGATAAAATCTGGTGCACCTAAAAAATGATCTGACACGGCTGGGAAGAAATCTGGCGCAGCTTGCAAGAAATCTGGCGCACCTGAAAAATGATCTGACGCACCTAAAAAGAAATCTGGCGCAGCTAAAAAATGTTCTGACACCGCTGGAAAGAAATCTGGCGCAGCTAAAAAATGTTCTGACACCGCTGGAAAGAAATCTGGCGCAGCTGAAAAATGATCTGACGCAGCTTGCAAGAAATCTGGCGCAGCTAAAAAATGATCTGACGCACCTAAAAAGAAATCTGGCACAGCTTGCAAAAGATCTGGTGCAGCTAAAAAATGATCTGATACAGGTGGGAAGAAATCTGACACACCTGGCAAGAAATCTGGCGCACCTAAAAAGTGTTCTGACACGGCTGGGAAGAAATCCAACGCACCTGATAAGAAATCTGGCGCATCTAAAAAATAATCTGACGCGGTTGGGAAGAAATCTGGCATCAACGGGAAATGGCTATCCAACAATTCAGCCTCTGTGTAATGGCGTTGCCCCTTGTTTGGGGCAGCCCCGGAATCTTGTGTTGTTGACTGAATGATCTCATTACCACCTGACAAAAACAAAACACCCCCTCACAACAAAATGTGGAGGCTGTTGATGACAGGGTGACGATGGAAAAAAAGAAAAATCGCACATGTTGGTTTCGGATGATTGCTGATGGTTGTGTGCTGTATCTGCTTTTTAGGAGAGGTATCGTTCAATCTGTTGCATCAGCGTCAAATCAATCCGCACCAGATCGTTACAATTCACATTATCAATTGTTTTCATTTTCGAATACCCATCCAGATGCCTGCACGGCCAATGCAAAACAAACTGTCAACTTCGGCTCCGACAGCCCAAACCATCACAAAAAGGGCAATTGATGCTGTAAAAACATGAAATTTTGACAGTTAAAAAATATTTTTTGATTTTAACACAAATTATGGCTAAAACACTTGAC
>JAQVCV010000101.1 GCA_028689615.1 Bacteroidales bacterium | reverse complement strand
TGATATCATCATCCAATTTCAATTCCTTCACCAAATCTCCCACCTTTCGCTTTGCCCCATCCATTTGTTTCCAGCTTACTGGCGCCTGGTGACCGTCATCCTCACTGAGAATCATCAGTGATTGTTTATCTTACCAGTTTCACTTTTCGCAAAGGGATCCAAATGGAAAGGGGCTATCCTGATCGGATAGCCCCTTTAACAATTCAATTTTCTGATTGGCAAAATGGATCTTATCACCCGGTCATTACAGCAGCCCATTCCTGATTTTGCGACCAATTCCATTCATTGGTGTGCTCACGGATAAGTGACGATAATGCTCAGTTACCAGCACCGGGGCTGATTGTTCCACCACCGGTGATCTTGGCGCCGATTACCGGGCTTGACATTGCCTGATTTTCAAGCAACCCGGTCAATTTCTACCAGGTTGTACAAGTCAGGTTGCCGGCTTACTGTTCAACCATCGCATTGATGTCCTTGAGCCATTGTTCCTGTTCCTTAGTGAAGCTGCCCAGGGCCCGTTCCAGCCTTGCCAGACCATCGAGGCTTAGCTGCTGGATCTGCTGATCGATTTGATCAAGGTGAATGTTGAATTTCACGACCAAGGTCATGAGCTTATGGCGCAGGTGTTGATTCCGTTGCAGGTTGTCTTCGGGACTGGTGTTGTACTTGTAGTTGGCGGCTGGGGTGATCACTTCGCCTGGGATTGTTCCCTTCGCATCTTCAACTGGATATGCTCCGGTGAAATCCTGATTTGTCAACAAGGCCAGGATCGATACCTGGTCATGGGCGCGATATTCCATATCGAGATGAATCATGTACAGGGTCCGCTCATCAAAGTGTTGTTCAGGCAGACCGCCTAGTTCGTTATGGATATCGACATTGTTGGTGCGGGCCTGATGCATCAATGCTCTTAGTCGTTGTTGCATTTGGGCCAAATTGATGGCCTGGATATTTACGTTCATTCTTTTTGTTCTCCTCGTTAGATAGTTCACTCAAATATCATCTAAGTTCTATTGTATGCCTGTTAACCCGGCCTAGTCAACCCTGACTGTCACGATTTATTGAATGACCTTAATTGCCGGTCGCTATTGGATCCCGGCCAAGCCATGGCTATTCAGGTACCTTGCCTGACAGCCATGACTTGGGCCTGATTTTCTATTTCCGGTTTTTTTTATGATTTTCCTGGTGGTTGATCAGACTGTCTGGAATTGCGCTTTAAGCGGTTCCGGGATGGCGGGATCATTTTCAAGCAAGGCTAAAGGTTTCTTGACTTTCATTTTGGCTTTGGTCGCATAATGATGGCGCAAGCGCAGGTAATTGTACTGGCGGTTGCCCCCGAGAATTCCTTCCCATTGCTCCTGGCTTATTTCGTAGCGGTCGAAAATGTCCTGGTAGACATCGATCGCATAGTGACGACAGTCGTCAAATTCCCGGAAATAAAGCCGCAAGTCGCGATAGACCCGGGTCCGTTCGAGATTCATGGCCGCTGCGATTGCAATCGGCTTTTCATTGTCGAGCATCCGGAAAAACATTTCCTCAACAGTACAAAGCCCATCATAATTGCCCGGACTAGGTGACTCGAATTCCATCCGGCCCTTGGCATAATAGCCCGGAACAATTTCACTGACCAACTTCGCCTCGATTCTTTGTGCCAGACCGGTTCTGATAACCTTGGCGCTTTGCAACATCTTCGGCAAATTCGCCCCAATTTCCTTGAACGTGCTGCCAGATTTTGGATCGATTTGAAGCTGAAGATAATAGTTCAAGGTGTAACTGATATGTTGTTTTTCCATCAATGCCTCCCCGAATCCCTGATCATAAGGTATTATTTTTTCTTTCTGCCATCTCGCTGATTGAAGAGTGAATGAGCAGCGTTTGAATTATGGGCGATTTAATTGCTCAAAAAAGTACTGGTTGTGCCAGGCCGATTGGCGTAATTATCTGATTCCAAATACTGTAGTCGTTTTTATTGTTCGTATTTGCTGAATTGTCTCTTGATTGCTTCAGGTATCTCCGGGTCATGAAACAACTTTTCAAATGGCAGTTTTTCCTTATCTACTTCAGAAGAATAGTATTGCCGCAACTTGAAATATTCGAGATAGCGCTTATCTTTCACTATCGCAAGCCATTGCTCAGTGTTGATTTCATAGGTGGTGAATATATCCATGTAGGCGTCAACCATGAAGTATGGCGGTCCTTCATTAAGTCTGGTGAATACTTTCTTGCCCCGATTCCGGGCCGTCGCACCACTAAAACCAAAATAAGCAGCCATCTTCCGATACGATTCTCCATTGAGCCTTGCCAGGAAGATCACTCTTTCCTTTTCAGGTAAATAGGCTGCCCCTTTAACCAGGCTGGTTGCTCCACGGACATAACGTCCCGGCAACAGTTGGGCAATGTGATGTTGTTCCATCAACATATTCAACTGGCAAGTAATCAGATTTTCATCCTGGAACATGATCGGCAAAGCAGCCACTATTCCATCGATTTCCATTCCATATTTTTCTTTACTTAGTTTCTTTCAGGTAGTCCTGGATGATGACCATCATCACCGGACTACCTGAAAGAAATTTTCCCAGTCTCTTGTCTTCAAGCGTCAAATTGAAATCGTAACCAGGTTCGCATTCTTTATAATAGTTGTTATACAGCTGCATCGTTGCTCGATAATAATCATCGAAACTGATGGTGATCACATCATAAAATTCTTCATAGACCCGATAGAACATTTGCTCACCCCCAGTCAGTCCTTCATAGCCGACCAAATCAGTAAAATTGACCGGAATAAGTCGCAAACGCTTCTTGAATTTCCAAAAATCCTGGCAACCCTTCTCGCCCAATTTTGGAATTGCTTGAAGTTCATCCCGATCAAGTCTAACTATCTGGGACAAGCGGCGATACCCGCTGTTTTTCAGGGCGTTCAAGACCCGGGCACTGGTAATGAGCTCGTCAATTAATAAATCCTCATAAATCTCACCGTCTTCAAGGCAAAAATAGCGCTTTGACAGGGGCTCAAATGATTCCAGCCTTGCCGGCTCATTCTCGTCAGAGATGACTATCTTGCCGTCTTTTATGTCCTGATACCAATCCTGGAGTTCACTTTTGGCGATTGCTCCGATATTTCTAAGCCCTGCCAGTTCATCCAGGTTGTATTTCAATATGTCTTTGATTTGATGGATTCCCGCCCGGTGCAAGCTATTGCAAATCTGGTTCGACAATCCAATCAGTTCAATATCATCATTCAATTTTAATTCCAAGTTCTTCCTCCTTTATATACCGGTTCATTGTTTGAACCGGGCTTGGGCTTGGTCTGCCCTTTGCCGGCTTTGCCATATCTAAATTTCTTCCAGTCAGGCAGCCCATCGGGGCATTGCCACCCCATTGGTCGCAATCATTTGAAACTGCTAATTGTGGATGGCCCACAAATGCCAAATCCATTCGAAAACCCGCCTGATTTCAAGCGGGCTCGAATCACCACAAATATCAGCCTGGCCAATCAGGCAATCAAAATCTTCGCCTCACGTCATCATCGGTCCCGCTACCTTGCCAGCTAGCTAGGCCTAGCTGCTTCGTTGGGGCATTGCCGTTTTTAATAACCCATGATTGAAAATCAGGCTTGAACCAGCTCCTTGATTTCCTGGAGCCATTCATTTTGTTCCTGAGTGAAAAGATCCAGCACCATTACCCGCTTAACCAGTTCTTCGTTGGCTATTTGGTTGCTTTGGGTTTTCATCAGATCCAGTTGGCTGTTGAATTTGGCATTCGCCCCCAGGATATGATCCCCAAGCTCCGGGCAGGTCTTCGCCTGTGGCTCATTTCCCACGCCCACCTGATTGTCCGCTGGTTTCAGGATTGCATCCAGGGTTTCGAGCTGCTGGTCCATTTTCAGGGTCAAGATGTACAATGCCTGTTCGTCACAGTTCGTCGCCACGAGTCCTGCCACTTGCTTCGCCATTAGCGCATTGTTTTTGCCAGCCAAGGCGATCAGGTTATCCAACCGTTCCGCCATGTTGTTCATTTCCATATTGTTTTCATTTCCGTTCATTACTTCTTTTTCCATTACATCATTCTCCATTTCTTCATTTTTGATTTCCATTTAGTTAATTTCTATTGTCTCAACTTTATGTCGTTTCAACTTCTTTACTTCTTGGAAGATTGCCACTTCATCGATCTGGTTGTTTGGCAAATTCCCAAGAAGACCCCCGCTTTTCCACTTCACCCGATGATCTTTCCCAACGATGGCAATAACCTAAGCCAGTCTCCCTTAATATCCCGAGCCGACCATTACCGGCCCAAACCCGCAGTGCAATAACCCACCCCAAACCAGGCCAGCATCCCGGCCGGGACCAGATACGGGCGATGTCAATACCCGTTGATTCCTTCATGAACTTTGATCCATTCCGCCTGCTCCTGGGTGTAGCGGCCCATGGCATCCGCCATCTTCACCAATCCCTCGATATCGAACTGGTGGAAATAGGCCGCGACTTGTTCCAGGTGGCTGTCGCCTTTGGCTACCGTTTCCAGGAGCCTATCCCGCTGGAGAGCCGTTCTTGGCCCGCTTTGTGCTTGAATCAGATTGAACTGGTATTCCGGGATCCCCACCGTGGTGCCTAGGCTGAAAGTATTAGCTTCTTGAACAATGCTGGACCAGGAATAATGGGGATCTTTCGCCAAGGCCAAGGATAGCGCCTGATCATAGTGGCGATAATCCATTTCAATCTGGATCATATATAACGCCTGTTCATCGCAACCATTAACGGGCAGATAATTGAGCCCGGATATGATTTCTTTGTTGTTGGCGAGTGCCTCATTGATTGATTTTCTTAGTCGCTTTTTCCAGTGGTTCGAATTCACCGCATTGAAATCCACTTCCCCTGGTCTTATTTCCTTTTCGCCGTTCAAATCCGATCCCTCCAAATTCCTGTTATCCTGTTCCTATCCCACCAAACCGGGATATGATTTCCCCAGTCCCATCCTGACCGCTTGGCCGGCAGCCCGAAATCAACCGGATCACCAGTTCGAATGGGTCATCATCCTAATCAGGGAATTCATTTCCTGGGACTCGGGATTCAGCTCAGCCTTTTCCACGATTTCCTCTTTCAACTCGCCAAACGCCTCTTCCAAAGCCGCAAGGGCTGTGTTTATTTTCTTGCGGTAGCGCTCCTTGCTTTCCAGCGAGACATTGATTAGCTTGTTGAGCTCGTTCAATCGGGAAATCATCTCCCGCATTTCCCCGCCGATGACACCCTCGATGGCGATTTCCTCCATCGCTTCTTTGAGAATGAGCTTGGAGTTGAGATCGAAAGTTTCGATGTTCCACAACATCTTGTTTTGCAGGCGGATGATGTACTCCATGATGATCGCCGTTCCCGCGAGTTCATCAACTTCCATGTTGTCGATATAATCAGATTCGATCATCGCATTGAGTTGGGCGACATTGGCCGCCGCCTCATCGGCAAGTTCGACAACCATGCCCTTTGTTTTTGCCATTGTTGCTTAATATTCTTGGTGGTTCATCTTGTTCTCCTTTAGGCCGCTGCCTGTTGTCATTGTTGTTGTAATAATCAAGCCATCCCCAGGGATAACTCCCCGGGATGACTATTAATGGATTGTCGGTAATTCACCAGCCCGGGTCCGTATGACCGAACCACAAGCCACATCCTGAAATCAGCTATTTTTGCCGTTCTGACCGTCTTTAGCAGTGGCATAAGCAAATTAGTCCAATATCATCATTTCGGTTCACAAAAGGAAATTATAGGCGCTTTTAGACACGGTTATAATTCACGACTCCCGTAACCATGTCTGCCGGAGCTGCTTGCTGATGCATTTGCCTGGAAATCCAGTTTTTGCCCACTGGTATTTTGCTTAGCCGGCCAGTTGCTCCAGTCCGACGATCCAGCCGGTTTGGTGGTTGGCATGCAAGTCCAGGACCATCACCAGATCCTCCAACCTGCTGACATCCAGCTTTTCAATCAAGCCAGCATCATGGAACTTCGCCCACAACTCGCGGGAATCCTGGGAACTGGCGCTAATGGTGGCGAGGATTTCGGTCCGGGATCCCCTTCCCGGATTTTTATTCTTCGTTGTCACCAGCTCCGTGCCCCCCCCAGCTTTTTTACAACCTGATTTGTTGCATGCCAAATGCCTCCAGCGCAAAACTGATCACATAGAGCTCACGCCAGTTGGCTTGATCGCAAATGATGCCATCCGCCAGTTTGTTCATCCGGTAATTGTTGCTTTGCACCCTGGCTGTAGAGTCAATTTATTTGATGTATGATTCTTCAAATTATTTGGACCTTCTTGGGTCTTTTTCTGATGGTGTTCAAATTATTCAAGTACGATCTTCAGTTTATCTGATATTCTGCTTTCGAAGATAAATAAAATAATCGCCTGAATAGACGATTATCCTTGCTTCGTTCAATTTGTAGATGGATTGTGATATTGCTCGCTGCTGATTGGGTCCATCTCCGCGATAGCGCTGACTTGTCCCAAAATTCGTCTTTGAAATATGCCAGTTCTAGACCTGATTTCATCAACGGTATTCAAATCCAGTTTCCTTTGGTCGATTTACCTACTATCACTTCGATTTCATTGCCATCATATCTTAGTTGGAATTCGCATTTATCCGGGTATTGCGATATGAACACTATTTCATTGGACCAGGTTCTTTCATCGCAGCCGCAAAGGAATTCAATCATCAGATAACCACCTCTTCGACTGTCTCCAATATCAAGGCGGAATCAATAACTTCGGTATTTCTGATTGCTCCAATAAACATATCTCGGTCACATATCCAATTGGTCACTCGACAGGTGCCATTTGATGCATTAATGATTGCTTCCACGGCATTGTCATTGAACACCTGCTGAATTGTTTTGCAATAATTCCATTATTAATTCTGTGTCCACTACCGTCTCTTATGAATGAATTGATTATCTCATTTTTCCATCTAATCGGATTTTTTTCAAATTCATCGCATGAGTCAAGTAGAGCGGTAGGAGATTGGCGGAAGGAATTAAAAAAGTAAGTAAGAAGTGTGAAACGAAATTTATCTAAAAATACTAAAAATTGTCGTACTTAAAAAGATGTAACTATTACATCGAAAAAAACTAAATATTAATTACTCGGAATTGTTTATTTTAGAAATGCTGTAACCTGA
>JAQVCV010000053.1 GCA_028689615.1 Bacteroidales bacterium | reverse complement strand
CCCGTTACAGAGCTAAGATCGAGGGTGGGGGTTATCAGATCGGCATTTTGCGAGTTGCCGCTTCCATAGGTATCAGAATCCAGGTAAGCATAGTTTCCAGTGAGTGCCGGGTTGGGACTCTGGCCGGTGATGGTGCCGAATTGCCACACCTGGCCGTTGCCTTGGTTGTCCGCTATCGTCCAGCACGAGGGAAGTGAAACAGTGGGAAAGGTTTCGGTAAACGGAGGGGTGTAGATTCCGCAAAGGGTAGTAAAAGAAAGTTCTTCGCCGTAGAATGTTCCGTAGCTGTTGGTAGCATAAGCTCTTACGTAATAGGTGGTGTTTGAAGTCAGTCCGGTGATGCTGCTGGTGAACGATCCGGTTCCGGTGCCATCGGTGGTATGGTTGCCCGAAACGACGGGCGAAGCAGAAGTGCCCCAGCATACTCCGCGGGCTGTGATGGCTGATCCTCCATCGCTGGAAATAGTTCCACCTGATTGCGCAGTGGTCAGTCCAATGGAGGAGATGGCAGCAGTGGTTATGGAAGGAGCTCCGGTTGTGAAAGAAAGATCGGAGCCATAGGCAGTGCCATCAGTATTGGTGGCAACGATGCGGAAATGGTATGTCTGCCCTGGAGTTAAGCCCGATATGTTAGCCGAAACGCTAACGGCAGAGGAGCCGGAACCTGCAGAAACAACGGGGGTGGTTGATCCGTAGGAGGTGGTTGCACCGTACTGAAAAAAGTAAGTGGTGGCCAAAGTATTCGGGTTCACCGATCCATTTAGCGCGGCACTGACAGGAGCCACGTTGGTGGCAGCTATCGTAGTGACGATAGGATCGTTACCAAATCGAAACGAGGCTATTCGTGATAACCTAGTAGCCCCACTACCAATGTATTGAGTTGTAAACCAAAAAGTGGCATCATCATTCGGATCAACACTTAAAAGAGAATAATCACCCCAACGCTCGTAAGATGTTTGAGAATAACTACCTGTTTGGATAATATCTTCAGCAATATCCATGGTTCCGGATGCAGCATTATAAGCGGAGGAACTTTGCCCTGTAAATCTGATCCCTGGATAAACGGTACTGCTTGAAACAGAGTATCCAAGACCAATCTTTCCAGAACCATTCAGCATCACACTTCCCATCCATCTGGAGTGCTGATCTGGGGCATAGGTACCTTGCTGCCTGATGCTCCATGAACCGGTTGTTTTCCTGAGTTCATACCACCTGATCCCAGCATGATCAGTATTATCAACGTCAACCGTGTGGCAGCACACAATGGTTTGGTATGAACCGAAATTGCGGTATTGCGGCGCATTCATAATAACCTGGGGAATGGCATCGAGTTGCTGACTGGTACCTGGTTGTGCTATATTAGTCCAATCGTTGCCAAAGTTAGAATCGAAAGCAGTTACATTGATTTGTTGTGTGCGGGTAAAGGTTGAAGATGCAGGGGTAGTCCAGTTGGCAACGAGTTCATAAATCCACAACTGATCACTTCCACCTCCGATGGCGTCGTCATTAATGGTAATAAAAGTACCTGGCGAACCTGAAGGTGCTGCATCTCCATCGTTATCAACAGGTGGAACACACATAAATCCATCAATGGTCGTCGGACGCCAGGGATTGTTGAAGCCTATCATTTGGGGGCTGGCACCACCAACGAGCATCACAGCTCTTTCAAAGACATAAATATCGTTACCAGAAGAATTATTAGTTCCCATGTAATACCCGTCAGGCCAAATACCAAACTTCTCATAATCAGGCGTATCGGCCACATCAAACGAGTATTTATACCATGACCCTGTGGGATCATTTGTTGCTGATACTGCTACCAGCATATAATCATTGCTTCCGGAAATCGAAAATTCGGCAGCAAGCCAGCGATCTGCCATCTCATCATAAAGGATGATTGGATCACCATCGTTGTATGTAGCCCCCGTCACACCGCTGAAAAGTGTATTCATATTGCTTGGACCAGCCAGTAAAGTGCCTGTTCGACTGTATATAGCATAAGTTGAATTCACCGTTTGCATGTAATGCGATGGTCCTATAGTGCCGTTGCAATCAGGAGGATAATACGGTGATGACTGACCAGCAAAATTCACAAGGGGTGCTTTCGAAGGAAATAACCCCATAGATTTCTGCCAAGCTTGATCATCTCCTTTCGGAAGCGCTGTTTCAGCAAAAGGGTATTGCCGCGATCTGATCTTTCTGTTAAGGACTTTTCTCTCGGCTTTAATCTCACGCGCTCTGATCTCTTCAGGAGTCAATGGGGGAATGTCGCGAAGGTTGGGTGTTTGCCCATGAAAAGTTCCAACACCGACTAACCCGGGTGTAATGGATTCATTCTGACTGTTCTGAGCGATCATCAACCATGATGACAAAAGCAATCCTGACAGGATAGTCAATTGTTTAAAAACGTGCCCTTTCATATTCTGAATTGTATAAAAATTATCGGATAATACTCCTACTGAATGGTTCGCGAATTAAAGAAGATCTGTTAGTTCAGTTTTTCTCTTGCTCGTTAGGCTAAAATTGATTTACTGGAGAGATTACATAGTTCGAACTGCTCTTAACATAACACAAGTAAACATTAAAAAACAAGAAATACATAAACACTGTTTAGTTCGAAAATTACTTAATCAGATGAATACAACGCCTCAGAAAATCATTCCGCTAAACAATCGCTCCGGGAAAAGCCAACATTTGAAATAGCAAATGTACAACTAACAGGGATACAACCAACCATAGTTTGTTATTTTAACATGGTTTTTATTCCCTTTTTTTGGAAATTATTCCCTCCGGTGGTAGGTTCAACACCTTTCAGGGCAATTCGGCTGTAATGATAAAAATTAAGCACCAGCATCCAGGTAGAGACAACACTGCGTGTTGCATAAAGAGTTTTTACAGCCCTGAAGATCAATTGTGACCAGTTAAAAATCGAATGCCAGGCCTGGTATGTTGCCAAAGTTTGTTCGTGCCTTGTCATGGAGGGGTGTAGGTGCACCGGCTCGAAATAATCGTAACGCTGCCAGTCGTAGGGGTAGTTGGTGTACAGCAGTCTGCCCTGTTGTTTGAGCTCGTCGTAGAGCCGGGTACCTGGCAGCGGGGTAAGCATCGAAACCTGAACCGAGTCCAAATGGCTGTTTCTGATAAACCGGGCTCTGTTGCGGATGGTTTGGGGGGTATCGTGGTCGAAGCCAAAAATAAACCCGCCAATCACACCAATTCCATGCCTCCTTATTTTGTTGAACACCGCGTTGAAGGTGTGATCTTTAAGCCTGGCCAGGTTCACTTTCTTGCCAGCTTCGGTGAGCTGATCAATCCCCTCGGTTTCCACTCCCAGAAAGATCATGCGGCAACCGCTTCTATAGGCGAGTGCCAGCAGTTGGTCGTCGTCGGCAAAATTGAGGGAAGCCTGAGATATCCAGTATTTTTTAATACCCCTTTTAATTATTCCTGAAAACAACTGCAAAGCCCTCTCTTTGGCCTGGGAACTAACTCCAACGATGTTGTCGTCAATGAAAAACACAAACTTTTGGGGGATCGATTCGAGTTCATCGAGCACCTCCTCAATTTCGCGGTAGCGGTAGTGGTGCCCGTTGAAGGCCGAAACACTGCAAAAGGAGCAATTCATGGGGCATCCGCGCGAGGTTTGAATTGAGGCGGCAATGTAGCCCGGGTGAAACAAATCGCGACGGGGAAGTGGCTGTTTGATGGGGTTGGTGAGTTGACCCTGGTAGCGCGATTTCAGCTGGCCTTCCAGAAAGTCGGTAAGGATCTGTGGCCATACCGATTCGGCTTCTCCTACCACCACGCTGTCGGCAAACCGGGCAGCCTCATCGGGCACCATCGAGGCATGAATGCCGCCAATTACTACCGGAATGCCACGTTGCCGGTATTCTGCTGCAATTTCGTAGGCACGCGGAGCAGTGGCAGTGAAGGCCGTAATTCCGACCAGATCGGCCTCATAAAACCTGAATTTCCTGAAGTTTTCGTCAATAATTTTGATTTTGAACAAATCAGGGGTGAGCGCCGCTAGAATACCCAGGCTCAACGGTTGCGATTTGGTAGCCCTGTTAACCAAAAAACCTTTCCGCAACTGGTTGGCGGGATTGATAAGGAGTAGGGTTTTGCGAGGCTTCGTGTTCATCACCTTAGTGTATCTGACGGCTGGTAAATGCCATGTTGCGGTAGTTGTGGTTGCTTCTGAACGACCAGATTGCAGTAATCAGGCTGCGGGTTCCCCACCAGGTTCTGAAAAACCTGAGCACGATATGCCATTTGCTGTAAATGCGAAACCACTCCTTATCCATGAGGGTCATAAACTCCGTGGTGGTCATTTGTACGGGCGCGAAGGTCATATCGGCATAATCGTATCGTTGCCAGTCGTCGGGATAATTGGTCATTACCAACCGGTTCTCTTCTTTAAATTTGTTGTAGAGCCTTGTTCCGGGCAACGGAGTGAGGAGGGTTGTCTGGATAGAGTCGGCTTTGCACTTACGGATGTAGCTGACTCGGTGACGAATGGCAGCAAGGTTGTCGTGGTCGAAACCAAAAATAAAACCAGCGATGACAGCTATACCATGTTTGCGGATGGTTTTGAAGATTTGGTTGTAGGAATCGGCGCCCCGCTTGAGGTTGAGTTTCTTCCCTGCTTCCTGCAACTGCTCTATCCCTTCTGTTTCAATGCCCAGAAAAATCATCCGGCATCCTGCTTTGGCAGCCAGTTGCAACACCTCTTCGTCGTCGGCAAAGTTGATGCTGGCTTGCGAAATCCATGTTTTCTTGATGCCACGGCGAATAATGCCTTCGAACAGTTCTTTGGCTCTTTCGCGTGCCTGAGTGTTGTAGCCCACGATGTTATCATCAAGAATAAACACGTATTGCTGGGGTATTTCTTCCAGTTCGTCGAGCACCTCCTCAATCGGGCGAAAGCGATAATGACGTCCGTTAAACGCGGTCACCGAGCAGAACGAGCAATCCATGGGGCAACCCCGCGTAGTTTGGATAGATGCAAAAATATAGCCCGGGTGAAACAGATCACGACGGGGTTTTGGCGAGTTGATGATGGGGCTGAGGGTTCCATCGTAACGAGGCTTCAGGTTTTCTTGTTCAAAATCAGCAATTACCTGTGGCCACACCCCTTCGGCCTCGCCGGTAACCACCACATCAACATACTGTGCGGCTTCATCGGGCATCATAGAGGCGTGGATGCCACCTATCACCGTGGGGACTCCTTTTTTTCGGTATTCTGCGGCGATCTGGTAGGCGCGTGTAACGGTGGAGGTAAAGGCCGTGAGAGCCACCAGATCGGCGTCGTAGTAGCGCCAGGTTCTGAAGTTCTCGTCAATCAGTTTTATTTTCCAGTGAGGAGGGGTAAGGGCTGCCAGGATGCCCAGGGCCAAAGGCTGGTAGCGCGTATCGCGGTTCACAAGGAAGCCTTGGCGGAGTTGGTTGGCGGGGTAAACCAGCAGCAAAGTGTATTGCTTTTTATGGCTCATGGGGCGGGGTGTGGTTGGTGTACGAAAAGCTTACAGGCCTTTCCAGAGCCAGGCTTTTGTAGTTGAGGTTTGAATTCCAGGCCCACACGGCGGTGCGCAGGCTTTGGGTGTTCCACCAGGTGCGTATGAAACTGAAACACAAATATCTTTTTGAGAGCAAATGCCTGTAGGCGCGGGTAACCTCCCGGGCAAGTTGTTCGGGGGTCATTTTAACGGGATTAAACACCACATCGGTGAAATGAAAATGTTTCCATCCTTCGGGGAATTGGTTGATGAGCAACCTTTGGTTTTTTGAATAATTTTCGAAGAGCCTGGTACCTGGCAATGGGGTCAGGATGCTTGCCTGGGTTACATCCACACTGCTTCGCATGATGTAACGGGTACGGTTGCGGATGTCGGCTGGTGTATCGGAATCGAGTCCGTAGATAAATGCTCCCAGAATCGCGATCCCGGCTTTGTGGATGGTTCGGAACGATTGCCTGTAAACGTCAACTCCCATCTTCAGGTTCAAGCGTTTGTTGGCATCTTTGAGTTGCGCCGGTTTCTCGGCCTCAATACCTATGAGCACCATGCGACAACCAGCTTTGGCGGCCAGTTGCAGCAAATCGGGCTTCTCGGCAATGTTGAGCGAGGTTTGGGCAAACCACTCCTTGTTGAGTTTCCGATCAATCATCCCCTGAAAAAGGGAACGGGCGTGTTGTTCGGCCAACTGACCGTAGCCAATGATGTTGTCATCAACAAAATAGATGAGTTTGTGCGGTAGCGATTCCAACTCGTCGAGGATTTGGTTAACCTCGCGCAGACGGTATTTGTGGCCATTGAAGGAAGGAACCGAACAAAATTCGCAATCCATAGGGCATCCGCGAGAGGTTTGTACCGAGGCGAAATAGTAACCCGGGTGAAAAAGGTCGTGACGTGGCCGTGGCGACAGTTTCATGTCACCAAAAGTCCCGTGGTAAATCTTCTGAAGCTTTCCCGCGTGGAAATCGGCTATCACCTGCGGCCAGGTTGATTCGGCTTCGCCAACCACCACCGCATCGCAATGGTTGAGGGCCTCCACGGGCATGGCCGAAGCATGAATTCCGCCTATCACCACCGGGATACCCTGTTGCCGGTAGAGATCGGCAATTTCATAAGCCCTTGTTATGGTGGATGTAAACGAGGTTATGCCTACCAAATCGGCGGGTTGAAACCTGAACTTGCGGAAGTTCTCGTCAAGAATTTTAATTTTCCACTCAGGCGGCGTCAGAGCCGCCACAATGCCCAAACCGAGCGGTGCCTGCCGCGATTCATTTCTGAGCAAAAATCCCCGTCGCCAGGTGTTGGCGGGGTTGATCAATATCAGTCTATGGTCTTTCACTTGCTTCTTCTACCCTGCAAAGATAAGAAATCGGTTGGGAAATGCATCTGCTGAATTGTTTCATTGGCGGAGCTTTAGATGTGTGTAATTTGCGTGAGGTGAACCTTGAAGTTGGTTTTGATGTGAAAAAGCACGACGCGGTGATGGCTCTTGAAGTCAAGGGCGGGCTACCCCGAACCCTCGACGGGCTTGCAACTTTTAGAAGAAAGGTTAGTAGTGCCACGACCTTCTTGATTGGAGAAAAAGGGATTCCGCTTCATGAATTCCCAAGCAGCAACCCGGTTGACCTGCTCTGAAAGAAGGTTGACCAACAACCCTCAAAACCGAACCGTGCGAACGCTACAAGCAACTGTTTTACAGTTTTCAACGTTTTTTACAGCAACTGAATGAGCAAAAACCATTACATTTGCTGATCTTAATTCTTAACCGAAATGATCACTGTAGAAGATTTCATTACAAAAATCGAAGCTGAATTCGATGAACTGGAGCCCGGGAAACTGAAACCCGAAAGTAAATTTCGCGATATGTTCGACTGGAATTCGATCAACGCACTGGTACTGATAGCTATGGTTAAAACGGAGTACGATGTTACCATCACTGCCGATGACCTGGTGAAGGCGAAAACCGTGAACGATGTGTTTGAGACGGTGAAAAGCCGTGTTTAGGACTCAATAAACCCATAAAGCAATTATCATATGGCGCTTTCAACACTCAACGGCATAAGGATGGCAGGACTTGCTGCCTGTGTTCCCAAAAAAGTTGTTTCAAACCGCGACTACAACTGGATCAAAGAGAAGGAACGGGAGCAACTTATCAAAACCATAGGTGTTGAAACGCGCCGTGTGGCTTCCAAAGGGGTTACCACAGCCGATTTGTGCGTGGTGGCTGCCGAGAAACTCCTGACCGATCTCAACTGGGATCGGTCAGAAGTTGATTTGTTGGTTTTCGTCTCCCAATCGCGCGATTATCTGGTTCCCACCACGGCCTGCATCGTTCAGGACAGGCTCCGCCTGCCCCATTCCTGTGTGGCCTTCGATGTTGGGATGGGCTGCTCGGGCTACGTGTATGGACTTTCGGTGGTGGGAAGCATGATGCAGGCCGGCCATTTTCGCAAGGCATTGCTGATGGTGGGCGACATCTCGACCCTCACAACCCATTACCGCGACAAGAGTACCTACCCCTTGTTCGGCGACGTGGGAACGGTTACTGCACTGGAATTTGATCCAACGGCCGGCCCCATGTATTTCAACCTCCAAACCGATGGTTCCGGCTATAAAGCTTTGATGATCAAAGACGGTGGAGCCAGAAACGGCCTCTCGCGCCAATCGTTTGATGTAAAAAAGGTCAGCGACGGCATTTATCGTTCGCGCATGAATCTGGAGCTCGACGGCGTGGAGGTGTTCAATTTCACCTTGCGTGAAGTGGTTCCCAACATCAAAAAACTCCTCACCTATTCAAACCAGACACTGGGCGATACCGACTGGGTGGTGTTTCATCAGGCCAACCGCCTGATAAACGAAACCTTGCGGAAAATGCTGAAGATTGATCCGGCCAAAGTCCCCTACTCTATTAAAGAATTTGGAAACACCAGCGGTGCTTCAGTCCCGCTGACGCTGCTTGTAGCTCTGCAGGATGCCCTCCGACAGAATCGCAACAAGTTGTTGCTTTCGGCTTTTGGCGTTGGATTGTCGTGGGGATCGGCATTGTTGGAAACCAACACCCTATGCGTTCCCGACCTGCTCGAGGTTGACTAACAAACCCCGATGAGAAGGTCACAACCCTTGTTAACCTCAAGCTGACTGTCATGAACGAATACCAACTCACAGGGAAAACCCTTCTGATTACCGGGGCCTCATCGGGCATAGGCCGCGAAACAGCCCTTCAGGCAGCTCGTTGTGGGGCATCGCTGGTTGTAACTGGCCGCGACAACACCCGCCTGAGCCAAACCCGCGACGCGCTGGAGCTTCAACCCGGAGCAACAATTCAAACCTTTATTGCTGATCTAACCGTGGAGCAAGAGCTTAACGATTTTGTTTCGAAACTTCCTTTGCTTGACGGCCTTGTTCATTGTGCCGGAATCGTTGGGCCGCTGCCTGTTAAATTTATCACCAACGACGACATCAACCAGATGTTCTCCATCAATTATCAGGTGCCGGTGTTGCTCACGAGCCTGATATTGCGCAAGCGCAAACTGGCCGACGGTGCTTCGGTGCTGTTTATGTCGAGTATTGCCACACGCAATCCCTATTTTGGCGGTGCCCTTTACAGCAGTTCGAAGGCAGCCCTCGAAGCTTATTCGCGCACCCTGGCGCTTGAGATGGTGGGCAAAGGGATCAGATCGAATTTCATTCAGGCTGGGCTGGTCGAAACTCCTATGATTGAAAGCCCTGCCGAAGAGGGGATGAAGCAGGAGGCTCTCGAACGCTATTTGAAACGCTACCCGCTGGGAATTGGAAAACCCGCTGATGTGGCTCAGGCTATCCTTTATTTCATGTCGGATGCATCGCGCTGGGTAACTGGAACATCGCTGATAATGGGAGGAGAATAGAATGACTGAAACCGCTTCAAATACACAACTGGCAGGCGATCGGCCTATCGATTTCTCGGTAGTTGTTCCGGTCTATAACAGCCAGGATTCGCTGAACGAATTGATTGATGCTGTTGTGGCCTTTTTTGAAACCCGGAACAGCTCCTTCGAGGTAATTCTGGTTGACGATCACAGCTCCGACAACAGTTGGGAAGTGCTCAGCACTTTAAAGAAGAACAACCCCAATACACTAACAGCCATACGTTTAAGTCGCAACTTCGGACAGCACAACGCCACCTTCTGCGGGATGGGATTTGCAAAGGGGCAGTTTATAATCACTATTGATGACGATCTGCAGACACCTCCGGGCGAGATAGCTCATCTGATAGAGGAGTACGAACGAACCGCGGCCGACCTGGTTTATGGCGTTTATCGCCGGAAAAAACACTCGTTGTTCAGAAACACAGCCAGTCGCACCCTCAAAAAATCGGCCCGTGTATTTCACGATTCTTACGGCGACGGATCGTCGTTTCGAATGATGACCAGGGAACTGACTCAAAAAATTTTGCAACACAACCACAATTTTATTTTTATCGACGAAGTATTAAGCTGGTACACCAACGATGTATCCTTCGTGGTTGTCGATCATTTACCACGCAAATACAACCAATCGGGCTACTCAACCCTTTCGCTCTTCAAAATGTTTGCCAACCTGGTTTTGTATTATACTACAGTTCCTTTGAAGCTACTGGTTTACGGTGGATTTACATTTTCGCTGATAACCTTTGCCTACGGTTTGTTTTCTATTTTTAAGAAACTGTTTTTCGACATTCAACTGGGTTACACTTCGCTCATTGTAACCATCTTGTTTTCTACCAGCATCATCCTATTCAGCCTTGGGGTTCTGGGCGAATATCTAAGCCGGATTTACCAGGCGCAGAACCGCAAACCACCTTTTTCAATCAAAAAAATACTTTAACCTGAGAACTTTTGCCACATGATCTATTCCAACCTGGGTGTAAATTTTTATTTATTAAAAGAGAGCGACATTGAATTGGTGCGTTGCTGGCGTAACGACCCCGTGGTGGTTCAAAACTATGAGTACCGTGAATACATTACACCCGAAATGCAGGCTGCCTGGTTTAAAACCATCAACAACACCAACAACCTCTACACCCTTGTTGAATACAAAGGGAAAAAGGTGGGGGTGATTAATGTGAAAAACATTGACTGGGAAAACTTCGACTGCGAAGGGGGCATTTTCTTTCCCGATCCCAAAACGCACCAAACACCCTTGCCGGCCATAGTTTCGTATATCACAACCGAGTTGCTGTTCACGGCCTTTAACTGGAAAGTGGTAAAAGCTCATGTATTAAGAGAGAACAAGAGCGTTCAGGCCTTTGTAAAAATGCTTGGGTACGAGAAGCTCCCCAACCAGGAACATGTTAACAACCAAGCTTTCCAGATCACACACGAATCGTTTATGAAAAAAGCTCCCAGGCTGCGCAAAGCTGTTTCGGTGCTTGCCGGAAGCACCAAAAAGGGGGTATTGCTGATTGAAAGCACCGAATTCAACGACCCGGTGGTTAAAGGCTGGGAAGCAATTGTGAAGGCAAGCAAATACATACAAAAAACAGAAGAGAACTCGTCGGGAAGATTTTATTATTTTGAATAATAAGTTTTAACGGTTTTTTAAGCCGCCTTTCAAACGAACGTAAAATTTCACGAGCATTGGAAGTGCCAGAGCAAAACGACGATTCAGCCTATATGGTAAACTGGCTGCAGCACGCATAAGGGCAAATAGCAGATAAGCATACAGGGTCATCGGGAGGGCTTTTAGCCTGTGAAGAATGCAAAATTTATTGTACTCTCTTTTGTAATGAAGCTTATCGGCTGTTGTACCGGCAAGCTGGTCGGCCATTTTCACCTCCGCCCGGGTTAAGCTGCTTTTCCACAAGTTCATCCGGCTGGTGTTTACCGGATTCATCAGACTCTTATGAATCTTTTCGATCAAAGGGTTTGGAAACATCCTGAGTACCTCTTCCTTCTTTTCATGAAAACGGAAAACCTCCGCCACGTAAGGGATGCCCAGGAAACCACAAAGCAGCTTAATTTGTTCTTCCGGCTGGCTCACCAGATCCTCATACCTGATCACGTAAAAACGTTGAGGGTAATTTCTCTGGCAGCGAAGGAAAGTTTTTGTGACAATTCTCCACCTGGTTGTTTGAAGAGTCAACACCGGGGCTTCTAATTTCACCTCCTCCAAATTACGCAAAGAGACAAAATTATCGCGGTAATCACGAACAATAGCAATAAATTTAGCGTCAGGAAAAATAGAAAGTAGGCGTTGTGTATATACAGAATAAACCGGGTTTTTATCGCCCACAGCCATGATATCCTCCTTTGGGAATGGCGAATAAGCATGCTTGTTCAACTGAACCAACAACTCCTGTATGGTAACATTTTCAGCTTGCCTGAGGAGGTCTGTTAAAAGTTTATCGCGATCGATTCTGAGATTTTCAATCCTCCTGTTGTTAAAAACATTGGGCTCAAAGACGTGATCAACGAAAGAATGAATAGCCTTGTGATCCCAGTTTTTTATCTTTCTAAATTTTTGATATAATGGTAGAAAAATCGGTAACTCGGGAGGGATCTTCACATTGGGATGAGCATCGAATAATGCCTTTAATAGTGTTGTACCCGAACGGGGACGTCCAAGAATAAAGAAAAAAGGTGTAGCCATTTTTTTTAAAATTTAGGATTTTGCCATATTCGACGACCCTTTAAAGAAATGCCAGGCTCTGACAAGAACCAGCAGTTTTACAGAAAGCCACAGCACGACCGACGAAGGGAGGTACGATCCCCAATAATACAATTTGAACAGGAGCCACCCGTATATGCTCATCGGGCGCGACTGAAGCCACAGCCACAGCCGGTTTTTTTCGGCACGATCGACATATTTAAACTGCAGGGCATATTTACCTGCAACCACATTGGCCATCCGCACCTGGGCGGGAGTCATTTGGGTTCGCCATTGCTCCATACGCGTAGTGTTCACAGGATTCATCAGGCTGCTGTGAAAACGTTCGATCAACGGGTTGTCGTAGGTTTTCATGGTCTCTTCCTTCTTTCTGTAAAAATCGAACATCACCGGGTTAAACGGTATTCCTACAAACCGGCACAACTCGGGGAGCATCTGTTCCTTATTGGCCACAAAATCTTCGTAGCGAATTATTTTAAACCTGTCGGGGTATTTGTTTTTGCACCTCAGAAAAATCTTCACCACGTAACGCCACCGGGCTACCTGCAAAGGAAGAATGGGGGCCTCCAGCTTCAAATCGGCGAGTTTTTGCATCGAAACAAAATTATCGCGGTAATCGCGAATGATGCAAATAAATTTGGCATCAGGAAAAATCCTCAAAAACCGCTCGGTGTAAATTGAATAAACAGGATTTTTGTCGCCAATAGCCAATATTTCTTCTTTGTCGAACAGAGAAAAGGTATAGGCATTCAGCTTTTTGAGCATATCCTGAATGGTTCCCTTTCCGGCAAGGGTCATCAGGTCGTTGGTAAAAGATTGCCTGTCGATTTTCAGGTTTTCGAGTGTGCGGTGGATAAACACGTTGTGCTGAAAAATAAACGCCACAAACTGGTGGATGGTTGCTTCGTCGAACACCTTCACTTTTCTGAAGCGCTGATAAAGAGGGATCATGATAGGAAACTCGGGAGGTATCTTCACATTGGGATGGGCATCGAAGAGGGTGCTCAGCATGGTGGTGCCTGAGCGGGGTCGCCCCATAATAAAAAAAAGAGGTGTTGAGGCAATGTCGGTGGGTTGGGTATTCATAATTCGGTTCTTAAAGTTCGATGATTTTATTTCTGATGGCGTAGAGTATGAGTTCGGCTGTGGTTTTTAGTTCAAGCTTTTGCATGATATGATTTTTGTGGCAATCGACGGTGCGCGGGCTTATAAAAAGCTTTTCGGCGATGTCGCGGTTGGAGACACCAGAAGCTGCCAGTGCCAGGATCTCTTTTTCGCGCAGGGTGAGGGGGGCTGTTTCAGCTTCCATTTTCTTTTGCTGTACCAGTCCTTTCATCATGGTTGCCGAAATCGACCTGCTAAAATACTCACCCCCTGAAGCAATGGTTTTTATTGCTGAAACCAGTTCGCTCTTTTCCACATCCTTGGGCAGGTAACCTTTGGCACCAGCCTCCAACGCGCTGAGAATGTAATCGGCACCCTCGTGCATGGAAAGGATGAGCACAGCAACACATCCAAATTGCATGGTTATCTGTTTGGTGGCTTCAATACCCGACATTCCGGGCAGGGTAATGTCGAGAACCACAACATCGGGGAGGGTATGCCCCAGAAAATCCATCAACTGGCTGGCATCAGAGGCTTCGCCCACAATTTCAACATCCTCCTCTTCGGTAAGGAGCGATTTGAGTCCATTGCGAAAAATGGGATGGTCGTCGGTAAGAAAAACTGATATTTTTTTGTTTTCCATAGTCAGCTTGTTAAATCCACTTCAATTTGAACAACGGTTCCGCCCTGTGGCCCCTTATCCATATGAAAACAGCCACCCAGAATCTGAACCCGGTCTCTGATGTTGCGCAGCCCCCCCACTTTAAGCTCGTTTGGTGGCAGGTTGATCCCCTTGCCGTTGTCAACTATTTTGAGCACAATTTTATCGGAGGTTGATTGCAGAGTTATGACAACCTGGTCAGCCCGGGCATGTTTCACCACATTTTGAAGAGCCTCCTGCGCTATGCGGTAAAAATAGACCGCCTGCACGGGTGAGCATTTCACGGGTTGACACTCGCACTTCACGGCGATGTTCGTGGCCTGCTCCATCTCGCGGCAAAGGTTTTTCAGAGCCTCGGCAAGCCCCAGTTCGGTGAGCGATGGCGGACGCAAATCGTTGATAATGGCTCTGGTTTCGTGAATGGCTTCGGAGGTAAGTTCAGCCGCTGGTTTTACCAAATCCAACAAGGGTTCCCCGGGAGTTGACAAAGCCCTGTTGAGCAACATTTTTACAGCCAGCAGGTTTTGTCCCAGACTGTCGTGAATTTCACGCGACAGTCGTTGTCGCTCCAGTTCCTGTCCGTCGATCATGGCCCGTGCGCGGCTGAGTTGCTCTTTTTTGAGTTGCTCTGCCTGAAGGCTGAGCTTCGCCGCCATGAAGTTAAAGCTGTCGGTGAGTTCGCCGGTCTCGTCGGTGGCGGTATTGGATACGCGTTGATCGTAATCGCCGGAACTGATTTTCTCGGCAGCATCGCGCAGCCTTACCAGAGGGCGGGTGATCTTTCTGGCGGCAAGCCAAACCGCCGTGAAAATGGCCAATGTGGTGAAAATGCCCATGAACAGGATGTTGCGTCCAAGCTGTGTAACCGGGAGCAAGGCTTCGCTTGTATCAATTTCGGCAGCAACAACCCACGTGAGGCCTTGCATCTTGAAAGGGGCATAAGCACCAAAAACCTCGATTCCCCGATAATCGGTATAGACACCGGTTCCTGTTTCCCCGTTCAGTGCCCTTTGTATGCCCCGGGTAACTACACGGGTGTTTAATATCGCATTTTTGTGAAACCTGGAGGTGGTTCGCATCAGCGTATCAGACCCTGTTAAATAGGCCTCGCCGGTAATTCCCAACCCGTTGTAGGGGTTCTTGTTGATCATTATCTGGTTGAGCATCACTTCATCAACCGAAAACTGACAACAAACAGAACCTCCGCAATCAACCAACAGATAGACAGGGGCGCGCCGGTCAACCTGAGCCACGGGCTTCTCGGAAAGCCTAACAGTTATGACGCTTTTAGGGATGCAGGCTGTTGGCCTAACCTTCACCAAACCATACAAATCGGGAGGAAGCTTGTATTGAACCGTGTCGAGCAGGTACAACCTGGCTGCCTCCACGCGGTTCTGAAAATACTGTTCGAGCAGTTGCTGCTTTTCAACCCTTACCGAGATCAGTTGCTGGAAGGTGCGGTCCATGATGGCTCTTCTTCCACTCATCCACACGTAGCTGCCAAACAATACCATGGCGGGAGTGGCAAGCAACAAGGTGTAAACCACCATTTTTTCGGTTAAACTAATCTTTCGTCGGCTCATTACAATATTTGCAACCGGCAAAAGTATCAATTTTCGGGCAGCGATCACAACCGATCCAACAGCATTTCAACCTGTCAGCCTTTTTGTATTAAAAATACAGATTGCGGTTTGTTTTCTCCATTATTTGTATATATTTGCTTATGTAATTACGCGGAGTGGTTTTTTTAAGAAACGGAAGCATATGAATCAGAAAATGGACAACAATCCCCCGGGTGAGGAATCTTCATTCTCAACACTCATCCCGTTGCTCGACAGTTTTTTTCGTCTTCAGTCGCTGGGTTACGCCATCGTGAATGAAACCGCAACGTGTCTTTTTCAGAGGTCAAACACCCCTGTTGGTGAATCAGTTGCAAGTTCCGCTTCGCTGCTTTCCCAGTACAGCCTTCCATGCCACAGCACCGATCAGACCCGTGGTGTTTTCACCAATGTTGCCGGCTTTTCTGAACTGGCTGTTGCCTTTGAAAACTCAACAGGAGCAAAGTTCTACCTTGTGGCAGGTCAGTTTGTCACCGAGCTTTCCAATCCCGAAGAAACCCGCGAGGCAGCCCTGGCGTCGGGCATCACGCCATCTGCTTTTCAGAAAGCGATGGGTTCGCTGCCAGCTTTCGATCACCAGCAGGTGGCCGAAATCATCAGTTTCATCAGGCAACTGCTCTCAACAACCTTTCCACAAATCCCTGCTGTTCAATCTGACACCAACGATCCGCTCCCCGTTGATGAGTTGCGTCGAATTGCTTTCAACAAGCTTATTTCAGAGCAGGTTTTCTATTCGCACCCCGATGCCCACTGGTTGACAGCCACCACCCAGGGCGACAACTTCGTGATAGCAGCCCTGAACCATGCTTACCAGCAAACAACCGGCCTCAACGAAGACCAACTGGTTGGACTGTCGCTTGATGCACTAGCACAATGGGCTCCTGCCGATTCGCTCCAGCGCATGCACCTCCAAATGAAAGAGGCTTTCGACACGAAAAAGCAGGTGGTCTTCAGCGAAACCAACCGTGTGCCGGCGGGCACGTTCACTGTCGAAATCACCCTGATCCCTTTCCCCGTGAACCCAAACCTGACGTTCATCCTCGGCAGAGCACACGACATTACGCAACCCGCGAGGCTTTCGGACGAATTGAACCAGACAGAACAAACCTACAGGGAGCTTTTCCACGGTTCGCCCGATGCCATACTGATTGCCGACCTGAAAACCGGCATTATATTGGATGCCAACCGCAAGGCTTTTGAACTAACAGGCTATCGTCCCGATGAACTCATCGGGATGCACCAATCGAAACTGCACCCCACGAAAAACACCAACACCTTTGAAGCGCACACTTTAGCAGCAAGGGAAGTGAGTGAGATGCTCCCCCTGCGCAACATTGTTATAACAGCCCGGGGTCATGAAATCCCCGTGGAAATTATGGCAGGGCACATGCAATACAGAGGGAAAAAAGTGCTTTGCGGCGTTTTTCGCGACATCCGCGGGCAACTCGAATACGAAAAACAACTGATCGACAGCGAAGCAAAATTTCGCGAATTGGCAGAAAATGCCCCTGCTATCGTTTACCGTTTCAGTTTTTTTCCCGAACCCCATTTCGAATACGTGAGCCCGGCCTGCACCGCCATCACCGGCTACACCCCCGAAGAGCATTATGCACAACCCGAACTGGGTCAGAAAATCATCCATCCCGACGACCTTCCCCTCTTGCAACAATTCATGCAAAACCCCGGTCGTAAATCGCTCACCTTGCGATGGATTGCCCGCGATGGATCCATAAAATGGACCACGCAAAGGCTGAACGTGATTTGCGATGACCAGGGAAATCCCGTGACCATTGAAGGGCTGGCCCTCGACGAAACAATACAGCGCGAAGCCCTCAACGCGCTGCTCGAAAGCGAACAGAGGTTCAGCGAATACATCCTGAAGGCTCCCGATGGAATTACGATCGTGAACCAAAAAGGGCAATACCTCGACGCCAATCCTGCCGCCTGCGAATTTTTTGGTTACTCACGCGAAGAACTGCTATCGATGTCAATTGGCGACCTGGTGGCCACCGAGAATATGGACGATGCACTCCTCCATTTCCAAAAAGTTGTGACCACAGGCAAGGCTGACGGCATTTTCACCTTCAACCACCCTAACGGGAGAAAAATAAAAGGGATGGTTTCGGCAGCCAGCCTTGCCGGCGACCGGTTCATCGGATTTGTGAAAGATGTAACAGAACAGGTAGAGGTGCTTGAAGCCCTCAAACGTTCTGAAGCCGACTACCACCACCTTTTTGATAAAGCACACGATGCCATCATCATCTTCCAACCTCACGACGAGGTGATTCTGGAAGCCAACCAAAAGGCCTGCAACCTCTATGGTTACACTTACGAGGAGTTGCTGGGCAAATCGCTGCTCGATTTTTCGGTCAATCCGGAAAGAGGGAAAGAGTGGATAGAAAAAGTGATGGCAACAGGTTCGGTAGATGGATTTGAAACCTGCCACGAGAACCGAAACGGCGACAAGATCGTGTTTGAAGCAACTGCTTCGTTTGTTGATTACCGGGGAACCAGGGCCATTCTGAGCATCAACCGCGACATTACCGACAGACGGCAGGCCGAGATCAAGCTGAAAGAGAGCGAAGCACTCTACAGGCAACTGACCGAGAACCTGACCGATGTGGTTTGGACCATGAACCTAGAGGGCAGGTTCCTTTATTTAAGTCCGGCAGCAACCTCGCTGTTTGGTTACAGCGTTGAGGAAGCGCAAAAAATGACCTTTAAAGACCTTTTAACCAACGCTTCAATTGCTAAATCGGAAAGTTTCATCAACAAGGCCCGCGAAGAGATCGCGAACGGGATTAAACAAGAATCGCCCGTAAGTTTCGAGGTGGAACAATACCACAAAGACGGGCACACCATGTGGATTGATGTCAAGGTTACAAGGGTTTACGATGCTTCCGGCCGGTTTGCTTATTTCCTTGGAATGTCGCGCGATGTTACCTGGCGCCATCAGGCCGAGCAGCAGTTGCGCGAGAGCGAGCTCCAGTTGCGAACAGCTTTGATGGTAACCAACGATGTGGTTTGGGACTGGGATGTGCTTCAAAAGAAGCTGATCTGGAACCGGGCCGGCGAGCAGGTTTTTGGCTGGACAGACATTGTGCAGGAACCTCAACACGAAGATTGGTGGGGAGAACGGGTGCACCCCGACGATTACGAAAGAGCCAATTCCTACTGCCTGGAAGTGGTAAACAACCCCGAACTCACAAATTGGACCGACGAGTACAGGTTTAGAAGAGCCAATGGCCAATATGCCCTCGTGATGGATCGCGGTTACGTGATACGCGATCAGGAAGGGGTAGCCCTGAGAATGATTGGGGCCATGCTCGACATCACCGACCAACGTAAGGCCGAGGAAACCATTAGAAGAAACGCCGAATGCGACACCCTGCTGCTGAAACTCTATTCATCGGCCAACGAAATCACCGAAAACGAACTCTTCCAACAAGTGCTCTCCGTTGCCATGCAGGTAACCAAGAGCAGCTCAGGATTCTGCCACCGCCTGAGTGCCGATCAGCAAACCGTGATGCCAACAACATGGGATCCAGCTACAAAAGAGTTGTGTAAAACCCAATATCCCGAGTCGTACGACCTCAAATGCACCGGTATATGGACTCGCTGCCTCGAAACCAAACAACCCTATGTTTGTAACCACTTCAACGAAGAACCTGCTTCCAAACCCCTGCCCGAGGGACATATACCTGTAACCCGCTTTATGAGCATCCCGGTTGTGGTTGACAACCAGGTGATACTCATTTTTGGTGTTGGCAACAAACCCGACGACTACGACCAAACCGACCTCGACCTGGTGAATACCATCAGCCACGAGTTGACCAAGATACTCGATAAAAGAGCCAGCCACACGTCGCTTGCAGAAAGCAACCTGTTGAACGAAACCCTGTTGCGCACCATCCCCTTCGCCATCGACATTGTGGATTACGAGGGCAACGTGCTGTTTATGAACGACAATCTGCGGAACCTCTTCCCGGGCGACATCTCCGGTGAAAAGTGCTGGGAACTTTACCGCGACGACCAAAGCCAGTGCATCGACTGCCCCTTGAAATCGGGGATAAAGCAGGGCGAAACGCGGCTTTATGAATCGGGCGATGTGATGGGCGGCCGCATCTTCGAGATCAACCATACAGGAATGATATTCAAAGGGAAACCCGCCATGCTGGAGATTTTCCGCGACATCACCTCGCGCAAACAGACCGAAGCCGACCTGGTGGCAGCCCGCAACAAAGCCGAAGAGGTGAGCCTGCTCCGGTCGAGACTGCTGGCCAATCTTAGCCACGAAATACGCACACCTCTTAATGGCATCATGGGTTTCGCGGAATACCTGCAGAACGAGGTAACCGATCCCGATCACCACGAAATGGTGCAGAGCATCTACCAAAGCGGCGAGAGGCTGCTCGATACCCTCACGGGAATCCTCGACCTGTCGGCATTCGAATCCACTTTCGACTCTATCAACCTTAAAGTTATCAATCTTAACCTGATAGCTAAAAACAGATTCTCGTTCTTTGAAAATACGGCCCGATCCAAAGGGCTTTGGTTTGATTTTTCTGCCCCCGAAGAGGATCTTCCTGTACTAACCAAAGAAGAACTCGTGGGGAAAATAGTTGGGCACCTTTTATCCAACGCGATCAAATTCACCCGGAAAGGAGGCGTAACCATCACAACAGGGAGCGCCCAGGTTGATGAAAAAGGGGTTGCTTTTGTCAGGGTATCCGATTCCGGCATCGGTATCGCGAGCGAACACCTGGGATTGATTTTTGAAGAGTTCCGCCAGGTTAGCGAAGGGGTAAACCGGGCTTACGAAGGGACAGGGTTGGGCTTGCACATCTCACAACGGTTCGCTCAATTGTTGGGCGGACGCCTTACTGTTGAGAGTCAACCCGGAGAGGGATCGGTATTCACCCTGTGGCTTCCCGCCTACACCAACCTGCCGGCCAACCAACCCCAGAGTCACCAACCGGCTGGGGTTGAACAACAACCCGCCGATAACGCGATGCCCGGGAACGAACTGCCCCACGTTTTGTTGGTAGAAGATGACGAACCCAGCGCCATTCTGGCCGAGATCATTTTGAAGAAACAAGCAGTTATGCACAGGGTGGCTACGGGCGAAGAGGCTATCAGGTTGCTGGGGCTCCACCGCTACGATGCAGTGCTGATGGACATCAACCTGGGAAGTGGGATGAGCGGTATTGCCACGGTGGAAAAAATCAGGGAAATCCCAGGTTGCAACGCCATTCCCATTGCGGCCATCACGGCCAACGCGCTCGACGGGCATCGCGAAGAGTATCTGTCGAGAGGGTGTTCTCATTACCTCACCAAACCCTACCGCCGCGACGAATTGCTCCATTTGCTGAAACAAATGACCGGCTGATGAAGCTCTGCTAACGGGCTTTTTGCAACTTAGCCTTCAATTTCCAGATCAAACCTGGTTTTCAGATCGTTCAGAGCCGGGTTGATCTCGGCCATCCGGTTGAATTTTTCGACAGGGGTATAAACTTTTGCCTTCTCGGCCTGAGGGCTCACCACCACCTGAATTTGAAGCACGTTGTTGTTCAGGCGCTGCCTGAGGGTTTGGTAAATCTCGGGCCGATGCTCCATCAGGGCCTCCTCTTGCATCTTGTTATCAACACGTTGCTCAATCACGAAGTTTTCGGTCAGTTGGGGCTTGCTGCCGCTTAACGCGAGGTGGTAGGTAACCTGGTCGCGGGGAATCGAGTTCACAATCTCGCTCCAGACAGCATCCAACTGCTCCTGGCTGAACGGGGTTCTCTTCTCGGCTTCGATTGCCGGCTCCGCGTCCGATTTGGTCTCTTTGGGAACTCCAATCGACTTCAGGCCCACACCGAAGGCAGCCCCCATCATCCCTCGTGGAGGTTGCGATGCGGGCTGTGCCTGCACGGGTTGGGCCTGCGACGGGGGTGGAGTGGCTTGGGAAGGGCCGGGTTGAACAGGAGTTGTAGCAGAGGGTGACGGAGCGGGGGCAGAGCTGGGTTGCGCGGCACGTGGTGGTGGTGGTGCCGGTGAAGAAACGGGTGCGGGGCGGGTAGGCAGAGCAGGCTCGGGAGCAGCCACCAACCTGCTCATTTTCAACAAAGCTATTTCGATATGCAACCGTTTGTTGTTCGAGATGCGGTAATCGATGTCGCACTTGTTTACGATGTCGAGGGCTTGCAGCAGGAACTGCAGCGAGCAGCGCGATACCTGTTCGGCATAGAGTTGTTTGATGCTGGCGGCAGCTTCGAGCAATTTCAGGGTTTCGGGATTGAGCGACAGCATCAACTGCCTGAGGTGGTCGCCCAGCCCGTTGATGAAATGCTGCCCGTCGAAGCCACTTTCGATCACCTGGTTGAACAGGGTGATGATGCCGGCAGAGTCGGCAGCCAACAACAAATCAACGGCTTTGAAATAATACTCGTGGTCGAGCACGTTGAGGCTTTCGATCACCTTTTGGTAGGTGAGGTGGTTTCCGGTGTAGCTCACCAGTTGGTCGAAAATGGAGAGGGAGTCGCGCATACCGCCATCGGCTTTGCGGGCTATGATGTGCAGGGCATCCTGTTCGGCGTCGATACCCTCCTGGCTGGCAACCCAGTTGAGGTGGTGAACGATATCGTCAACCGTGATTCGTTTAAAATCGTAGGACTGACAGCGCGAGAGGATGGTAGGCAGAATCTTGTGTTTCTCGGTGGTAGCAAGAATAAACTTGGCATAGGCCGGAGGCTCTTCAAGGGTTTTGAGGAACGCATTGAAAGCCTGTGAAGAGAGCATGTGCACCTCGTCGATGATATACACTTTGTAGCGACCATCCTGCGGCGGGATGCGAACCTGATCGATGAGGGTACGCATCGAATCAACGGAGTTGTTGGAGGCGGCATCGAGCTCGTAGATGTTGAAAGAGGCGCTGGAATTAAAGGCCCTGCACGATTCGCACTCGTTGCATGCCTCGGTTTCGGCTGTCAGGTTGCGGCAATTGATGGTTTTGGCCAGTATGCGGGCGCAGGTGGTTTTGCCCACACCCCTTGGGCCTGTAAACAAGAAAGCCTGTGCCAGGTGATTGCTTCTGATAGCATTTTTCAGCGTTGAGGTAATAGAGGGTTGACCCACAACGCTGTTGAATGTCGCGGGGCGGTATTTTCGGGCCGATACAACAAAGTTTTCCATGCTTGCTTAGTTTTAAAAACTTGGCTCAAAAGTACGAACTTTTACCCTTAGCCCACCTCGCTACACCCGCAATGACCCCGCGCGACCGGTGGGAATTTTGCAATGATCTGGTTTTTTGTACTAATTTAGCCCGACATTTTTTTACTACCATGAACCTCTTCGAGCAAACCGGAAGCTATGTGTTGCTGATGAGCCGCGTGCTCCGCCGTCCCAACAGGCATTCCCTGTTTTTTAAGGAGTTGGTGAACGAAATCCAGAAAGTAGGTTTCGACTCCATGGGCATCGTGGCCATCATCTCTGTTTTCATGGGGATGGTGGTAACCATCCAAACGGCCTACAACATCGACAGTCCGCTCATTCCACTCAGCATGGTGGGTTTCACCGCGCGCCAATCGGTTATCCTCGAGTTCTCGCCCACCATCATCAGCCTCATCCTGGCCGGTAAAGTGGGCAGCAGCATTGCCTCCGAGATTGGTACCATGCGCGTAACCGAACAAATCGACGCCCTTGAAGTGATGGGGATCAACTCGGCCAACTTCCTCATTCTGCCCAAGGTGGTGGCCGCTGTGCTGTTCAACCCGGTGCTCATCATCTTCAGCATCGGGCTCAGTTTGCTGGGGGGCTATTTCGTGGCCCTGTTCACCTCGCTCTACACCCCGGGCGATTACGTCACCGGATTGAGGTTTGCCTTTGAAGGCTTCACCCTGTTTTATGCCCTGATTAAAACGGTGGTTTTTGCTTTCCTCATCACCTCGGTTTCGGCTTACCAGGGCTATAAAATCAGAGGCGGGGCTCTTGAAGTGGGCCGAAGCAGCACCACGGCCGTGGTACACAGCAGCATCCTCATCATCCTTTTCAACCTCATCCTCACCCAACTCCTCCTCACATGATCAGCGCGAAACACATCACCAAGCAATTTGCCGGCCGAAGTGTTCTCGACGACATCTCGCTCGATTTCGAGCCAGGCTACACCAACCTCATCATCGGGCAGAGCGGATCGGGAAAAACCGTGCTGATGAAATGCCTGGTGGGTTTGCTGGAGGTTGACAAAGGCGAAATCTATTACAACAACAGGCTCTTCTCACGAATGAACGCCGAGGAACGCCGCCCCCTCCGTCAGGAGTTGGGCATGCTTTTCCAGGGTGGGGCACTCTTCGACTCGATGAACGTGACCCAAAACGTGATGTTCCCCCTGAACATGTACACCCGCTGGTCGCGCTCCGAAAAACTTAAACGGGTTCAGTTTTGCCTCGACCGCGTGAACCTGAGCCATGCCGGGTTGCTTATGCCCTCGGAACTGAGCGGCGGAATGGTGAAACGCGTTGCCATTGCCAGAGCCATTGCCCTCAACCCCCGATACCTCTTCTGCGACGAACCCAACTCGGGCCTCGATCCCCAAACCGCCACCCTCATCGACAACCTCATCCTTGAAATAACCCGCGAATACAACATCACCACCGTAATCAATACCCACGACATGAACTCGGTGCTGCAAATTGGCGACCGCGTTAATTTCATCTACCAGGGAAAACTCTGGTGGCAGGGTACCAAAACCAACATCATGGAACCCGACAATGCTGAACTCGAACAATTCCTGTTTTCGACGGAACTCACCCGTCGGCTGAAAAAATAACCACGCTATGAATTACTACGACATCGGCGCTGCCGTCATCCTGCTTTATTCTGCCTGGAAAGGGTTCTCCTCGGGGCTGATTGTTTCTGTTTTATCGCTGGTCGGGCTGATTGCCGGGGTTTATGTCGCCCTCTATTTTTCAGGATTCGCACGCGACCTGCTGACCGATAACTTCAACCTCCAGGGGATGTACCTCAAAACTGCCGCCTTTGCCATCACCTTTCTGGCAGTAGTGGTTGGCGTTCACCTGGTAGCCAAGATTCTGGAGAAAATTTTCAACGCGGCAGCACTGGGAGCCGTGAACAAACTGGCGGGAGCAGCTTTCGGAATTTTCAAGGGGGCACTGGTCATCAGCGTTATTCTGCTTATCGTGAACACCTTCGCGAGAAGCACTTTCATGAACCAGAAGGTTTACGACCAATCGGTAATATGCAAACCGGCCTCCAAAGTGGCCCCCTGGTTTATCTCGCTGGTAAAAAACGAAGAGCTGATGCAGATGATCCCCTCGAGACAAAACCCCGATGAAACCGAACAAGAAGAGAAATCTGGCGGACATGACTAACAAACCCGTTTTAACCGATCCGGCAACCGAACCCACCCCCGAACTGCTTGCGAAAGTGCTGGGGAACCATTACCCCTTGTTTGAAGAACTGAACCAACTGATGGCCACCCGGCGCCTCACCGGTGAATGGCGCTTTTACAACGATGGGAAATCGTGGCTGATGAAAGCCACCGCGCGATCGAAAACCGTGTTTTGGCTCTCGGTTGGCGATAACTCTTTCACCGTGGCTTTCTATTTCGCCCTGCGAATGGCGCCACAGGTAAACACACTCCCGCTGAGTGCCGCCCTGCTCCAAAGCATCCAATCGGCCCAACCCATAGGCAAACTCTTCCCGGTGGCTGTTGACGTGCTTCACCCAAACCAACTAACCGACATTGACCTGCTGATAGATTTCAAAATGAAAACGAAATAACATATTGGGGGTGGTTGTCTATTCCGGAAATAGCTTAACATGAGTAAATGAAACGCTGCTGGCTCCCGGATAGCTATCGGGAGGCTGCTGGCTTTTGGCTTTGGCTTTGGCTGGCTGACGCGAGATGTTAGAACACCGACTACGCAGACTGGCACAGATTTTCACTGTTATATCTGGTTTTTAAGTAATTGCTTAAAGAAAATTGGGTGTTGGAGTCAAGAAGTCAAGGTTAACGCTCCTTACTAAAAGGTGGACGCTGGAACAATGCAGGGCAAGCCAACGCTAAAGCCAATGCCAATGCTTTCAAAAGGCTGCTGGCTTTGGCTTTGGCATTGGCTGGCTGACGCGAGATGTTAGAACACTGACTACACTGACTGGCACAGATTTTCACTGTTATATCTGTTTTTTAAGTAATTGCTTAAAGAAAATTGGGTGTTGGAGTCAAGAAGTCAAGGTCAAGGTTAAGGTTGGTTTTGAAAAGACTTTGACTTTCCCAATAGCGATCGGGAGGCATTGGCCAAACTAAGAGCTAACAGCCAAATCGTGACTCGTAACACCGTTCACGAGACTTGTCAGGGGTGCTCATGTCGTTTGTCAGGGGTAAACTGTGACTTGTTGTCCCCATTTCAGTGACTTGTATCACTGTTCACGAGACTTGTCAGGGGTGCTCATGTCGTTTGTCAGGGGTAAACTGTGACTTGTTGTCCCCGATTCAGTGACTTGTGTCACCATTCACAAGACTTGTCAGGGGTGCTCACGAGACTTGTCAGGGGTGCTCACGTCGTTTGTCAGGGGTAAACTGTGACTTGTTGTCCCCGATTCAGTGACTTGTATCACTGTTCACGAGACTTGTCAGGGGTGCTCACGTCGTTTGTCAGGGGTAAACTGTGACTTGTTGTCCCCGATTCAGTGACTTGTGTCACCATTCACAAGACTTGTCAGGGGTGCTCATGTCGTCTGTCAGGGATAAACTGTGACTTGTTGTCCCCGATTCAGTGACTTGTATCACCGTTCACGAGACTTGTCAGGGGTGCTCATGTCGTTTGTCAGGGGTAAACTGTGACTTGTTGTCCCCGATTCAATAACTTGTATCACCGTTCACGAGACTTGTCAGGGGTGCTCATGTCGCTTGTCAGGGGTAAACTGTGACTTGCAGTGCTTGAATCTGTGACTCGGAACATCGTTCACAAGACTCGGGAGGTAGAAGGCGAGGGCTTTTGGCTTTTGGCATAGCTAACAGCCAATAGCTAACAGCTAACAACTAACCTCTGGAACAATGCAGGGCAAGCCAACGCCACAGCCTCCCGATAGCTATCCCGGGAGCCAACGCTTTCAAAAGGCTGCTGGCTGCTGGCTTCTGGCAGCTGGCCACGCAAACAGCCGTTAGCTAACAGCTAATAGCTAACTGCCAACAGCTAACCCCTGGAACAATGCCTGAAAAGCCAATGCCAACGCCAAAGCTAAAGCCAAATACTTCAACAACAACTTCTTGCATTATTTCTAAAAGAATTTCATCTCATTCTTGCATTTTTTAGTTTCGTTTTCCTACTTTTGTTTCTGTTCGGAGTGCAGGTGTAGCACACTTTCGCCAGACCCTTGCAATCAAGGGTTTCTGCCGTGGCTGATCGAACCCGGGAGGGATCAGAGGCAATGAAAAGGGTAAAAAACAGCCCGTTTCAAAGGTAATTTTCTTGTACGCGAAAAGTGGCTTATCTGACTCTTTTACAAGTTGTTGGTTCAGAATGGCTGTAACTGACGGGGCGAAGCTGTTTCATTCTCTTTGCTTTGTTTTCTTTTGTTTGTTTTGTTTGTTTTGTTTGTTTTGTTTCTCCTATAAATCCCTTCTAAGCAAGTTGTAAACTGATTGATAATCCGCCGGTTCGATTTTTATTCGTCTGTGGGTAAGGCGGTTTCATGAATGCTTGTTGAGTTGTTGATGGGTTGATGGGTTGATTCTGGAGTGCGGCGACAGTCCCGAGAATTCGGGATGAGGATTCAAGGATTCATCCCACCCAATAGCTATCGGGGCTATCTTCAGCCCGTTTCCCCGCGACGCAGTCACCCCTCTCCTCTTCGATGCCCGTGGTTCATTGCCTCCGCATCTTAAAAAATGAAGCATTGCAAGGGTGACCCGACAGAAATCCCGGTTGGCAAAGGATGAGCCGAGTGATCTGCCGACAAAATGCCGGATGGTTTAATCAGCAAAAAGTGTTTGTGGTTGAAAAATGAGTTATCTTTGCTAACCTCTATTCGTAATTCATGGTAACAGTTAAAAAGGTATATCACAACGATAAGTGGCGGATAGGCTTGTTTTTCGGGTTCGATGAGGACTTGAAGCAGCGTGCCCGAACGATCGGGGCTGTTTGGAGCCGTACCCTCCGTTGCTGGCACCTTGATTACAATGCAGAGAATTACCGAAAAATAAAGGAGGTTTTCCCCGACCATGAAGTAGTAAAAACGACTGACGACACGCTCCCAGCACCGGCGCCTGGCTCAACAATCAGCCACGACACTGCGCCCATAGTTGAAGCCCCGGGCCTCAACGCCCTTCCCCGGCCTGAAGTTGGGGAACATAAGGTTGAAAAACCTGAACCCGCAGGAGCGAAAGCAGTTTTTCTTTTTACAGCAGGTAAATACTGGGTAGTGAAAGTGCCTTATCAGGAACCTGTCTGCAAGGCACTCAAAGCGACCAAGGGGGTTTACTGGAATTCAACCCACAAAGCCTATATGGTTTACAGGCATTTTGCCTCCAAAACCAAGGTAGAGGCCATACTGGGTCAGCCAGGCTTGCTCCCCGCCGAATTTACGGAAGAGGAAACCACTCAGCACCCTCAGGGAGAAATAGTGGTAGAAGCCTTTTCACTTGAGAAAAAACGGATGATGGTGAAACTGCCAAACCATCCGGTACTGGTGCAACATGTGAAACGGTTGGCAGGAAGCCGCTACAGCAAAGATAACCAGTGCTATCTGCTGCCGGCTTCGCCATCAACGATGGAAAACCTGGCAGCGTTTTCGCGAAATTTTGGGATGACCTTAACCAACCGTCTTCCCGAAAAATATTTGAACAATCGGTATGCACCCAACCTGAAACAGGTGAAGCTGGAAAATGCATTGGAGAATCTGCAAAGGATGACGCCCCAACAAGGGCAAACATACGTTGATGCCCTGACTGATACCATGCTGGCCATGAACATGAGCCACAACACGATAAAAAACTATGGCAACGCGATGCTTACGTTTTTACGATCGAACAACTTCCGAAACCCGGCTGAGATAAGTCAGGCAGAGGTGGTACGCCATCTGGCCGGGCTGATGAAGCAAGGATTATCACCATCAACAGGAAACATGCTGGTAAACTCGCTGCAGTTTTATTACCGCAATGTTCTGCATCTGAATCGTTTCGAGATTGAATTGCCGCGCCCGAAAAAGGAACAAAAACTGCCTGCTGTACTCACCGAGGCCGAATGCATCTCACTCTTTGCTCAAATCAGCAACCCCAAACACACCATGATGATTATGCTTGCCTATGGCAGCGGCATCCGTGTGGGCGAACTCGTTACACTCACCTGGGCCGATATTCTGTTTGCCGAACACAAAATACACATAAAAGGTGGCAAAGGGAAAAAAGACCGTATGGTGATGCTTCCCTGGTCGCTTATGGCTGGTTTGGAAGCCTACCGTAGCCTGACGCAAAGCGAAAAATACGTTTTTGAGGGACAGTATAAGGGGGAGCCATACTCCGAAAGCAGTGTGCGGCAAATTATGAAGCGGGCGGTAATAGCTTCCGGTTTGGAGAAGAAAGCCACGCCGCACACCCTGCGGCACAGTTTTGCCACGCATTTGCTGGAAGCCGGCACCGACCTTCGATTTATACAGGCTCTGTTGGGCCACAGCAGCATTAAAACCACCACCATCTATACGCACCTCACCCCAAAGGGCACAGAGCGAATTACCAGTCCGTTGGATCGGATAGCTGGTGAACTGAATGCAAATATTAACCTACCACGTAACTATAAAAAGTGACAAGTTTATGTGGATATATACTAGTTGTAGCACATTTAAAATGACGGAACACAAACAGACAAGAGAACCACCAAATTTTTACTTTGACAGTTTATAACTGACAAGTAAAATGAAAATATTGAAAAATATGGAGCCGAATACCATTTAAACGGGGTGTTACCGAAAAACCTTACGAGTAGGATTTAACAAATCAAAGGATTTAAAATGGAACAAGAATCAAAACTTTACATTTCAGCATCTATTGCTGACAACTTACCTTCAATGGTAAAAAATGAATTGGCGAAAATGCCAGCTCAGAAACAAGAAGAATTTGTCGAAGAATACAAAAGAAAAGCAAAATCTCTTGGTATCGCTTACCTATTTTTGATAATCGTATTAGCAATGCATTACGGATACCTAAGAAAATGGGGACTTCAAGTAGTTTTTTGGTTGACAGGTGGCGGATTTTTTATTTGGTGGTTGATTGACCTGTTCAGACTTCCAGGTCTTGTGAAGAATTATAATAAAGACATTGCTACAGACACAATGCGGAATTTGAAAGCAATGTCGAGCTAAGTTGAAAAATGAAAAACGTGCTACAACATTGTATAAGCGTAATGCGGGATGAATTGCAGAAATTAAGCATTTTTCCATTAATAAACATTAGTGCGGGTTGACAGTGAATTTCTCTGAAAACCCGCACTACGCTTATACTTGACCGTTATAAGCAAGTCAAGGAAGAACCGTACAATTTCAATAATGTCTAACTAAAATTTTAAAGCAATGGAACTAAGTTCAAATGACAAAATTGCAATGGCTTTGTTAGAGGAAGTCAAAGCAGAAGTAGATGAGTATTTTGGAAATACAATCGCAATGCCAATGATGCCAGATGGTTATGATTCAAAAAGAGATTTATTCTGTGAGAAAATGGTTAAACAATGTGATTTAGCAGAAAAGAAAAGCTCAAATCCAATCATTCTGTTGGAAAGTGCAATTCTAAAAGCTCAGTGCTATGGTTGTTGGCAAAAACCAATTAATTCAAGAGGAACGCATGGGAATGCAAAAAAGTACTATGAAACAGCACTTGAGTTAGCCCAAACAAATGAACAAAAAGCGGAAATTTACTATAGGTATGCAATTTTCGCGAGAACTTCATTTATGGGTAGTAAACAATTATCGTTAGAGAATTTTCAAAAAGCTATTGAATTAGCAGGTGAGGATAGCTCTTTAGGAATTGAATGTGCAAAAGAACTTGAAAAAACAAAACAGAAAAAATCAGGTTGTTTCATAGCAACGGCTGTTTACGGTACTCCCTATGCCAATGAAGTTATTCTACTTAAGGATTTTAGAGATAACTGGTTGTTGAACTTTAAATTAGGGAAGTTGTTCGTGGCTTTCTATTATTGGATTTCACCGCCAATAGCCAATCAAATTGCAAAAAGTAACTCATTGAAAGCATTTACAAAATCAATGCTAATAGTACCTCTTATAAAAATTGCAAATCATTTAAAAAGAAAGGAAATCTAATTATGGCAACAATTAAATCTGGCGATCGCTGTGCCGATTGCTCACACTGCAAAGTTTGGTCAAGCGACCACAAAAAAGCAAGTTGCACACTTTATACAAGTGACCAAGGTTTTCATCCTGACAGACCTGTACCAAGTAAGTGCGTGAACAAAGTAACTCGCAAGTATTAACATTTAAATCATTTAAAATGAGCACATACAAAGTAAACCAGCTTAAAATTCACATGACACCAAAAGCAGAAACTTTGTTAAAGTTTCCCAGCATCGCTCTTGTTGAATTTTCTTTCCCTAAAACCATCAAGACAATTCTTTTTATCCATTGCAATAAGTTGGGTTATGATGAATATGAAGCATGTGGTAGGCTTTATGCATCTGATAACCCACAGGCAACTGGAGAAGAACATATTGGAAAACTATTCATTCGTTTTGAAGGCACTTATGAAGGGAAAAGGTACAAAACTACTGTTGAGCAGTTAGAGTATCATTCCGATGGTTCTTTTACTATCATTACTGAAGACGGAGCAAGAAACCATATTAAAAAATCCTTTTAAATTTTTCGTATGGAAACTACATCAAATTGCCCCTTATGCAGTTACCCAATTGACCCAACTGATATTTCTGTTAAGTGCAATCATTGTGGTAATGTTAATGAACATCACAACGTTATGTTCCAATGTGGTTTTTGCCAAACTGACCTTGAAAAAGTTGTTTGTCCAAATTGCCACAAAGAATTTACAGGCATGTTGCTTTTAGGTAGTTATACTTATAAACTTAAGGGCATTGAACCTTTTAACATACCTCCAGTAGACAATAACGATGCTGCACTTTTCTTACGAAAAATCACAGGAGAGGAGGAATTTGAATTCAGATGGGATAAGAAACCAAAGTCTATGATGATTTATGAACTTATTTATTCTCCAAGTGGAAAAAGTTATGCAAAAGGCATGTTACTTACTGTAAGTATTGATTTATGGGAGCATCTATTAGGGAGTGGCGAATTTAGCACATTAGAAGGTTACTTAAAAAAGTATGTTATTGGCAGTATATCAATCGAATATGATAATTCTTCTCCAATTAACGTTAATGCCCAACCATTACAACTGTAAGCATTCGGTCAACCCCGTATTCTAAAATGTTATACGCCCTATAGCTTTGTCTGGCAAGCAAAAACAATATCAGACAGAGCACCATGATAACCGAACAAGCATTCATGACGATCTACGATGACTTTCTGGAATCGGGGTTGTCCGTCCGTTCTTATTGTACAAACCAGGGAATGAACGAGGCCAAGTTTTTCTACTGGCAGCGGAAATTGAAAAATAAGTTGCCAGGTCAAAAAGGATTTGTTCCACTTGTTTTTGAAAATGATCGCTTTGATCCGCGCCCAACAAAATCCATGTCCAGACACGCGTTTCCAGAAGCCGGAACTACGAAAGGATCCTTCTTCGAGATCACCTATCCGAACGGGGTTATGCTCAAACTTAGCGAAGATGCTGATCTGGAGATGATACGTTCCTTGTTGTTACTGGCACGCTGAAGCGGATGTTTGCACTGACAGCATCGATGAGCTATTACCTGTATGCCTACCCAACTGACATGCGGAAGAGCTTTTACACCCTGAGTGGTATTGTAACCAACCAGATGCGGCGCAACGTGCAGGATGGAGAGGTGTTCATTTTCATCAACCGGTCGTGTACGAGTTTGAAGGTCTTGCATATGGAGTGTGGCGGACTGGTGATCTACCATATGAGGCTGGAATCCGGCACGTTCACGCTGCCGGTTTTTGACGAGGAAACCAATGCTTTTCATACCAGTTGGCAGGACCTGATGATGATGGTCCGGGGCGTTTCATCCGAAGGGCACCGGCGGAAAAAAAGATGGAGAAAAGGATAAAAAAAGAGGGTGTTTTATAGTAGAAAATATTGTTTAATTCATTGTCATTCAGTATATTTGCCTTCGTTAAGAGCAAGTAAGAATGACGACCGAAGAGACCCTTTTTCTGCAAGAAATCCTCGAAGAACGGGACCGGCTTTTCCGGGAGGCTGCAAGGCTCCAGAGCCAAATTAAAGGGTATGAGGACTTCGAGAAAGAAAGAGCCTCTTTCCAAAATCAACTCAGTGAAAAGGACCTCCAGATCCTTTCCCTCCAGCAGCAGGTTGAGTATCTCAAGCGTAAGGTATGAGGAAAGTCCAGCGAACGGTTCATCCAGGAAGATGCTCAGATGAGGATCATGGATTTTGACGGACTGGACCTGCTTCCGGAGGAAAAGGAACTGGCCACCAGCGCACAAGCCGAGATCGAAGAGTTCAAAAATAAGTCTTTGATGAAGAAGGAGAAAGCTAAGGTTCACCCGCTTCGCAAGCCCCTCCCCGAGAGTCTTCCCAGAAAAGAAGTTCATCTGTATCCTGAAGGAATGGATAAAGACACCATTGATCCCGAAGTATGGGTGGAATTGGAACCTGAGGTCACCGAGATGCTGGATCGCCAACCGGCTACGTTTTTTGTTACCCGGATCATCCGTCATAAGTTTGTTCTTAGGGACAAAAGTCAGGAGGTTACCAGTCCGGTTATTACGGCAGCCATGCCCGCCTTGCCGATTCCCCGGAGTTATGCCGGTGCCAGCCTGCTGGCCGACCTGACCATTGACAAATATGTCAATCATCTCCCGTTCTACCGCCAACTGCAAATGTTTAAGCAATTGGGTATCAGTATCCCGTCTGCAACCGTCAACGACTGGTTCCAGGAAGTCGCCGACCTGCTCAGGCCGACTTATTACCGGATCAGGGAACTGGTGCTGCAAACCGATTACATCCAGTCGGACGAGACCACGATCCCGATCATTAACAACGAAAAGCATAAGACGGTGAAAGGGTACCTCTGGATGGTTCGAGCGGTTATAGAAGACCTGGTCTTCTTCCATTACGACCAGGGTTCGCGAGCACAGAAAGTAGCATTGGAACTGTTCCGGAATTATCAGGGGGTGATACAAAGTGACGGGTACGCGGTATACGACATGTACGAGAACAAAAAGGGCGTTTTGCCGATCGGGTGTTGGGCGCACTGCCGGCGACGATTTACCGAGGCCCAGGCGGAAGACAAAGCCAGGGCGGACTATGCCCTGGAGCAGATCGGCCTGCTCTATGCCGTGGAAAGACGTGCCGATGAGGAAAACCTTTCCTTTGAAGAGCGAAGCGAACTTCGTTCCCGCCTTTCCTATCCCATTATGGTTGCCTTCGAGAAATGGATGGTCAGCGAATACCCGAAGGTTTTGCCCAAAGGCCGCATCGGAAAAGCCATCCACTACACCTATGGTATGTACCACAAATTGACCCGGTACCACCTGGACGGCAGGCTGAAGATGGACAACAACCTTGGCGAAAACGCCATCAGGCCGGTGGCACTCGGACGAAAATCGTGGTTGTTCTGCGGAAACCACGATGCAGCCGAAAATGCGGCCATCATGTATACCCTGTTCGGATGCTGCAAGGCTCATGGGGTCAACTTCCGGGAATGGTTGGTTTACTTCCTGAACCATGTCCACGACTACGATGGTGATTATTCCAAAAACTTGGACGACCTGCTGCCTCACCATTATCTTGCAAAAAACTCTGAAAATCTAGCAATCCTATCATAGTCTATCATAGTTCTATGAACATTTAAGAGACTCTCTGAAAATCGGGGAGTTTTTTTAACAGTCCAATACGGGGTTCACCGAATGCTTACTTACAACTTTAATTTTCAACCTTAACTTTTAAAATTATGAGCGATTATAGTAGTTGTCCAAATTGTGGACGCAAAGCAGAAAAATCTTCTTCATCGAACTATTTTCCTGTACATACTTGCCGTAAATGTGGCAAAAAATATTGCAGCAATTGCGGAGATGGAAATGGTACTGTTTGTCCAAAATGTGGGTCAAAGGAATACTCTGATTATGATAAGGTCTATTCAAGATAATTGAGCATGGGCTTAATTTATAATGAACATTTTGGAGGTTCTTGTGTAGGTCGTATTGACAATTCAGGTAATGTCTATACCGGCACATTTGGTGGCACTTATAAAGGAAGTGTTGATTCAAATGGCTATGTTTATGCCCCCGGATTATTGTCTAAAGGCTCAATTGTCGGGCGTATCAATTCAGATGGGCGGGTGTTTACACGTTCTTTCGGAGGTGACTATATTGGCAGAGTTGATACATCAGGGAATGTTTATGACAATAGCGGACTTTTCGGGGGCTCAATTATTGGAAGGGCTGAACATCCGAAACGATTAGAAGGTGCTGCAGCTTATTTGTTGTTACTTAGATGAAGAAAAAATGACTATGCTTATAACAAAAGCTAAATGCAAGCGGGCAATTAGTGTTGAATTGAAGCGTGTTACACTTAATAAGCATCACAGTTTATTGAATGTTAATTGCTTTGAAATGCCCGCCTGCACTTAGCTTCGGCCGTTGGCAACAAGTGTAAAAAGACAGACGACCAGACAGATACGATAGTGATAAATAATAACGAAAGAAAGGATTTAGCTTTTTGATAGGACAGTGCAAATC
>JAQVCV010000052.1 GCA_028689615.1 Bacteroidales bacterium | reverse complement strand
GCTAAAACAGTAAGTCGGGAATAGACCCGATCATCCGAACCCCAGCTGTAATCAACCTGATCGTAGGCATCGATGCTTTCAAGCACAGCCACACCATCGGTTTGGGCAGGAACAATAAGCGACAACACCTCGAACGACATTGGTTTTCTGCGTTCTGAGGAATCGCTTAAAGGCACCATCAACGGATCGGGATGCAATGCGAAGCGACCCGATTCAGTTAGCGACTGGGCCAGGCCGTCGAGAGCCGAAAGGGTAAGCAGCGTATCAACCGGAGTGTTATCGAGGTAGAGTTGACCCTGAAAACCATAGTAATTGGGAGCAGTATCGGTTGGCAAAAGAGCATTGTTGATCAAGGCCAGTTGGCTTACTTCTGAAGGTACATCGATTTTGGGTGGCCACAGCACCTCGAAACTGAACTGCCGTGAGGTGGTGCACGATGCCAAAACCAATCCCAAGAGCATCAATGTGAAAAAGTGTTTCTGGATTTGCATAGAATTGAAAAAAAGAGGAAGGGTGATGAGAACAACAACAGCATGAACGATCAGTTTCGCAAAATCTGATAACTATCGGCTCTGATATCCCTCACCAATTCGTTAATTCGCTCGTGTTCAACATCGAAATGAGCCAATACCCTGCTAAAGATCTCGATACTGGTTTCGAACTCTTCAGGAATAACCTCGTTGGCTCCTGACTGAAGGAGCGGCTTGATATCGGCAATGAATCGCGTGCGGATGATTATGTGCAAATGTGGGTTCATCCGTCGTGCCAGGTTGGTAATGATCCTGATGCCATTTGGATGGGCAATGGTTACAACCAACACCCTAGCATTCATAACCCCTGCATGTGTTAAAACACCAGGTTGGGTAGCATCGCCAAAAGCGATGGGAACCCCTTTTGCCGACTCCTGTTTCACTGTTTCCGGATTCATCTCGATGATGCGAAACGGGATAGACGCCTGGCGCGCTGCCTGAGCCACATTATGACCATTGATGCCGTAACCGATAACAATCAAATGATCGGAGGGTTGATCAACGTTGTCAGCATCGGGCTGGTGCTTCAATCCATTCTTCAGTTGCCGTGGCCAGGGCAGCTTCAGCACATAGCCCGCCAAAGTATGTGCCTTTAAAATAAGCAAAGGAGTAACAGCCATGGTGAGAACCGAGACGCTTAAAAACAACTGGTAATTGCCGGCAGAAAGCAGCCCCTCTTTCATTCCCATTTTACTGAGGATAAATGAGAATTCGCCAATCTGACTTATGGTTAACCCCGTCATGACAGCCACCCGCAGCGGAAATCCCAGCAATACCACAGGAATAGATCCTGCTAACGTTTTTACAACCAAAACGATAAAAGTAACTAACAGCACCATTGGGAAGTTGGCTATCAGAAAAGAGACATCGAGCATCATACCTACCGAGATGAAGAAAAAACTTGTAAACACGCTGATGAAGGGCAGTATGTTGCCAAGGGCATGCTCGTCGAATTCCGATTCCGAAATAATGAGACCTGCCATAAAAGCACCAAGCGCCAGCGATAAGCCGGCAAGTGAAGTAACCCAGGCCACCGCGAATGCAATCACGATTATGGTGAGCAAAAACAAGTCGTTGCTTTGGGTTCGGGCAATCTGGTGAAGTGTATAAGGAACAATTTTACGCGCACCCACAAACAACACCACCACCACTGCCACCATCTTTAAAACAAGCAACATCACATCGGCAAACGATCCCGAACCTGTTCCGGCAAGCATGGGCAGAAACAAAATCATGGGCACTATTGCCAGATCCTGAAAAATAAGCATTGCCAACGAGGTACGCCCCCGCGGACTGTCAACTGTGCCGTTGTCCTGAATCACTTTTAAAACCAATGCCGTGCTGCTAAGCGCTACCAACATTCCAAGAAACCAGGCTTCGCTGCCAGAAACACCAAACCACCCCGAAATCAAATAAATAACAACTACCGACACAGCCACCTGGAAAAAACCACCTCCAAAAACCAGCAACTTGATGCGCATGAGCTTCTGCAACGAGAATTCAATGCCAATGGAGAACAAGAGCAAGATGATGCCAATCTCGGCTAAAACTTCTATATCGTGCAGGTTGGTAACCAAACCAAGTCCGTGAGGACCAGCCAAAACCCCGGTAACCAAATAGCCAATCATGGCAGGAAAACGAAGCCTCTTGCTGATAAAAACCACGACAACGGCCAGCGCAAACAATATCACGATGCTTTTAAGAATAGGAATCTCCATGATGAAAACTTAATTGGTGAGGTAATCAAACAACCCAAACTCAAAAAAAGCGCACCTGCAGCCAATTTCGATACATATCAGGTTTGAAGCCACCAGGTGTGGGTTGATTGAATACACAAAGGTAGCACAAAATGCCCTGAACTCCACGTCAGCCCTATGAAACGAAAAATTGCAGCAACATTTGCTGACCGATCAGACCAGAGGAAGCATCCGAGCGGGAAGAGGTTGCCAGACATCGCGGGACGAGCAACAATTCAAATATTTCATACCAACGGGTCAGTTGATTGGTTATTAATACAAAAGTTTTAGATTTGCATCGGGCAATTGAACAGGTTGCCCGATGTATTCTAAACCAAAAATTGTGAAGAAAATGAAGAAATTTTTTTTGAGCATGGTGGCTTTAAATGTTTTATGGCTCATGAGCATGAGTTCTGCCAAGTGTCAGGCAATTCAAACAACTGTGAGTAAAAGCGAAGTACTCAAACACTTTGAATACCCAATGAACGAATTGGAAGGAGGAACCTTCACCATGGGCGACGACAATGGAGAGACCAATGCCCGCCCGGCTCATCAGGTCACCGTCGAGCCATACTATATTGGCAAATGGGAAGTTTCGCAAAAACTCTGGAAACTGGTGATGGGCTACAATCCCAGCGCCTTCACAGGAGAAGCTGCACCCAACGACAACCTTCCTGTTGAAAACGTTTCGTGGGACGACGCCATGGAATTTATTCGCAGACTCAACCAAATAACCAGCGAAACCTACCGCCTGCCCTCGGAGGCCGAATGGGAATTTGCAGCCAAAGACGAGCAGGCAGTATCTGCCCATAACATAAGCCGCAGCCGGATGCGCGACACCAAAACAGAAGAAGTACAAAAAGTTACATCGATGGTGGGCAACGTGTGGGAATGGTGTCTGGATGAATACAAAAGCTACCCCGGTCAGAAACCCGAGTTTAAACAAGGAAACGCCCGGGTAATCAGAGGCGGAAGCTGGTTTGACAATGAGCTGAACTGCTCTCCTAAAACCCGTGGCTACTTCGACAAATCAAGCGGTTGCAGCAGCATAGGATTCCGCCTGGCCAAAACCAAAAAAACAGGATTGATATTCCCAGGACGCTAACAACAGAACACCACCAACAACTTCCATTTGAAAAATCCTTGCTCATCATATGAAATCTACAAACCTATAAACATTTCAAAATCAACGAACCTAACTCTGGCCGACTCCCTTTTGTAAAAAATATTTCACTTTTTTACTGAAAAAATTTGGCAGTTCACGAAAAAGAAGTACTTTTGCACACCCGTTAACCACACGGAAGTTCTTTAAAAAATGGCCCGTTCGTCTAGGGGTTAGGACGTCAGGTTTTCATCCTGGTAACAGGGGTTCGATTCCCCTACGGGCTACTTCAAGCCGCCTTTCGAGGCGGCTTTTTTTGTTTTGTGGCATTTCGTTCCCTTTGCACGATTCAACGCAATACACCTTTCTGATATCCACAAAATTACTACCAACAGCCCACCCCCTTTCACCACCAGCCACCCTGAATGATTGTACGGCTATAGAAAACCATTCGGGCAACCGGATTGATAAGACAAGATAAAGCATCGGGGGAAAGAGAAGACCCGTCAAACACCGTGGTTTGAAACCACGATCAACCAGATACCTGATCAAACAAAAAAAGTGGATGCACGATAAAAAACATCGGCCGCTGTTATTCACCCGAATGGGTTTTAAACAAAACACTCGCCCCTCCCAATCTCACAAAACCAGTTTCACGAAAGAAAATGTAAGCATTTACTTTTACCAAATCTCTTTTAACGTTCAAAGAATGGATGATTCAACAGCAAAACCAGCGTTAAAACAACCTAAACGATGCTTAAACAAAATAAACGACTGAAAAACAATACTCTAACACAATCAACACAAACAAGATAACCCTTCAACACCCTTCTGGGATAAACATGAGATAAGGAACCACTCACAAACCCAAGTACACCAACCATAAAGCCGCCACGGCCTGGCACCAAACAGAGCCGCTCAAACTTGTTAAAACAGTTAGCTTTGTGGTTTTGGACAAGTCCCACTCCGATGCCAAACGCCCAAAAGGGCAAGCATCGAAGCCAATTTTCGGTTTGCTAACAAATCGTTAACAAAAGCCGGTTGAACCATTCTACTCGTCAATGACTTATCTTTGTAGATATTGAAATTTCAAATCTAACCTACGTGATGATGAAACATTTACTACAACCCTTATCCACGCGAATGTGGATGCTGGCGGTCATGCTGTTGCTGACCGCGGTGGCAACGGCTCAACCAGCCACCAAAGATGAGGACATCCACCGCGACCCCATGGTGATGAAACCCGATTACACTCCGCCGGATGGCGACGCGGTGCTCTCGAACGTGATCACCATTGGCGATTACGACAATTTCAAGCTGGGTGTTGACTTTGCTGAGTGCAGCATTGCCAACAACCCGCTCAACCCCACGCAATACTACGCGGTGTGGAACTCAACCGGAAGTGCAGGCGGACGGGGCTACTACACCCTCGACGGTCACAACTGGACAGCCGGCAACCCCACCTGGAGCGGCATGCGCGGCGATGTGGTGGTGGTTTACGACAGTGCCGGCAACCTGGCCTACCAAAATATGTACGGATCGGCCAGCATCCAGGGGGTGAAAGTGGCCATGAGTGCCAACAACGGCCAAACATGGTCGGCACCAGTAAATGCCAACCCGGGTGTTGACAAAAACTGGCTGGCCGCCGACCAAACTGCCGGCCCATACTCCAACACCCTCACGGGAACCATGACAGCCAACAGTGGAGGCTCCGTTTCAAGAAGCAGCAACCTGGGCGTATCGTGGCAAAACTCCCCCAACCTGAGCCCACAGACCCTCCCGGGGATGTCGGTTTGCATCGGTCCCAAAGGCAACATTCAGGGGGGAGCTCAATACATCGTAACCAATTCGGGAAGCTCCTTTGCATCGGTTTACACCTTTTTCGAGTCGAACGATGGCGGTGCTACCTTCCAGCAACGCTCAACCCAGCAATTTGCCAACACTGTGGGATCGCAGGTGAATGGCCGCAATGCCGTGCTCAACATGCGAACCCGCCCTTATCCCAACATCGCAGCCGACAACAGCTTTGGCCCTCACAGAGGCAGACTGTATCTGGTTTACGCTTCAAACAACCCGACAGGCAACGGAAACAAGCCCGACATCTTCTGTCGCTACAGCGATAACAACGGAACCACATGGTCGCCGGCAGTGGTGGTGAACGACGACCCCAACTCGCAAAACAACCACAACTGGTTCCCTGCCATTTGGTGCGAGAAAAATACCGGCCGCCTCTACATATCGTGGATGGACACCCGCGATACTCCCACCAGCGACAGCGCCCTGATCTATGCTACCTACAGCGACGACGGGGTCAGTTTTGCCCCCAACCAACAGATCAGCACAAAAAAGATGAAGATTAACTGCACGTCGTGCGGCGGAGGCGGAACGCCCATGTATCTTGGCGATTACAACGGCGTGGCAGCCAACGACGTGACCGCGATGCTGGCCTGGACCGATTTTCGCGACAACAACTTTGGCTCTTATACCGCCTATTTCCCCGACTACGCCATGCGAATGCATGTAGCCGGCAGCGACACCCTGACCGACAGCCTCGACGTGGTGGTGACCGTGCCCTCGGTGAAACTCTACGACAACACTGTTGAATTTTCAGCCGAAGTAAACCCGGCTCCCGGCCAGGGCAGCTTCGAGTTCGTGTTTCCAAATGGCAATACCCTGAACGCCTACCCCGACTCCGTAATCCTGAAAGTTACCACTGTGGGTACCGTTCCGGCTGGTGCTTACAACCTTACTGTTACAGGGCGTGGACCCAACGGGACCCCCGTACACAAACGCTCACAGATTTTCTATGTAATCAACACGGCACCTTACGCGGCCTTTGCCGCCAACTCCACCGCCATCTGCTCGGGAACGGACGTGAACTTCACCGACCAATCGGCCGGAAATCCCACCTCGTGGCTTTGGACCTTCGCAGGCGGACAACCTGCTACCTCAACCGAACAAAACCCATCGGGGATCAATTACGCCACCGCCGGATCGTTTGACGTGACGCTGCAAGTAACCAACTCGTTTGGAACCAACACCGTAACCCAAACGGCCTACATCACAGCCACCGATCAGCCCGAAGCACCTCAGGGCACCGATGCACAGGTTTGTCAGGGACTCCCCAATCCGGCACTAAACGCCAGTGGAACCGACGTGAAATGGTATTTCAACAGTTCGCTCACTCAGTTTGTAGCCTCAGGAAACCAGTTTGTTCCAGCCAATACACTGCCTGGAACCTTCACCTACTACGCCACACAAACCGTGGGCAATTGCACCAGTCCCGGAACTCCGGTGGCACTTACCATTCATCCCAAACCCAGCGCCACCCTGGCCCCGTTCGACACCGCGTGCAGTGCCTACGCCCCTTTTGAACTCACAGGCGGATTGCCCGAAGGGGGAACCTGGCAGGGCAACGGCGTGAGCAATGGCGTGTTCGATCCGTCGGCAGCCGGTGTGGGCGAACACAAGATTACCTACACCTACATCAACGCCGAAAACTGCTCCGACAGCGCTACCGCATCCCTCGTGGTCAACCAGTCACCCACCACCTCGTTGAACCCGTTCTCGCCACTTTGTGCCAACAATTCCCCCATAACGCTCACCGGTGGGCTTCCCGATGGTGGAACCTATTCGGGCGATGGTGTGGCAGCCGGGATGTTCGATCCAACAGTTGCTGGCCAGGGCGAGCACCTCATCACCTACACCATACCCCCGGTTAATGGATGCGAAGGAATGTCGCGGCAATCCATCACGGTATGGAGTGTACCCCAACCCGCGCTGGGAGCCGACACCGTGTTGTGTTCCAACCTGGTGCTTACCCTCGACGGTACCACGCCCGACGCTGTGAGCTACCGATGGGAGCCGGGAGGTGCCACCACTTCAGCAATAGCCATCGATTCGGCAGGCGTGGGCAACGGATCGGTAGTGTTCACCCTAAGCGCCACCAGCGAGAACAATTGCACCGGTACCGACCAGGTGATGGTTACCTTCAAAGACTGCACGGGCATCGCCGATTTTTCAGGTGTGATGTCGGTAAGCATCTTTCCCAATCCTGGCCAGGGGATCTTCCATTTGCAATTGGATGCTACCCGCCCCCTGAATCTCAACCTGAAAGTGGTAAACACCCTGGGAAAAGTGGTTTACGACAAGCAAAACGTGCCGGTTGACGGTCGAACCCTTTACACGCTCAACCTCAGCGATCAGCCCGAAGGGATGTACGTGCTGACGGTTTACGACAGCCAGTCGTCGCTATCGAGGAAGATTGTGATTTACAGGTAAAACAAGACCTCTGGAATGAGCAGGCTCCATCCAAGGATGGAGCCTGCTTTGTTTCCGGTAAGTTCAATTCACAACAATGCGCTAAATTATTACGCACAATCCTTACTGTTTCGCGGTGCAATGTTAAAAACCCCGTGATGGCATCCCGCCATCTCCGGGGTTTGTTTAACACACATTGCGGAGGTGTTATTCGATCTGATCTCTATTCAGAACTTCTTTTCCATTTCCCGACGCCGTAGGCTGCTGAAAGCAACACCAGCAAGAGAGCCCCTGAACCCACCGGGGCAGCACCGCCACCCAGCGGGGTCTCGCCTCCCGGAGCTCCTCCCGGCTCGGGAGGTGGCTGGGCAATCACCCCTTCGGTGCTAAAAAACAGGAAGGCCAACAGCACGGATGCAATTATTTTCTTTTTCATGGTTCAGTTTTTTAAAGGATTATTTTTACATGATACACTTTCTTACCTGTGTTAAGCCGCACGATGGCCATACCGCTTATGCTGCTCCCCGGGTTCCATTGCTGACGGGTGGATGCTGGCATTGTGGTTGCTGACGTTAGTTGGCCCGCGCTGTTAAACAATTCAGCGTGTACAGCGCCCTCAGGCAGGCTTTTCCAATTGATGATGAGTTGATGGTTGCTCACTTGAACCACGGGAGCATTCTGCCCCGACAGTTCCGGGCCTGTTGCAGTTCCGATGGTGCCAAATTTCAAATCAAACCGCCCGACGGCCTCACCAGCCATTCCCGAGAAAGGATACACAGTGGCGGGTTCCACCCGCGTGGTGCTTCCGGCCACTTTGTCGGTGAGTTCAATGCGTCGGTTGCCAAAGGTCTCCACCCCTTCAAAACTCAGGGTGTATTGGCCGTCAGCAGGCAGTTTAACCCACAGCTCAATGGTGGCCGAATCGGCCAGCTCGGGCTGGAAATTAATGGCCAGATCGTTGGCCTCGAGGCGCGTGAACAGCGAAGGGGCTTCTGATGAACCCGCGAGCCTGAGGGCATCGAGCGACGGATCGAAGGCTTCGGTGGCACCAGGCCAGAAGCCGATGGTGGTGGTTTCCGACAGCTTGTCGCCGCTCAACGTGGCGTTGAGGATCGTAGAATGGGCGTTTGCCATCTTGTAGATTCCGTCGCCCTGATGTTCCCGGGCATCGGCAGGGATGGTGACAGAGGCCGACGAGGCCGTTGACCGAACGAAAAAGGCCTGGCCGGCAGGGATAAGCCCATCGGTGAGGCCACCGGCACCCACCACGTTCGAGGCAAGGTAGCTTCCATTGTCCCACACATAGGCAATGCCGGTGGTGTTGGTTCGCACCCATGAGCCGCTTCCCCAGTTGATGGCGCTGGCAAACGGGTTGCCAATGAGGTTCCACCCTTTGGAAGCATCGGTAAACGAGAGGGGCACCAACACGTCGCTCTTGGTGAGGCTGCCACGGTAGCAAGCTGTTTCGTTGCTTTTGCCAGCCTCTACCCACACAGCATAGCCCTGTCCGGGCGTCATGGTAAGGTCGAGTGCCGAGAGGTAGGTCCAATCGTTGGCAGCCTCGTCGAAGGTTTTGAGCCACGAGGTGGAGCCACCCCCGAAATAGAGCGATGCGCTGCGGGCTCCTGTAACCGGTGAAGCCACATAATGCCATTGACCGGCAGTGAGGTAGCTGTCAACACTGGCAGGAAGGAGGCGGTCGTCGGTGGTGTTGTCGATAAACGATCCGCTGCCCGTTGCACCGCAACTGATGTAAAGTGAATCGTTAAGCACCAGGTGGTTGCCATCGGGCAGGGTGACTGCTGCTCCGGCGTTCACGTTCAGGGCATTGATCTCGGTTGACACATCAATGTTCAATGCACCACTGGCCACGATGGCATTGGCGAGGTAGCCGGGACCGCCATCTGACCAGTTGGGGAATTCCGACCAGTCGCCCGTGCCATTCCATGTGGTTGACGTTCCGCCGAAATCTTCTATCAATTTGTAGAAGCCCGTGGAAGTCCCCAGCAGGGTTGATCCGTTTTCGAGATCGGGAACGAATTCTCCGGGCAGCCCGTTGAAGGTGGTGAGGGTGATGCCGGTGATGGTGTTGTGCCGGAACACGTTGCGACGGGCTCCACAACTGATCACGTCAGGATTGAGGGCGTTTACCAGCACCGACGAAATGGCTCCGTGTGGGGTTACCGGCAAATAGTTATAGGTTACTCCGCCATCGGTGCTTCGCACCCAGGCGTAATCGAGGTTTTCGCCCGAAGCAAGGTAAAGTGTGTCGTTTCCCCGAGGGTCGATATCCAGGTCGAAAATAGGCATTTTTAATGTAGCCGATGCCGACTGTCCGGTGGGTCCATCGTTTACATAGGTCCAGGTTAATCCCAAATCGGTACTTTTCCACAGTTGCCCCGTGACTCTGGCAGGGATGTCATCCCATCGGCCACAGCTGGCATAGATCACCGTATCGCCATGAGCCGTCCCCACTACGACAGAATTTCCCTGGAAAAACCCGGCAGGGGTAACTTTGGTCCAGGAGGCTCCGCCATCGGAACTTCGCCAGATATTGCCATACGTACGGGTAGGAAATTGCAGAACGTTGAGGCCAGCACCACTGACAGCAACCAAAATCTGACTCGAAACAAATTTCACATCACGCACGGCAGCATCGAAATTGGCAGGGGCAGGGGCATTCCAATTTGAAGGTACTTTCGAGCTAAATCCTGAGTAACCGGTGGTTGTGAGTTCAAACCCACCGGCATGGCCTACCACCACGTGCTGGCTGTCGTTGGGATCAACGGCCACGGCCGTCACGCCCATGTCGCCACCAACCACTTGACCAGGAGGTGATGAATATTCAACCGGAAATTCGCCATACGGCGCGCGCCATCTGTCAACTCCGGTAACCGTTGTAGAAAAATAGGCTGTGGTATAACCAAGGCCTGCGTTGGTAGCCACGTAGTAAATGCCTGAAGAGTGGTGAGCTATCTTGCTGATGGCCACTGCGGCCATCCCCTCGTTGTCGGCAATGGAGTATGGGCCGTTGGGACCCGTGCTGCTGGTGGCCACTCCCAACCCATAGGCTCCTACCGTGAAGTTGATGTCGGAAGGTTTGGTAGCCATGCTGTTGTCGGGAAGCACGTGATCAGTCCAGTTAGCCCCCAAATCGTCGCTCATGCCACCACCCGGGAACGAAAGGCGAAGGCCGTTCGAGGCGGGCATCATGCTGATCCATGTAGAATCGAAATCGGCACTGTGAAGCGCCCAGTTGGTCCCTGTGGCCGGAGTGATCTCAGTCCAACTGCCCCCCCCGTCATAACTGCTGAAAACCCTTCGGTTCTGAGAAATTGTCATCTTGATGGTGGCAAACAGGGTATCGCCGGTGATTTGAGCCGGATGGGTAAATATACCTTCAATTTCGTGTGATAAAACGGCAATGGGAGCCAATGGCTGAAATCCGGCATGGGTGTCGTACCTGTAAAGGCTGGTCGAACTACCCTGGCCCAGAACCATGAAGACCGGATAGCCAGTAACATGATTGGCCACGGCCAGGCTTCGGATGCTGTAATTCATCCCGATGAGGGGGATGGTGTCGGTTTTGGCTACAATACGATACGATCCAAAAGTAGTCGTATCGTTGAATCGGAGGAGGAATTTGTCCATCCCCACATAAAAATAGTGATCAGACAGACCGGCGGCGGTCACTGAGGCAAAATACGACATGTCAATTTGTTTCAGCATCCAGGGGTCAACAGCGGTTTGGAAGGTGCCGCTGTCGCCATCGGAGTAGCTGATCACAGCAGCGGTGAGGGTGCCACCCTGCTGGGCAGTGTTGAGCCCCACCCAGCCACGGTAGTTGGTGTAGATGCGACGGGCTCCGCCGCCCCATCCGCGCTGCGCACCCTGGTATTCGAGCGAGTCGTTTGGGAAAGGCTGGGTCCAGGTAGCTCCGTCATCGTCGGTATAAAACACCGATGCGGGTGTGTTCACCGCGGTGAAAAGCCGCTCGGTTGTAGGGCTGTAGGTCAGATCGATGCCCGGGCCACCGTAAAGTCCGAGATTGACAGTCTCGCCGCTTTGAGCCGTCAAACCGACGGGAAAGAAACCAAGACAGGTCAAAAGGAGCGCGGCAACCATCCATCCAAAAGGTTGTGTAAAAGTTCTCATCATGGTTATACAATTATTAGTTTCAAAACTCAATCAGGTTTTTTTGGCAAATCAAAAAGCTTTGTATCTTTGATTCGGGTCAAAAATACCGCCTTGCCCACCCTGGCACAAGCCCCAATGAGCCAACGGCGGCATACGACAGGTTACTGGTTGAATTGAATGAGACTATGGCACTAAAAAATTACTACACTGAACTGTTGCTTTTGCTGTGCATGGCTGTGGTTACACCCGGCACCGCTCAAAAAAAAGCGATTGACTCGATCCAATCCCTGATGGAAAGCCCGCGAGGCGATCAACTGCCCAACGATTCACGGATGAAAAACTACCTGAAGCTTTCGGAACAGACAGTACGATTCAACACAGCTCAGGCACTTAATTATGGAAAAAAAGCGCTGGCGGCAGCCAAAGCCATTCCTAACCACCTGGGCGAAGCGATGTCGCTCAATATGATAGGCAATGCCTATTCAAATACCAGCAATTTCGACAGTGCTCGCTTTTACTACGATTCTTCATTCTCGATCTTAAATCAACTGCACGACACAACCGGTATCATTCAGGTAATAAACAATTTAGGAATACTGGCCAAACTTGAGGGGAACTACAAGCTGGCCATTCAATACTACAAAGAATCGTATAAAATAGCATCGGCCTGCCACGATACAGTTGGAATGGTTTTGACCACCAACAACATAGGAATCGTGTATTACGATTGGAAGCAATACGACGTGGCACTCGAGCACTATCAAAAAGCCCTGGCGATGCTTCGCAAGCAGGGCGACTCGACTCGCATGGCCGTGCTGCTCAACAATGCCGGAGAATTGCTGAAAGAGACAGGCAAGCCCGATAAAGCCCTGGCAAACTACTTCGAATCGCTCAAAATCAGCCTCAAGCGTGGCATGCGAATGACCTCTATGAACTCCTATATCAATATTGGTGATGTGTATCTGGCGCGAAAAGAATACGACAGTGCCCGAAAAAATTTCCAGCATGCCCTCGGGTTAAGCCAGGCCATTCAATACCCTTTTGGACTGGCCATGTCGCATATCAGGCTTGGCGAAGCCCTGATGATGCTCAACAACGACGCCACAGCTTTCCAGCATCTATCAACCGGAGCTGCTCTGGCCAGGCAACAAAACGACCTTGTACTCAAACGCGATGCCAGTCTGAACCTCTACCGTTATCACCAGAAGCAGGGGCAATACAAGGAGGCCTTGTCCACTTTTCACGATTACACCGCTGCCCGCGACAGCCTGTTCAACCAAAACAGCCGCAAGGAGATGGCCATCCTGCGAACCGAATACGAAACCGATAAGAAAGAGAACGAAATAAAGCTCCTCACCCAGGAAAAAGCCATACAGATGCTGGAGGTTGAACGCCACAAGAATCTGTTCCTTTATACCCTGCTGATTGCAATATCGCTGTTGCTGGCTGGTTGGCTGGCCTACACCCGCTTCCGCCTGAAACAAAAAAACATCAAAAACGAACTCGAAAAACTCAACCTCGAGATCGAACAGCGTCTGCTGCGTTCGCAAATGAGCCCACACTTCATCTTCAACTCGCTGAACTCCATCAACAGTTTCATTGCCGAAAACAACAGCCGCACGGCACAAACCTTCCTCACCAAATTTGCCGAACTCATCCGGCTGATTCTCGAAAACTCCCGAAAAACCCTTACAAGCCTTGCTGATGAAATACGCACCCTGCAACTCTATCTCGAAATAGAGCAGATGCGGTTTGACAAAAAATTCACTTTCATACTCGAAAGCGATGAAACCCTCGACCCCGACAACACCTACATCCCCCCGATGCTTGTCCAACCATTTGTCGAAAACGCTCTGCTACATGGCATTGCACATTCCAACCATCACGGTCTGGTAGTCATATCCTTTGAACAAAGGCAGGATACCATGATGGTTTCCGTTACCGACAACGGCATTGGCCGAACCAGGTCGGCCGAGATAGAAACCAAGCCAACGCACCGCCAATCGCTCGGGATGCAACTCACCTCCGAACGGCTTCAATTGCTCGGCAGTCAGTTCGGGGGACAATACACCGCCGAAATTTCAGACATAACCAATGAGAAAGGAACTTGCGCGGGGACTCATGTAGCGATAACCATGCCCTTCGAGACAGAATAAACCACTCTCACACAACCTGATAATTTAATGATGTATAAAACCCTTCTGATTGACGACGAACCAGCCGCGCGAGCCAACCTTCGACAGTTGATCCAAACGCATTGTCCATCAATAAAAATTGCCGCAGAGGGCACCCATGTAGCCGAAGGGCTCGGGCTTATCGAACAGCACAAGCCCGATCTGGTATTCCTCGACGTGCAGATGCCCGACGGCACAGGCTTCGATCTTCTTTCGCAACTCACGGAGGTTCAGTTCAGAGTGGTTTTTGTTTCGGCTTACGACACCTTTGCCATCAACGCGTTTCGCTACAGCGCGGTGGATTACCTGCTCAAACCCGTTTCGCCCGAATTGCTTGTGGCTGCTGTTGAAAAGCTCCATAAACCCGATGAAAACCGTCAACAAAAAATCAAAGTACTTCTAGGAAACGCCAAACAAATAGAGAAGCTCGCCCTCCCCTCGCTCGACGAAATCTATTTTGTAAAACCCGACGACATCGTCCGCTGCCAGTCCGACAACAACTACACGCGGTTCTTTCTAAGGCAGGGGCAGGTAATCCTGGTTTCGCGCACCCTCAAAGACTACGAAGAGCTGCTCGAACCCCTTGGCTTTTTCCGCATCCACAAATCGGATGTCATCAACCTGAAATACATCAGCAAGTACAAGCGCGGCGAAGGGGGAACCGTAACCCTTGACGACGGCACCCAACTGGAAGTCAGCAGGCGCCGCAAAGACGACTTCCTCAAAGCCATGCAGGGCTAGGCCGGCAAAGTCATTCGCCTCCAGGTGTCGGCAATCACCTTTTCCAACTCCTCGAACGAACCCCGGAAACCCAACTGGCGCAACGAAATTATAAAATCCTCATGACGACGCCCCACACGGTAATCGGGTTCGCGCGAAGGATGTTTCAGGTACCACGCAATGGTTCCAGGCAACTCAGCAACGTTGATCACCGCGTGATAAAACAACCTGTCGGAACCCTTGTACATCGAAGAGCCCACAATTTTCATCCCGTTTTGAGAAATATCGCTGATTCCACGTTGCGAAAGCCCTTCAATACCAACACCTGCAAAAGCATCGAGCAACACCGAGTTGCAAAACGCGAAAAACTGCCGAGCCACTGGGAACCTTTCCAAACTGTCGGCAAAAGCCACCACAAGAGTGGCCGGAGTAAGAACCACAGACTCGCCGCCAGATGGCCTTTTTAGTAAAACAACATCATCAGCCACAACCCGATCCATAAAAACCGATGACTCTGGCTGGTTGCTCCGGCCCAAAACCACGTAAACCTGATCGGGCTGCCAAAGCTCCATGGCTGGCAATAGCGGGCTGGTTAACAGGCGGCTATCGGGAAGTGAATAATTTAAAGGTACAGACATATTTTTTTGTATTACAACCAACACTCAAGGTTTCAGACACCGGTTTAGTTCGGCAACCAGATGAAACACCGCAGTAGATGGATTGCGCTTGCTAAAAGGAACCCCTGAATGCCACGATTCGAAAAGTTTTGAGGCATTTCTGATTGCGACAGCTTGATCAGCAAGCAACCTTTTATACAGACCGGTGCAAAAATCCTTGCGTTTACCCTCACTTTTATAATCGTGGCATAAATAGCCCGACAGAAGCTCATAATACTGCTCGCGCGACAAAGCAGAATCAAGGTATTTGTAGTGAAGCACGAACCACAATTCAAAAGCATCGTTCGACCAGGCTACCCTCAAACCATGTTGGGACGCCAAAGCAACAGCCTGATCAAAATCAGCAAAATCAGAGTCCACACCGCGGCAATCCATATCAAAAACCACCCAAATCTGCCGATCCGCGTCGTAGTTTTCCTGGCGGCTCAGCATACCGTCTCTTTTAAGTCGGGAAATCACCTCCCTTACCAACGCCGATTTGCCCCGCCCCAGCCCGACAACCTCCACGTGCGTTTCGGTATTAACAGGGAAACCCTTCAAATAAAGAGGCTCGGTATTTTCACCCTCGCAAAAAATCCTGAACAAATTCTTAACACGAAAACGACCCGACGCGGCACGACCCGTTTTCGCCCTGACAGCCCACGGCTTGTCGGCATCAGACACCTTAACCCTTTTCATGATACTGAACCCTGCTCCTTTGAAAAATCAGAATCAAACAAAGCAGAAAAATCCCCCAAAAAAGGAACCGCGCCATATTTCCCCCTGATATAGTCCTTCCCATAAGAAGCATCGTTTCTAACACCCTTAAAATCGGCAAGCGAATAAAAATAAGTTTCATTGCGGCTGTTCTTTTCGGCAAAATAAATCTGATCACGCCGCAAAAGACTACCATTTAAGAGGTTCGTATCGTGTGTAACAAAAACAAGTTGAGCACCCCTTTTATTGATCTCACAAGAATTAAACATCTCGATCATCCTGAGAGTTAGCATGGGGTGCATTTTAGAATCAAACTCATCCAGCACCACAACCGACCCCCTTTCCAAGGCATTCAGCACTGCACCGCTGTAATTAAACATTTTGACAGTACCAGCCGACTCGTTTTCGTCCATCAGCATAGACCTACTAGCCACCCGGTTCCCCTGCTCGTCAAAAACGTCACGCTCGGTAATAACCAACAAAGGATCAACAAACCTCCCCTCCTGAACCAGACTGCCAAGACTCCGTCCTGCATCATCCACCAGCCGCGTTTGCTTAAGCCTGATGTCTTTAAAACCAAAATCGGCCAGATTTAAAAAATCAACAATTTTCCGCCTCGACTCTTCATCCTGAAGATAATCAACGGTGAAACCACGCAAAACCGAATCAGAATCTCCCCCGCTCACCAACAGATCGCGAAGAAAGAAATTGCGTACCCTACGCGCATGAAGCCCGTTGTAGCTGCCCGCGACATTAACAAACAAATTGGTCAGACTGGTTTTTGCCTCCAAACCCTTCCCCTCAGGAAACCATTTATGGCTTAGGGTAAACGCCGCATCGAAACGAGTAAAAAGCATAACCTCCTTCTTCACCAAAACAGCAAACAACCATTCGCTTTTCACCCTGTCCGACATCAATTCAAAACCATAGCGGTATCTGACCCCTTCTACCCAAAAAACAACCTGAAAAAAAACAGGCTCCGATTCCGACGACTGATCAAGCACAAAAGGATTGTAAGCCAATCGCAAAGCATACTCATCTTTCATCGATTCGGCAACAAAACGTTGCATTGCCTGTAATGCTTTTATCAGATTACTCTTTCCACTGCCATTCGCCCCGTAAATGCCACAGCTTCTAAGAAGCGACAACCCACGCGTTACCTCTGCAACGCTGTTGTGGTCGGTTTGCTCATCTCGCGATTTAATCGGCATGGCCTCAAGACTAACAGTCTGAAGGCTTTTAACCGACCGGAAATTCCTGACACTAAATTCACAAATCATATTTCCTTATTTTCCCACAAAGATACCTCTTTTTTTTGCTTTTTCATCACTTTTTTCGATTTTTTCTCAAATAAACCCCTAAAAAAGATCGAAAGCTGCCCCCTAAGGTAGCAGCTTTCTGTTTAAAACCCCCAATGACGGCAGTATCCCGCCGTTTCGTTTACATGTGGATGGGCTTGTCCACCGCTCCAAAACCGGCCTCCATGAACACCTCCGAGATGGTAGGGTGAGCATGAACCGTTTTGGCAACATCGTAGATAGTTGATTCAACCGACATAAAGGCGGCTGCCTCAGCAATCATATCGGTAGCATTGGGTGCTGCGATCTGCACGCCAAGCACCTGTCCGTATTTTTCTTCCGAGAGCATCCTCACAAATCCTTCGGTATAGCCTTCGGCCAAAGCTTTTCCATTGGCCGACAGAGGAAACTCGCTCACTTTGTATGCAATCTCCTCTTCACGCAATTGAGCCTCGGTGCGACCAATTTGTGCTATCTCAGGATCGGAGTACATATTCATCGGAATAGCATTCATATCCAATGGCTCCCTGATCCCTTTAATATAGTTCACCACGTGCAACCCCTGCGCAGACCCCACATGAGCAAACATGCTCAATCCGTTAACATCGCCGATGGCGAAAACGCCCTGGACGCTGGTACGGAAATGCTCATCGGTAACAACAAACCCATTGGAAACCCTGACATCAACATCCATTTCCGGAACCACACCTTTCCGACTCTTGCTGTTGATTACCAGATCGCATTTCACACGATGGCTTCCAATTACCAACTCATCACCCTCAAACCGGCTCTCATCAGAGGCATCGCCTACGTTAAAAATCAGGTTGATTTTGTCCTTCTTCAGTTTACCTGTCATGTAATTGGCCAGATACTCATCGGCCAGAGGCATGATTCGCTCGCCGGGTACAGCCAGTGTTACATTGCGGTCGATCAGCGCGAAAAACTGGGCCAGTTCAACGGCTATGGAACTTTCGCCAACCACCACAATGCTTTTAGGCAATTCGTCGAGAGCAAAAAAACGGTTGAGTTCCACCACCTTCTCCGACGGCAACTTGGCTTTAAGCGGTTCGTGATAGGAACCTGTAGCCAGAATGATGTGATTGGCTTCGAGGCTCCTGTTTTCTACCGTAACGGTGGTGGCCGAAGTAATCCGGGCTTTGCCCTGAATCACCTCAACTCCATTCTTTTTTAGCAGGAAACTCACCCCGTTGGTAAGCCTCTTTACTATTTGAGAGGCACGCTCGGTAGCCTGTTTCCAGTTAAAACTAAGCTTCATTTTGTCGATCCCCTCGATTCCGAAAGTGGCGGCATCGTTTTTGATCCGTTTATACAATTTTGCACTCTCTATCAAGGCCTTCGACGGGATACACCCCCAATTTAAACACATTCCCCCCACTGCCGATTTCTCAACAAGCGCCACCTTCAGACCCAGCTGACCAGCTCTGATGGCTGCCACATAACCGGCGGGACCGGCTCCAACGATGATAATATCGTATTTCATATGGTTTACAATTTCTTAAACAAATTTACTCTTAAAAAAACAACCCGTTCGGCAATTTATATAACCGTTCAACAGTTGCTACATAATCAACGAAACAGGATCGTCGATAAAAGCCATCACCCTGTTGAGGAACCGGGCAACCTCGCCACCGTCAACAATGCGGTGATCGACCGACAACGACAGCGGCATCACGCTACCCTTCACCAAATCATCGCCCTTTACCACCGGCTTGGTAACCATCCGGCCTATACCAAGAATAGCGGCTTGCGGGTAATTGATTACCGGAACTGCAAACTGGCCGCCTATGCTCCCATAGTTGGTTACAGTGAATGTTCCATCCTTCATATCGTCGAGGGTAAGCTTACGGTTGCGGGCCTTTTCCGATATATCATTCAACCTGGAGGCAATCTGGCTTATCGACAACCGATCGACATCACGAATAACCGGAACAACCAACCCGTCTTCAGTATCAACAGCAATCCCGATGTTGTAATATTTCTTGTATATCATCCGGTTGTTGTCGAGATCCATTTGTGAATTGAGGGTTTTGTGGTGCTTCAAAGCCATGGCTACAGCCTTGAGCACAAAGGGGAGATAGCTCAGTTTGATGCCATCGGCAGCAAGTAGCGGCTTGTATTTTTCGCGGATTCGCATCAGTTCTGAAACCTCCACCTCGTCGAACACAGTCATGTGAGCAGCATTGTGCTTAGACTGAACCATGTTTTTGGCGATGGTCTTTCGTATCTGGCTCAGGTTTTCATATTCTACCCTGGGACCCTCTTCAATCCCTTGAGGTATCGAAGCGTCGGGCGGAGAAGCTTTTTGAGCCTTGCTCACGAATTTCTCGATGTCGTGGGTGGTCACCCTGCCGCTTGGACCGGTTCCGGTAATTTTGTTAATGTCAACCCCCAGATCGCGGGCCATAGCACGGGCTACCGGAGTGGCTAAAGCCTTTTTGGCAGGTTTTCCCTCATGCCTGGTTTCACTCTTTGCATCAAGTCCTTCGTTGCTGGAAGGGAGATAAGCACTGTTACCGGCTACTTCGAGGGTTCCAACCACGCCGGCTCCCTCCTCGGCCACTGGCTCGGTTTTGAGCGCCTCCTGCTGAGCAGCAGCACCATCAACACCTTCTATTTCAATCTCAACCAGAGGAGAACCCACATGAATTGTCTCTCCCACTTTGCCATAAACAGCGGCAATCACTCCTGATTTCGGGGAGGGTATATCGGTCACCACCTTGTCGGTCTCCATGTTCACCAAAGGCTGACCCGATTCTATCTTCTGTCCTTTCTGCACATACCATTCGGCGATGGTTCCTTCATCAAGCCCTTCGCCGATGTCGGGAAAGTTAAATATGTATCTCATTTTCTTTCGGATGTTTATTTCTTATTCCGTCTTCAATTTTTAAAATCCCGGTTGCACAGCTACAATGCCCCGCACCCGGAATACAACCATCAGAATTTCACCGATTTCTGAATACCATAATAGATTTTCTCGGGGCTGATGATGTAATGATGTTCACCTCGGGGCAGCGGTACTATGGTATCGAAGCCAGTGACCCTCACCACCGGTGCCTCCTGGTTAAGGAAGGCGTTCTCGTTCACGATGGCAGTGAGCTCGGCACCAACCCCGAAGGTGTTCGGACCTTCATGAACCACTACCATTCTGCCTGTTTTTTTAACCGATTCAACCACTGTTTGCTTATCAAGAGGATAAATCGTCCGCAGATCGATCAGTTCTACCGAAATACCATCCTTTTTGGCCATGGCCACTGCCTTTTGAGCTTCGCGAATCATGGCGCCATAGGCAACCAGTGTTACGTCGGTTCCTTCCGACAAAATTTTGGCTTTACCAAGGGGAATGGAGTATTTTTCTTCAGGAACCTCCTGTTTAATAGCGCGATAAATACGTTTGGGTTCCATGAAAATCACAGTATCGTCGCTTTCGATTGCCGAGATCAGAAGCCCCTTGGTATCGTAAGGGGTACTGGGAATCACCACCTTCAATCCCGGGATATGACCATACATGGCTTCCATGCTTTCGGAATGGTGCTCGAGGGCATTGATGCCACCGCCATAAGGAAACCTGATGACCATGGGGGTTTTGTAGCGTCCGCGGCTGCGGTTGTGCAACCTGGCTGCATGCGAAATAATCTGGTTCATCGCGGGGTAAACAAACCCGCAAAACTGCATCTCAACCACCGGGCGCAAGCCATTCATTGCCATACCCACGGCAGTTCCCACTATGGCCGACTCGGCCAACGGACTGTCGAACACGCGGTGTTCACCGTGTTTTTTCTGCAAACCTTCAGTAGCGCGAAACACACCACCTTCCACTCCCACGTCTTCACCAAAAGCTACCACCGAAGAATCTTCGGCAAGTTTTATATCAATGGCATCGGTAACTGCCTGTACAATAGTCATCACTTTCATTTCAGCCCCTCCTTCCATTTAAGGAATTTTTCATGTTCAACTTTCTGTTCTTTTAAATCATCGGTCATTTCCACGTAGAGATATTTGAATACATCCTCAAGCGGGTAAGGAGGATAATTTTCGGCAGCTTCAAACTGACGGTCAACCTCTTTCTTGTATTCTGCCAGCAGCGACTCTTCGCCTGCCGTGTCCCACAAATTCTTAGAAACAAGGTATTTGCGCAGACGGTCAATGGGATCGGTGCAACTCCATTGCTCTTCCTCCTCCTTGGTGCGGTATTTAGTTGGATCGTCGGAGGTGGTGTGGGCACCACGACGGTAAGTTAAGGCTTCTATCAAAACAGGGCCTTTCCCTTCGCGCGCATGGGCTTCTGCCTCTTTCAGAGCGCGGGTCATGGCAAACAGATCGTTGCCGTCAACCTTGATGCATGCCATTCCGTAAGCCACGCCTTTCACAGCGATGTTGATGCTTCGGGTTTGCTTTTTGAAGGGCACCGAGATGGCGAACTGGTTGTTTTGAACAATGAAAACCACCGGTGCATTCCAAACGGCTGCAAAGTTGAGTGCTTCGTGGAAATCGCCGGTAGAAGTACCTCCGTCTCCCACGATGGCATACACAACACTGTCCTCTTTTTTATAGTTGATGGCATACCCTATGCCTGCGGCATGAATCAGTTGCGACCCAATGGGAACTGAGATCGGTGTGATGTTTTTGGCTTTCTCGAACACCGTACCATCTTCATACCCCATGAAATACAAAAAAACCTCCTTCAGGGTTGCCCCTTTGGCCAGCCAGGCGCCCAGCTCACGGAAAGCGGGAACCAGCCAATCCTGTTCGCGCATCACCTGCGCCAAACCTCCCGATATGGCCTCCTGCCCAAAATTGGGCGGATAGGTGAACATTCGCCCCTGGCGCTGGTACGACACGGCCATCAGGTCGGCCTGCCGCGCGAAGAGCATGTCTTTAAAGGCTTTGAGCAGCCTCTCGTCGTTGATTTCAGGCATCCAGGCGGGATTCACTATCTTCCCGTCGTTGTCCATTACCTGAAACAGCTTGTCATCAAGCGGACTGTATTCTTTAAACATTGTATTACTAATTATGATATTCTTTTATACGGCTTTACAACATGTTGTAAACACCAATTCAAATGCTTATTTGGAATTTGTCTATGTAAACAACTACCCGAAATGAATGTTCACACCCCAACGGAACCCGAAACAGGGATATCGGCCAGATTCTTTTGCTACTTTTGTTTTTTGATTGCCCGACCGTGGTTTAAAGTTATGAAACCAAACAATAAGGCCGGCGGCGAGAAAAAACACGCTCTTTTTACTGCCAAAAAACTGATTAGAATGAAATTAAATTCAGAACTATTCGCAATCGCCTTTTTTTTGCTTGCTGCAGCCTACAATGCAACAGCTCAATGGAGCGGTTACACCCCTGAACAATACAGCATTAAAAGCAAAATCGATTATCCCTTAGCCGGTTATCTCAATCCTGATTTTCGATACACAGAGCTTCGCACCGTGTTTGGGTTGAACGGCTTCTACAACAATTCAGCCACGCACCTCGACAGCAAGACGACATCCAACAACCTGTCAATCAGCCCTGCAGGTGCTATTACCAGTTATTCAATCCAAAACAATACCCGCCAACAAAGCTCAACTTCCTGGCGGATTCAAGCAGATGCCTCGATCAACAACAACCAGGCAACATCGGGCAACACCGAATTGGAAACCAGGCAATTGGATGGTGGAACCAACCTCTATTACCGCACAAACAGACGGTTCTACTCTGGAAAACGTTTCCTGGAAACCAGCATTGAAACAGGGTTCAATTTCAGAAGCTCAAGCTTCAAACAAGAAACCAACCAGGGAACAGTGGTTAGCAACAAACAAGACAATCGAGATCTGTCGTTTACCCTGGCACCCAGGCTGTTGGCAGGCACAGGCCGTTTGGAACAGACCTCAAATGCCTGGCAGGCAGTGCAACTGTTGAGAGAACTGCAACGGGTGAACAGGTTGGCTGACCTCCCCCCGATCGAAAAAATCAACGTGCTGGCCGACGAAATGACCCGGTTGCGCAACCAACGAGGCTTTGATTACCGCATTAAACTCACTTCCGACCTCGTGAGCCTCGATTCCACCCTTCGCGCCTCAGGACTCCTGGCCGAAACCGATGTGGTGGCTTTTGCAACACTCAACGACATCTGGAGTTACGCACCCCGACCCGACAGAGCTTCAGGGACACGTTGGTATGCAGGTGTAGAATCAAAGGTGGCCTATATCAACAATTACAACCACTTAACTCAAGATAACACCTTGCTTGAAAAAACCGATGTAGAAACCACGAAAGAGTACAACCGACAAAACTACAACGTCTTAGCAGGTGTTGTTTCGGCTCGGCCCCTCAACACCGAATGGCAACGCACCTTTTCAGCCGAAATAGAAGTTGGTTATGGAAACCATTTGAACAGTGCTGATCAAAAAACTAAATTGAGGCCATCGGCAAACCTGTCAACAACCCTGGAATACGGTTTCTACCCCAACACCAGAACTGCGCTGAAAGCCATTATCACAACCTGGTTGTCGGCATATTCTGTTGAATACATGGAAAGTTTCTACGGAATCCCCGATAGAACAGTCAGCTACAACAATTTCGACGCGAAGGCGGCAACAACCATCCTGATGGAACGGTATCTTTCACCAACCTTAAGCTTCAACCTGCATGCCTCCATCAACTACAACCACACCCAATCAGACTACGAACTCACGTCGGGGCAGCCAGGCTTCATGCCAGCCTACACATCCGACAAAAAATTTGTTGTTAACGGAGGTGCAACGGTTGTTTATCAAATCAGATAGCATCTGCTAAAGGAACCACCCTGAATTCTGAAAGCAAGGTGGTTCAGCAAACCTCTTGTGGTTTTCCCGATTGGCAGCACAAGCTTCTGCATATTCCATAATCCTGTTACCTTTGCACCCACATTTCGTCAAAAAAGATGGATTGGTTAATAACATTCATTCTTATGGGCCTCATGGTTACTGCCATAGGCTCGCTACTTGTTAAAAAGAATATGGACAAACGTCGGAAGAAAACGCAATACGGAAAATGGATAGGAGCCGGACTGGGAGCCGTTTTAGGAGGACCCATCGGCGGCATCCTGGGTTTTATATTTGGCAGCATGGTGGACGGCATGCAGAGCGGTGAATACGCCTACCAGGGACAATTGAACAGCGCACCCGGTCAGGCGTCAGGCCACGATGCTACCCGTCCCGGAGACTTCGGGGTAAGCCTGGTGGTACTTTCGGCTGCCGTGATGAAAGCCGATGGCACCGTGATGAAATCGGAACTCGATTACGTGAAGAATTTCTTCACCCGTCAATTCGGGGCCGAGGCGGCCGAACGTTACATACTGCTGCTCAGGGATGTACTCAAACAAGAGCTCAACCTGCAAGGCGTCAGCGAACAGATCAAAGGGTTTATGGAGTACAGCACGCGCCTCCAGCTCCTTCATTATCTGTTTGGCATTGCTGGTGCCGATGGACGGTATGATGACACGGAAGTAACTCTCATACAGAGCATCAGTCGCTGGATGGGAATTTCGTTTGCCGACTTCAACAGTGTGAAGGCCATGTTTGTAAAAGACCAGGCCAGTGCCTACAAAATATTAGGGATCAGCCCCGATGCCACCGATGAGGAGGTAAAGAAAGCCTACCGGCAAATGGCGATCCTGCACCATCCCGATAAGGTAAGTCACCTGGGGGAAGATGTGCAACATGCTGCTAAAGAAAAATTTCAACAAATCCAGTCGGCTTACGAAGAGATTAAAAAGCAACGGGGGTTCAAATAACTGCTTGCCTGTCAGGTTTAGCCAAAGAATCCCTGTGCAACTCCGAACGCGGATTCCGAAACACACCAAGCAAAAATGTTACCTGCACACTACCAAACCTACATCGACGAAGCCTCCAGACAGTTGCCTGAAGTGAGGAAGTTGTTCGCATTGCTCAAAAAACGCAAACCTGCCAACCTTGATGCCATCATGGCCGATCTCCACGAAGAAGCCTTTGATGCAATAGATTGTTTGCAATGCGCCCGGTGCTGTGCCACACTTGGACCCAGGATTACCGACCGCGATATAACCCGGATGGCCAAATCGCTCCGCTACAAACCATCGCAATTAGCCGACAGTTATCTCAAAATCGACGAAGATGGCGATTACGTGTTTAAAACCATGCCCTGCCCTTTCCTGGGCGCCGACAACTATTGCGCTGTTTACCCCGACAGACCGCAGGCCTGTTCAGGCTACCCTCACACCGACCGTCGCAGATTCGTGCAACTGCTCGACATCACCCTGCTCAACATCAAAATATGCCCTGCCGTAGCCTTGATCTCCCTTATGATGATCAATAAAAAAGGGAATAAAAACCTTTTCTTTAAATAACCCTTTCTGATATTCAACCAGTCCCCAAAAAAATAAGGATTACAAATCAGAACGGGAGAAATCAGGGAGCCTGACTGATGATCTCCACAGCCTGCTGCATCACACCGTCAAAGGTATCGCCAAGCAGTTGACTCACTGTTGGAACTACCACCACATCGGGGAGCACACCGCGTCCTTTCGTCTGGTGCTCCGAATTACCCGAAACAACAACCGACCGAACCATCGGAATCCGACACATAAAGCCACTGTTTTTTAACCGGATATAAGCAAATTTCTCGGCCGTTAGCTGATGAAAGGCACCTCCTGTTTCTTCACCCAGCAACACGGCCCGTTTGTCCAGAGCCATACGGGCACAAAAGATGGATGCCGCCGAAAAAGTGCCACCGTTCATCAGCACCCACACTTTCCCGTCGAAATGGTTCTCTTTTCGCGGCTCAACCAGATCAGGAACATGAATGTAGCCGTCATAACCTTCCACTTTATTAAAATTCAGGTGCATATCATCGTCGCCGGAGTAATTGGTGGAGTATTTCAAAAAATCGAATTTTCCTGCTTTAAAAACCTGGTCGTATTCAATCATCCTGAAGGGTTCTCCGGCGAAATAAGCATAGAGATAATCGAGGTTCTCGGTAGTTCCGCCGGGGTTGTCGCGCAGGTCGATCAGCAGCTTTGTCACTTTTTGGGCGGCGAGCTGAGCGAGAAAACCATCAATCTGATCGCGGTCGAAAAGGGCGAAATCGATTACTTTCAGGCAGGCCAGGCCCGATGAATCGAACGATATTTTCACCGCATCGGGCAGAGGGTCAGGTTTTTTGGTCATGGCCTCGGTTTTCTTTTTTCGCAGGTCGTTCCACGAGATGGATGGGATGGAAACCTGCCTGGTGCTGCCTTCCGGGGTCTTGATGGTTAACGACCATCTGCTGACATCACCAAACTCGTTGTGCAGAAAAATCCTGGAAAGCCGGTTCACGAGGTATTGTCGTCCGGCTACCGAATAACCATCACTCTCGGCCTGCTGCGCGAGCAACCGGAACAACGAATCGGGCGCGAATCCATTCACTGTCAACAGTTCGGTTCCGGGCTTCAGCACGGAGGGGGAATTCCAGTCTTTTTTCACGAGGCATTTGCCATCGGCAAACCGGATATCGAGCGGGCAATAGTTTTTATTTTCGTAGCCGGGTTCAATAAAATTGGTATGGCCACACCGCACCCTGGCCAGCGTTTTGCGGACAATGGCTGCAAAGCTGTTTAACGGCAATTGCGTGTTGAGACCAACCGATGCGATGCTGTCGAACCAACGATCCATTTCCTGCTTGCCGGAATAGAGATAGATTCCGGGATGCCCCTCTTCGAGGCTCGCTCTTAAAATAGAAAAATCTTCCCTGAGTTTCTCGGGTGATAGCTTGGCCCAGGGGTTGTAAGGCACCGACTTTTTGATCTCTTTCGGCTTGTAATCAGGGCCAAAAAGGTAAACACCCACATCAGAGGTTTTTCCACCTTTTGAAAGGGAGATACCTAGGGCGGGCTGATCGGTAACCCATCGGGTATATCCCGAGAAACCCAGCGTATCGCCGGCTTTCACCCGCTGCCCCGGCTTCACCTTCAACTCGGTCAGCAGCCCGGTATAATACAGGGTCTCGGTCTGGCTCACCTGCAAACCAACCGATGCAGCCACATACGCGGGTTCCAGATTTTTGGCTCTGAGAAATTGCGGATCGGGAGGCCCGCCAAACGACATCTGGTAGTTGAGATTTGGCGAATACCAAACGTAAGGGGTGGCCATCAGAATTCGTCCGTCGGTGAGGGCAATTACAGGCGAATGGTATTGGGTGGCAATATAATACCCTTCGTTGAATACCTGTGTGTTGGTGCGCGGGTTAACCACCTCCCCAAAAGCCAGCACAATGCCGGCCTTGGGATCGGTAGTTGGCCACCGTCGTAAATTTTCCGCTGTGGACTGACATTGGGCGCTTTCTTCCCAGAGAACACCCGATAAAACAAGGATCACATACATTATAAACTGAGAAAGCGGAACGATGGCTTTTTTCATGACTTATCAGCGATTAATAATAGAAATTTTATGATCGTTGGAATAGTTGCTTCCTAAAATCCGCAGAACATACAACCCGGGGACAAGACTGGTGCAGTTGATGGTTGTGCGGTAGTCCATACCTGTTGAAAAAATACTTTTCGACATTACAACCCGACCGCTTGCATCGGTAAGCCAAAGGTCGAATTTCCCAGGAGCAGGGGGCAGCCATTCAACATTGATCCGATCGGTTGCCGGATTTGGATAGACGGTCAACGTGGGTTCGCTGATGGTTTTTGATGAAACCGTCAACGGGTCGGCGAGCGAATTTTTCCACATACCACGGCCATAGGTGGCAGCCACAACTGTGGAGGTGGGCTTGTGTACCTCCAGCTCATCAATAATAACGGCTGGCAAATCGCGGCTGTAATCAATCCAATCGGGCAGGTCGTTGTTGGTGTAAAACACGCCAATGTCGTTGCCCACGTAGAGGGCATCGTTGGAGCCCGGTTCGTAGGTGATGCAATTGGTCGGCACGTTGGGCAGCGACCCGGAAACATTCTGCCAGGTGGCTCCCCCATCGGTGGTGCGGTACACCTTCTGTCCTTCAATAAAATTTCCCATCACCACCCACGCGTGATCGGGGTTCTTGTCGGAGAGGGCAATATCGAGTATCGACTGGTAAGTGGGGAGCCCGTCGCGGATAAACTGCCAGGTGGCTCCACCGTCGGTTGTGCGCCAGATATTGGAATAGGTGGCTGCCCAAATCACCCGGTCGTCGTTGGAATACACCTCAAGACTCTCGAAATCGTCGCCGCTGGCCAACCCGTTGGAAAGATTGGTCCACTGCGTTCCCCTGTTCGTACTCTTCCACACATCCTTGTAGGCGCAATAGATTGTGGCGGCCTCGGTGGGATGGATCAGGAATGGGGGATTGAAGCGGTATTTCGATTCGCCGGGGGGTATGATGTTGATGTAGTTAAACCCTCCGTTGTACGAGCGCCTGATTCCCGCGGCATAACCACCAAAATACATGGTATCGCCGTGCAGAGGATCAAAAAAATTGTCGCAGGCTTCGGCCATATTCACTTCGTAACAAATGGTATCGGTAAACAGCACACTGCCGTTGTCCTGCGGACTTCCCATCAGCCGGTCGGGATTGGGATGAAACAAGCCTACCCTGTAAAACTGCATGATTTCCAGGCCGTCGCTGCGGTTTGTCCAAAGGTTATCGGGTTTTACCAACTGGTAAACACCACCGTCGGTTGTGGCATAAAATTCCTGATTCAAAGGATTGTAAGCAAGGGTGTGAATGTCGGCATGAATGTATTGGGCGCCACCGCCGTAATACTGTGCCTGAAGTTGCCACGTTTCACCGCCGTTCAGCGATTCCCAGATGTTCACCCCTCCGACATGGAGGTGCATTGGATCGGCAGGGTCAACACTCAGCGAAAGGGTAAAATAGCCCTGACCGCCGGCATCAGTTCCCGATGGCTGCCACCCCAAAGGGTTCATGTTGTTGCTGTTGGGTGCTTCGATCCAGGTAAGGCCGGCGTCGTTGCTCACCCAAACACCATAAAAACCGTTGTCGGTAGTGCGGCTGTAGAGGGCATACACTTTGTTGGGGTCGGCGGGGGTTACGGCAATAGAAATTCGGTTTACATCGGAGGTGGGGATGCCGTTGTTGATGTAGGAGAAACTCTGCCCGCCATCGTCGGATCGAAAGATGCGGGCTCCGCCTGAATAATTGAAAGTGGTAGCAAAAACGATGTCGGAATTTCCGGGAATTTGCTCCAGTTCCATGAAATTGCCGGCACGAACAAACGTCCAGTTGTCGCCACCGTCAGCACTCTTGTAAAGACCATTGCTGGCAGCGGCAAGCATGAAATCGGGGTTCGAGGGGTTGATCCACAGTTCATGAACTGCCTGGTTTTGAAGGATGGAATACTGCAGCCCCGTTTCATTCCAGGTTTCGCCCCCATCTTCCGATTTCAGAATTCCGATGGTATAGGTCTCCCACCACACATCGCGTGTGCCGGTGCAAATAAAAATTGTATTGGGATCGTTGGGATGCAGGTCCACATCGCTGATCCCCAGCACGGGCAGATCGTCGGTGAGCACCTCCCAGGTGATCCCGTTGTCGGTGGTTCGCCACAGTCCGCCACTGGGCGCACCCACGTAATAGAGATCGGGGTTGGTGGGGTGAAAAGTGATGCAATCGATGCGCCCCGAACCACCCACAACACCGGTGTTGATCTTAACAGTTGAATTCTTCGGCCCGATGAAGCTCCAGGGCGAGAGTTCCGATTTGTTTCTGGTTCGCTGACTGACGACCGATTTGCACTCATTCCAGAAGAGACCCGAGGGGAGAGACCCGTTGGCGTCGATACGGTGTTCGAGCAGGAAGGAGGCTCTTAACAATTGTTTCTCGCCAGCGATTGGAGCGTCGGGATTTGCTGCACGCAAGCCTTTCACCAAACCACAGGCCTCTTTGTAGGAAGGGCGCCCGTTGGAGTCGGTTTGCAGTTGGTGAAGCCACTCCTGCGAGAACAGCGACGACGAGATAATAAAAGCAATACAAACAATAAGCATCTTTTTCATGGTGCAATAGTTTTAAAAAATACAAAAATAGGCCGAAACCTTTTCTGCAACCAGCACAACCTTGGTAATGGACTGTTTCGACTTTTAGTTGGCAGCTATTGGTTTCCCGATGGCATTGGCAGCCTTTTGCGAAAGCGAAAGAGGTAATAAAACGGGATGCCGGCCACCACCGAACCCAACGCCACCACCGACTCTACAGGTCGCTCGAACAGGCTGCACATCAGCACGAAAATGGAGCCGGCAATAAAAAGAACCTGAACAAAGGGAAACCCGGGCAGGGCAACATAGCCAAACCGAAGCCTCGCTATGAAAGAACCTGCCACGGTAAGGATGGGGAAGATGGCCAGCGAGAATCCCATGTAGGTGAGCAACTGCTCGAAGGTGCCAAGCCAAACCATCAGCACGGCGAGTGCACCCTGAAAAAGAACCGCTACCCAGGGTACCCCACCCTTTGACGAGGTGATGCCTGCGAACCGAAAGAAAAAGCCATCAACGGCCATAGCAAAAATCACCCTTGGCCCCATCAACAAATAGGCACTCAACGAAGAGAGCAACGCGAAGGAGACCACACCCGCTACCAGACCACCCATATCGCGACCCGCCAGTTTTGAGAAGCACCTGGCGGCAATGGCCACCTCCCCTTTCATCTCCGAAGCAGGACAGGAAGCTACATACAAAACATTCATCAGAAGATAGATCAACACTACCAGCAGGGTTCCTGCCAGGAGCGAACGTGGCAGGTTGCGCAAAGGATCGCGAATCTCTGACCCGATATACACCGAGGCATTCCACCCGCTGTAGGAATACATGACCCACATGAGCGACAACCCCATCGCCGAAACAGAAGGCCATTCCAACCCGTCTTTGCCTGTTGCGGGAACTACTCCCGTGAAGTCAGCATAACCAAAACCAACCACCACGAGCGCGGACAGGATGGCTATCTTCAGCAGGGTAAGCATATTCTGCAGTCCTGTACTCACCTCCAGGCGACTCGTATGCACGAGGGTAAAAACAACGATGATCCCACTTGCTACCACGCGGCTATCGGGCAGGTGACCCGACACATTTGCCGGCAGACCGGCAGCCAGATACAACGAAAAACCAATGGCGGAAGCAGCCACCGGGGCCGTGAACCCTACCAAAACAGAGACCCAGCCACTCAAAAACCCAACCATCGGATGGTAAAGTTCCTTCAGAAGGATGTACTCGCCACCGGCCTTGGGAAAATTGGCTCCCAATTCGCCATAAGAGAGGGCACCACAAAAAGCAATCGAACCACCCGCCAACCACACCAGAAGCATCAGCCATCCGTGGTGCAGATCGTTCATCAACAGACCACTGGTGGTGAAAATCCCGGCGCCGATCATGTTGGCAACCACGATACTCGTGGCACTGAAAAAGCCTATTCTCCGTTTTAGTTGCATCATGCCTCAATGGGTTAAGGCAAACAGGAACACATCCTGAACCGGCAAAAAATCAATAGTTTTAACCAGTTTGAACCCACACGATTCAAACAGCGCGATGGTTGGCCCGGGAAGAAACTGATCGCGGTTGTCGCCTGCCCAGCCAGGCAATTCAGGCAACATTTTTGCAACCGACCATTGCACCACGGCCACGTATCCTCCGCGCTTCAAAGCCCTGGATACCGAGCGCAAAAAATCACCCTTTTTCCCGATGCAATGCAGTGTGTTAACCATCAATACCACATCGCATGAACTGTCGGGCAGACAACAACTCTCGCCAGTGCCCTCAACAGTTTCAATGTTTTGCAAAACAGCTAAAGAGCTCTTTTGCCCGATTTTTTCGAGAGCCTCCCTGCTGATCTCGGTTGCAAACACTTTACCCCGTTCACCCACCTTAACGGCCAGCCGCAGACTGAAATAACCATCGCCGGCACCCACATCGGCAACAGTCATCCCCCCTCTCACCCCAATTGAATCAATTGTTTGAAGTGGCAACTGCCAATAGAGCCGTTCCCTGTCGGAGGGTTCGTCGAGCGAAGCAACAGTCAGCAGTTGAGCTGTCAACGTCGAATCAACCGTTTGACCCGGCGAAGCCAACGTGGATAAAAACACACAAAAAAACAACAGATTTCTAAGCATAAAACAAATAGAATTTAAAATCAACTCCGAAAAGCGGGGAGAGGCTCGTATGCTATACCTTATTGACTTAAAAATGCCAAAACCTGAGCCCGATTAACCCCTGAAACAACAGAAAAACAGCGGGAGTAAGCATCAGGGCAGCATAAGCGCTCCACAGCGTTCGTGCAAACCAGTTTCCACCTTTCACAATCTTTGCCGCCAACACCACAAAGCCAGCAACAGTAAGAACAAAATAAAGAATCGAAGCCCATTGATACACGAGCGTGGCGGTGTTTTTTCGCCCCATCTCAACAAGCGAAAGACCCGCGAATGCCTCAACACCAACAACCAGCAGCACAATTCCCCAGAAAAACCCGTGAAAAGGGATCAGAACACGCCACCCGGTCCTTCGCCTGAACCACCTGACGGTGGCCACAACAACCAGTACGGGATACGACAACAGCGTGGTTATCATAACAACCACAATCAATGTTGCTATCATGAAATAAAACACCAACAGCGGCTTCGATACCTGCCAATAACAATCGTAACCGATAACAAGCAACGGCCGGTCAAGCATCGCAGAACGAAATACCATGGCCACCGACAGGCTGTCGTCGCCCGCAAAAAACGAGTTACGACTCACAAAACTCATCCTCTCTTTTTCGCCGAAAGGGAAATTGGAAATACTCAATCCGTCGTCGTGGCGGGAAATCAATTTCACATTAAAAAAATAGTCGAACCACGAAAAAAGAGCCTGACGGGAGTTGCAGGCGACATACACCCCTTCAGGAACATCGTCGGGACAGGCAACAGGGGTAACAGCCTTAACCGGAACAGGATACAACGATGCGAGGAACTTGTTGACCGACCTTTTCAGGGCCGTTATTCCCGTAAGGCCGAACTTATCGAAACGGTTGGTTAATACAACAAAACCCACACCGAGTTCGGGGCAAACCCTGTACATGGACGCGAAACCTGGGTCGGATCCGTTGTGGCCGAACCAGGTGTGTCCCGATTCAGAAAAAACTGAAATCCCCTTGCCATACACAACCGGGTAACCCGCGCGTGCTGCCTCGGTGGACTCCCCCCTGATGAAACGGCGAAACAAACTGTCGGGGAGCAACGGGAAACCGTCGCCACGAAACCCCTTGAGAAGGTGACGACCAAACAGCACCATATCGTCAAGCGATGCGTGAAGAGAGGCAGCCGGACGGGCAAAAACAAAAGGATAGGGCTGGGGCATCTTTGCTCTATCGTAACCTGTTGCAAGTGAATCCAATACTTCCGGGGTCAAAAACATCGACGAGCGGTTCATTTGCAACGGTTTCAACACCTGTTCGTCAACAAATTGCTCGAAACGCTGATGGGTCACTTTCTCGATGATGCAGCCCGCCACCTGATAACCTTCGCCCGAGTAGGAATAAACACTACCCGGCTTCCATCGCGACACCCTGTTGGATGTGGTGCGCATCAGCCCATCAAGTAATGGTACATCGGGATTGGAAGTGTTGTAATTGCTGAAATGGTGATCGTTGAAACCAGCCGTATGCTCAAGCAAATGAACAACCCGAAGCGGAGAGTCGCCCTCCCACCGGTTGTAACAGGCAATTTCGGGAACCAGCTTTGCCACAGGAGAAAAAAGATCCAGCATCCCTTCGTAAACCAGCCTCATACAAGCCAAACCTACGAATGACTTGGTTATAGAGCTCACCCTGAAGAGGGTGGAAGGGGTAACCTTCCTCCCCTCTTCCAGGTTGGCATAACCCGAACAATGGACAAAAAAGACGGTATCGGCCGTGAAGAGAGCTACCGCTGCCCCAGGAACGTTTTCGGCCTCCAGAATGCTGTCAATTGTTCCCGACAGGGTTCTCAATCCCACCCTGCCGGCAGGTACCGGGGCAACGGGATCAACCAGGTTCTGACACCACCCAACGGGGTGTAACAAGATGCAAAACAGCAACATGACCAAATGGCTGCGAAAATCTGAGTTACCTTTATTGAACAACATCATAGAACCAATAGAATTGTTATAACATCTAAACTTTATTCCTTACCCGGCCCTGCCAAACTCATGTCGGCAAAGGTCTTCGTAACAATCATCCAGCCTTTTTCAAACTTGTAGAGATTCATAAAATCGGTATAAAGGGGCTTCCCTTCGGCAAACACTTCAACCACAGCCACGGCAGCCCTGCCTGCCACAACAATCTCTTTAAAGCGGTGGGTGACTTTGGGAAATGGAGCCCGCTCGGGCCGGCTCTCGGCCAGTTTGATAAAAGCAGAAACCGGGTGCTTGATACAGGTATCTTTTTGAGGCAGATAGACACATATTTCGCAACCGGGATACCAACTACCCCTGATGGCATCAGCACTCAGATCGTTAAAAATACCGTTGATATAGCCAGTGACAATACAGCGCTCAATGGCTTTCTTGTCGTGATGGTGGCAATCGTCCTGAGCCACCAGATTCGCTGTAAAAAGGGCGAAAAGAAACATTATTACACTTTTTTTCATCGCTTATAGGTTATAAAAATTTTGGAAACAATCTCTTTGTGGGTGTTCGTGCGAAGTTGTACAAAATAGAATCCTGGGATTAACTCACTTGCCTGCATCCTATACAATCCACTTTCAACGGCTTCAACTTCTTCTCTCGCTACCATTCGCCCCCGCAAGTCGAACATGGTCACTGATACCAAGGGGTCATCAAGGTGCGGAAGACGGATATTAAACTCGCTGCCGGCGGGGTTTGGAAACAGCAACGCCCCTTTGCTGCCTGGCAGAACCGGCGTGCCGGTTGCCACCGGACTAAAAAGCAATGTTCCCCAACCCGAAGGTTGCCCGATGGTGGCTTTCAATGGCCAGAATCCCCACGCGTCGGCGGTGTTGGTTGCATCCAGCGCGAAGCCGATGGTGTCGGTCAGGCTGACATCGAGCATGGTGAGCGGAATGGCGATCTCGATGGAGTCAACCAGCGGATCGTTCGGGTTGGTGC
>JAQVCV010000051.1 GCA_028689615.1 Bacteroidales bacterium | reverse complement strand
ACTAAACCGGAGGGACTCCGGGGATAGCTTGGTAAATAAGAGAAACCGCTGATTATTGTGGATGCACCATACTCAAGTAAGCTCTGTTCCCAAGAATCCCGTGACTTCAGTCATGGGAGGTTCAAGGCCACGTTCATATCGAAGAAAATATCGAATAATCAGTCCATCAAGTCCCTTCTTCCAAGGGGCTTGTTTGCTTGGATTTGATAATGGTACAATATCACTTGATAAATTCCCCAGATGACCCGAGCTATTTCTATAAGGGATATCTAGAATGGAAGTTGGATGAGAAGGAAGCTGGTAAATGCCTCGATTCCAGGCAGGCACCCGCTGGCAATTGCCCGCGTATCCCTGTGCTTTGGGTTGAGAACACCGAGAAATCAGCAATTATTTGAAAGCGAAGGAGCAAAGAATGCGAAAAACAGCCGCAAACAAGGATGTCCATACCCGGCATGTCGTAAAGAACCATGAGCTTGTGTCCTATCAGGGCTCGGACCATTATGTGTTGCGCCATAACTTCTACGATGTCGATGTTTATATCGAAGATCATTGGCACAATTCGGTGGAGATCACCTATGTCGTAAACGGCTCCAAGTCCCAGACCATCAAGAAAAAGAGAGTACCGGCGCCAAAAGGGACCCTGCTTATTGTCAACTCCGGCGACAGTCATGATGTCCAGGTCGATGCAGGTCTCGAAGGTATCGTGCTGCTTGTGGAGCGCAGTTATCTCGATTTTTTGGCGCCCCAGTGTAAGAATAAGGGGTTCGATCTTTCCGGCAATGACCAGGCCAAATCCAGGATAGTCGACCTGCTGGTATGTTCTGTTGCCTGCCAGGAAAAAGGCGACCGCCTCGGGGCCAAGATCGCCATCTTGCAAATATTGGATGTGATGGTCAATGAATTGCTTATGGAGGGGTCATACCAGCAGGAAAAACATGATGATGACGCCTATAATCTGGTGCTGGCAATCCAAGAATACATCGACTACAATTACGCTACCAAGATATCCCTCGATGACCTGGCTAGGATCACCAGTTACAACAGGACCTACCTGGCTACTGTCTTCAAGAAGAAAGTCGGCCTGACCATATTCGAGTATCTCAAGAACAAGCGGCTCGAACAAAGCCTCTATGAACTCAAGTCGACAAGGCTGACGATTGTGGAAATAGCATTGAACTGCGGATTTTCCAACATCCAGGCCTTCAACACCCAGTTCAAGGCGGCCTATGCGATGACCCCGAACGAGTACCGCAAAAAACAAAACATTTCATCATTGAAATAAGAACATCCCCCAATAATTAAGCGCTTTCTCTTGGTATGATTGTAAACATATGGGAGGAAGATTATGAGATTTATGAAAAAAACATTTTATTCACTATTGAGTGCGCTCATTGTCTTGACGATGTCGGTAAGTCAGGTCAATGCGAGCACGGTATTATCGAGCTTTGCCCAAAACACCGACACGGCCAACACGTACGGCTTTGTCGACACAGCGACCGATGCTTTTGTCACATACAGCGACGTGGCCGGGGCACCGGGAAGCTACACCAGCCTGGCATCGAAGATCTACAAACCGGTTTCCGGGGACACTTTGATTGTCGTATTCCATGGCAACGGTGAAGGCGGAGTCGACGGGGCCAGCAACAACTACACCCAGCTGGCAGCCAACCGGCTCGCTGCGACATTTGTGGAAGATGATATCCAGGCGTCATTCCATGGGGCCTATGTATTGGCTTTCCAGGCGCCGGACTACTGGTACAACGATTACACAACTCAAGCCAAGGCGATCATCGACCATGCCAAGGTTGAATTTGGTATCGACCAGGTATTCATTGCCGGGCTTTCAGCCGGCGGATTGATGAGCCAGAGGATGCTTGCAAGCTACGGTGACTATTTTTCCGGAGCCTTGATTTCATGTGCGGCCATCGCCAAGAACAATCAGTATGTCGAAGGCTTGGGTGGCGATTATTCGACTACCACCGAATATCTTGATGCCGGCGATCCATACACCACCGGGACAACTTTCAAGAAACCTTTGGATTATGCCACTTACATGGCCAACTACGACAGCTGGCTTGAAGCCATCGCCCAAAGCGACGTGCCGATTTTCCTAATTCACGGGTACTATGACACGACCATCTATTACCAATGGACCCAATACGCTTATGATTCGATCAAGGATTACCGCGCCAGCCACGATCTTGATGGTGACATCTATTATGGCTTGATCGACAATGTATCCTATCCTGATGAGACTTTCGGTTCGCAACACTGGTCTTGGATCAAGATGTTGAACGGCGATGTCTACGCATCGACAGATCCTAGCCTCGATACCATCAGCTGGTTCACTTCGCTGGCTGATTCGACCAACAGCTACCAAAAAGATGAAATGGTCAATCCCGCTGCCGGAGCTTCCGGGACTGCGGACACTTATGCTTTCAACCTGATCGGGGAAGTCACCAATTCCGGTGAAAAGATCGTAGCTATCGAAATCGATATGAACGGCCAAAACGTCGATGGCAGCAAGCTTTCTGCCGACATGTTCACGGTAACAGGATTCAATTTTGACGCGACCGGGCTCGTCACTGCGGGAGTCAGCTCATATGGCATCTTCGCCACCGAAGCGGCGCCGATGACAATCGAAGTGGCAAGCGTTGATCTCAATGATGAGGGCAACATCGTCTTGACCCTGACGACTAGAAACGGGGTACTGAACTATACGACACTAGGACGCAACCTGCCGACAAATGTCCGCTACACCATCGCATCGACCAGTCTGCCGTTTGTCGATGAAGCAAAGCAGAACCTTGAAGACAAACCGGCAGCAGACGCCAAGGCGGAAAACCTGACAGCCACCAGCGATAACGATTATGTCATTGAAACCGGTGACCAGGCGAACATCATGATGTTTGCATTGTTGGCAGTCGGGGCACTTGGAGCGCTTGTTTACCTGAAAAAAGAACACAACTAAATCAACGAAATGAGGGAAATTGAGATGAGAAAGACTTTAAATGTTGTCCTGAGTATGGGGTTGGTTGTTTCTTTGAGTGCCTGTGCGAACAAGGAATCTAATGAACCGGGCATAAGGACAACAGCTTATGGGAAGGTTCAGGGAATCCTGGTCGAGAATGACGAAACTTATTACGGCATTCCCTACGGTGCCAATCCGACAGGCGAATTGAGATGGCAAGAACCGGAAGAACCGGAATCTTGGAACGAGACTCTTGATTGCACTGAAAAAGAGGAAGTATCAATGCAAATGGCGAATGTGACTGCGGATGACGGTTCCACCAGCCGTGAGGTTGTCGGAACCACCGATTGCTTGAACCTCGATGTGTTTACAAAAACCGACGCCGATGACCTGCCGGTGCTGGTTTTCATCCATGGCGGCAATAACCAGACCGGAAGCTCATATGATACGGGGATCGGCCTGGAATTGGTCGAAAACACCGACAGTGTCCTGGTATCTATAAACTACCGGACCGGACTGTTAGGTTTCAACAGTCTTCCGGCTGTGCAAGATGATGAAACGGAAACAGGAAATTATGCATTGCAGGATATGGCCCTGGCCCTGGAGTGGGTTCAGGACAATATCGAAAATTTTGGTGGCGATCCCGACAATGTCACCGTATCCGGTTTTTCAGCTGGTGGACGTAACGTCATGGCCATGCTTGTCAGCCCGATGTTTGAGGATCTCTTCGATAAAGCGATTGCATTCTCCGGAGGGATGACAATCAGCGAACTTGATGATTCAATCGCCAAAGATGCCCAGATTATCGCTCCTTTGGCTGTTGAAGACGGGAAGGCGGCAACGGCTGAAGAAGCAGCGTCTTGGCTTATGAACGACAGCGAAGAGGTCAAGGAATATCTTTATGGTATCGATGAGAGCCGTTTGACTCAACTGATGAGCGATGCCGGGATAAGAATGGCAAAATTCCCGCATCTGTTTGGTGATAATGTTGTCCTGCCGGCAACCGGGTTCGAGGGCGACAACTACGTCAACGATGTTCCGGTGATGATGCTTACCGGATCAACCGAATTCTCGTTCTTTACGGCATTTGATCCATTCTATGCGACAATAGCTGATGAGCAGGAAAGCGTGGCAGCCAAGGATTTTGCAATCAAGTACGGCAGCGACTTCTATCGGACCTTCAATACCCAGCTGAGCGCCATGACGATGGCCGAAAACTATGACTCCGACATTTATTTGTGCCAGATCAATTACGGTGATGCCATGTCACCCGCAGCCATTCCGGTGTTCGGTTCATTCCATGGAATCTTCGTGCCGATGCTTACAAGCCAATCGGGCTATGCAAGCATCGCTGATTTTACGACACCAGGGTTTGTGTCCATTGCGGAGGAGTTTAATGCCTATTTGAAAAACTTCCTGCATGAAGGCAACCCAAACAGTGATGAAATCCAAACTGAATGGCAAACCTGGGATTCCACTGCAAAACAAACACTGGTTTTCGATGTTCAAGAAGACAGCGAAATGGCGGCCATCGAATCTCAAGATGTATACAAATCGAACCAGGAAATCATCGATGAAATGGCAAGCGACACGACTGTAAGCGATGAACTCAAACAACAGGTTATCGCCAATATCCTGAATGGCCGCTGGTTCAGCGGTGATCTTGACAGCTATTTCAACACTCCAAGCCTGTGGTAGTTCCATCGTTTGAAGCAGATATTCTGGATATTTGATTGTTTGAGATAAAAATGTAATCAATTTGATTGAATGATTGATATTGTTTTAAAAAGTGGGTGATGGGAATCATCCGCTTTTTTCGTTCAAAAATATAGCTGCGTAATACAAGCTGATCCAAAATCGATTCAGGATGCGAATCAGGCGACACTGCTAAACTTTGCATTTGTCAATAATGGTGCTATAATTGGTCGGGAGCAGTCTTATAGAAGTTTTAAACAATATAGTTTTTTGGAAACTTGCTTGGACAAAGGTGAAGCTCAAAGAAGTGATGGCGTGGGCTTGCAAAGATGGAATATATTTCCAAATGCCTCTCAAATTGGCATATTCAAACGGAATCAGTCAATGCGACGGGATAGGATCAAATCCGATGATCTACTAGACGAATAGCATCGCCAAAAGTAACGAAGAATCAGTATCAGCCCAAAGCATAATTGATTCAAAAAACAATCTTTGCCAAGACTGTTTCCAAGTACCGCTTTGAATTTGATGCGAAACCAGGTCGCGCCAAATGCCAGGACAATTATTAGAATATCGCCGGTAATCCGATACAAGGACACTTGAGGCAGTTCAAGGAACAAACTTCGCTAAATAAAAATATAAATTTTGTGAGGAGATAAGTGATGGATTGGAAAGAAATGTTTGCACCCCACATTTTGGATAGGGGTAAAAGTTATTACCGCCTTGGCAAGGTGTCAATACTAGAACAAAAAGCCGGAATTGTGGAAGGCAGGGTTTCGGGAGATTATGATTATCATGTGAAGCTCGAGTTGGATGATAGAAACAATGTTACCAGGATGATGTGCAACTGTCCCCATGCCTTGTCAGGCCATAACTGCAAGCATATGGTTGCAACAATGTATGCCTGGGAAAATCAAGAGACATCGAAAGCTTCAAAATATGACCATGACAATCTTGAAGTAATCAATCATTCGCAATTTGGAACGCTGTTGGAATACGCCAACCATGATATACTTAAGAGTTTTGTCAGCGAGATGACCGCCAAGGACGTAAGCCTGAAAAACAGGTTTGTCCGGTTTGTCCAGTCCCATTTCCACCATCTGGACCAAGACCATTTTGTCCGCCAGATTGATATTATCATTGATGAACACAAAGACCGCTCGGGTTTTATTGACTATAACCAGGCCGATAAATTGGGTCATGAAGCCATCAACTATCTCTATGGGGACATCTTCCAGCTGGATAACTTGGGCCAATACGATAAACTCATTGATGTGATCCTGGCATTCATGGCGAAAATGTACTACGAGGAAACAAACAACTGTGATGGTGAATTCAATGTTTTCTATTCCAATTGTATTGAAATAATAGATAAGGCTATAGGGCAATCCCATGGCACGCAAAAAGCCGACATATTCAAGAGTCTGATGAAATTCGTTAAAAAAGGAGAATGTGACCATGTTGAAACATTGGTGGAGGATGTGCTTTCCAAACAGTACCGCGAGGAACAGTTCAGACAGCCACTGCGGGAATACTTCGGGTCGCTTATCGAACAATCAGAAAAAGCCCTACAAGACGGAGTGTATGTCGACAAGTCCTACAACCTGGATAATTACGTTGTCTATTATCTTAAATTGGATGACCTCTCCTATCCTAGCAGGAAAACCGAAGCGCTGATCGAAAGATATGGTTATTTGCCAGGAGTGCGGGAATATCTTGTCACCGATGCGATCCTGGAACTCGATTACCATAAGGCGATTGACTTGTTGGAACATGGCCTGGAACTCGATTGCAAGGACAGCCACCTGGTGTCCAGCCACGCTCTTGCTTTGAAGGAGTTGTATCTTGAAACGGGTGATGCAAAAGCATATCGGGACATGTTGGTCAGGATCCTGATAGAATACAGTGAGGGCAATCTCGAGACATTCAAGGAGTACAAGGCGCTTTTCACTGCCGATAACTGGCCGCAAAAACGCAGTGAATTGTTCGAACAGTTGGAAGCCGGTCCCGCCAGGGCGCAACTTTACTTCGAAGAAAAAATGGACGAGGACCTGCTTCACGATGTGGTTGCCACCTCGGGGTTGGGATTGGTATTCAAATATGAATCCATCCTGGTCAAGATGTTCCCGAATCAGCTGGTCAAGAAGTATGGGGAGGAAATCGAAGCCAGCTCGAAGTACGCTGGAAATCGGAGCGATTACCAGAAACTGACTTATCTTCTTAAAAGATTGAGCAATCTTCCCGGAGGGAAAGATACTGCAATGGCAATCATGGACCATTGGCGTGGTATCTACAAGCTCAAGCGGGCTTTTATGGATGAACTGAATAAGCTGGAACGGGAAATGTAGTGACAGGCATTGTGACAGTCAATTCAACAAGATGATGTGGGTCTCTTCGTCTTTGGAAAAATGAGGTTTTCCTGTATCGATTTAAAACCATGTCTTTGACACTTTCACGATTGCTAAACCCGGAAATTCTACTCACAGTGTGGGTTTCCGGGTTCTTTATCTCGATTGGAAATGTCGTATTTTTTCATTCCCTAATGTTTGATATCGGTATTTTAGATGGCCGTCCCCACAATGAAAGACCAAAACCAGCGTAGGTACCATTTTAATTTGCAATCAAACAAAAAAAGAATGAACGGCTGCAAATCGGGCCAATTCATTCCTTTTAGAAGTTTGAACATTAAAAATTTCTCAGTTGATTCCTGCTCAAAAGATCTCCAATTATTTTGATTCTTGGTCATAGAAACTATCGAAAATTGATTCGGTCTTAATAGATAAACATTACAACAGCGGTGTAGACAATCAATGATACGATCATAAATAGTGAGATGAATGCTGATTGGAAATCGGCGTCGTCCTCCGATTTGTTCAATGGTGATATCAGCATCGGTATCGCAAACCCGGTCGGGCACATGAAATAGATTAGAACCGCAATCATGTAAATTTTATCAGCCATCAGGTTTGGGAAGAGGGTGAAGAATTCGGCAATTATCAGTGTATATAGCACAACACGGACAGCCACCAACTTTAGCAGGGAACCGATTGTATCCTTGTTGATCTTCAAATTGTAGCCGATTATAAACAAGATCATCCCCACAATCGGACCGGTAGCCCGAGCGACTGTATTCGTGTGGATATCAATGAACGCTGAGGCGCTCAAATAGCGGTAGAATCCGGTGAAATTCAATACCAATCCAAGTATTACAGCGATCACAAACGAGTTGGTAAAAATGGTCTTTACCAGTTCCTTTGGACTTGTATGACCGGCTGACGATTTGGCCACCAACACCGGGATGATCACGAAAGCGATGAAGGTTCCGGCGATGTCGAAGATGATAGTATTGCTGGCATAGCTCAATCCGACAATCGATGTATACAATGGCAAGGCTACGTTGCCACCTTCACATGTCGTCAAAAGATAAGGTGAAATATGAGCCATCTTCTTGCCGGTGAAACCGCTTATTATTTTTCCTACAATAATGGCCAAGGCGAATGCGATAAAAACATAACCAACGATAAATATCGCTGAGGCACCGATTGTTGCGGTGAACAAGACGTTGAAGATCATGATCGGAAATAGAATGTTGAAGACGATGCTGTTGGCGCCATCTTTCTGTTCAGGAGTGATCCACCCCTTCAATCTAGCCAATAAGCCCAAACCTATCATGAAAAATACGGGAAATAATGTCGATAATGCTGTCATATAATTGTCTCCTCCTGATTTCTTCGATATTATATAGTTTTATTGCAATGTCATCAAATACCTATATATTATGCCTTAATATGCTTACTGGGCATATGCGATTCACATCTATCCTATTCATGATAACCTACCTTAAAAAATGATTAATTGAGAGTGGGGAAAACTGTTGCCGGCTTTGTATAGCCACTCGTACCAGTCAAAGGCAAGACGATAATAAAGGAGAAGGCAAAATTTCAAGGTGCAAACTAAGTGTGTTTATAAATATGGATTTTGGGATAGAATTCAATCGTGAGGTAATTCTGGCATCATATAGAATATCCAATATGCTTGAGCAAAGGAATTTTTCAATCGACATTAGAAGAAGTATTCCAAATGTTTACATGATTTTTGGTTTTGAAATCTTAATAAGAAACGAAATTATTCTTCTCTTTGATTGGAAAAAAACCAAATATTGTGATAAAATGCAAATAGAAGACGAGGAGGAATATATATGGCCACAAAATCATTTACTAGAGAAATTAAAATTTCTGACCCATCGGCGTTGAAAAAAATAGATATTGCTATGAAAAATGATTCGACTGTCAATTACAAAACTCCGATAAGAAAAATTGATATTATGCAGCCTCTAGGTAGGAAATCATTAGCAAACATGCTAACCAATAAATTTTGAAACGTAGAGGTTGTAAAATGACAAGATTTCAAATTCATTCGCTTAAAGATTTACTCGAGGATTTCTATTTGTCTGAAATTTCGCACACGTTGAATGTTGAGCATGAAAAAATCGAATATTTAAACAATCAGGAAATTTATATTGAAGGTAAACAACTTGAAACTCTACTTGCTCGTCAAAACACTTCGAAGAAAAAGGTGTTTCTTGATGCTGAAAGTAGAGTTTTGAATTATCTAAGTACATTCAACTGTGCGAAAAATCATGATGTTTCAAATTTCCTGAATGACGAAAATAAATGCATCAGAATGCAAAAGGAATCAACATCGAGAACATATTTGATAATAGATAGTGAAGATGACAATCTTGCAATAGCAGCCTATTTTGCAATTGCGTTCAAACCTATTACACTTGAGAAAAGCCATGGTTTGAGCAAAAACAAGGTTCGGAAATTGCCAATTTCCAAAAACAATCATAGAGATTTGGAAATTATATCGACTATCTTGATTGGACAAATTGGAAGGAACGATAGTTACTCCAGTGCCGAAATAAACTTGAAAGACATTTTAGACTATGTTTTCGGCGTTATAAATATTGTCAAGGAATATATAGGCGGGAATGTTGTTCTTATTGAAGTTGACAATGAACCTAAACTGGTAAGTCACTATGAGAAATATGGTTTTGAGAAAATCCAAGATAATGATAATTTATGTCAACTTATGCAATTTGTGAATTATTATTAGCTTATTGTGAAGAGATTATCTCTAATTGGCTAGTTTTTTACAGTTGAAACTCATTACAAATTAGAGGCAAAGTTAAAAGTATCCTTGCGGAATTTCATTAATTCCCAAGGATACTTTTTTAGTTATTATTTATATTCGGTTATAGAAGTTTGCTGATCTGGGATGTCAGCACATCGATATACAGGAAAAACATGATTTGGTTTTCCAGGTATTGGTCGAAGTTCTGGTTCGATGAAGAGGGTACCCAGATATAATTGTCACAGCGGTTCTTGATCGAGAGTTTGTTGTTCATGGTGATGATTGCCAGGTTGAAATTGATCTTGTCCTTGGCTTCCTTCAATGTCGCCTTGAATGCTTCCAGACCACTGCCGCTATTGGTGAAGATCAGTACCAGATCGTCTTTGGTGGCGATATGGGGCATCTCCTGCATCTCGTCATTGGATATGAAGATTGCCTTTTTGCCGATCTTGAACAGGTTGTATTGCATCATCTTGGCAGGCAATGAGCTCTTATGGGCTCCGGTGACAATCACGCTGTCGGCCTTGATGATATCGCCTGCTAGTTTGTTCATCTTGTCATAGTCCAAGGTGTCGTCGAGGATTCCGATGAGCTGGCAGTAATTGCTTAAAAGCGTGTCGTTTTCGATCTTGTCCTCGCTGCCTTGTTTCTCGAAGCGGAATACATCGAACTTGAACTCGTTGAAACCGTCATAGCCAAGCTTCTGGCAGAATCTGGTTATGGTCGATTGCGAGACTTTGTATTTTTTCGAGATTGAACTCAATGAACCCCGCAAGATCAGATCCGGATTGTCCTTAAGGATATCGTAGATTATCAGTTCCTTTTTGGTAAAGGTGTCTTTCTGGACTTCAATCTTGTCTAATGGATTCATTGATTTTTACCCCCTCGGTTTTATCTACGTTCATTATATCAAAAAGAATGGTATTTCAAAACTATTTTAATTTTTTTGCTTCTGCGATGACCTGTTTGATGAAATCGTCTGAGTTGCCTTTTTCCAGGCGGCTGATATATGTTTCGAAGTATTTTCCATAGTCTTGCTCACTCACAAAATAGTTCGAATAGTTTTCAGCGTACCCGATGATAAGAACGAGCTTGTCCTTGAAGGCATCTTTTATTGTTTTCGCAAGTGGTGAGGTGATGTCCCCAGGCAGGGACACGAACAACAGATCGCCCAGATCAATGATGTTGCTTGTCAGCTTCAATGTCATCGGGCTTTTTTCCTGTTTCAATTTCAACGCCCGCAGCAATGTGGCCTCAAATTTGGGATCGCTCAGAGCCTCGATCCTTTTTATCTCGCTACTGGTGAATTCATCCTGGCCATAAAATTCATATTCCCTTATTACCTGGGCTGATTCGATGTCATCGATTCTCAAATGTACATCTTTCATATTGGAAAATTGGCTGAACAGCACGGTTGTGAACCGGGCAATCTCTTCGACGCCTTCGTGTTGGCGGTAGAAGCGGGTCGAAACATCGCCGGCAGATCCGTTGATGACCATGCAGGGATTGCCGTAGATTGCCTGATATTTCTGGCGAATGGAACCGAAGATGTCGGCAGAAAGTTTTGTGTTGGCGCCATTTAGTATGGTGGGATGGCATGACAGGGCCAGGATGGTGCAGATCGGCATCTGACCATTTCTAAAATCGAGTTTTGTAAGGGTCTTGTCTGAATAGCCATTCATTTCGTTGCGGTTGCCATAAAGTCCTTCGATTTCAACCTGGCTGATCTTGAGGCTGGCCTCCTGCAAGCTGGCAAAGGCACCATCGATGCTGGCAACGAACTGGTTGATCAGATTTAGCTGAAGCTCCTGTTCGACTTCGACTTCCTCGAAGAAGGGCTTGAAGTAGGCTGGAGCCGAATGGGTGTGGATGCATCCGATGATGATATTTTGGTCGGCCAAACCGTACTTTTCCTTTATGGTCCGTTTGACCGGGTTGATGACGCTATCCTCGATGATGATGGCATCGAGCATGCTGATGATAAAACACTTTTCGCCCATTTTGATGATCAATGTATTGATTTCGATGGGATCGAGGACCCCGGTTGATTTATTCTTCCGGCTGTAGCCAGCCATTGCGACACTGTGGTTTGGTGTGATGTCCAATTTATTGTAACCTATTTCCATAACGCTACCTCCGCCATTGATTATAGCACGTAAAGTTCATAAATGAAAGATGATTCAAAAAAATTAATTTATTCTTGCAAAACGATTCTTTTGTGTGCTATGCTTAGTTTGTCAAATGAAACCGGTTAGCACATATGACAAACATGCACCACAAATTTATTTAGAGAGGGAGACAATTATGTCATCTACCAAAAAAGGCTTTATGCAGAGGTTTCAGGAAATCCTTGAAACTTACGTAGTTCCCGTAGCAACAAAAATTTCCCAACAAAGACATCTGGCTTCAGTCCGTGACGGACTGACCATCCTGGTTCCAGTCACCATTATCGGCGGTTTTGCCATCCTGCTGGCGATGCCACCGGTCAACACTTCACTGGAAGCGACCAACTTCATCTATGCGATCCTGGTCGGTTGGCGCGACTGGGCATCTGCCAATATGGCAACCTTGCTGATTCCATACTATCTTACGATTGGAATCATCTCGATTTACGTGGTCCTGGGGGTATCTTACCAGCTGACCAAGTTCTATAAAATGGATACCATTTCCAATGTCATTTCCGTACTTCTTGTATATCTTTGCGTGGCCGGAGTTCCCCAATCGCTTACCAGCGGTGAGACCGTGGTTACCGCGATACCGATGACCAACCTTGGTGCTTCAGGCATGTTCATGGCGATGATCATCGCGATCATGGTCGTTGAAATCAATCATTTCTTTGTGGCGAAAAAACTCGTGATCAAGCTTCCGGATTCAGTACCGCCCAATGTGGCCGCTCCATTCAATGTCCTGATTCCCGGAATCGTCAACCTGATTCTTTTCATGGTATTAAACGGGATCAGCACATCAATTCTAGGTGTCGGATTGCCAAAGTTGATCTATTCGGCATTCCAACCCTTGCTTAGCGCGACCGGATCACTGCCTTCAATTATCCTTATCAATGTATTGATGACGATTTTCTGGTTCTTCGGAATCCATGGGGCCAACATGGTAGGTGTTGTGACTACGCCATTGGTGACTTTGGGTCTGACTTTGAATGCCGAAGCCTATGCCTCAGGTCAGGAACTTCCTGCCATTTTCGCCGGTGCGGTCAACTCTGTCTACGGCGGGTGGATTTCTTATTTCGCCGTGGTATTGGTCATCCTGCTGTTCTGCAAGTCGACCCAGGCCAAATCGGTCGCGAAAATCGCTGTTGTTCCGGCGTTCTTCAACATCAATGAACCTTTGATTTTCGGTCTTCCGACGGTACTGAACCCGTTCACTTTGATCTGTTTCTTGATCTGCAACAACCTGAACTTCACGATCGTCTATTTCCTGATGAAAAGTGGATTCCTGGGTAAATTCTTCGTCCAGCTGCCATTCACCGTACCCGCACCTTTGCAAGCGTGGCTGGCATCAATGGATATCAAGTCGATTCTGGTATGGGCTGGTCTTCTAATTCTGGATATGGCCATCGCCTTGCCGTTTTTAAAAGCGTACGACAAACAGTTGGTTGCTCAAGAGACTTTGGAGAGTGCTGATTAATCAGTGCTCTTTTATTTAGATGAAGATAATATTCAACGCTGACGACTTCGGGTACACAAAGTCAGTGACCGACGGCATCATCCATGCCTGCAAAAACGGGGTGGTCAAGTCGACCACGGCCTTGGTCAACACACCCTATCTGGAATACAGCAATCAAGAGGCCAAGACCTGTCCATCCCTGGGAGTGGGCGTCCATCTTAACCTGACCATCGGCAAGGCCCTGACAAATAACCTGACCCTAAGCGATGATCAGGGGAATTTCTTCCATCCCAGGGAACTTCTGGAAAAGGACATCGATCTTGAGGAGGTTTACCGGGAGTTCAAGGCCCAGATTGAAAGGTTCATTGCCGTCTTCGAAAAAAAGCCCAGCCACCTGGACAGCCACCATGGAATGCATGACTTCAAGGAAAATCTCTCAGTGACGATGCGCCTGGCCCAAGAATATGGCTTGCCGGTGCGCCGTTATGGCAACTACAGGTTTGTCGGGGGCTTTTTCGATGACAGCGTCACCGTGGATGCCTTGATAGAACTTATTGAAAGTCATGCCGGAAGTGATCTGGAAATCATGACCCATCCGGGTGCCTGTGATCTCGAACTGTTTTTAAGCAGTTCCTATTCGTGGCAGCGGGTCAGGGAGATGGCAGTGCTGTGTGATGGAAGACTGCAAGGTTATCTCGATGATATGGAAATTGAAGTGACAAATTATTTGGAGGATTGAAGATGAAAGAAATTAGAATTGGTTCCGGGGCCGGCTATGGCGGTGACCGGATCGAACCGGCCATTGATCTTATGCGAAACGGTGATCTCGACTACCTGATTTTCGAGTGCCTGGCCGAAAGGACGATTGCGCTGGCCAATCTCGAGAAGGCCAAGGATCCCGAAAAAGGGTATAATCACTTGTTCGAATACCGGTTTGCCAAGGTGCTCGATGAATATCAAAGCGGCAACCGGATCAAGATTGTAACGAATATGGGGGCGGCCAACCCAATCCAAGCGGCCAAGAAGCTTGTCGAAATGGCGCAAAGCCGCAACATCCAGGTCAAGGTGGCGGCAGTAGTCGGCGACGATGTGATTGACAGGCTGGAAAAATATCGGGACGAAGTTATCATCGAGACTGGTAAGCCGCTGGCATCAATCATGCCTGAGGTGATTTCCGCCAATGCCTATATCGGGGCAAGGGGAATCGAAAAGGCGCTGGCCAGCGGGGCCGAGGTGGTCATCACCGGCCGGGCGGCCGACCCATCCCTTACCGTGGGAATCCTGCTTCATGAGTTTGGCTGGAAAATGGATGACTGTGAGTTGCTTGGGCAGGGAACGATCGCCGGCCATCTGCTCGAATGTGCCGGTCAGGTAACCGGCGGGTACTACGCAGACGGGGCGGCCAAAGAGGTTCCGGATTTATGGAACCTTGGTTTTCCGATCGCCATCATCAAGGAAGACGGCAGTCTCGAGATCACCAAGACTCAAACGACAGGCGGTCTAGTCAATGAGATGACCTGCCAGGAACAGACAATCTATGAAATCCAGGATCCCCAAAACTATTACACTCCCGATTGTATCGCCGACTTCAGCCAGATCACGATCGAACAGACAGGAGTGGACCGGGTGGCGGTCGGAAATGTCAGCTCGAAACCATCAAACGGCAAATACAAGGTAAGTGTCGGCTATCATGACTGTTTCATCGGTGAGGGGCAGATCTCTTATGGAGGCTATAACGCCTACCAACGGGCGGTCATGGCCCAGGAAATTCTAGAAAGACGGTTCGAGTTGACGGGGATGGAACTTAGCGAGGTCCGTTTCGACCTGATTGGCTGCAACAGCCTCTTCGGTGCGACATTGCCTTGTCCAGGCGATTACAGCGAGATCCGGCTGCGGGTTGCGGGACGGACCAGCGACAAGGCAACGGCCATCAGGGTAGCGCAAGAGGTTGAATCGCTCTATACCAACGGCCCATACGGTGGCGGGGGAGTTACCATGAATGTCCAGGAAGTCGTATCGATCGCCTCGATATTGATAGACCAGTCCGACATCGAAATCGAAGTTGAATATTTTGAAAGCGAGGTAGAAGATGTTACTGCATGAAATAGCGCATTGCCGGACCGGCGACAAGGGAAATATTTCGGTGATCTCCGTGATTGCCTATGATAAAAACGACTTTGAGTTGCTCAAAGAAAAAGTGACGATAGAAAAGGTCCGGGATTATTTCAAGGATATAGTCAAGGGTCCGGTAAACAGATATACCCTGGACAATATCGCGGCCTTGAATTTTGTGATGGAGGATGCTTTAGGGGGCGGGGTGACCCGGTCGTTGGCGCTGGATAAACACGGCAAGACCCTGAGCGGAGCCCTGTTGGAAATGGAGATCTAGCATGGAAACAATTGTAATTGCCGGTGCCGGCACCATGGGGGCTTCCATGGCCCTGTCATTTGCCCGCTTTGGCTTCCAGGTGCATCTCTACGACATATCTGAAGAGTCACTGATCAGGGGACGGGAACTTATAGAGAGCTCGGTTCAGGTCCTGGTGAGTGCTAAGCTTTTATCCGCCACGCAGGTTCAAGGTATCCTTGATCTGGTCATTCTCACCACTGACATCCAGGTCTTCGCAAAAGGTGATGTGGTCATCGAATCCATCGTCGAGCAAATCGAGATCAAAGAGGATTTCTACCGGAGCATTTCAAAGCTGGTAAAACCGGAGTGCATAATCTGCTCCAACACCTCGGCAATCCCGATTTCCGCGATGGGAGAATTTGTCTTATTGCCGGAACGGTTCCTGGGGATGCACTGGTTCAACCCAGCCCATCTGATTCCTTTGATTGAAATCATAAAGGGAGACAAGACCGAACAAAAATATGCCTCCAAGATCTATGATCTAGCCAAACGTATCGACAAGGAGCCGGTCATCATCAACAAGGATGTCAAGGGCTTTGTTGCCAATCGGATCCAGTTCGCCATCATGCGCGAAGCGTTGTATCTGGTGGAAAATGAAGTTGTGTCACCGGATGATCTCGACAAGGTTATGAAATACTCCCTGGGGCTTCGTTATGCATCATCTGGCCCCCTTGCTACTGGAGATTTTGGCGGTCTGGATACTTTCCTCCATATTTCGAAGTTTCTCAATCCGGATTTGTGCGACTGCCATGAGGCTTCAAAACTGCTTGGCGACCTCGTTGCTGCTAACCGCTTGGGCTTGAAAACCGGCCGTGGCTTCTATGATTATAATAAGGTCTCGCCCGGCGAAGCAACCAGCCAACGTGATGAAAATCTGTTGGAATTGCTGAAAATTTGTCGATAGATGATTGTCTAGTCTAGGAATCAAGATTTCGATATTGTAAAAATACTGGTCGGTACGACTTACTACTCCGAAAATTTCGGAGTTTTTTTTATTTTACACGAAGTTCCCCGGATTTCTTAGATAAGTAAAGTGTCTAAGAAACGTGATAATTTGGAACCACGGTTTTAGATTCTAAATATTTGATGGAATAATCTTAATTATTTGCGTTTTTTGCCTGAGACTTTCATCTCGGTTTACAATCACTCCAAAAAGTATTATTATTATGATAAGAAAATACAAGGAGGGATTTTTATGGGATTGACAATTATTGGCAGCAATCTGTGCGGCGATACCAGAAAGGCGCTCAAGGCCTTGGATGAAGTTAACGCCTCTTATGAATTTCTCGATATCTCGAATAGTCTGGATTCATTGAAGGTCTTTCTTAAGGAACGGGACACCAACCCGCTCTATGGCAAGGTCAAGGAAAAGGGAACCATCGGTATCCCGTTCTTTGTGTTGCCTGATGGTACCGAAACGTTCTCCTTGCACAAGGTGCTTGAAGTCGTCAGGGAAGATGAAAGTAAAATTTGATTGTCATTTTGATCGCCTGATTTCAATGCCCTTTGGGCCTTGGGAATCGGGCTTGTCTTTTATCGAGATTTAAATGTTATGAAAGTTTAAGGGGAAAATTCATAAAAAGAGGAGAAGATTATGGAACAACTATTTTACAACGGGGTCATTTACGGGGGGACCGATTTTAAAGCGAGCGAGGCCATGTTGGTAAAAGATGACAGGATTGTCGCATTAGGCGACCTGGAAGAGCTGCGGACGATGGCTGGGACCAAGACGCTATGCCACGACCTGCAAAGAAGGGCAGTCGTGCCGGGATTCCAGGATTCCCACTGCCATCTGTTGGCGAGTGCGATGCACCAGGATATGATCGACCTTTCAAGAGTCACTTCGAAGCAGCAGCTTATCAGCGTAAGCCGGGAATTCATCGCCAGAAACAACATCAAAAAGGGAGAATGGGTCATCGGACGGGGCTTCAACCAGAACCTCTTTGATGAGCCGATTCTTCCCGACGTGAATGTGGCGGATGCCATATCGGTCGACCATCCAATCCTGCTTGACCGGGTCTGCGACCATATGGGCACGCTCAACACCTTGGCCATCGAGACTCTGGGAATCAACGATACAATGGCGATTCCCGGGGGCGCCATCGGAAAAGACAGGACCGGGAGGCTCAACGGCATTTTCTATGAAACGGCTCTGGAACACGTCAAGTCGCAGCTGCCAGCCCCGAGTGAAGAACAGCTCTATCGCCTGATCAAGAAGGCCGGAAACCTGGCGAACTCAATGGGACTGACCTCAGTCCATTCCAATGATGTGACAACCCGGAACGTTGCGGGCTTCATTAATGTCATCGAACGGATGGAATCGGCCAATGAACTGACGGTCCGCATCTTCGAGGAAGTCCAGGCGTCATCGGTCGCTGACCTGGCTGTGTTTGAAAAGCTGGGGCTAAAGACGGGGTCGGGCAACGACCATTTCCAGATCGGCAATATCAAGATATTCACTGACGGGTCATTGGGGGCCCGGTCGGCCTATATGCGACGCGATTATGCCGATCAACCGGGTAACAGAGGCATCAAGGTCCATAACGGTCAGGATTTGCAGGCATTGATAGCCAAGGCCCATGAAATGGACTTCCAGGTAGCCTGCCATGCCATCGGGGATGGGGCAATCAGCCAGTGCATCGATGCCATTGAGCATGCGCAGGCAGGCCAAAATAAGGATAGTTTGCGCCACCGGATCGTCCACTGCCAGATTGCCGACGATTCGCTTCTTGAACGGATGGCCAGAGCCCGAATCGCCGCCGATATCCAGCCGCCGTTTGTCGCGACCGATTGGCAGGTGGCGGAAAAAGCCTTTGGCGACAGGGTTGGTGACTCCTACCGTTGGAAAACGATGCAGGAAATGGGCGTCAGACTTGGGGGCGGATCGGACAGTCCCGTCGAATCGCTCGATCCTATCTGGGGCATCCACTGCGCCGTGAACCGAAGAGACAGCTCTGATTTGCCTGTTGAAGGCTGGCACCCGGAAGAGAAATTCGATGTCGCCCAGGCGCTCGCCCTTTACACCCAGGGACCTTCATACCTTTCTTTCGAGGAAAACAAAAAGGGCATCCTGGCCCCGGGCTACCTGGGAGATTTCGTTGTCTTGAACGACGACCTGTTTGAAGTCGCCCCGGAAAGCATCAAGAACATCAAGGTGCTCAAGACGTTTGTCGGGGGGAGACTCTGTTTCTTCTGATCCGATTGAAAATTAAACTGTGACAGCCATCAAAAATATGATGCTGTAACTCAAACCATCCCGGAAATCTACTAAAAGGACTCCGGGCGTTTTTTTTTATTTTTTTCAGTTATGAGCTGGATATCCGGATAATCAAGTGTCAAATACTTTGTGATTGGCAAGCACGCGTTCTAGAGCCGATGAGTTGCGAAAAAAACGAATTATTTGGAGTCATTCTCGATGTCTGTCCGCCGGGATCCCCTCGGAATCGTTAAGCTCCCACATATGTCTGGCGGTGACGATGCCCGTAGGCATGGTGACTTGGCTATCCCGGAAAACGTGGATATCATGGGGTAGATTCTTCCCACTAAGCTTGAGGAATAGGGCTCGCTTAGTCTTAAGTGGGGAGAATGGCTACTGATTAGCATATGGCATCAAAGAAATTGGGAAATGTGTCCAATCAAATTGAGAAAAGAACCGGTGCGAAGGGAGAATTTATCCTAAGGAAATGCAGGCGACCGCTAGCATCAATGATTCTTATCGATTGAAGACTTGCTAGATCAAGATTAAGCATTATAGTAGTGGACCACCGTGATGAGCACAGGGTCTTGTCCAACTCGAACAGCCGTATTATCTAACACAGCCATCTTTCATTTTGGCCACATCCATCTTTGAGCTTGTGAGCTAAAAAGCAACATAGCAGGCGGTAAGGCCGTTGATTACCGGTTGCCCATTCTCAACCGGCCCGAAGCCGGACTGCATTTTCCTGATTGCCGGCGTTTATCGTCATTGTTTTTTTGGTTCTATTTGTTTGTGATCTTGGTTATCATCATTTTCATTTGCTCCGGGGTGATCATCTCCCGATAAAAATCGAGGTTGCTTGTCTGGTTGAGCCGGTCGGTGATGCTGGTGGCTTCGAAATTGGGCAGGTAGGCGGCATCCTTCAAGGCTACAACATTCATGTTCTTGAGGGCTTTTTTCCAGTTGCTCTTAAAAGCAGGCCCGCCTAGCCTGGATTCGAGGCTGTGCTCGATCATTAGCGCCATAAAACAGATGAGAAAATGGGCCTTGATCCGGGCCTTTGTTTGGCCGGTCTGTGATTTGACTATGAAGTCGTTTTTAATCAGCCCCAACGACTCTTCAATTTTCAAACGGCAGTCGTGCCGGGCAGCTTCCAGCCCTCCATATCATGGGCCCAATCTGCTAGCTCTTCCGGGAGCTTTTCGGGCCTCATGCAAACCAGATGGGATCGGCTGTTGAAGAGGTTCTTGAACCGGAGAAAAAAGGGGTTCGAAGAGACATTCAAACCGTTTTCGCGACATACAAGGAGGGATGCCGGTTTGGATCCATCGAAATTGTCGCCACCGTCAAGGGGGAAATCGGACTATTCATAAAAGATAATTTGGTTCATGCTTTAATCGAGTTCGCCATTTTTGCACAACAGCTGATTCAAAAACGGCTCGCAGTTTTTTCAAGAAAGGCAACGGTGCGGTGGACATCTAGGTGCGAAACATCGAAGCGCTCCACGAAGCCACGGTTCAGGTTGATAGCGCCGGGGCTGGATGTTGGATAAAGTATCCGGGTATACACAAGCAACTCGAAAATTTAGCTCAAGTTACTCGACAAACCATGCATCGGGCCGAAGGTTTCACAGACCCGGTCCAAGCCAAGGAGATAATAGGTTTCCTTGAGAAAAAGATAGCCGACATTTTTAGAATGGAGTGATGGCAAATCGGGTGTTGTGGCAAGGGTTATGGCTATTTCGCAGCAGTTTTGGTTCTCGAGTCGGGCAAGTTTTTTGGCCTCGTTTTGGGCCCAGTCAACGACCTCCTCTTCACTCAGGTTGAGCATTGCCATCAGGTGCTCCATCGTTCCGAGTTTTTTCTGGATGGCGGTGGTCCGCTTGTTGTTGATGAAGATATCCTTGATTATATAAAGCGATGTGGCATTTTAGGATTTCGTGATTTTCACCCGCATATAAAGTCCCGCCGGGTTTGGTAAAATAATATCACAGTACGCATAAGGTACGATACCTATCAATGCTATGTTATAAGATGTTAGATTATTGATTGAAACAGATAGATAGTTGCGGTTAATACAACGGGATCTCGTTGCTATTCCAAGTACTTGCTAGTAAAAAACAGTTAGAAAAGACTATGGCTAATTTAACATCCCAAATCGTTATTGTGATTAAAATAAGTAACTAAAACACAAGTCTGCGTTGTGAAAATTAGATCTAATTTTTTATTGTTCCAGACAATATAAGGTCAATGACATAGATGAAGACGGGATATTAATATTTTTTTCTCTATTTAAAAAATCCGTTAGAGTTAATTAACTTAAGCATATATGGTTTAGCCGACTTAATATTAACTAATCTCCAAGAATACTTTATTATGTTACGAAAACAAAAAAAATTAAAAATGTTAGGGATTCCATTGACAACTTGTTATAAGTTGTATTATGATGTATTCAAGATGTTATAAGACGTCTTAATCAAGTGTAAGAAATGAGGAGAAAAAGATGGAAATTAAAAAAATTATCAGTGAAATCAAAACGAAAAACCCTAATTTGAAAAGTGTTTATTTTGTCGGGTGTGGCGCTTCCCAAGCGGATCTTTACCCAGCCAAGTATTTTTTGGAAAACAATGCCAAACAACTGCGTACCAGTATCCATACAGCCAATGAGTTTGTATATGCGACTCCAGTAGGTTGTAACAGCGATGCAATTGTGGTTACTTGTTCACTTGGCGGGACAACTCCTGAAACAGTGGCGGCTTCAAAGTTGGCGATGGAAAAAGGAGCTCATGTCATTGCTGTGACTCATGATGGCAACTCAGCTCTGGCGAAGGCTTGCAACTACCTGGTGGAATTTGGATGGGATCCAAACTACTCAGACAAGTTTGACAAAATGGTCAAAGCCTTATTGATTGCCGTGGAAGCCTTGAACCAATATGAAGGTTACAGCGATTATGAAACAATGATCCAAGCCAGCAAAGATATCTATGGCCTAATCGACAATGCCGTGACCAGCGTAATCGATGATGCTAAAAAATTCGCGTTAAGCTATAAAGATGATGAAGTTATCTATCTGATGTCATCAGGAGCGACTTTGGATGTGGCTTACTCATTCTCAATTTGTCTGTTGATGGAAATGCAATGGAAAAACTCAGGATCATTCCATGATGGAGAATTCTTCCATGGTCCATTTGAAATTGTTGACAAAGACGTGCCATTTATCTTGTTGATGAATGAAGGAAGAACCCGACCAATGGATTCCCGTGCTTTGGACTTCTTAAATCGTTTCGATGCCAAAACAACAGTGATTGATGCTAAAGATTATGGTTTAAGCTCAGCGGTCTCATCAAAAGTCTGTGAATACTTCAATCCGATGATTATTGGAGCCGTGTTAAGAGTTTATGCTGAACAATTGGCGATTGCCCGAAACCATCCTCTGACAAAAAGACGTTACATGTGGAAATTAGAGTATTAATACTCTATAATTACTATCAAAACAACAGGAGGAAGATATATGATTAAATTAGTACGTTTGGATTACCGTTTGTTGCACGGTCAGGTGGTATTTGCCTGGACCCGCAATCATGGAATCGACTTTATTGTAGTGGCCGATGATGAAACGGCTGGGGACGACTTCAAGAAAATGAGTCTCTCTTTGGCTAAGCCGGCGGGGGTCGGCTTGGAGATTTTACCAACTAAGGAGGCCATCCGGATGATCAACGGGGGCCGTTACGCCCGCAAAACGGTTTTGTTGGTATGTGGCAACACCAAAGAAGCCTTGCGATTGGCCAGCGAAGTCACCGAAATCACAAAGATCAACTATGGCAACGTGGCCGAAAAACCGGGGTCGAAAAAGTACGATTTGTCAGTCTATCTGACTCCTGAGGAAGTTGGCGACACCAAAGCAATCATGGCCGCAGGTGTCAAAGTGGAAATGCAACAATTGCCAAGTACCAGCTGTACCAAGATGGAAAATGTCCTCGAATAAGCAACCACCCATGACTGGGTGATTGCTTCCTAGAATTTAACCAGGCTTCAATCAGGATACTATGGATTTAGTTTTACCTGGTGTGCACTTTTGTTTGTTGTTATGTTGCCCTAGCGGCAAGAATTATTGATTATATGCCTGGCTGCAGGGGGATACTAGATTTTGGGAATTTAAATAAGTGCGATATGTAAAGGGGACAGAGAAATGAAGAAAGTTTTTTTAGCAAGTCATGGCAGTTTTGCCGATGGTTTAAAAGATGCGATCACCTTCTTAATGGGGGATTTGCAGCTCAATGCCTTAAGCTGTTATCACGAACAGATCAAGGACACGGATGCTTTAAGCCAGATTATCGATGATGAAATCGCCAACTTGCAACCGCATGATGAATTAGTAGTATTTACCGATTTGCTAGGAGGCAGTGTCAACAATGTCGTGGCTCAAAGAATGTTGCAAAACGACAACATTCATGTGATTGCCGGAATGTCAATGCCTTTAGTTTTAGAATTTATGCTCTGTGGTGAAGATGATACCAAAACCGCAATCGAATCGTCACTGCAACGGGCTAAAGAATCAATGGTTTATGTCAATTCACAATTCAAATAAAAGGAGAGAGTTATGTTTGTTCAAGCAGTCTTATTAGGTTTGGTCGCTTGTCTAGGAGTAATGGATGGGCGTTGGTTGGGGATCACAATGATCGACCGGCCGCTGGTAATGTGTTCATTGGTTGGTTTGGTTTTAGGGGATTTGCAAGCGGGGGTCTTGATCGGAGCTTCTTTGGAGTTGATATTCTTAGGCAATGTGGCCATCGGCGCCGCGACGCCACCGGATATCGTCACCGGTTCAATTGTGGCTTGTGCTTTTGGGATTCTTTCCGGGGAAGGAACCGAAGCCGCTTTGACTTTAGCGATTCCAATTGCCGTAATGGCTTCATATTTGGGAGTGTTGGTGCGAATCATCAATGCCCAGTTCCAACATATTGCCGATGGTTTCGCCCGTAAAGGGGATTCCAAAAGTGTGGCGCGGATCCACGTCGCTGCTGCACCGTTGTACATGATCAGTGTTTTTGTTCCGGTCTTTTTATCAATCATGTTTGGTTCCGATGCGGTTTCCGCAATTCTAAATGCGATTCCTGTTAAAATCACCGACGGATTGAAAATTGCCTCATCATTGTTGCCGGCATTAGGGTTTGCCTTGTTGATCAACATGATGATTTCCAAAAAACTTACCCCATATTTCGCGTTGGGATTTTTGATTGCCGCTTATTCGGGAATTGATCTGATTGCAGTAGCTTTGATTGCAACTTGTCTGGCATTCATTGTCTCTCAACTTTCAGGGAACAACTCCAACAAGGATTCGGGTTCAAACGGTGAATCTGGTGACACTTATATCAATGAAAATGGAATTGAGGTACTCTAAGATGGCAGAAAATAACATCACCAAAAAAGATTTAAACAAAGTATTCTGGCGGTCACACATGATCCAGGGTTCATGGAACTATGAACGGCAAATGGGCTTGGGTTATGCCTGGTCAATGATGCCGATTCTGCGGCGCTTATATAAAGAAGGTTCACCCGAAATGGCGCAGGCTCTTTCGCGCCATTTGGAATTGTTCAACACCACGCCCCAAAGCGCAACTTTCTGTTTAGGCTTGAGCGCCTCAATGGAAGAAGAAAATGCGAAGAGCTCAGGTAATTTTCCGGTCCAATCAATCAATGCGGTCAAAGCTTCATTGATGGGACCATTGGCGGGGATTGGAGATTCTTTTTTCTGGGGAACCTTTAAGGTAATTGCCGCTGGTTTGGGGGTTTCCCTGGCCGCCAATGGCAGCATTATCGGTCCGATCGCTTCAATCATCGCTTACAACATCCCGTCAATCCTGGTGCGTTATTTTGGTTTACAAATTGGCTACAGGGCCGGGAGCTCATTTCTGGAAAAGCTTTCGGGCGGGCTGATGGACAAAATCACCTTTGGGGCGTCAATTGTCGGGTTGATGGTTGTCGGGGCGATGACGGCTTCAATGATCAACCTTCAATTCGCCTGGTCGTATGAATCGGTTTCCGTCCAAGGAATTCTCGATTCAATCTTGCCTCAAGCTTTGTCGCTGGGAGCAACCATGTTGATGTACTGGCTGATTAAGAAGAAAATCAGCATCAACTACTTGTTGATTGGGATAATTATTGCTGGAATAATTGCATCATATTTGGGAATGTTTACGGTTTAAGATGATTATTGATTATTTAAAAGAAACTCCAGCAAAAATGCTTGCCATGATCACCAATGAAGACCAGCTCTTTGGTGAAGTGGCTCAAGCCCTGGTGGATGACAATCTCCAAAAAATCATCATCACCGGCAGTGGGACCAGCTACCACGGCGGTGTCTGTGCCAAAGCTTTCCTGGAAAAAGTGACCGGTTTGCAAGTTGAAGTGCTTTATCCCTTCTTGATCAACGAAAACACCTTCAACGACCGGCTCAACACCCTTTTGATTGGAATTTCCCAAGATGGGGGCAGCTATTCGACTTACAATGCGATGAAACTCGCCCAAAGCCAAAAGGCCAAAACGCTGTCGATGGCCGGTTATCCAGGCGTGTTCATTGACACGGTGGCCAATTACGTGGCGACGGTTCCTTGTGGCGAGGAAAAAGCCGGAGCCAAGACCAAGGGCTTCCATTGCACTATATTGAACCTGATGCTTTTGGGATTACAAATAGGTCAAAAACGCAACACCATCACTCCGGCTAAAAAAGCAGAACTTTTGGCCCGCCTGAAAAAAACCATCAGCAACATGCCGGACATCATCACTAATTCAATCGTTTGGGTGGAAACAATCAAGGAAGACTTCGTCAATGCCAGTGAAGTCCGCCTGATTGGTTCCAAAGAACTTTATGGGACTGTCCTTGAGGGCGCCTTGAAACTTTTGGAAACTATCCGCGTTCCAGTCAGCGGTTATGAAGCTGAAGAATTTGTCCATGGAATCTACAATGCAATAAACTCCAAATCCTTCCTTATCATCCTGGATTCCAACCACCAAAGTGACAAATTGATGCAACTAGCCCAGGTGCTCCATGATTACACCAATAATATTTATGCCGTTGGGGCTAATGTGGCAATCAATGAAAACAATTTCCATTTTGACTTTGTCAATGATCCGGATTTTGCAATCTTTGAATATGTCATCCCCGTGGAAATCATGTGTGCGATCGTGCCCCAGGAAAAAGGGATTGATCCGGCAACACCGATGGATCCCAAATTCCACCAAAAGATGGGGAGCAAGAAATTTTGATGTATGACCTGGTAATCTTTGACATGGACGGGTTGATGCTTGACACTGAGGCCAAATGGGCCCAGGCCTGGGAAGATGTCGGTCGTAAATACTCTCATGACTTTGGAATTGAGCGCTTCCGGGAGTTGGTGGGGATCTCGGGCCAGCCGGTTTATGACAAAGTGGCTAGCTGGGTCAACCATGACCCCAAAAAATACATTGATGAAGCCCACGAACTAGGCCTGCAATACATCAATGAACAAGGCATTGACCCCAAGGTCGGCTTGTTCGAACTTTTGGATTATTTGGAAAGAAACCAGATAAAAAAAGCGGTGGCGACAACCACAAGAAAGGCCATGGCCCACAAACATCTACAAGACATCGGGATTCTCGACAAGTTCGATTTCATCATTTGTGGCGACGAGGTCAAAAACCGCAAGCCCGATCCCGAAATCTATCTCCGGGTGATTGCCAAGATGGCCATCACCAAAACCCAGACGTTGATTCTCGAAGATTCGTACCATGGGGTCCAAGGGGCATACAACGCCCAGATCGACTGTATCATGGTGCCGGATCTTTTAGAGCCTGGGCCAGAGCAAAAGCAACAAACCGTAGCTATTTTAAAATCCTTGTCTAATGTAATTGAGTTTTTAAAAGAGGGCTAGCCACCCTTTTTTTGATTTAAAGGAGAACGTATGCAACCAAAACTAGTAATCTTCGATATGGATGGCTTGATGTTTGACACTGAAAAAATCAACGGCCAGGCCTTGATTGAGGCCGCCAGCCGCTACGGCTATCACATCAGCCATGAATTCCGACTCCAGATGCTCGGACGCAGCGAAGTCGATAATCGTAATTTACAAATTCAGGCATTTGGCCCAAAATACCCGCTTGAACAAATCAAAAGTTTGACTAAACAAATCAAACAGGAATATATTGCCACGAAAGGTTTGCCAGTCAAACCGGGTCTATTCGAGTTGCTTGACCATTTACAAGAAAGACAAATCAAAATGGCGGTGGCATCGTCGTCAAATCGAGAAGTGATCACCGGATTTTTAAAGATGAGCGAGATCGCGGAATACTTCGATTTCATTATTTCGGGCCAGGAGGTGGTGCAAAGCAAACCCAATCCGACGATCTTTCTGGAAGTCGTCAAACATTTTGAACTCGATGTGGAACAAACCTGGGTCTTGGAAGATTCCCTAAATGGAATTCTAGCCGCCATCAACGCCCATATTCCAGTGATATGTGTGCCCGATTTAATCGACCATGACCCGGTCATCAAGTCATTGACCTATAGAACTGTGCCATCCTTGTGGGAAGTAATTGATTTAGTAAACGATGCGTAAAATAATGTATTAGTTGATTAAGATGTGTTATAATGTTATGCAGAGGACGGTGAAAATATGTTAGAACAGGATAATTCTTTACCCTTATATTTGCAACTGAAAAACATCATAAAATCGCAGATTGATACAGGGGAAATGAAACTTAATTCAAAAATTCCTTCGGAGACGGAACTTTCGGAGCGTTATGAGGTTTCTCGGATTACAGTGCGCAACGCCTTGGCAGAGTTGGTCAGTGAGGGTTATTTGATTAAAAAACAAGGAAAGGGAACTTATGTATCAAAACCGAAGCTGGCTCGGCCAATCGAGGACTGTTTAAGTTTTAGCGAGTCGTGCAAGAATGCCGGGGTCGAATCGTCAAGCATGGTCCTAAAAAAAGAAGTCATTGCGGCCGATGACAAGCTTAAAGACATCTTAAGGCTTGATGATGGGGACAGGGTGCTTTACATTCAGCGGCTACGCCTGGCTGATGGACAACCGCTGATGCTTGAAAACAATTATTATTCGTACAACAAATACAGTTTTTTACTTGATGAACCACTTACCGGTTCGCTTTACGACTTGTTGTTGGAAAAGAAAAACATTATCTGTGACCGCTCGCTTAAGACAATCATTTCCGTGACCGTGGCCAACAGTGACCAGGCCAACCTGCTGCAAACCTCGATTGGTGATCCACTTTTTGTGATTGACACCGTGGCGGCCGACAATCATGACAATCCGGTCCACTATGGTATCCAGTATGTCGTAGGGGAAAAATACTGCTTTGTCCGGCGGAATACTTTGCACAAAAAGCTGGAACAAATGTAAAACGGAAAATCATTTTCAAACAGATTACTTCCGGTTTTTGGATTTGGCTTCTTTTTTTGCAAATATACATCCAGGCAAATTGCCGAGCAAAAAAATGAGTTCCAGTTATTTAGAATGCGATGAACCGAGTATATCGAAGTGCCCTGATTGGCTGGGTGGATCAGGTCAAATTATGGAATAAGACGACTCGAAGTGAATCGTCAGTCTTTCCTTTCTTTCTGGTACAGCTGGCAATGCTCATCTATCAGGCAGGGATTATCCCGTTGGGCAAGGGATTATCGGACATAATCTAGTTCTTCTTACATATAGTTGAGAGATATTTTTGTTGCCATTAAAAATTTCAGATGATTCTGGTAGAGGTCATTGATATTTTTTTGCTGTGAAACCCGAGGCCATCATGAGTTTTACCTTACCATAACCAAAGCTCCCTAAATCGGCAATCAAGTGCTTCAAGGTCTTGACATCGCTTATATTGCCTGCCAGTTTGAGGTAGTAAAATGGTAGACTCGATTCTTCACCAAACAACAGCGCCAAGTTAATTTGCGCAAGCGGACCATGATCATTGTTGATGCCTTATTTAACTTGTTTGAGTGCCTCTGAATAAGAGGAAACAATAGTAGTTTCGTAAGCCCAATGTTCATTTTCCTTATGGCTTTTTGCCTGTAAATTGAAAAGAGATTTTTAGATTCTTCCGAAACAGACGCAAATAGATCACTGATCCTTTGCAAAGGGATACAACTGCCATAAGGATGGATATGGATTCGATCCCATTTCGGAAAACGAAGCATAGTATTCCGATCTTCCAAAATCAGAAAGTAAGCGATCGATAGAAGTTGCTTATAACTTTCAGGAAAACATACTTTTAAATCCGCTGTTATTCCCAGTAGTTCTCCAATTTTATCAAACAGGTAAGTTGCTCCGTGGTTGTTGCGTTTCATAACGGTTGAAGGCACCAGGCCCTGGTGCATTGGGGTTGTCGACAGCGGCATATCCACCTTTTAGATGGGATCAAATTACCTGCTTCATCCATTTTTCGATGTGGACACGCTTGCTTCGTGACTGTTTCTTTTCACTATCCCGATAGTTGTTTGATTTGTACACATATGTAATGCCATTTTTCTTTTTTTTAGATAGACTAAACACATAAAATCACCCCTTTCTACGTTATAATTAGAAAGTGAATTAGATCTATTTCCAAGGCGGATTTGTGAAAAAACAGCCTAATACCAACGATTTTTAGAATCCTAGTTATAATTGATGCGGGGATGCAGGATAAATGCTTTGGCCAAACGCACAGGTCCGGACTCCGGGCCTTTTTGCTTGGCGCCAGGTGGTCTAGGTGTAAACGGGCCGATATGATTGTCACTTGGTAAAGGGTGAACTGGATCGCATCCAAATCTTCCTGGTGGCCGGAGTTTCAATTAACCAGAACAGCTGACCTGTTATGACATTTGGATCTTATTGAGTCAAGCAGAGGCAAAGCCATACATGTGAAAATATTGTTTCAATAAGTTGCACATATGTGTCAAAAAATGATAAAATGTAAGTGCAACCATAAATGTCCGGGGGAGGGTCAAATGTAATCATCCACTAAGTTTCGAACCTTCGCAAAGTCGGCTCGACACAGCGATTATGCTTAGTAACAACCCCGACATTTTGAGTGTTTTTGCAGCGTACAAAATCAAGAGGGGAAGCTACTAGTTATGTTAGAATTGGACGTCAGTAAATTGGTCAAAAACAAGTCGATCATATATCATAATCTATATCATGATGGGAGATTCATTGAATCCGGGCAGGGGATAATCCGGGTACAATTCAAAGATAGGTTGACTATTCTTTCAATGTCCGACCATCAAAAAAGCTGGCACGTCAAGAATTACGACGGTTTCCAGTTTGGGGATTCAAAAATTTTCGATTCGTCACCCAGTTTCGAGAAGTCATTCCTGAAATCGACAATCGAAAAAATAGACGGCGCACTTAAAAATACCAAGGATGAGATATATTACCTCCCGGATGGGAGCGACATGAATGAAAGAAGCGCACTTGTCGGGGATAAGAGCCGCCTGGAAACCAGGAAGATTATGTTGAACCGGATGAAAAAAGAACCTTATTTCGCCAGGATTGACATGGTCAGTGGTGACCGGCCTGAAATGGGGGTATCGTACTACATTCGCAAATTTTCCCAAGGCAAGCAGGAATTAGGGGCTGATCCGGATGAAGTTGTTTCCCTGTCCAATATTGTGGATTGGCGTTCACTTGAGGCGTCGCCATACTATTTCCAGGAGGATTACACAATCGAAGATGCCGAAAACCGGCTGGTTCTAAGAAGGGACTATGAGATCAGGGGCCTGGAGCTTTCGTACAAGGATGATCCTATTTCAAACAGGGATCAGATTGCGCAAGTGGCGGACGAGCGGTTGAGAAAACACATCCAACTCAACCGGGATAAGAATATCCGGGAAATAATCCAGACCATCCAGACAAAGCAATACCGCATAATAACCCACAACCAGGACAGTGACATCCTGGTGCAGGGTTGCGCCGGCTCGGGAAAGACGATGATTCTCGCCCATCGCCTGTCTTTCTGGATGTTTAGATTGCAGGACCAGCTGGATATCTGTGATGCCTTTATCATCTCTCCGACAAAGCTGTTGTCCAGGGAAATGATGAGACTCGAACTGGATATCGACCAAGCCAAGTTCATGACAAATATTGAATTCAATGAATATCTGGTCAGGCACATCTGCGCGCATTTGAAAGTTGAGATAGAACTTGAGCCGATTCATCTGTCAAATAACATGGTGGATGACGATTTCATCCGGGAAACATATTCGGATAGATACTTTGACCGGCTGCAAAAATCGGTCGGAATACTGCTCGAAAAAACTGATGGCGGCCTAGTTGGAGAATTCGTCGAGTTTGCCAACCTGGAGTTGAATCAGGTTTTCAACAGATTCTTCAGTACAAAAAAACCAATCGATCCCAGTCGCCAGGAAGTCTATAAAGAAGCATACGTCGAGCTTAAAGGGAAGCTGGATCGACTCACTTATCTCGATCTGCTTGACTATCGCAACCGGTTGCTTAAGGCGGACAAGGATATCCAGGACCAATCAGCCAATCTCACAAATGTGAAACGGGAATTGAAACAAAGCAAATCCGCCTTGTCTATGGCACTTAAAGATCTAAGTGGCGTTCATCCAGGTCTGGCCGATTTGAAGCCTGTCGATGTGCCACTGTACTTGGCGCAGTGGCAAGATGGAATAGAAGGACTCAATAATGAAATTGCGGATTTTACGGTCCTTCTTGCGGGTTTCGAAGTGGACAAGACGGAACTTGCCTTGCTGGAAGGCAAATACCGGGATCTGCTTGACAAGAAGCAACATGCGACGTTTTTCACCCGGCGCAGGATTGCAAGAGAGACGGAGCAGTGGCAAGAAAAGCTGGCTGAAAAGAAAAAACAGCTGGAACGAAAATATGCCTCGACCGGTTTGAGTATCGATGGTAATGATGAGACGATTTTGGCCCGGGTGGCCGTGGTGAGAACGTATCTTGAGACGGAGCGCTCATTTGCATCTAGGATACAGACGGTAGCCGCCGATTACCAAAAGGCTGAGATGAAATTGGCTGAATTGAAAGAAAGCATAGCCAAGGCACCTTTCCTGTCCAAAAAAATAGACGAGCACCTGAGGCTGGTGCAATCGCTTATCAGGAACCGGGCAATCATAACGAATGAAAAACGGAATGGCGAAGGCATTGAATCTCTCATCGAGGAAATGTTGCAGATCAAATTGCCGGTTCGTCTGACGGTTGCAAACTATGTTTTGAAATACCATGAGTATCTGAGTTCCCGGGAATATCGGACCGTTCAGGAATATACCCATGGCGGCAACACAAAAGGTATCCTGATGATGGTCATCAGGTTTGTGATAGAAGTATACAAGAAGCAAAACGGTATCGATGGAAGACATTATGAATTCGAGGTTTTCATGATATTGAGACTGCTCCATAACCAAGCTAAAATTCCAAAAATAATAAACAAGTGGGTTTTCATTGATGAGTTCCAGGATTATTCACACAGCGAGATTGCAATCTACAAGTCGCTTTTCCATAATTCACCATTCAATTATTTTGGCGACATGAACCAGAATATCGCCGCCAAAGGCCTAACCGTCAAGGAACTGGATTCATTGCGCCATGATGACCTCAGATATTACGAAATCAATGAAAACTACCGCAATGCCAAGGAAATCACAGACTACGTGAACTCCGAGTTCAATCTGAACATGTATTCCATCGGTTTGGAAGGGACAGTAGTAGAATGTTCCCTGGAATCCTTCATAAGGGCAGTTGATCTGGAAAATGGCGAATCGGTGGCTCTTGTGGTCGACAATCTGGTTCGTCTAAAAAATCTAGATGCCTTCAGGTGGGGGGATCATCTGGTCGCCGTTGATGAAAATGAACCGGCAATTGTCGAAAACAAGGTCAATGTACTCACTCCGGTTATGGTCAAGGGTCTTGAATTCGACACCGTTGCCGTTGTGGCCGATTCGATGAAGGACAACGAGAGATATGTCTCCTTCACCCGGGCCTTGAAAAACCTTTATGTCATTAAAGAAAAGGTCTTGTAATTGAGATATAGACAATATAATTCCTTTGAGTCATAATATTTTTGACGATTACAATCAGGTAGCCGAATTTGTGGGAATTGAGTTTTTTCTCTAGGGGAATATTGGATAGGCGGTACTTATGGTATTGTGACGTCAGCCTGTTTCAAACAAATTTATTGTTTGAAACAGGCTGATATGGTATCATATCGGTGAGAGGACTGATGAACATGAAACTTTTAAGAATTAAAGCGTACAATTATAGGAATTGTGAAGATGGCATTTATCTGGATTTTGTTCCGGTAGCCAGGAAAACCGAAGAGGACAAGACGTATGAATTCAATGAGGTTGAACAATCGTTGTTCACCTTTGCGACAACGGCAATCATTGGAAAAAACGCTTCCGGCAAAACAAGTGTGTTAAAACTGATTGACAATGTTTACCGTATGCTTGGTTCGTTCAAATTGGATGATGAATTGATAACGATCAGCGGGACCATGCTCGAAATCACCTTTTTCCATGAGAAGAAACTTTACCGCTATGAAGTCAAACTGCAAAAGAAGGACAATCTTGGGGATAATTTATCATTCGTTGATGAAAGAATATTTGTCAGTGATTATTTTAAGACAAAGAGCAACAAAATTTTCGATCCGGATATCTATCGGGAAATGATCATTGACCGCGAACTCCCAGATGATATATCAAAACTATTCTACATCTTGAAAGAAAGAAAAAACTACAGCTATTATTACGATGATTTGATCAGCAAGGATGATATCTACCACTCCGTCTATCGGCTATATCAAAGCGGCCCTTTGAATAAGAAATACTGGAAACATATATTACGCCTTTTTGATGACAATATCATCAATCTCGAAGAGATCAAGAATGATGTTTTCAAGCTTGATTATCAAGGTAAAACAATGGAACTGAGTGCCCGGGAACTGTTCTACATGCTTTCAAGCGGTACTACCAAAGGGATTGTTCTGTATACCAGGGCTATCCAGGCTTTGATTGAAGGAAATACCTTTATAATCGATGAAATCGAGAACCATTTCCACAAGACTCTGGTTGAAAATCTTATCAGCCTATTCAAAGACAAGGCCGTAAACAAGAGCGGGGCAAGCCTTGTTTTTTCAACCCACTACTGTGAACTGCTGGATTTGTTTGGCCGGAACGATAATATCTGGATTGCCAAGTCGCAAGAAAAAGTCATGTTGACCAACATGTACAAGGATTACTCGATCAGAAATGATTTGTTGAAAAGCAAGAAATTCTACGAAGATAATTTTGGGACTGCAGTGAGCTATGAATCCTTGATGGATTTGAAAAGAGAACTCATGCATGAATAAGCTGCTGATACTTTGCGAAGGTTCCAACGAAAAGAAAATCATCGAGATATTGTTGAGGCATGACAAGTTGAAGTTTACTGAGGATGATCTGATCGGATTGGTTCCATATCATGCCCGGCAGTTAAATGCCCCGGTTATTGTCCCGGCACTGAATATGTATCATGGTGTATTTGATGTGTTTCGTATCGGTGACAAGCAAAACGATCAGCTGAAAATCACCCGTCAGATGAAAACGCGGATTGGCCGGGTGGAAAAATATTGCACCAAGCCGGAGCTGGAAGTGTTATTGATCATCAATGAAGGATTATATCCCCAATTCATAAAGTCAGGTAAATCAAAACCCAAGGAATTTGCGAAAAAATATGTTGTATACCAAAAAAGGCGTTACGACAATGCCACTGAATTTTACGAGTCTTATTATGGAGACCGGGCTGAGGTGCTGGTAAATAACCTTAGGGAATATAAGCGCCTGAAAAAGCACGATAGTGACGAATTGTTCCTAGCGGATCTTATAAAAGATCAATGACGTAATAAACGTTGATCACACCCACATTCTTGAATAGATTGAATTAAATTGCGATGAATAACTTAGCAAGCACTGTAAATTATCGAATATATTCAAACAATTGAATAATATAAACTTCACCGGCATGTCAGCTAATTATTGACGAAAAAGCCGGTGATTTTCATTATATCTTTACATGTCGGGAAAATAGGAATATCATTATGATAATCATCAATGAGGGAGGAATTTGTGATGAAAGTGACAGTTATCGGCAGCAGTCAGTGCTCCAACACCTTAAAGGCTCTTGAGGCACTGGACTTAGCCAAGGTTGACTATGAGTTCAAGGACATTTCCAAGGATCTGACAGTGTTGAAATCGTTCCTGCAGGAACGGGACAGCTTAACGATGTTTGATCTGGCCAAACAAGAAAAGCGAATCGGGATCCCGTTTTTCGTTATGGAAGACGGAGTCAAGACCCATTCGTTGAACCAGGTCCTCGAAGCTGTCTAGTGCTGACTTTTCATTGACCATAACCGTCAGCCTGGTTTCCAGGCGGTGGCGGTGTAACTGTCTGAATAATCGTCGGCGGTCACACCTTAAGTGGACCATCCATTTAGACAACAAGGTATAAAAAAGAAAATCAGACAAGTGCGGCGCAAAAGAGATGCGCGAGGGGAGAATAAAGATGGAATTGAATTTCGCAAAACGGATGGAGAATCTCAAGGCTTCACAGATCAGGGAAATATTGAAAGTGACGGCCCGGCCAGAGGTGATCTCGTTTGCCGGGGGATTGCCG
>JAQVCV010000050.1 GCA_028689615.1 Bacteroidales bacterium | reverse complement strand
CGCTACCAAATCAGTCGTGAAGCTCAGGATGCTTTTGCCTTTGCATCGCAGCAGAAAGCCATCGCGGCTATTGATGCAGGGCGGTTCAAACAGGAGGTTGTGCCTGTGGAGATCAAATTGAAGAAAGATACCATCGTGTTTGACACCGACGAGTTCCCCAACCGCGGCACTTCGCCTGAAAAACTTGCCGGACTGCGTCCCGCTTTCAGGAAAGACGGAACCGTGACCGCCGGCAACGCCTCGGGCATCAACGATGGAGCTGCTTTCGTGCTGGTGGCTTCTGAAGAAGCTGTTAAGGAGCTGGGACTTACTCCGTTGGTCGAGATTGTGGCCGTTGGTCAGGGTGGTGTTGAGCCTTCGGTGATGGGAATGGGCCCGGTGCCTGCCATTGCTGCTGCTCTTAAAAAAGCCGGAATGAAGCTTTCAGATATGGATGTGGTGGAACTCAACGAGGCCTTTGCAGCTCAATCGTTGGGCGTTATCAGCCAGCTTTGCACCGATCACGGAGTGGACAAAGCGTGGTTTGATGCCCATTGCAACCTCAACGGTGGAGCCATTGCCCTGGGACACCCCATAGGTGCCTCAGGAAACCGGATCACTGTTTCGCTTGTTCACGAAATGAAGCGCAACCACCGCAACCTGGGCCTTGCTTCGCTGTGTATTGGCGGAGGTATGGGTACAGCCATCATTTTAAAAAACGTGGAATAAAATAACCCGCTGAAACCGCCGTTTCAGCAACTGTAGATAATCGAAGCCGGCCTGCCGGTTTTCAATACAACGGACGCTTTGCATCTGCAACCCGCAAGGGTTGCAATGCGGGGGCGTCCGTTCTTTTTTAAAAATTGAAATAGAAATGGATTTTAACTTATCGAAAACTCAAATTCTCTTTAGGCAAATGATTCAGGAGTTTGCCCTGAAAGAAGTGAAGCCCCTGGCGGCTGAAATTGACGAAATGGAACGGTTCCCGAAAGAGACCGTAGAAAAAATGGGACCTATCGGCTTGATGGGAATCCCGATTCCGATGAAATATGGCGGATCTGGTGCCGATACGCTGCTCTATGCCATGGCAGTTGAAGAGCTGTCGAGAGTTTGTGCAACAACAGGGGTCATTGTTTCTGCCCACACTTCTTTGTGTGCTGTGCCCATCCTTGAATACGGATCTGAGGAGCAAAAAATGAAATACCTCCCAAAACTTGCCTCAGGCGAGTGGCTGGGAGCTTTTGGCCTAACCGAACCCAATGCCGGAACCGATGCCTCGGCCCAACAAACCACGGCAGTTCCCGATGGCGATGATTTTATTATCAATGGTTCCAAAATCTTCATTACCAACGCCGAATATGCCCACGTTTATGTCGTTATGGCCATGACCGACAAGTCAAAAGGAACCAAGGGGATCACGGCTTTTATCGTGGAAAAGGGAACTCCGGGTTTCTCTATTGGAAAAAAGGAGAAGAAGATGGGCATCAGAGGATCAGCTACCTGCGAATTGATTTTCGAGAATTGCCGCGTGCCGCGTGCCAACCAGCTTGGGAAAACCGGCGAAGGATTTGGATTGGCCATGAAAACCCTCGACGGGGGAAGAATTGGTATTGCTGCTCAGGCTCTTGGTATTGCCCAGGGTGCACTCAGCGAAACTGTTAAGTATGTGAAAGAGCGCAAGCAATTTGGCAAACCCCTGTCGGCTTTCCAAAACACCCAGTTTCAACTCGCCGACATGGAAACAAGAATTCAGGCAGCCCGTTGGCTGGTTTATCGTGCTGCAATGCTTAAAGACCAAAAAGTGAATTATTCTTCCGAAGCTGCTATGGCAAAACTGTTTGCAGCCGAGGTGGCTATGGAGGTCACTACGCGTGCCGTGCAATGCCACGGAGGCTATGGTTACACACGCGAATACCCGGTCGAAAGAATGATGCGCGACGCAAAAATTACCGAAATTTATGAAGGGACTTCTGAAGTTCAGCGCATGGTTATAGCTGCTAAATTGCTTAAATAAAGTTGTTTTGCACTTTCTTTAGATTTTATAATAGAAAAATAGAATATTGGAAATGAAAATTGTTGTTTGCATCAAACAGGTGCCCGATACCACCGAAATAAAAATCAACCCAGCCACGGGAACTCTCATACGCGACGGAGTGCCAAGTATCATGAACCCCGACGATAAAGCAGGGCTTGAACTGGCTGTTGAATTGAAAGAGAAGCATGGCGCCACTGTTACGGTGATAACCATGGGCCCGCCACAAGCCGACGCGATTCTCCGCGAAGCTTTTGCAATGGGAGCCGACCGTGCAATTCTATTAACTGATAAACGCTTTGCCGGTGCCGATACCCTTGCAACTTCCCACGCCCTGGCAGGTGCTCTTGGCAAATTGGAATTCGATTTGCTGATCACCGGACGTCAGGCTATTGACGGCGACACCGCACAAGTAGGACCTCAAATTGCTGAATTGCTTGCCCTGCCACAGGTTACTTACCTCAGGAATCTTAGTTTTGATGGGAAAAAAACTTTTACCCTCGAACGTGAAACCGAGGAGGGCTATCAGGTGCTTGAAGCAGATGCTCCTTGTTTGGTTACTGTGCTTTCCACGGCACGAAAACCTCGCTACATGAGGGTAAAAGGTATTGTTGAGGCCTATCAGCGGGAGGTTGAATTGTGGGGTTTTGAACAAATTGAAGTCGCTGAAGAGCATCTGGGCCTGAAGGGTTCGCCAACCAAAGTGTTTAAAGCCTTCGCCAAAGCATCAAAAGCACCGGGCGAAGTTTACGAGGCCGACCCTGAGGAGGCTGTTGGTATCGTTATCAGTAAGTTGAAAGAAAAATTTATTATCTAAATCACAGTCTTCACCTTCCCTGCGAACCGCTTCACGACTCTGTCAGGCCTGCCATTTAAGGGATGGAACGCCTGGTGGCTTCTTCCGGTTCCGGATCGTGATCTAAAAACAATACAGTAAGCAATGGAAATATCGTCTTATACCGACGTGTATGTTTTTATTGAACAACGCGACGGAGAAATTCAGGGTGTTTCGCTCGAACTGCTTGGCAAAGCCCGCCAGTTGGCCAATACCCTCAACCAAAACGTGGTGGCTTTTTTAGCCGGTTATCAGGTATCATCGAAAAGCGAATCACTGATTCATTGTGGTGCCGATAAAGTAGTGGTAGCCGATGCTCCCGAATTGGAGCATTACACAACCGAGCCCTATGCCCAGGCTGTAGCCCAAATGATTGCCGCCTACAAACCCTCGGTACTTTTGATTGGAGCCACAACCACAGGCCGTGACCTTGGTCCGAGGTTGTCAGCACGATGTCAAACCGGATTAACTGCCGATTGCACCAAACTTGAAGTGGGCGACGATGGCCATCTGCTGATGACCCGTCCTGCTTTTGGTGGCAACCTGATGGCCACAATTGTGTGCAAAGAACACCGCCCCCAGATGGCTACAGTGCGCCCGGGTGTGATGCGCAAATGCGAATCTGATCCAAATCGTAAGGGTGTTGTTGAAGCTTTTAAACCCAATTTCGATCAAACAAAATTTGGTGCTCGTTTGATCAGCAACGTGAAAGAGGATAAAGGAAAAACCGATATCGCCCAGGCTCGTATCCTGATAAGTGGTGGCAGAGGCGTGGGCGACGCCACCGGTTTTGAAAAGCTGAAAGAACTGGCCGAAGTTCTGAAAGCCGAAGTCTCTGCTTCAAGGGCTCTGGTTGACGCTGGAGTTACCGATCACAATCACCAGGTGGGTCAGACCGGTAAAACTGTGAGACCCGACTTGTATCTGGCTTGTGGCATCAGCGGTGCTATTCAGCATCTGGCCGGAATGGAGGAGTCTGATTTTATTGTTGCTATCAACAAAGACAAGGGCGCCCCAATTTTTCAGGTAGCCGATGTAGGGATCGTGGGCGATGTTAATAGAATCATCCCGCTGCTCACCGAAAGGTTGAAGCGTTAAAAACAGCGAAACCGGTTGTTTGTTTTCCCGACCCGGCACGTGAGCAATCGTGCCGGGTTTTTCGTGCATCAACACCGGTTTTCATAACCGAAAAGCAACAATACAAGAAAAAATTACCAGAAAAGAGCGTATAGGGCTATCAGAATCATTACAATAGCTGATGCTGCAATGTTGAATACCTGGCTGGTTTTAAACAAATCCTTTTGCAGGTTGATGGCAAGAGGATCGGTGCGTCCCTTGAGTTCGATGAGGCTGAAGATGTAAATAAAAACCATTGTAGCCACGCAGGTTATCATCATTTGATTCATCCACGGAAGAACCGGCAGCAGGGATTCGGCCCACGATCCATCGCCCCAACCTTTAGGGCCGGCTTTAAGGAACATGGCCAGCACGATGCTGAACAATGCACCGGCAATAGCCGAACGGTTGGTGGCTTTTTTCGAGAACAAACCCATGAGGAAGATTGCCAGAATGCCCGGGCTAACCACGCCTGTATATTCCTGGATGTATTGAAAGGCTTGCTTCAGATTGCCTAACATGGGCGCTATCAGCACAGCTACAACCAGGGCCACGCCGGCAGTAATGCGGCCTGTGCGAACCATCTGCCTCTCGGAGGCGCCAGGGTTGAAGTAGGGCTTGTAAAGATCCATGGTGAAAATGGTGGCGGTGCTGTTGAGCATTGAGGCCAGCGACGAAACAATGGCAGCAACCAAAGCCGCCAGAATAAGTCCTTTCAGACCCGAAGGGATGAAAGTGGCTATCAGCCAGGGGTAAGCACGGTCGTTGTCAACTCCCGTAGCTGTCAGAAATGCATCGCTTGCCCAGGGAGCAGCCACCTGTCCGTCGGGCGACGAGTTCATCATAAAGGCAATGATTCCCGGAATCACCACGATGAGGGGAAGCAACAGCTTGAGAAAACCGGCAAACACGATCCCTTTTTGGGCTTCTTTCAACGATTTGGCGGCCAGCGTCCGTTGTATGATGTATTGGTTAAACCCCCAGTAATAAAGGTTGGCAACCCACATTCCGCCAAGCAATACCGCCAGGCCGGGTAAATCCATGTAGGCATCGTCGCCGTTGGGGGTGATCATCTCTCCGCGACTTAAAATCATCGAAAACTTCTGGGGAACAGTGTGGTAAAGGTGTTTCATCCCGGCTAAAACTCCTCCGTCGGGAGCTATATGATCCAGCGCAATGAAGGTGGTGGCCAGGCCTCCACCAATAAGCAATGCTACCTGAAGAACATCGGTCCATGCCACGGCCGACAACCCTCCCCAAAGGGAATAGGTGGCTGCAAAGAGTGCCAGTCCAACGATGCCAATCATAACATACGACCCGCTTCCATCGCCAGCAATGGTGTCGAGGGTTTTAGCTCCCAAAAACAGCACTGTGGTGAGGTTGACCAACACAAACAACGCAATCCAGAACACGGCCAGAATGCTTTTCAAAGTGGTTGAGTATCGCTTTTCAATGAACTCGGGGATGGTAAACAACTGTTTTTCGATGAAAATGGGAAGGAAATATTTGCCCACTATCACCAGCGATATGGCGGCCATCCATTCGTAGGAGGCTATGGCCAGGCCTATGGCAAATCCCGAACCCGACATCCCCACGAATTGTTCTGCCGAAATATTGGCGGCAATCAACGACGAACCAATGGCCCACCAGGGCAGTGTTTTACCTGCCAGGAAGTAATCGCCCGAGGTGGTTTCTATCCCTTTTTTTCGACGCGAAACCCACAAACCCAATCCAATGATTGATAAGCAGTATAAGGTGAATACCGCGTAATCCCAAAAGTTAAATACAACGTTCATAACAAGTTAGTTTGAGTTTAAACCATCATGGCTTCCCGTGTCGGGTATCGCCTCAAGATTTGGCTAAGTTATAAAAAACGATGAATGTAATTCTTACACTTAAATATTTTCTTCATCTGCTTCTTCTTCATCTTCATCTGCCGCTGTTTTTGCGGCTTCTCTTTCCTCGCGCATCTCTTTGATGATGTCGAGAATCTCGGGATAGGTGGGTATGGTGACGTTGGTTGTGAACATGCCGGGGAATATAAAATTGCCGTACTGGGCCAATTCTGTGAGACAACGGTTGGTGATCTCCTCGAAGATGTCTTCAAGGGGCAGCAGGGCAGTAACGGCCACATACTCTGGTGTTGATTCAAATGTTTCGCATTCGCCACCAAGAGCTTCCACGGTGTCTCTGAACTCATCGGTAGTGAGTTTGATCTGACTGGCAGTAAAGCCGGCATCACCAAGTGGAAAAACCAGGAAGAAATGGCGCAGTTTTGAATTGCGTCCTCCAAGACCTCCTGCCACGAAGCCAACCGATTCACCCGAGAGGTGCGAAATCAGACGCATGGTGAGCATATCGTGACAGAATTTGGCAAAGGGGAGTATGTCGGGGTTGTCGTGGTTGTGTTCAATCAGTTTTTCGATAAGCCTTAAAGCGGCCGGATCGAGGATGGCAGCCAACCTGATCAGCCAATCGCGGTCCGACAGGGTGTCGAGGCTGTTTTCGAGAGCAAGTTGCAGAACTTCTTCAGGAACCTGATCCAGTTCAGTTTCTGTCATCCTGTCGAGGCGGGCGTTGAAATCCTGTTGAATCTCAGGATCAACAGCCGATTCCATAATCTGAAGTTTAGCGGAGTTCTTCCTTACATGATCCAAAGCATCGTTGGTGTTTTCAAACTCTATCATCTTCTGGTTGCTGATTGATGGTTGGGGGAACGATAATTTTTAAAGAGGCAGGATTTACTTTAAGATGCAGCGATTTGGCCAGTTTCACGGGCTCGCCATCGAGGTTGAGGTATTTCCCTTTTTTTCGGGTGATTGTGGCTTCAGAGGCTTTAACAATTTGCACGAAGCTACTCCTGTCGATTCGTCGGGTGTAAGTAAGCCATGCCAATTGGGGAATACGCCAGAAGGGTATTTTTTGCACGATGCAGATGTCAACTTTTCCATCGCAGATGTCGGCTGTGGGCGAAATGGTGGTTTTGTAGCCAAACTGGTCGCTGTTGGCAAAGGTGATAAACAAAGCCCGGGTTACAATTTCCACGCCGTCGGCCACGATGTGGTATTTTTTGGGTCGGTAACGGAAGTATTCCCTGACAACAACTTTCAGGTAGGAAAAAAAGCCCCGTCGGGGTTCCAGTGCAAACCTACGGGCCACCAACGCGTCGAATCCTACACCAGCCACCGACACGAAGAAATGATCGTTGAGCGAAACAGTATCGGCTTTAATTACATTTCCTTCGGCCACAAGATTGAGTGCTCGTTTCAAATCGAAGGGTATTTTCAGAAAGTGGGCCAAACCATTTCCTGAACCTAACGGCACGATGGCTAAGGCTGTTTGAGTACCTGCCAGAACCTGAGCAATTTCGTTGATTGAACCATCGCCACCCACGGCTACCACAAGGTCGGATTGCTGCTCAACTGCCTCGCGGGTAAGTTCGATGGCATGGCCGGCAAAGTTGGTTGTTGCCACGGTGAGGGCAAAGTGTGGCTCTTTTAAATATTCCTGAGCCAGAGTTATCAACAGTTGTTTCTTCTTGTGATTGACACCGCTCACGGGGTTCACAATCATCAACACTTTTTTTGCAGTCATAAGTTAGGGTGTTGTCAACTGATTGGTGTTCATTCTGTTGTTGTATTGTTGGATCAATGCCTTGAGCAGTTGCTCTCCTTTTTGGGTGTCCTGGTTGGGTGTGTGGTTAAGGTTTTTGGTTTGCAGCGGATCGGCAACCAGATTGTAACAGGCAGTGATTCGATCGCCATTGAAGTGCAACACATAGTCGCCGAAGAAAAACTGGTAAGTTCCGGCAGAATAGTTTAGGGCAAAACGGGGTTTCGAGGGGTCGTAAATGTTGGAGCCGAAGGCAGTAAAAGGTTTGTCGAAACCCAGCAGGTAAAGCAGCGTAGGCATGATGTCGGTTTGTTGTGCCAGGGTGACTGTATCAGGACGGGGTAAGCCTCCGGGGGTAAAAAAAAGAAGAGGAATTGTGTATTGCCCTGCTTGTGTTTCGTAATACCCTCCGGCACTTTCCGAGGTGTGATCGGCAGTAACGACGAAAAGGGTTCGCCGATACCAGGGAGCTTTCTCTATTTTTTTGAAAAACTCCGACAAAGAGTAGTCGGCATAGGCCACAGCTTGCTGAATGGGGAGCTTTCCTGTGGGGAATTTCCCTTTGTATTTTTCGGGAATGGTGTAAGGGTGGTGCGACGAGAGTGAAAAAAGCCCTGCAACGAAAGGCTGTTGCGTAAGGTTGAGTTGGTTGGCTGTATAGCTGAAAAAGGGTTCGTCGAAAATACCCCACTTGCCGTCGAAATCAGCATCGTTGTTGTATTCTGTGCGGCCATCGTAGCGATCGAAACCGGCCAGCCGGCAAAAGGCATCGAAACTCATGGTTCCGTTGTTCCCGCCATGAAAGAAACGGGAGGTATAGCCTTTATCGCCCAAAAGGCTTGCCAGGCTGTTGATGCTGTTGGATGCATACGGCGACGATATATAGTCGAAGTCCATCCAGGTTGGTAATGAGGCCAGTATGGCCGGAATAGCCTCGATGGATCTTTTTCCATTTGCATAACTTTTTATCAAAACACCTTGTTTCCCCAGCGAGTCGAGGAATGGGGTGTAGCTTTGCAATCCGCTTGCACCCGTGTGTTCCAACGAAAAGCTTTCCATAACAATCACCATGACATTGAAACCCTTGTACAGCCCTGACAACGAGTCAGCAACTACCTGTTGTCTTGGGTTGAACAGGGCTTGGGCTTCTTTGGCTGTCATGTAGCTCTTGTCGGGAAGGGTTTTGGTTTTGATGGTTTTAACCACCACAAACGGGGTGTTGAGCACTGCGGCGGCTTTTTCGGGAGTTGTAAGGCTGGCAGCATTCACCAGCGAGATGGGTTTGAGCTGAAATCCACCTCTGATTCCAATCACTACAAGTGCCATCCAAATAAGATAGGCGGGAAGGTTCCAAACCACGAAGGCGCCTTTTTGGTGGAAAGTCAGCTTGCTTTCAACTTTGATTTTGCGAATCACAACAACAAAAAACACGAGAATAATTGCCAGGATCGCCACCAGATACCAATAATCGTGAATGAAAGAGGTGATGAGCCCGGGTGGCAGCCCCTGGTTTTTCATGATCAGGTTGATGACATCGGCGTTGGTGCGGCGCAGGGTAAACGGGTAATAGGCCACATCAACAAGGTTGATGGTGAGTGCGGTTATGTTTGGAAGGTAGTAAAGCCAGTCGGTAAGCAATTTGAAATAGCGGCGCTTGCGGATGGGGAAGGGGAGGGCAGCCAACGCTATCCACAAACTGTTGATCATCATCAGAGCCGAAAAATCAAACCGAAGTCCGATGATTACCAGCCAAAATCCCTCCTGGAATCCGAGGGCAGGATCGAGCAAGTTTTTGTTTGCTACAATAAATGCAACTCTGGCAAGCAACAAAAGCAGCAGCGAAATCAGCAGCCTGATGGCTACCAGATGGTGGGTTGAACCTACACTGAGCCTGTTTTTCATGGTCAGGCCCTAAAAAGTGTCTGACAACGTGGTGTGTGTCTGGAACTCAATTCGTCCGGCGGTGGTATCGGAAGTGGATAGGGAGATGGTAATAAACCTGTAATCGACCACCAGTGAGGCTCCATCGGTGGCAACAATCCCGCTGCCCCTCACGATGGTCTGACTGGTGTCGGTGAATGCCACAACCTGAGAGGGGATGTTGAGGGTATCGCCCGTAGCGTTTTTCATCTCCATTTTGATGTTAATGCCCGGGAGCAAACGCGACAGGGAGATTGATTTGGTGGCAGGTTCTACCAGCGAGTCAACGAAGGGTTGTGGGGTTCCGCCAGGCCAGGGCTCGGTGCGAGTACCTTCCCAAAGTCCGGCCAGTGTTGTACCTTCAATGCGAACCACGAAATAGCGTGTGGCGCTCGATTGGTTGCCATAAGCATCCTCGGCATAGTAAATCACGGGATAACTGCCAGCATGGTTTGGGTCGTAAAGCGAGGTGTCGTTCCACACTCTGGCAATACCGCTGGCATCGTTGAAGTAAACCAGACTGTCTTTGTAGGGGGTTCCTAGTTTGACATACAGCGTGTTGCCTCCGGTGAATTGTATCGACGGGTTGGTTGTGTCGTCGCTGTCGGGCGAGCAGGCTGTAAAGAAAAAAGCCGCTAAGATGGTCATCATCAGGCCAGAAAAAAATGGTTTCATCGCGAAAGGGTTTTTTACGTAAAATTGCCGGAACGCAAAATTAGAGTGATTATTTCAGTTTTCCAATGGTTTGAGGCTTCCCGCCTCTGGTTTTTTTTAAAAAAACCGACAATCATCATCAGGGTGTTGGTTGTCACAGTCATCCTGTTTGTATTCTTCATCGGGCTCGACTTTTGTTTTCCATTGCCTCGGTTTATGGCCGACAGCAGGCCGGTTTATTCGTCCGACAGCGTTTTGTTGCATTTGTCGCTTTCGGCCGATCAGAAATGGCGGCTCTCAAGCCGGCCCGGAAGCATCAATCCTGACCTGAAGAAGGTGATTCTTTTTCGCGAAGACCGCTGGTTTTACTACCATCCTGGGGTCAACGCGGTGGCAGTTTTGAGGGCTGCTGCTCAAAATCTGTTGGCTGGCCAAAGGGTAAGCGGGGCATCTACCATCACCATGCAGGTGGCTCGCTTGCTCGAACGACGGCCCCGCACGCACTTGTCGAAGATTGTCGAGATGTTCAGAGCTTTTCAATTGGAGTGGCATTACTCAAAAGATGCTATTTTCAGAATGTGGATCGACCATGTCTCTTTTGGGGGAAATATCGAGGGAATCAGGGCTGCCTCGTGGCTGTATTATGGCAGTGAACCTGGCGTGCTAAGTCAGGCGCAAATGGCTACCTTGCTGGTTATACCCAACAATCCCAACCAACTGCGACCCGGTCGCAACAACCCGCTCTTGCTGGCCGAACGCAACCGGTGGCTGTCGCTCATGCATCAGGCCCGACTTCTTTCTGCAACCTCCTACCATACTGCCATCAACGAGCCTGTTACCATGTACCGCCGCTCAGCACCTTTCGAAATACCACACCTTGCACGCAAACTCTATCGCGATAATCCGGGCGATCAACCTCTTTACACGACCATCGATATGCGACAGCAGCAAAAGGTGGAACAGGCAGTTGCCGATGCCTGCCGCTCGTTGCGCTACAAGGGCATAGGCAACGTGGCTGCCCTGGTAATGAACAACACCAGCGGTGCTGTAGTGGCTTACGCGGGTTCTGGAGGCTTCGACGATGCTCAATGGCAGGGGCAGGTTGACGGGCTAAAGGCTGTGCGCTCGCCTGGTTCTACCCTCAAACCTTTGTTGTATGCCCTGGCTTTCGATAAAGGAATGCTTACTCCCTTGATGACTTTGAACGATGTGCCGGTAAACTTTGCTGGCTACACCCCCGAAAATTACGATCAGCAGTTTAATGGCAAGGTTACGGCTTCCGATGCCCTGGCCCGGTCGCTCAACATCCCTGCGGTAAAAATACTCGATCAGTTGGGTACCGATGCTTTCGCTGCTTTTTTGGCGGAAGCTGGGTTCAAAACCATCGCCCGCGATCGCAAACGACTGGGTTTGTCGATGATTCTTGGTGGATGCGGGGTTACAGCCATTGAACTGGCAGGGGCTTATTCGGCTTTCGCCCGTGGCGGGGTGGCCCTGGTTCCCCGCTTTACCAGTCAATCGGTAATGAAAACCGATACGCTTTTTGGACCCGAGGCGGCCTGGATGGTTGCTCGTGTTCTAACGCTGCCCGTGCGACCCGATTTGCCCATGTTGTTCGACAACAGCTCCAACCTGCCTCCCGTGGCCTGGAAAACAGGCACGTCGTATGGCCGTCGCGATGCCTGGGCTGTTGGGTTCAACAGTCATTTCACCATAGTGGTGTGGGCAGGCAACTTCGATGGTAAGGGGGCTATCGACTTGTCGGGTGCCGATGTGGCTACACCCATCTTGTTCAACCTTTTTCAGGCTCTCGACAAAAATCCGGTGCGCAACTGGCTCAAACAGCCGCCCACGGTTCGTTTCCGTGAAGTGTGTTCTGAGTCGGGATTGCTGCCAGGCGACTCATGTCGTCACTTGATTTCCGATGCTTACATCCCTTACCGGTCGGTTTCGGCGCGCTGCGAGCATCTGAAAGTTGTATGGACCAACAAGCAAGGAACCATGTCGTATTGCGCTGATTGCCTTCCTGCCGATGGAGCCGTCAGAAGGTGGTATCCCAACCTGGCACCCGAGCTTCTCGAATGGTACGTGGCCAACAAAATCCCTTTCAAAGCCATTCCGCCCCACAACCCACGTTGTGAAAGGGTAATGGTTGCAGGGGCTCCGGCCATTGTTTCGCCGGTGGCAGATGCTGAATACCTGATAGCGGCTACTGATAGCACACCGCTGATGTTCACTTGCCAGGCTCGTGCCGATGTGGCTTTGGTTCATTGGTATGTCAACCATCACTTTGTAAAAACTGCGCGACGATCAGAGAGCTTGTTTATAAGGCCACCTGCCGGAAAAGTTGTGATTGGTTGTTCCGACGATAAAGGTCGCAGCAGCACCATCGCTATTCAGGTAAGGTATTATTGAATTGGTTTAAAGCAGAACGGCATCCCTGAATCATCAGGGATGCCGTTTTGACAAGGGTAAACAAGATTCTATTTCAGACCTCTGTTTTCGAGCAGGGCATCGATGGTGGGTTCGTGCCCGCGGAATTTTTTATACATCTCCATTGCATCGTAGATACCGCCTTTTTCGAGGATTTCGGTTCTGAAAGCTTTGGCTTTTTCCTGATTGAAGATGTCGCCTGTTTCTTTGAAGGCCTTGAAAGCATCGGCATCGAGCACTTCAGCCCAGATGTATCCATAATAGCCTGCCGAATAGCCGCCGTCGAAGATGTGGGCGAAGTAGGTGCTGCGGTAACGAGGGATTATTTGTTCGATCAAACCAAGTTTTTCCATACTTGCCTGTTCAAATTTTCCGGGCTCCACAACGCTGCCGCTTGTAATTGTATGGTAGTCCATATCGAGTATGGCGGCTGCAATAAATTCTACAGTGGTGAATCCCTGGTTAAAGGTTCCGCTTTTCTCCATTTTTTCGATCAGGTTGGCGGGGATGGCTTCACCGGTTTCGAAATGCTTGGCATACACAGCTAGAACTTCGGGTTCGGCGGCCCAGTGTTCCATTACCTGCGACGGCAGTTCCACGAAATCGCGCGGGGTGTTGCCGGTGGTTTCGTAGGTGCATTGGTTGAGCAGGTTGTGCAGTCCGTGTCCAAACTCATGGAAAAGGGTGCTCACCTCGTCAAAGTTGAGCAAAGCAGGGGTGTTTCCGGTAGGTTTCGAGAAATTGCACACGATGGAGGTGAGGGGGATAATGCGTTCGCCGTTTTCTTTCTTCTCTTCGCGGAAACTGGTGCACCAGGCACCGCCACGTTTGCTGGCACGCGGATGGTAGTCCATGAACAGGATGCCAAGCAGGGTGCCGTCGACGTCTTTTACTTCGTAGGTGTGCACGTCGGGATGGTACTTGGGCAGATCGGTCCGCTCGTTAAAGGTCAGACCGTAAAGCCTGTTCGATGTGTAGAAAACCCCTTCCACCACTTTGTCGAGGGGGAAATAGGGGCGAAGCATCTCCTCGTCGAGATCGAAGCGTTGCTTGCGGATTTTCTCGGCATAATACCACCAGTCCCACGAAGCGAGTTTGAAGTTGCCGCCTTCGGCGTCAATCATCTTTTGCATATCGGCAGCTTCGTTCTGGGCTTTGGCCAGGGCAGGGGTCCAAAGGTTGTGAAGGAGTTCGTAAACAGCGGCAGGTTTTTTAGCCATGTTCACGTCAAGAATGAAATCGGCATGGGTGTCAAAGCCAAGCATCCTGGCACGTTCGGCACGCAAAGTCGTGATTTTGGCCACCACCTCTTTGTTGTCGCTGCCGTTGTTGTTGTTGCCACGCATCATCCAGCCCTTGTAAATTTTTTCGCGAAGGTCGCGGTTGTCGGCATAGGTGATGAAGGGTATCCAACTGGGCTTGTCCATGGTGAACAGCCATTTTCCTTCCATGTTGGCAGCTTTTGCTTCGGCAGCTGCAGCGTCGGCAATAGAGGCGGGCAGGCCTTTCAAATCCTGGGGGTTGTCGATCACCAGGGTGAAAGCGTTGTTTTCGTCGAGCAGGTTTTTGCCAAAACGAAGACTGAGCTTCGACAGTTCTTCGTTGATCTGTCTGAAGCGCTCTTGTTGGTCGGCAGGTAAATTGGCTCCACCACGAACAAACCGTTTGAAGGTTTTGTCGAGCAGGCGCATCTGTTCGTCGTTCAGTCCGAGGTTCTCTTTTTGTTCGTACACCTCTTTAACCTTGGCAAACAGCACTGGGTTGAGGTTGATGTCGTCGGAGTGTTTCGAGAGTTTGCCTGAGACAATCTCGGCAATGTCCTGAAGCGAGTCGTTGGTATGGGCTTCGGTAAGGTTGAAAAAGACCGAACTGACTTTCCCGAGCAGATCGCCACTGTTTTCGAGGGCTTCGATGGTGTTGGCAAAGGTGGGGGTTTCGGTGTTTTCAACAATAGCTTTAACCGCTTCAGCCTGTTGTTTCATCCCCTCCTCGAAGGCAGGGATGTAGTGTTTGTTCATGATTTTGTCGAACGGCGGGATGTTGTACGGTGTGCCGTAATCAGCAAAGAACGGATTGCCCGTGTTCGATTCGTTGTGTTTGCATGCTCCAAGTGTCATGGTGGCAAGAATTAGAAGAATCATTTTGTTTTTCATCACAGATATTTGATTATTAGTTTGTAGGTTTCTGTTTCGTTTAGTGGGTCATGGCCAACACGCGGCTCGGGGCTCCGTCGGCATCGGTAAAATGCAGGGGTGCGGCTATCAGGGTTACCCGCTGTTTGATCAGCGCGGTAATCCCTTTCAGGTTCTCGATCAGCAGCATGTCGGCACCAAGCAGGATGTTGTGCACCGGATAAGTGGTTGAGTCGTGGCTGTCGAACGAGATGCTGTCGGTGCCAATTCCCGATAAACCAAACCGGGTGAGCCATTGGGCAGCCTCTTCGGTAAGTACGGGGAAGTTGCTGAAGTAGTGGCTGGTGCCCCAATAACGATCCCATCCGGTGGCCAACAGCAGGAATTTGCAATTTTCGAACATCGGGGCATAGGGTTCCAGCCGGGCCGTGGTGATTGGCGATTTTTCTTCAATGGCTATGCACCAGGCTTCTCCAACGAATCGGTCAGCAGAAAACCTGTCGATTGTTTTTGCGCCGTCAATCATATGGGCGGGTGCATCCATGTGGGTGCCGGTATGCGACAGGAGGTTGAGCCGTGTTTCGGCAAAACCATGCGAGGCTATGGTGTAGGGCTTTTCGATGGAAGGTTGCGGGGTTCCGGGATACACCGGCATGTCCGACGCAATCGGGTGGGTGAGGTCGTAAACGGTCATAGATTCGGGCTATTTGTAGTTTTCTGACCGGCGCATCAAAAGCCAGATGCCTGCTGCCACGAAGGGGATGCTGAGCAGCTGTCCCATATTCAGGAGCATGGTTTGCTCGAACATCACCTGGGGTTCTTTTAAAAACTCGATGACGAATCGGGCCGCGAAGATGCACACCAGAAACCAGCCGAAAAGCCTTCCCATGGGTTGTCCCGCCTTTTTGCGGTAGAGCCACAGCAGGAAGAAGAAGGTTGCCAAATAACACAGCGCTTCGTAAATCTGCGTGGGATGCCGCGGGATGTTGTCGTCGGCCACAAAGATAAACCCCCACGGGAGGTTGGTAGCATGACCGTAGATCTCGGAGTTCATCAGGTTTCCTATCCTGATGAAGGCTCCGGCAAGAGCAGTTACCACAACGATGCGATCGACAACCCACAGCCAGGGTTTCTGGTGTTTGCGGGCAAACAGCCACAACCCGGTGAGTATGCCAATGGCTGCACCATGACTGGCCAACCCCCCTTCCCAAATCTTGATTATATCGAGGGGGTGCGCCAAATAGGTGGCGGGTTCATAAAACAAGACATGACCCAGCCTGGCTCCAATCACGGTGCTAAGCACCATGTAGGTGGTCAGCGAGTCCAATACTTTAATGTCGATTTTTTCGCGTTTGAACATCCAGGCCATAATGTAGTAGCCTGTAACAAAACCAAGTGCAAACAACAGCCCGTACCAACGTACGTGCAGAAACCCGAGCGAGAAAAGACCCGGGTCAACATTCCATGTGATGAAGCCAAGTGTCATACGGTTCTATTTGCAGCAAAGGTAATAATTTTTAGCGGGCAGCCCTCTTTATCAGTTCTGCTGCCAACTGTTCGGTTATTGGCTCCTGAGAAGGCGCCGGAATGCCTCTAAACTGTCCGACACGTTGCAATTCGTTGTTAAGACTGAAGGTTTGCTGACGGGCAGCTGCACAATATCCCTGTTGCTCGAGCCATTGTGCAAGGTACTCCTGCTCGGCCTGCCCTGGTGTGGGTATCATAATGGCCATGCGTTGCAGCCAGGCCAGATCCATCACAGTAGTGTAACCCGACCGGCATACGATAACCTGGCTGGCCAGCATCACCTGGCTCAACTCTTTTGCGGGCAGGTAATTCACTACTTCAACCAAGCGATTCTCAACCAGCGGAGCCGCCCCGGGTAATCCACGTACCAGCAGACACCGTTTGCCCGAGGCTTCCAGTTGTGGCAAGAGTTTTTCTTCAAGCAGAGTTCGTTGGGGCTCGGGCCCCGAAAGGATTGCAGCAACATCGTACCTGATCTCGGGCTCAGGGGTGAGCGGCAGACTGCTGAAATGCGACAGCCAGCCAATATAGCGCACTTTAAGCCTCCCGACGGGTTGATGCGACAACTTTCCGCTGAGGTTTTGGCTTCCGGCAACATCAGGAACCCAAACCTCGTTGAATTTCCTGATCATTCGGTGGTTGAACCAGTGAAGCAACGGTGCGATGCAAGCCAGGGGACCGTGCAGCCGTGTAAACAACTGGTGGGTGATGAATACCGATGGAATGCGCGGGTGCCACATCCCGAAACGGTTGTCGCTGATCACGGCATCAACCTCAAGGGTCTCAACATAGTGTTGTAAGGCCTCATGTTCGCTTTTGATGGTCTTCAATACCGACGGAACCTGCCGGAAAAGGTGCCATGCAAAACTCCCTTTTTTTTGGTAGCTTATGTTGTAACCCGGAAGTTCAACCGATGGCAAATCGGGGAACACTTTGCGAAGCAGAACCAGCGCCACACCGTCGGATGCCACGATCACACGGGCACCAGACTGGGTTAGTGCGTTGATAATAGGGATGCAACGTGTGGCATGTCCCAGCCCCCAGTTGAGGGGAGCAACCATGATGGTAGTTTTTTTCATACTTCAGGCGTGAAACAGGTCAAAAGTAAAACATATTTATTACTTTCACCGTCGGTAAAGATTATCCATTTGTTAAGTTATGTCGTTATTACATAAGATTGCATTAACACTTATTCCGGGCGTGGGCGATGTGAACGCCAGAAGGTTGGTAGCTTACTGCGGTGGCGTTGAAGGGGTGTTCAGGCAAAGCCGGACAGCCTTACTCAAAATTCCCGGAATTGGGGAGGTAACAGCCAACAGCATCCTTCACCAGGATGTGCTCAACAGGGCTGAAAAAGAGATCATGTTTATTGATAAATATGATGTTAAACCGCTGTTCTATCTTGATGAAGATTACCCGTGGCGGTTGAAAAACTGCATCGACAGTCCCGTGATGCTCTACTACAAAGGAACCGCCAACCTCAACGCCAGCCGCACCGTGGGGATTGTTGGCACAAGGCGCATTACAGATTACGGGCGCGAGATGTGCAGAACGCTTGTTGAGGGTCTGGCTTCACTTAATGTGCTAATCATTAGCGGACTGGCTTTTGGTGTTGATACTTGCGCCCACCGCTGGTCGCTCGATTCTGGCCTTGATACCGTGGGGGTGCTCGGGCACGGTCTCGACAGGCTCTATCCACCACAAAACAAACCCCTTGCACAACGAATGGTTGGTCAGGGCGGATTGCTCACCGAGTACATGAGCAACACCAACCCCGACAGGGAAAACTTCCCGCAACGCAACCGCGTTATTGCCGGCCTGTCGGATGCTGTAGTGGTGGTTGAATCGGGGATGAAGGGCGGATCGCTCATCACCGCCGATATTGCCAGTTCCTACAACCGCGACGTTTTAGCCATTCCGGGTCGCGTGGGCGATGAACGATCGAGCGGTTGCAACTGGCTGATTCGTACCAATAAAGCAGCCCTTATCGAGTCGGCTGCCGACTTGTCGTACCTGATGGCCTGGGAAGATAACGCCAAACAGAAACTGGCTGGCCAACAACAGGAACTCTTTCGGCAGTTGCAGCCCGACGAACAATCGGTGGTCGATTTGCTGAGCAGCAAAGGCGACATGTCAATAGATGCCCTTGTTGCCACCCTGCAAATAACCTCCGGTCGCGTGGCCGCCGCTTTGCTCGGACTCGAGTTCTCCGGATTGATCAATTGCCTCCCTGGCAAGGTTTACCGGTTGGTTCAGCGGTAGTTTTCCTTTCACTTCATCTCTGTTTTGCCTGGTGGTTGACCTGCAGGTGGCGTTGCCTGTTGCCAGGTGCAAAATAGCTGCACCTGATGCTCATGGTTAATTGACTTATAGTGTCCACATCGCTCTGGATGACAGGTTGTTGTTGGGTGATGCGTTCTGCATAAATGAAAGCTCCGCATCTTTTACCCAAAAGCTCCGCATCTTTTACCCAAAAGCTCCGCATCTTTTACCCAAAAGCTCCGCATCTTTTATTTTACCAGTGTACCATGTTATCATAATGATCCGTGTTTGTTTTTTATTTTGCTGCTTATAAGCAGATTGTTCTGATGGCATGAGCAGTTTCTGTAATAAGAGGTTGTGAAAAGGTGTAGTGGTTAAAAAGCAAAAAAAGACCGGCAAAACTGCCGGTCTTTCCTCAACTTATAAATACAAGCAGGAACAGGTTTTATTTGATTCCCAATTTCTTTTTCACCAGAGCCGTAACGTCGTCGCTATCCTGAGCATAAAGCAGCAGTCCTTCAGCACTGTTGAAGATGTAGGCATAACCGTGTTCTTTGGCTACGTCGGTGATGGCTTTGCGGGCTTTTTCGATCAGGGGGGTGGTGAGTTCAGTTTCTTTAGCCGCCAGGTCTTGTTGGGCCTGTGCATTGAAAGCCTGAATGCGCTCGTTTAAGTCCGACATCTCTTTTTCCTTGGTTTGCTTGATGATGGGCGACATGTTAGCAGCGCTGGCCTGATAATCGGCATATTTGTTTTCCAGTTCGGTTTGCATCACACCGATCTGTTTGCGCAATTGCTCGGCGTAATCTTTATATTTAATCTGAACAGAATCGAGGCCAGGCATTTGTGCGTAAAGTTTGGCAAAATCGATATGCCCGAATTTTTGGGCTTCAGCATTGAATGAAAATGCAAATAAACCAAGAATCAGCAACAGTTTTGATACGGTCTTCATTTTTTCGGAATTGAGGTTTGTTTATAATTTTTGCAAATTTATCGAAAAAAAGTTCTCCTGCAACGGGGTTTTTTCAGGGCAACAAAGGGTTAACAGTATTTAACATAAAAAAAAGGCTGAACCCTTGCAAATGGGTTCAGCCTGTAGCGCAGTGGTGTGGCCTACTTGTTCTTTCGGGTGTTGAAACTGTATCCCATTTCATCGAGTATGTCGTCGCTGATGTCGTATTTGGCATCGGCCCACATCACGGTAACTGAGCCCGACTTGTCGAATATGATGGCGTAGTTTTTAGCCTGAGCTACCTGCTCGATAGCGGCAAACACCTTATCCTGTATTGGTTTGATCAATTCCTGACGCTTCTTGAACAGATCACCATCCTTTCCGAATCTTTTCTTCTGTAATTCTTTAGCCTCTTTTTCTGCTTTGATGATGTCGTCTTCGCGTTTGCGTTTCATCTCTTCGGGAAGCAAAACCGATTCGGCCTGGTAGTCTTTATACAATTTGTCGATGGCCTTGAATTTAGCTTCTACTTCTGATTGCCATTCGGTTGACAGTTCGTCGAGCTGGGCTTGTGCGTCGTTGTATTCCGGAACATTTTGAAGAATATACTCTGAATCAACGTAAGCAAATTTTTGAGCCAGCGCGGGGAAGGCCAGCAACGTTAACACGGTGAGGGTTGCAAAAATCTTTTTCATAATGAGGTCTCCTATTATTTAAAAATGAGCGGTGCTATCGTTTACAAATAATGTGCCGTGGGTTAATCGATGCTCTGGTTAATCGAGAAGTGGAATTGTCCGCCGTTGGCATTGGGGTTTCCGGGTATCTCATCCAGCCCGTAACCGTAGTCGAGGCCCAAAATCCCGAACATGGGCAGGTAAATTCTCATCCCCAGTCCGGCGGCTTTATAGATGCTGAACGGGTTGAATTTGCTGAATTTGCTCCAGGTGTTACCCCCTTCCATGAAGCCGAGGGCATAGATGGTGGCATTGGGATTGAGCGACAAGGGGAAGCGCAATTCCAAGGTGTATTTGGCGAAGATGGTTCCGCCCACGGTGTTGGAATTGAAATATTCGGGGAGGATCGATTCGTTGCTGTATCCACGTAAAGCTATGATTTCGCGACCATCCAGGTTGTTGTAACCCGACAGTCCGTCGCCTCCCATGTAGAACCGTTCGAAAGGGGTGATGCCGATATCGGAATTGTACATTCCCAGGAAGCCAAATTTGGTTTTGGTGGCAAGTACCAGATCGCCAACAATCTGGTTGTACCACGATCCGTACAGTTTCCATTTGTGGTATTCAATCCATTCGTATTTCGAGTTCTCGTCGAGGTTCTTGTAGTCTTTCCCGCTGAAAAGTGAGTAGGGGGGTGTTACTTCAAGGCTTAAGTTAATGTCCGAACCTTTTCGCGGGAAGATGGGGTTGTCGTCGGAGCGGCGTCCCAAGGCTATGGTATAGCTCAGGTTGTTGAAGATTCCGTTGCCATTTCCAAAACTAAAGATCGAAGAGTAATTCTTCAGCGAATAGCGTTGGAGGTTTACCGATTGGTAGAGGGTGAAGAAATCGTCGGGCCATTCCAGACGGCGTCCGAGGCTGAATCCGAGACCGTGAATGACGAAACTGGCAAAGCTTGCATCGTCAGACGAGAGTCCGTTGGTGTAGCGCGAGTAGTAGAACGATGTGGTGAAGGCGTTTGGTTTTTTACCTCCAAGCCAGGGTTCGGTAAACGATGCGCTGGCGCTGATGTAACCACTTCCGTAAGTCTGGAACCGCAACGAGAGTTTTTGTCCATCACCACTCGGGATGGGTTTCCAGGCCCCTTTTTTGAAGAGCCGCTTGGCCGAGAAGTTGTTGAACGAGAATCCCAGGGTTCCAACAATTCGGCCATAACCCCAGCCACCCGAAAGTTCGACCTGGTCGGCCGAAGTCTCTTCAACTTTGTATTCCAGATCAACTGTCCCGTCTTGCGGGTTGGGGGTGTAATCGATGCCGAGCTTCTCGGGGTTGAAGTAGCGCAACTGAGCCAATTCGCGCTGGGTTCTGATGATTTCCGAACGGCTGAACAACTGACCGGGGCGTGTCCTCAGTTCGCGGATGATCACGTGGTCGTTGGTGCGGTCGTTGCCCATCACCGATACTTTGTTGATGCGCGCCTGTTTGCCTTCGTAAATTCTGATTTCAAGATCAATAGAGTCGTTCTCAACTTTTACCTCTACAGGCTGGGCCGAAAAGAAGAGGTAACCTTCGTCGAGGTAGAGCGAGCTGACGTCGAAACCGTTGGGGTTGTACGAAAGGTTGGTTTCAAGAAGTTCCTGGTTGTAAACATCGCCCTTGCGGATGCGAAGCACCGAGTTAAGGAAATCGGCTGTGTATTTGGTGTTTCCAACCCAGGTCACATTGCGGTAATAGTATTTTCGCCCTTCATTCACCCAAAGGTCAACATTCACCGAACGGTCGTCGTTGCGGTAAACCGAATCGCGCTCGATGTAGGCATCGCGATACCCTTTGGAGTTGTAGGCCTCAATAATTTTTTTCTTGTCGTCGGTGTAGCTCGAGCGGATGAATTTTGACGATTTGAAGATTCGTATTTTCACGTTGTCGGCATACCAGTCGGCGGCGTAATCGGTGATGCCGTTCATATCCATGCGCACGAAATTTCGTGCGGTGTTGTAAACCAATTTATCGAGGTTGCGCAGCGGGTGGAAAACAGTTCGTTCGCGCGTTTCTTCCATGGCTCCTTTCAGTTTGCGCGAGGCCAGGGCTTCGTTTCCATGGAAATTGATACTGCCAATCCTGATCTTGTTGTTTTTTTTGACAGTGATTTTCAGGGCAACGTTGTTCAGTTTGGTGGTATCGCGTTGTTGATCGATTGCAACCTCGGTGTTAAGGAATCCTTTTTCGTTGAAGTGTTTCTTGATCTGGTTTTTTGTTCTGATGATCAGGTTATCGGTAACCACATCGCCGCTTACCAGCCTGATTTGTTCGCGAAGGTCGTCGGCTTCCGATTTTTTTACTCCTGAAAATGAAAATTTCGATAACCTTGGCCGTTCTGTAAGTTGGATTTCGAGAAACACTACCTTATCCTCGAAACGGCTGGCAACAATTCTGACGTTTTCAAACAGCCCTTGTTTCCAGAGCTTTTCGATAGCGGCGGTGATTTGCTCACCGGGAATTTTTACAGATTGTCCTACCTGCAAACCACTAACCATTACCAACACGCTGGGATCGAGGTACTGTACCCCTGTAACAGTGACGCCCCCAATGGAGTATTCTTTGGGGTTGTTGTAGTCGATGCTTTCGTCAGAACCAATTGCAATTTGAGGGAAGACCTGTTGAGCAGTTAAGATCAGAATCAGGATAGGGAGCAACAATATTTTAATTTTCATCCGGTAGTGTAGTGTATCGGGTTTGCGAATTATGAAAGGGGTTATCGGGTCAGGTTTTTGACAGTTCGGTTTTAATTTGCTGGCTTGTTTTGCCAAACCTTCGTTCACGGTGCTGGAAGTCGATGAGGGCTTCATAGAAGTTTTGCCGTCTGAAATCGGGCCACAGGGTTGTAGTGAAATGGAGTTCGGCATAAGCAATTTGCCAGAGGAGGTAGTTGCTGATGCGGTATTCACCGCTGGTTCGGATAAGGAGCTCGGGATCGGGCATTCCGGCAGTGGCCAGATGGTTTGAAATGGTTTGGTTGTCGATGTTTTCAACAGCAATTTCGCCATTTTTTACTTTCCGGGCGATGCATTGCATGGCATGAGTGATCTCCCAACGGGAACTGTAGGAGAGGGCCAGGGTCATTACCATTCTGGAGTGGTGCTTCGTTTGGTCAATGGCGCTTTGCAATTCAGCCAACGTTTTTGGTTTGAGGCTGTTCAGGTCGCCAATTGCATTGAGTCTGATGTTGTTCTTGGTTAAGGTATCCATTTCGTTGTGGATGGTTGTAACCAAAAGACTCATCAGAGCTTCCACTTCGTCAGCAGGCCGGTTCCAGTTTTCGGTGCTAAAAGCATAGAGGGTGAGGTATTCGATACCGAGTTCGGCAGCGGCTTCGGCAGTCTCGCGAACGGATGTAACTCCGTTTTGATGGCCGAAAACACGTTCTTTCCCTTGTTGCGCGGCCCACCTCCCGTTGCCATCCATGATGACGGCCACGTGGCGCGGGAGTTTGCTTAAATCAATCTGATCTTTAAGATCTATCATCTTTCAATGTTAATAACCGGTCACAATTACAATCTGCCCTTCGATGACGGCAAAAGGCAAAAACAGCGCAAATTTACCATATCTGCGCTAATTCACAGTATTATTTATCGGAACTTTTGAACATTTTTGAAATCGTTGCACTTGGGCTCTTTCTGCAAACTGAACCGATAGGTCAGAAAACCAACGGCAAAACTGTACCAATCGTTGTTTTGCGAATTGCCTCTTTGCATCCCTGGCTCATGGGTCATGGTGGGGTCAGATAGGTACTCCTCGGCTATGTCGGGATTGATTTCTGATCCTTGCAAATAGTAGGTAGTGCTGACATCGTCGAGGTAATCGGTGAAGGTTTTTCGCAATCCCCATTCAACACCAAAGCACCAACGGCTTCCGAGGCTAAGTTTCATCCCAAGACCAAACGGGAACGCCAGGCCAACAGTTCCGTAAGGTGTGCGATCGGGATAGGCACGGGTGTCCTGACCTTCGGTTTTCAACTCGCGCAGGTCAACCCAGGTCCCCTTGAACAATGCTTTGGGATTGTACATGAATACACTCAACCCTGCAAAAATGTAGGGAGAAAAAAATTCTTTACTGCTGCCTGTGAAGTAGGGCAGGAAATTCAACTCGGCCTGTGTGGTGAACTCGGTGAGGGTGCTTTCGAAACTTAGGTTTCTTCCGGGCATAGCCTGGTAGTCAGCGTCTGACGCGGCAATTTTACCAATATTGAGGGCGGCTTTCAGCGTCCAGCGTGTTGTGTAATTCATGCGTGCCACCACTCCAAATGCCGGCGAAACTCCCGAGAAATGTTTCGAGGGGTTGAGGTCGCCTACGTAATACGATACCCCTCCCACAGGTCCGACTTCAAGGTATTGTCCTTTGGAGGTCAGGGCTGCAATCAGAAGAAGGATGACAGGGATCAGTTTTTTCATGCTTTTCATAACTCAGAAAAGGGATGGTTAGTATAAACCTTCCTTTGGTGGTCACACTTTTTAACGTTTTGGGGAAGAAATTTGATTGGCGGCATCAATTGCGCAGGTCGAGCCCCCAGGCTAGCTTGCGGCGTATGGTGGTGAAAAAATGGTTGCCGGGAAGTCTCACGATGCGGGCAGTTTTGCCGGCACGTCGTACTTCACAGGTTGAATCGGTTGATACAACATGGGTTCGTGAGTCGAGACCGATAATAAAGCTGGTGTCGCGCCCTTCAACTGAAAGGCTGATTCGGCTTGAATCGGGAACAACTATGGGGCGAACGGTGAGGTTGTGTGGGGCAATGGGTGTGATGATCAGGCTTTTGCTGTTGGGCGCCATGATGGGGCCGCCACAACTGAGCGAGTAGGCTGTGCTGCCGGTGGGGGTTGCTATCATGATGCCATCTCCCCAATAGGAGTTGAGGTATTCACCATCCACAGAAACGTTGATGGTAAGCATGGTGGTGGGATTGCTTTTTTGGATGCTTATTTCGTTGAGGGCGTAGTTGTAGTCGTTGATCTGAAGCCCTGTGCTGATGAGTTCAACCAGCGAACGCTCTTCAAGCTTGTAGTCGTGATTGACCAGGCAGTCGATAGCCAGTTCAACCTGATGGGGTGATATGGTGCTTAAAAAACCGAGTCGGCCGGTGTTGATTCCCATGATGGGGATGTTGTTGGGGGCAGCAAATCCAAGAGTATCGAGCAAAGTGCCATCGCCTCCAATGGAAAAAATGAAACTGAACGAGTCGTCAATCTCGCTTTGATCAGCAAACACTTTAAAACCAGTAGGCAGTCCGGCTCCTATCCTGTCAAGAAAGGGTTTGTAAAACACAGCTTCGATGTTCAGGGCATCCAATACCTTGAGGAGTTTGTGGATAAGTCCAACGTCTTCGTGGTGAACGCTTCGGGCAAAGATTGCTATTTTCATACTCTTGTTATTCAATGGGCATCAATCGATGCAAAGGTATGAAATTTAACGGGTTTTTGTGTCTTATATGGAGGCCATGAAGTGGATGAAGAGTCCTGTTTCTCCCATCCTGTTGATGCTGTACTCTACACGAAGTACGCGGTCGTAGTAGGTAACCAAATCGATGCCTGCACCACCGCCTCCAAGCCACTGTCCTGACAGATTCCCCCTGAGTCCTGCCATTTGGTTGCGGGTGATGCCCCAGTCGGCATAGAGTCGCAGGTAAACAGCATAGTGCAACCTCCCGAATTTATCGCTTCGGATAAAAGAGACTCTTTTCTCGGATGGTTTTACCAGGTTGTAAATCAGGTTTGATCGCACCAAAGCCGTTTGTTGCCCCTCTATCAGATAGTATTCATATCCTCTAACGAAATAGCGACTTGAACCAAGTCCCTGCATCAGGTAATACGATACCGGCATCGAGGAGCTGTATTTGCCGTAGAATCCTGCTGACCAGTACGTACGTCCTTGCAGTGGCGCATACCAGCGCAGGTTTACTTCCGATTCTGCGAAAGTGTTGGCCGAATGGATTGCCTGCAAAGGGATTTGGGATGTAAGTGCAACGTCGAAATACTGACCTTTCAGAGGGTAGTGCTTGTAGTCGCGGCGGTCGTGTTTGAATTGGTATCGCAGGGTGATGTATTGTTCGTTGTTGTTGGGCCACAACAAGGGCTGTGCTTTTTGCAACGTGTCGGCAATATGGTTCGACGACCAGCCGATCCCTGCCTCATGCGTGTTGTGGATTCCCGGTCGGTAAACCAGTGCAGCATAAGCATTGAGATGGGTTCTGATGTAGTCTGATTCATCGCGGATAAACACTACCTGGTTGTTGTCATTGGTGGCGGCAGCTACTTCGTGGTTGCCCATCACCCCGGCCTGGAAAAGGAGCCCGAGGGTTTTCGACGGGTTGATGTAGGGCTTGAAATATTCCACTTCAAATTTTTGGTCAAAACCACTTTTGGCCAGCAGTTTCAATCTTTCAAGCCTGCCTCTGAAGTTTTCGATTAAAACATAACCTCCCAGGTTGATTCGCGAAAGATTGCGTGTTTTCCACCAGGCGTTAAAATTCCGGTCGGCCACCTCCACGATAGGGTAGGGCCAGATGTACCACCTCTCGGTAAAAGTGAAGGTAACAGCCACTTTGTTGGTACTCCCTTCTTTTTTGCGAACTTCGGTTTCTACAAAGTTGAAGAGGGGAAGGTTGAGCAGGTTTTCCCGGCTTTGGCTGATTTTAAGATCAAGAATTTCCGGGGAGAGGGTATCCCCTTGTGCCAGGGTGATTTCTCGAAAGATAACTGAAGGATGTGTTTTTTTTATCCCTTTCATTATCACAGTATCAACCACGATTTGTTGTTGTGCCACAGATGGAAATGACAGAAGTGCAAGTTGCAGGCAGAAAAAAAGTCCGAAGGGTGGAAAGTGGCCTGAATAGCGCCCCATGTATCAGATATTTAGGAAGTTCATGAGTGAATCGTAACGGTCGCGAAGCATGTCGTTGTAGTCGTTTTGTCCAAAGGAGGCTGCCACGGTATAGTTGAACCTGTAAAAAGTTTGCAACACCGGTGTGATGTCGAGCTTGTTTATTTTTAAGGTAACGGTCATGCGTGTTGTATCGGGCAGCGAATTGGTGAACAATCCCAGAAGGAGGGCATCGTTTGACTCCACAATTCGTGTTATTTCGCCAGGAGAGTAGTCTCTGGTGTTGATTTCCAATACTATAATGCCTCCCGGATTTTGAAACGTATCGTAATTTCCAAGGTGGGTCATCAGGTCGGCCAGTACAATGCTTCCCAGGTAGCCTTCGCTTTTGTTAAGTACAGGCACCAGAGTGAGTTTCTGAAGAAACATCACCCTATAGACTTCCAGGATGTGTTGATGGTCGTTCACATAGGGTCTGGAGTGACTTAAGGGCATTGCACCAATGGCCTCTTCGGGGTTTTCGTATTCCAGCACGTCGTCTTCAGAAACAATTGCCAGCAAACTGGTGTCGCTAACAACAGGCAAATGGTTCACCCGGTATTCTTCCATCATCCTTAAGGCTTCAATGCCGGTATCGGAAGTGCGCAAAGGCGATATTTCATTCGAGATCAGGGTATTGGCTAGCATAGTATTGCGTGTTAAGGATTAGTCTTCATCAAATTCTTCGCCACTCATCATGCTGAGGTAGCTCATGTAGCGCGATTCGGCTATTTCTCCCTGCTCAACAGCCTGTTTAACGGCACAACCTGGTTCGTGCAGATGCTGACAATTGTAAAATCTGCAGTTTTGCAGCAGGTTGAAAAATTCGGGGAAATAGCTGGCTATCTCATTTTTTTCGATACTGCTGATTCCAAATTCTTTTATTCCAGGTGTATCGGTAATAAAACCTCCGAATGAAAGGGGGTGCATTTCGGCAAAAGTGGTGGTGTGTTTCCCTTTAAGATGGTATTGGCTGATTGAACCGGTTTGAAGTTTGAGAGAGGGTTCCAGCGCGTTGATTAAGGCACTTTTTCCCGCTCCGCTGTGTCCGGCCATTACACTGATTTTTCCAGTCATCAGGGTTTTTAATTCATCGAGACCGGTGTGGTTGATGGTCGAGGTAACCAGCGAAGAGTAACCCATTTGGCTGTAGAGCCGCATGAGGTGTTGCACGAACAGGGTTTCATCGGGGGTGTAAATGTCAGATTTGTTGAAAATCAGAATCACGGGGATGTCAAAGGCATTGGCCGAAATCAGGAACCTGTCAATAAAACCGGTGCTTGTGCGTGGTTGCGAGGGAGTTATTACCAACAAGGCCTGGTCGATATTGGATGCAATCACATGATGGCTGCTCGACAAACGGGTGGCTTTGCGAACAATATGGTTTTTTCGTTCTCCGATGGCCACTATGGTACCAGGCGTCGCATTGTCGCGCCCTGGCTTTATGCATACCCTGTCGCCCACTGCCACGGGGTTGGTTGAACGCAACCCTTGTGTTCTGAATTTCCCTGCAAGTCCGCAACGGAGAATACTCCCATCCTCCATTCTGACCAGATACCATTTGCCAGTAGATTTTATCAGCAGTCCGCTTCTAGTGCTTTCTTCCATTCAATCCTGATGTTAATTTTAATCGCCGCTTTCATTTGTTGGCAGCATCCATTTCCCGGTTTGCTTCTGGGGTTGTCATTTCGTTTGGCCTGCTCTGTTAAAAGCATTTGAGGATAGGCAACTTACCTGTCACGATAGCCCAAATGGGAAAGAGTGCGGCAAACTTCATGATAAACCATTATCGCGCAAACATTTGATAATGGTATAACCATCCTTTGCCGGATTGTTTTTTTTCTCAAAGCAAACCGGCGATCAAAATTAGCAAATTATCGTGGGGCACCCATTCAAAACCTAATATTAAAACACTTTTTACGGTGAACCTCCAGTTTGATGTATTGTTGTATATTTGTGATCTGAAACAGGTCAAATCGTTGTTATTTATCAATTTGTTGACTTGTTGTTCTGGCCTTACAGTGTTGCTCTTCTGTTTTATTTTACAAAAAGACGCTATGATTTCTCAAATGCTTTATGCGGGACTTACACCACTTGTTCTGATGACTGTATTTTCGTTGTATTTAAGATACAAGTATCCTGAAGGTATTTTAGGACCGTTCCTTATGTCGTTCTTTTACGGTATCATAGCTTCCTTGGTGGTTGTGCTTTTGCAAATAGGTTTTGAAAAACTGGGTCTTGCCGAGCTAAAAAGTTTGAAACGTACAGCTTTTCATGCATTTGTGGTGGTTGGCTTTTTAAGCCAGGCAGCAGTGCAAGCAGTGGTTTTACTCTTTTATTTCAGGAACAGGATCATCAAAACTCCCGCCGACGGGTTGGTTTATACCTGGGGGACAGCCTTGGGGGTTTCGCTCCTGTCGGGATTGCACATAGCTTTGTCAAAAGGATCAACTCCTTATTACTTGCAACTGGTGCTGACTTTTCCCTTTGCTCTTTTGGTGACATCATCCATGATAGGCTTTTTCTCAGGATTGGCCCAAACAAGGAAAAACGCTTTAGTCGATTTGATTACCGGGCTTTCGGGGGCATCGTTTTTTCTGGGGCTTTACATGTTTTGCCTTTATACCAACGAGCAATTGCTGTGGTATTTGTCGGGCATAGCCACCGTATCGTTCTCGTTGTTGTTTATTTACAAAGCGTTGAATACCGATTGGCTTAACAGGAAGGTTTAGTAGTTGGTTCTTTAAAGTTGCATAATTGGGATGGGGTCATGGAAGTTCTTTCCAGGGCCCTTCTTCTTGGTACCAGGTAGCATAAGTGTTGTAGCTGTTTGCAATTCGCATGATTTCTCCTTCGAGGAGTTCAACGTCGGTTTCTTTGATTTTTTTTGCAGGTACGCCGGCCCAGACTGTTCCTGATGGAATTGTGGTTCCTTTTGAAACCACCGCCCCGGCAGCTACGATAGAGTTTGATTCCACAACCACATCATCCATAACAATGGCCCCCATGCCAATCAGCACGTTGTCGCCAATAGTGCAACCGTGAACAATGGCTCCGTGAGCTATTGAGACATTGTTGCCAATAGTTGTTGGCGATTTCTTGTAGGTGCAATGTATCACGGCACCATCCTGGATGTTTACATTGTTGCCAATGCGGATTGAGTGCACATCGCCTCTGATAACAGCGTTGAACCACACGGTGCATCTTTCTCCCATCACCACGTCGCCAGTGATGGTAGCGTTATCGGCAATGAAAACATCGTTGCCAAACTTCGGGAGTATTCCTTTTACGGGTTTTATTAAAGCCATAATATTTTACAAGTGTTAATTATCAACAAATTAGTCGATAAAATGTTTTTCGTCGTCGCTGTTATTCGGACGAGGATAGTCGATGGAGTAATGCAATCCGCGGCTCTCTTTCCTTTCGGTAGCGGCTTTGATAATAAGATAGGCCGTGTTGATGAGGTTTCGAAGTTCGCAAATGTTTTGTGTAAGGATTGATTTGTTGTACAACTCTTCGGTTTCCCGATGCAGGATGCGCAACCGGTCGATGGCCCTTTTTAACCTGAGGTTGCTTCTGACGATACCCACGTAATGGCTCATGATGAGCTGCAACTCCTTTAAGGTGTGTGTTATAAGCACCATCTCTTCGTTAAACACCATGCCATCGGCGTTCCAATCGGGTACATCCTCTTTGAAGCTGATACGGTTCAGAGCTTGCATGGCATGGATTGATGCTCTGTGAGAAAAGACAATTGATTCGAGCAGTGAGTTGGAGGCCAGTCTGTTGGCTCCGTGTAATCCTGTTGAGGCACATTCGCCAGATGCGTAGAGGTGCCCGATGGTGCTTTGTGCATATTCGTCAACCCGAATTCCCCCGCAGGTGTAATGAGCCGAGGGCACAATGGGGATCATGTCGCGTGTTATGTCGATCCCGATGCTGAGGCATTTGGCAAAAATGGTTGGGAAATGGCTCAGCAACCCCTCTTTGGGAAGGTGGCGGCAGTCGAGGTAAAGGTGTTCGTTGCCGCTGATTTTCATTTCGGTATCGATGGCTCGTGCCACGATGTCGCGTGGTGCCAGCGATCCGCGGGGGTCGTACCGTTCCATGAACGATTCTTCCAGCTGGTTTCTGAGAATGGCACCGAATCCTCTCAGAGCCTCGGTAATCAGGAAAGCTGGTTTCTCTTTAGGATTGAAAAGCGAGGTAGGGTGGAATTGGATGAACTCCATGTTTTCAATTTTTCCTTTCGCTCTGTAAACCATTGCAATACCATCGCCGGTTGCTACCGGCGGGTTGGTTGTATTGCTGTAAACATTTCCGGCTCCTCCTGTGGCCAGCATGGTAACGCGAGCCAGGATGGTATCGATGCATCCGGTGTTGGTGTCGAGTATGTAGGCTCCGTAGCAGTCGATGTCGGTCGAGCGCCTGCTAACGGGTTGCCCCAGGTGGTGTTGAGTGATGAGATCTACTGCAAAGCAGTGTTCCCTAATGGTGATGTTGGGATGTTGCTTTATTTTTTCGAGCAAGGCTCTTTCGATCTCAAGGCCGGTTTGGTCTTTATGATGGAGCACTCTGAATTCGGAGTGTCCCCCTTCTTTGCCTAAATCGAACAGCCCAGCAGCGTTTCGGTCGAAATTGGCTCCCCAACTGATCAGTTCTTTGATTCTATCTGTCGATTCGGTGATGGTAATCCTGACGATCTCGGGGTTGTTGAGCTCATCGCCGGCCACCATGGTGTCGCGTATGTGTTTTTCGTAGGTATCGGGGGTGTACATCACGGCGGCAATTCCTCCCTGGGCATAGCGGGTAGCTGTGTCGTCGGCTTCTCCTTTTGTTACGATGGCTACTGTGCCTTTATCGGCAACTTTCAACGCGAAGGAGAGCCCCGCGATGCCTGAGCCAATCACTAAAAAATCGGTTTTGAATCTCATTTTTCAGAAAAAAACTGCGCAAAATTACTTCAAATAGTTCGATGGCTTTCCCAACCAACGCTATTCTTTTTCTTTAGCCTGGTTCCAAAGTGCATCCATCTCTGCAAGGGTCATCTGGTGAACCATTTTTCCTTCAAGGGCGGCTTGTGATTCGATATAACTTAGTCTTCTTCGGAATTTTTTATTGGTTTTTTCGAGGGCGTCTTCCGGGTTTACACCAATGAAGCGGGCATAATTGACCAAGGCAAACAACAGATCGCCAAATTCTTCTTCTTTGCGCCAATTTGTCGCGTCGGTCTCAATCTCGTGCCTCAACTCTTCCATTTCTTCTTTCACTTTGTCCCATACCTGGTTGGCATTTTCCCAGTCGAAACCAACGCCGGCAGCTTTTTCCTGCATGCGGTAAGCTTTAATCAGGGGAGGAAGGCTTTCGGGAACACCTGATAGCACCGACTTTTTCCCCTCCTTGGTTAACTTGATTCGCTCCCAGTTGTCTTTAACTTCTGTTGCATCTTTAACCACCACATCGCCAAAAATATGAGGGTGGCGAACAATGAGTTTATCGCATATGGAATCAATCACTTGCGTGATGTTGAACAGTTGCGTCTCGGAGGCAATTTTCGAGTAAAACACCAAATGAAGCATCAAATCGCCCAACTCGCCTTTGATGGCATCAGACCTGTTTTCGATGATTGCATCAGACAATTCGTAAGTCTCTTCAATGGTAAGGTGACGGAGGCTTTCAATTGTTTGACTTTTATCCCACGGACATTTGTCGCGGAGCTCGTCCATGATGCCTAAAAGACGTGCAAATGCCGCGGTTTCTTTATTGTAATTCATTTATAAATAAGATATTAATCAGCTGAAGTGGCTTTTTTAAGTATTTGCAGTATTTCGTTTGATTTATAAGGCTTTTTAAGGAATCCATCGAAGTCGGAAGTGAGTTCTTTCTCTTCCGCGATAGCTGTTACAGCTATGATTCTGGCTCGGGTCCCATTTCGGTGTTCTTCTTCGAAAGTGCGGAAGGCCCTGGCGGCGGCAATACCATCCATAATGGGCATGTTGATGTCCATCAGCACGATATCGAATTTTTTCATCCTGAATTTCTCGATGGCTGCCTTACCGTTAGTTGCGGTTTCGTAAACGCACTCAATTTTTCGCAGGTGAACCAGAAGCAACTGGAGGTTGGTGGGGTTGTCTTCAACCACAAGGATGTGTGGTATGGCAATCTTGTTTGTCGGGCCAGGTTCTGTCGCCTCAGGCTGAACAGCATAAAAAGCCTCTTCGGGATTGTTGAGGGGGATTTTAAACCAGAAGCATGTCCCGGTGCCAGGTGTGCTTTCAACCGAAATACTTCCACCCATCAAGGTTACAATTTCTTTGGATATTGCCAGACCCAACCCGGTTCCACTGGCTTTCATCGACGAATGGCCTACCTGGTTGAAGGGTTTGAAAAGTTTGGGCAGGTCTTCTTCTTTCATGCCAATACCAGTATCAGTTACACTTACGTGGAGCCACGATTTCTGTTTCCGTACCGCGAGCTTGATAGAGCCTTTGTTGGTAAATTTGAGGGCGTTGTTGATGAGGTTGATAATTATTTGCCTGAGTCTTAGTTCGTCAGCTATCAGGGTGTCGGGAACATCCCCTGCTATCTCTGTGTTGAAAATCAGCCCTTTTTCTTTTATGGAATAGCTGAAGAGTCGTTCTATTTCGAATAAAAAGTCGTTGATTTCAAACGAATTGGTTTTCAGTTCAATTTGCCCTGCTTCGATCTTCGACAAGTTGAGGATGTCGTTAATGAGGTCGAGAAGTTTTCGCCCAGCCCCGCTTATAACCTGCACGAACTCCGCCTGTTCCTGGTCGAGTTTGGTTTCTTCCAGCAATTCCGACATCCCGATGATAGCGTTCATGGGGGTTCTGATCTCGTGACTCATGCTGGCCAAAAAGGCCGATTTGCTTCTGGTAGCCTCTTCTGCTGTTTCTTTGGCTCTTATTAACTCTTTTTCGATGTTTTCACGGTAACTGATGTCGTGCATCAGCCCAACAATATACTTCTGATCTGTGGCTTCATCAACATACAACGATTTGCTGATAAGGTATTTAATGGCTTTATTGCCAGTGTTATAAAAAGGATCGGTTTCATACCCGTGATGCCTCTCGTTGAGAACGATCCTGTCGCTGGCGGCGTACAATTTGGCCAATTCTGACGGATAGAGCTCAAAATCAGATTTTCCAATAAGGTAATCACGCGGATGTCCTATTACCTTGCAGAAACTTTGGTTTACGTGAATTAACTTGTGGTCGGTGTTTTTTATAAAAATTGGATTGGGGTTGGTGTCAAAAATCTGTTGGAAGAAATCTGAAGCAAATTTGTCTGTATTTATTTGATTTTCAAATTTATTGCGTAGATTGTTCTCTATCTGAATAACAGGGGCTACCGGTTCAACGGAATGGTTGGTAAGGTCAATGGCTACAACCTTGTTGTTGATGGTAAGGATTAAATGGATTCGGTTTACAATTCCACCTTCTGATTTGGTGTATCCGATTTTGTAAGAAGGTGTTTCGGCTATCAGCTTCAACCCTTCAGGGATTGAATAAGGTTTGATCAGATCGTGAAGGCATTGGATTTTAACAAGTGAATCGCCTACTTGAATTTTTTGTTCTTTTACAAGATCTGGTATTGGAATACCCCGTGGTGTTGATCCTTTCGCTTTTCGACGATTGAGCATTATTCCAAAGACAGTCCCGATTGATGCTGCCGTGAGTGCCACCAGCAGCAACACCAAGGCATTTTTCCATAGGGGAATCGGTGGAGTATCCTCTACGGAATAAGTGATTCCAGGAGTTGGGATGATTTCCCGAACCGATCGTCGAAGGTTGCGACTGCGCGCCATGCTTTTGTTCAGCAAATCGATGGCATACCTGTCGTTGCCACACTTTTGGGCAATTTCAAAGGCTGTCTGAACGGCAATGTAATTTGTTTGAATACCAGAGAAATGGATCATCAAAGATTCCATCTCTTCCACCATTCTGAGAGCCTCCTCCGAACGGTCCTGATCAACAAGTATCTGCGACAGCATGGTGGTAGCCAACAGAAATGAATTGGTGTCGGCACTTTCAGCCGAAATCTGCCTTACATAATGGAGCCATTGCGACGCCATGAAATCTTCATTTGATTTGCGGTAAAGCTCTGCCAAACGAAGCAGAGTGGGAGAAACCACGAAACTCACCCCCTTTTTGTTGTCGGTGGATCTCAGCACTTTTTCGATGGCCTCTTCGGCGCCACCCGGATCGTGTTGGGCAATAATCACAGCTTGTGCCAACTGACTCTTGGTGCTGAGTGTCCACAGCTTGCCGGAATACAGTTGTGAGGCTGTGAAATGGCCAATGGCAAGCCCCGTTTTTTTGTCGTTTTGCATCAGGTAGCCCTTCACAAGTGAGGTTACGGCTACCAACAAACTGTCTTCATTTTCCTGAACTGTTGCATCAAGATATTTTATCACCTGACGTGCTTCTTCTATTTGGTAGTTTTGGCAGTAGTTAAGTGCCGACTCTGCTAACAATTGCATGAGCAAGTCTTTGCGATGAACAGAGAGGGCAATTTGAATGGCAGAGTTCAGGTAACCAGCGCTTTTGTAAGGAAGACCCTTGGCCGCAAAAGCTCGGTAACGATAAACGTTGTAGCGGAAAATGTCGTGAAGCTCATTGGATTCGGGGAATTTATCAAAGGCGATCACCGAATCAGGATTTGTGGCAATTTGGTTGAAATCGTTAGCCAATGCAAGGGAATACTTTTCGGTTGCGTTTTCTTCCCCACTGGCAGCGATAGCTCCTTTTTGAAAGGCAGCCAACGATAAAATGAATGTAATGGTTAAAAAGAACCTTAACATCAGAAATAAATTGATTGCAAAAGTAAAGATTAATCGGGAATTATTTTACTTTCTATCTCTGCTGCAAAAGCGTACCTTTGTG
>JAQVCV010000100.1 GCA_028689615.1 Bacteroidales bacterium | reverse complement strand
ATGGTGGCTTTCAATGGCCAGAATTCCCACGCGTCGGCGGTGTTGGTTGCATCCAGCGCGAAGCCGATGGTGTCGGTCAGGCTGACATCGAGCATGGTGAGCGGAATGGCGATCTCGATGGAGTCAACCAGCGGATCGTTCGGGTTGGTGCTGAAATTCGGAATTCCGGTCCAGTCGGGTTGTTCGGGAAGGCAGTTGGCATAGTTTGACCAGGCACCCTGGTAGTGGCAATCGGTGGCCGAAACGTGAAACCACCAGTCGTCGGCCAACCAGCCGGTTGATTTGTGGTTACCACAATCAAACAGTACTTCGGGAAAACGTAGCTGATTGCCGGGAGTGGTGTTTTGAAGATCAACCGACAAGAGGAGGGCTTCACCGTTGTGAGCAGCCCTGAACACGATTGTGCGGTCTGACTGATATATCCTGAAGGATTTTGAGGTCGTCCACTCGCCGGGGCTCAGTTTTCCATCGGCAATCACCTGGTTGTTGAAGGGGATCTGAACAGGTTTCATCAACAGGTAAATATTATCGTTGCCATCGTAGTTGGCTGTGAAAGCCAGGTATTGGCCAGATGGTGACCAGGCAGGATAAACTTCGTTGGACGGTGTGGCGATTTCCGCAACAGTGGCGCCATCATCGAGTGCTACGGTGAACAGATCGAAGTTGCCGTTGCGGTTCGAGGCGAAGGTGACCGCCTCACCGTCGGGTGTCCAGCAAGGCATGATGTCGAGTTGCGGATGGTTGGTCAATTGAAGTGGGTTGGAGCCATCGGCATTCATCACCCAGATTTCCTGGTTGCCGCTGCGACCCGACACGAATGCGATCTTCGATCCGTCGGGCGAAAACACCGGTTCGCCGTCGTTGGCCGGATGCTGCGTAAGTCTGACGATCTGGCCTGTCGGGTTATCCTGACAATAGACATCCCAGTTGCCCCCTGCCCGGTCGGAGTTAAAAACCATTTTCGAACCGTCGCTATTAAAAGAGACCGATTCCTCCGACGACGGGGCATTGGTAAGGTTGACGGGCTGGGAACCAGCAGCCAGCAATTTGGAGAATATTTCCTGATTGCCGGTGCTGTCGGATGAAAAGGCGATGGCATTGGTGGCAAAATTCCACACCGGATGGATTTTTTGGGCCGGACCGGCAGCAAAAACCTCCACTGCATCGCTTTTCAGCGGAAGCAGGCAGATGTGCTGCACGCCGCCTTGATCGCTCACAAAGGTCAGGGTGTCGCCCGTGACCGACCACGCAGGGTCATACTGGTTGAAACTGCCGGCCGTCAGACTGATAATCTGCTGTCCGGTTAACGGGGGAATAATCCCTGCAAGGCACATCAACAGAAAAAATAGAATTTTCATTATTCAACGTTTTTCACAATTCTGAATCCTACCGTTCCGCTCCTGTAGTCGGGAGGGCGTGCATCGCGGTAGGCAATCCTGCACCGCTCTTTGGGTGTGAGCCAGCTTCCCCCTTTCAGCACCTTTTTTTCGCCTGACGAGGGGCCTTTGGGATCCATTTGATCAGAATGAAGATAACAATTGGTTTGGTACCAATCGGCACACCACTCCCAGCAGTTGCCCGACATATCGAACAATCCGGCCCGGTTCTTATGCTTGCGGCCTGTCCTGTTGAGCCGCGTGTGGCTGTTGTCTTTAAACCACCCTGCTTTCTCCATTTTCAGGTGACCCGAAAAGGCAGATCTCTCTTTTTCGCCAACGCGGGCAGCATATTCCCATTCGGCTTCAGTAGGAAGCCGGCCTCCTGCCCAGGCTGCAAACGCCCTGGCATCGTTCCACGTCACGTGCACCACCGGAAAATCGTCCATATCCGAATTTCTCCGTTTACCCTGTTCATCGCAGTGCCAATCAACGCCGGGCATCTGCACCAGATGTTTGCCGTTGTAAACCATGCTTCCTGTTTCAGGGTTCTTTTCGGCTTCGGTGATATACCCGGTGGCATCCACGAATTCGACAAACTGGGCTACGGTGATCTCGGTTCGGCTGATCAGAAACGGGCTGACTTTTACCAGATGCGGAGTCTCGTCGATCCCGCGCCCGGGTTCCGACAGCCGACTTCCCATCTCAAAAGCACCGCCGCTCACAGCAACCCATTCCACGCTCTGTGCCGGGGCTGTGAAGCGCACCGCCATCAACGCTGGCAGCAAAACAGAGTACAAAAATCTGGAGAAATCAGCCATATTATTCTTTTATAAATTTCCGGGTCAGGCATCCTTTCGAACCGTTGAGAAGCAGCGTGTAGAGTCCCGGCGCGAGTCGGGAAGCATCTATCTTCAGGTTTACTGCTCCGTTTGCTGCCTTTTCTTCGAGCCGCTCCACCGTCTGCCCGCCGGCATTCACCAGACTGATAACCACGGGTTCGGGCGAAACCGTTTTAAATGCAACCTGAAACTGATGGCTCACAGGGTTGGGCCACATCGTGAAGCCGCCGAATTGTTGGTTTTCGTCGCTACCAACATTGAGGGTTTCCCATCGCACCTCGAAACCCTCGTTTTGAACCCATTCGTTGGTGCGCCACATCAGGTAAGCTTTTCCACCTTCCACCACTATTGGAGCGGGCGGCGTGGTGTATTCGCCGCTGAGGATGGCCAGCGTTTGAGAAGTGGATGAGTTGATCACTTTCAGGTAATCGTGTTCGGGCTCGGAGTTGAAATAATTGAAATAAAGGGTGATCTGCGAGGCATAAGGGGGTTGAATCTTGAAGCTGCAACTCGCGTTGGGTTTGTAGTTGAACGAGCCGCTGCCATCGTTGAAGATGCCCGAAACCTCTGTAAAGGTTTTGGTGCCGGCACAAAACGAGGGTTGCACCGATTCGTATTCCAGCAGGAACCCGTTGCCGTTGGAGGTGGCATCGCTGGTGAACCGTATCAGCATCACGTTGCCGGTTGACTCCAGGGAAGTGAACGGGTTGGCTGCTGAATATTCACCCAGAAGGGGCGCATTTTCGTCGGCACCATCGTAAACCCTTAGCAGGTCGCCGGTTCCCAGGTCGAAACGGATGCTGGTCAGTACGATCCGCGTTACGGTGTCCTCTTCGGTTTGCGGGTCAATCAGCCAGCGCAGATCGTTGTTTGGCTCGTAATCGTCGCGCGGGCCGCTTCCATCCTCTACCGATCCTTCCAGGAAGGTCATCTGGTTCATGGCCGACGGCGCAAGCGGATACTCGTCGTCGGGTTCGATCTGGTAAACCATCGCCTGGTTGGAGTTCCACCCACCCACATCGGTGATGGAGAAATAGCCGTTTCCATTGCCACTCCAGCCAAAGTTGAAATAATAGAGCGTGGGTACATCGTCGTTGTATCCGCACAAAACAAAGGCATGGCCGGCAGTAGCGGTATGGCCTTTGTATTCAATGGGTCGCCCCAGGTCGATCTCCGATTTTAATTTCTGCTCCCAAACCGTTTGCGAGAAATTACTCTTCGAGAGATAAGTGGCTGTGGGTTTGTATTTGAAATAGTTGATCAACGCCACGGGTGTGTCGTTGGCATAGGCACTCGAACCGTTCGGGCCATATTCCATCCTCACCGAAACGCCGGCATGGTATTGCAGTTGAGCCACAAAACTGTTGTAATAGCTGCAACTGTGAACCATTCCGTCGAAGTGATACTGGGTCTGGCCATAATTGGCCGACAACGTGCCATAGCCCGGGCAATAATACGACGATTGACCGGTTCCCTGGTCGGGCCAGCGCCAGTAGTGCATGATCTGGCTCATAGCGGTTGCGTTGCAGCCCGCGTAAACATGACCGCCGGGCCCTTCGTCGTCGGCAGGACAATGGAAATTGTACGGGTCGTTCTGATCCCAGGTATCGTGAAGAAGCGGCTCCACGCCCCTGAGGGCTTTCCCCTCGTTCCATGTGTGGCTCCTGAGGGCTGCCCAGGCGCGTGCCACATCAGCATCGCGGATAGAAATGTTGGCCCTCAGGTAATCAACCTGGTGCTGGTAGTTGAGCATGAAATCGCGCTGTGATTCCGACAGCCGCTCCACGTCGAACCGTCCGCTGGTGGAATATCCAATGATCGGGAAATAGAGATCGTCGGCAGAAACGATGGCGAAACCACCACCGCTGTAATTGAATACATGACAGGTTACACCGGTGGCTCCTGACAAAGGGGTGTAGTTGGTAAGTTGGACATCCTGCTGTGCGGCTTGTTTCTTAAGGGCCAGGTAGTAATTCGCCACATGCCCGGCCTCTTCGCGGGTTACTTTTTCGGCACCTGCCACCGTGGCCATTGCAACGAGCATTACAAAAAGAAGAGTTTTCTTCATTATTTCAGGGTTTTGTTATTGTTCATTCAAAATCAATCCAACCACAAAGCTTGAGTTTCTGGCCAAACCCAAGTTTTTGGCCGTTGGCATCGTAGGCCACCACTTTTATCACATACTTGTAGCGTCGCAAATCCGACATCATCGGGCAGGGGCCGCTGTATTGCTTCAAGGCCCCCTCGGGGATCAGCTGACCGGAGAAATTTTCAAGAACGCCACCCCCGTGGTCGGCAATCGGGTGGTCGAGGTCGCGCATGGTGACCTTCAGCTTTACAGTTCCTTCGGGAAGGTTGGAGAGCGAAATGGCCGGCGAACTGCCGTTGTTGCACATGTTGTGCCTCTTGAAGTTGAATTCGACCCCGATGGTTCCCTGATCGAGGTTGTCGCCAAGCCGCGTTGTGGTGCAGCCTGCCACGAACAGCATCAGGGCTATCCACCACGCTTTTTCGCTGATTACAAATGATTGAGCTTTCATGGTACTACAATTTTTCAGAATTTCCTTTCCGTCACACCACCAGGCACAGCCATGGCGAGGCGACGAAAACTACAGGGTCAAAAGTAGTACCTCGCAAGCCGGGGAACTTGCAACTTCTTGCTGGCTGCAGGGTTGGGTTTGTAAACTGCACGATTTGGTTTCCCTGTCACCAGCCACCCTCACAACCCATCAACACCACAGCGGGCACCAGCGGGCACCAGACCGGTTGTTTTAAACTCTTGCAACGAAAGCTGCGCACCCGACAAATATGCTGTTGCATAAGCCAATGCGCCATCATCGTGCCGATGAATAAGGTGTTGCAACCAGGATTTTGGAGAGATTCATCGAGAGCATTCAGTAAAGTGTGCCACCAAGAGACTGCTCAAATTCATTAAAAAGCTGAATATTAGCGCTACAACCTCTAACATGCCATTCCGATCGCCTAAATTTCCAATCCGATGGCCTAATTTGCCAAACCGATCGCCTAAGTTGCCAATCCGATCGTCTAATTTGCCAAACCGATCGCCTAATTTGCCAAATTGATCGCCTAAGTTGCCAATCCGATCGCCTAAATTGCCATTCCGATGGCCTAAGTTGCCATTCTGATCGCCTAAATTGCCAAACCGATCGTCTAAATTGCCGTTCCGATCGCCAAATCCCGAACTATTCTAAGCGAAGCTATCATTTCTCACCGAAGGTATCCCGAACTATTCTCAGCGAAGCTAATCCCGAATCACTTCGTTCTCGGGACTATAGTCGCTTCGCTCTCGGGACGAACTATTCTCAGCGAAGCTAATCCCGAATCCCGAATCGCTTCGCTCTCGGGACTATAGTCGCTTCGCTCTCGGGACTATAATCACTTCGCTCTCGGGATCAACTGCTTCTAATGCAAAAGAGGTTGAACTCAGGAGACACATTCGCTTCACGAGTTCGGTAGTGGCAGCGCGTTTAAGTGCTATTTGTTATGGTCTGTATTTTATTTCATTCAACAAGTCGTAAATATAAAAATTTTATCCCAATATTGTCCACCAATTTCATATTCATCGTCAGGAATTGTATCATATACAATTTGCGCTGATAGGTTTATTGTTATCAGTAAAAAAAAGTATTATGCTGTTACGTATTTTCATAATAGAGCTCATAACGGCTGCAAGCAGGTTCCGTGCTGCTTCTGCACTTCTTTATCCGCCTGGTAGTACACCATCTACGGCATTGAACCTACTTGTTTTTTTAGCCAGTGAATTTTTATTTTACCAATTCTTGAGCTTTAACTCTTATTATTTCACCGTTTCTGGAAATTACAAGTTCTGCATCTTCCTTTTGTTTTGAAATCAATAAACGGGTGTATGATAATTCAATTCCTTGTAGAATTTTAGCTCGCAATATTTTTACATTTTCCTTGGTCATGTTTGTATGATTTGATGGTATATATCTTTATTGTTAATTTCTATATTCTCATTTTTAAAGCCTTCAGCTATAACCTGAAAGGGTGGCTCTGAATTATTAATAATAAGCCAATAATCACAAATTGGCAAATACAATTTAGAAAGATTATCAATGCCTACTCTGTAGCGACGACGAATAACCTCTTCTGGTATATTATGTCCTCCTGAAATCACTCGTGTTTTAACTCGCTCGATTGCTAATTCCGGTGAATTCAACCAAAAATAGACTAAGGTTACAAAATATCCTTTCGATTGAGCATTCTGAATAAAATGTACGTAAGATTTTGTCGCCAGCGTTGTTTCAAAAGCAAAGTCAACATTGCGATTTTTTAAATCTTTAATCCGTGAAAGCATAATCCGACCTGCTTCAATTGCAACTTTCTCTGGTTGAAAAGGAGAAAGACCTTTTGCTATTTCATCGGCATTCACAAACTCTTTGCAATTCAGCATATCTGGCAAAACTGAATATGAAGCTGTTGTTTTTCCGGCTCCATTACAACCCGATATTATATAAAGATTCGCCATCTATTTTTTTTACAAAGATAGGTTTTGTTTCAACAGTCTTCGCTTAATGCAGACTTCTTGCATGAGCAACAACTTGCTTATATATACATAAGATGTGTACACACACAACAACATCCCGCGTATAAGTACACATTTGATTGTTTTTAGTCGCCTCCTTTGGGTATTCCCCAACCTTCGTCAATCCTGCTCTCACCCTTAATTGCCCGGATGCCGCGGGTGGATAAAGGAAAACGCTGCCTGAAAGTGGCTTTTGCCCGACACCTTTCCCCGGTACCTTAAAAGCAAAGGGGGAAGACATAACGGTTACAGAATCAGAATGCATGGCGTACAACATTTTATAAACTAACTGAAGGCAAAGTTATAGTTTTTTACAGAAGCAAAACTTTGTCGTTAAGAAAATTCCTTTTGCTCTGGCGAGGAACGGTGGCGAGATCGGGCCGTAAGCCCTCAGAGCTCTACTATTCATGAAACGAGGTTCGCTGCTTCTAACCTATCTTACTGTTCAATTTCACGAAAAAACTGCGAATTAATTTGCCGTTCCGATCGTCTAAATTGCCATTCCGATGGCCTAAATTGCCAAACCGATCGCCTAAATTGCCGTTCCGATGGCCTAATTTGCCAAACGGATCGCCTAATTTGCCGAACAGAATGACTTAATTGCCAAACCGAATGCCCGATTTACCATTCTGATATACCTTTTCCCCAAAACTTTTGGCAAACGAGCCGTTCCGAATGCCTAATTTGCCAAACAGAATGCCTCGATTGCCAAACCGAATGCCCCCTATTTTGCAGATTTTGGCAAATTTCGCAGTTCCGACCGTCAAAATT
>JAQVCV010000049.1 GCA_028689615.1 Bacteroidales bacterium | reverse complement strand
TTTTTTGAAGCGCGAAGGTTGCTGCTTGAAAACAGCCTGACCATCCTAAAAGAGGCTGGTGCTGCCAGCAACACCATGCAAACAGCAGCACGAAACATAGCAAAGAAAAACAATCCCATCGAATTGAACGTGGATTAGAATGATTAAAACACACAACAAAATACTGAAAAAATGTCCAATGCTTCTGACAATGGTTTTGTTGTTGCTCACGAATCGGATTGATGCCCAAGTGACAATTTCAGGAAAAACAATTGCCGAAGATGGGTCTGGCATTGGAGCGATTCATGTGTTGGTGTATCAACAGGGAGGAACCAGCATCAAGTCGTTCGGCATTACAAAACCCGATGGATCGTTTAGCATTAATGTTAATCTTCATGGCGATAGTTTATTGATCAAAATTTCCTCAATAAACTACCAAAATCAAACTATTGTTATAAGAAATGAGACGCATGATACCACATTTGTATTAAAGCCTGATGTAAAACAGTTGGAAGGAGTTACTGTAGCTACCAACCCTATAGCGAAATACGGCGATACGCTGAGTTATCTTCTGAAACCTTTTGTGAGAGAAAATGATCGTTCTATTGAGGATGTGTTGCGACGCATGCCCGGAATCACTGTAGAACCCAATGGACAGATTTTGTATCAAGACATTCCAATAAACAAGTTCTACATTGAGGGAATGGATATTACTGGCGGGAACTACGGGTTGGTAAGCAGAAATTTACCCCAGGAATCGGTGTCGGCAGTTGAGATATTCGAGAATCATCAGCCGGTTAGGATACTTCAGGATGTTCAGTTCTCATCGCAGGCAGCTTTGAATTTAAAACTGAAACGAAAGGTGGCGGCAACCGGATCGGCAAGTGCCAGCATCGGTGCAGCACCGTTTCTGTGGCAATTCAACTGCACACCATTGATTTTTTCAAAAAAGAATCAATTCATTGTGTCAGTACAAGGGAATAACACAGGCACCGACCTATTGCAGCAAACACTTAATTTTGATTCGGAAACAGCTATGGAAAAGGAAGCAGTGCCAGAGAAACTTGTTGATGTTACAAAACCAGCATCACCTGAAATTGCGACAACCCGCTACCTCGATAACCGAACATGGCTGCTGAACCTGAACTCGCTTCATTACCTGAGTTCTGATTTTCAAATAAAAACCAGCTTGTCGTTGACCGATGATAACCGCCATTCTGGAGCCTCGGAGACGATGACCCTCTTCACCGCCACTGATACAATAGAAACCAAAAGCTTCTTAAGAAGCAACCAAAGAGGGAAACGGTTGATGGCAAAAGTATTTGTCAATCAGAATACTAAGGCCAGTTACACGAACAATGAGATGTGCTTCAGCATTGAAGATAACAGAGCCGAAGGAATTTCGGTCTATAATCAACAAACAATTGCTCAGTCGGTGAATAATCCTTCGCTTCGATTGTCAAATGGATTCCGTTCAATTAAATCGGTTGGCAGCAGGTTGGTTCATTTAAACTCTGATGTATTGTATATTTCAGGCAATCAGGCTCTGGGTGCCAGACCTGTTGTGATTGCCGATTCATTCTTTGTTGCAAACAAAATTGATTCAGTTAATCAATCTGTTAAAACAAACAGATTCTATACCAACAACAGCGCAAAGATGAGTTTTACCTTCAACCATCTGACAATAAACAATGAGTTCGGATTTTCATACAAAAGCAATTCGCTAGTCGCTGACCTTTTAACGTTCTCTGTAAACAGGCAACAATATTCAGATTCTTCCTTTATAAACAATTTGGTTAGTCATTCTTTTGTGCCTGTGTACAGAACAGATGCTTCATTGAAAAAGGAGAGGCTGACCTTAAGTGCATCGGGCAGAATTGGATATTCAATAGTGTCCATGAATAACTCTATTGCCAACAGCAAAGCTAATTATCGCGATTTTTTGCACGAAGAAAATTTCACTCTCTTATATAAAATCAGCCCTTTGTGGCAATTAAGGATGAGTGCGGGCTATTCAAAAACCCTGGAAAACATCAATACGATCTTTCCTGGTTATATTGTATCGAGCTACCGCCATCTGGAAAGCGAAAACCGTCCCATTTCGCACGTAATTCGGTTAAAACTCCATAGCTACATTTCTTATAGAAACAGCATGAAGGCATTCTTTAACTCGGTAAGCTACACTCTATTGCATTCAAATTTTGATTATTCCTTTAGCGATCAGATAAGTAGCCAGGGCTCAACCATCAGCAGGATAACAAACTCACCCGGCCACTCGTCGTACCATAACATTAGCGGATACAGCAGCAAATATTTACGCTGGCTTCGTTCAACAGTAAGTCTTAAAGCCAATGCAACTTTAATAAAAAAGACATTGCTGCTCAATCAACAAAACACAGATGTAATCAACAGATTCATCACCTTAAACCCCGGATTAATGTTTCAGGTAGCCGGATGGATGAATGTTGATTATACAGGTTCATTTGCATGGTTCAATAGTTTTCTAAACAAAAATGCAGGCACTTCAATGAGCATGTTCAAACAATACCTTAATGTTATTCTGTTTCCTCTGAAAAACCATTCGCTAAGTTTGAATTCTGAATATTATGTTTATGAAAACCAAAGCTACTACTTCTCGGATGTTAGCTATCAATACACCATACCAAAAACCAGAACCGACATAATTGTTACCGCACGAAACATCTTCAACTCTGATTCCTATACTTCAATAAACTCAAACACTTATTACACATGGATATACAAATATGACTTGCGTCCTTTTGAACTCTTGGTTTCAATAAAATTATATTTTTAATGCCAAACAGCCTCCTTTTGGCATATCCACACCGCCATAAAATTCAATTTTATGCTGACTCTTTTTCTCAAAACACAAGCATTGAACAGGTTGCAATGAAGGAAAAAATGAATGAACTTAGGAAGACTCAATTTTTTCAAAGTGAAGTACTCACCAAGAGGAGGCTGGATAAGCCCGGGAGTTTTTCATAACCAGACCCTAGAGGGACTGAAAATCCATAAAAGATGGTTGTGGCTTTGCATTCATGTTTCCAGAAGAAATACTAAAACTTAAGTAATTGGAATATTATATGAACCCATGATAAGTTAATAATCAAACCCTATGTAAAATGACATTTCTAACAAGAAAGAGTAAGCTTGAGTATTTGCTTATGCCCTTGTTATCGACTTTTAAGGACACTTTTAGGTTGAATATAAGCTAGTTACCAACAAGTTTAAAACAAAAACAACAACATTTTTGATTGAAAGATTCCTTCATTTCACACAAACTTTCAAGTATGATTGAAGAATTGCATATATTTGCATCACTAGTGTCTATTAACAAATGTTAAAGAGATTTAATCGAAATCAAGGTCCAGATTCAATTGTTTTTCGTCATACTCATCAGCCTTATTTGCCAAGGAAGCTAGGAGCTCATGAATGGGATCTTTTACCAACAGGGAGTTACCTTCGGTGAGAATAGTTCGTCTCGAGAGTGAAACGACTATAGTCCCGAGAGCGAAGCGATTCGGGATTCGGGATTCGGGATTAACCGCCTCTAATACCGAATGATCGGCACTTATAAGGCTCAAATGCTTCGCATTTTCACTAAGACGCAGTATATTTCGGTGAACAGGATAGTGCTTCGAAACCGCCACAAGCCCTATGCAAACCGTTATCCGCAATTAAATCCAACAGCCAAACACGCCAGATAAAAATGGAAACCCAACTAAATAAAAAATATGAATCGGATTGATTCTTTTAAGCAGTTTGACAGATTTCCCCAAAAACCCTTACTTTTACGGCATCAGAAAATAAACCCGTATGGAACGACGCAAATTTTTCAAAGGATTGGGAGCCAGCCTGCTGGCAGGTGGCTTCCTGAGTCAGATGCCGGTGAACGAGGTTTTGGGAGCCGCCATTCCGTTGCCTCCCGAGGCTTACGATATGATTGCCGTGAAAGGGGGCGAACCCGATGTGATGTTCGACAAGGCGATTGCCGCTATGGGCGGGATGAAGCGTTTCGTGAAGAAAGGCCAAACGGTGGTGGTGAAGCCCAACATCGGGTGGGATGTTTCGCCCCAACGTGCCGGTAACACCAATCCAGGGCTGGTGGGCCGCATCGTGAAGCATTGCCTCGACGCCGGTGCCAAAGAGGTGCTGGTGTTCGACAACACCTGCGACAACTGGGTGAAATGCTACGAAACCAGCGGTATAGAAGCTGCCGTGAAAAGTGCCGGTGGCAAAGTGGTGCCTGGCAACACCGAGAGCTACTACAAACCGGTGCAGATACCCAACGGACGCTCACTGAAAGAGGCCAAAGTTCACGAATTGCTCCTCACCGCCGACGTGTTTATCAACGTGCCTGTGCTTAAACACCACAGCTCGGCACAAATGTCGATAGCCATGAAAAACCTCATGGGAATCGTGTGGGATCGCCGGTGGTGGCATCGCAACAACCTCCAGCAATGTATTGCCGATATGGTAACATGGCGCAAACCCGATCTCAACGTGATTGACGCCTACCGCGTGATGATGAAAAACGGTCCCCGAGGGGTTTCCGAGGCCGATGTCACGGTGATGAAATCGCTGCTGATCAGCACCGATATTGTTGCTGCCGATGCCGCAGCCGCCAAACTCTTTGGCAACGAGCCTGCCGATATCGAACACATCCGCATTGCCCACGAGATGAAGCTGGGCACCATGGATTTGAAATCGCTCAACATACAACGTATCAGCGTGTAACGCCACATGAAGAAGAAATCGTTGCTCCCGTCAGCCCGTGTTGTGGTGGCTTCCGTCGCAACCGGGCTGGTGGCATTGGCCATGCTCGACATCACCGCCTCACTCCCCTCTTCCGTTCACGACGCGGCCACCTGGATCCAGTTCATCCCTTCGCTGCTCAGCTTTCTGACGGCACCTGCCCTGGTGGCCACAGGTTTTGCGGTTGTGCTCATTGTTACCCTGCTTTTCGGCAGGGTCTATTGCTCGTGGATCTGTCCGCTGGGCTATTTTCAGGATGTGGTGATAGCTTTGCGCAGGTTTTCACGGAGGAAGAAATCGCGGTTTGTGTATGCCCTGCCGTGGTCGTGGGTTCGCCACGTCGGGCTGGGACTCGTTCTTACATCGGCAGTTGCCGGATTGATGATCCCCCTGGCCCTGCTCGACCCCTTCTCTGTCTTTGGTCGTATGATGGTGCACCTGGCGCATCCTGCTCTTGCCGCCACCAACAACCTGCTGAGCGATGCCCTCAGCGCATCGGGATTCTATTGGCTGAAGCCACGCACCGTACCCGGTTTCGATGCCACGTCGTTTGCTGTCGGGTTGATATTCACGGTTTCTGTTGTCGTGATGGCGTTGCGCAACGGCAGGCTTTGGTGCAATACCTTCTGCCCCGTAGGCACGCTGTTGGGATTGATAAGCCGCAAGTCGCTCTGGCGCATCACCCTCGATGAATCGCTGTGCACTTCGTGCGGCTTGTGTGCCATGTCATGCAAGGCGCAGTGCATCGATGCCAAAGCCCGGCGTGTTGATTTCGATCGTTGCGTTGGGTGCATGAATTGCCTCGACAGTTGCTCGCAAGGTGGTGTGAAATTCACCCTGACCACAACCACCCAACCCGCCACCACCAATTCCGATTCGGGGAAGCAGCCGGGTCGCCGCGCAATACTCCGCGGGTTGGCCGTGTTGCCCCTGGCGGCACTTGTGGCTAAGGCCAAAGCTGCTACCGATGTTTTCAGTCTGCGAAAAGCTTTGAAACCCAACCAGCGCGATCATTTCGTGAGCCCGCCCGGATCGGTATCGGCCGATCGGTTCAACTCGGTGTGCACAGCCTGCCATCTGTGCGTGAGCGCCTGCCCGACCAGGGTGTTGCAACCCTCCTTTACCGAGTATGGTTTGCGCGGCTTTCTACAGCCCTACATGGACTTTCACAGCAATTTCTGCAACTACGAGTGCACCCGGTGCGGTGAAGTTTGCCCGACCGGCGCCATCATGCCCCTTGTTGCTGAAGCCAAGAAACGGGTGCAGACCGGAGTGGCCGTGTTCGTGAAAGAGAATTGTGTGGTTTATACCGATGAAACTGCTTGTGGAGCCTGCTCGGAGCACTGCCCCACCAAAGCCGTTCACATGGTTGAATACAAGCCCGGATTGCTGATTCCTGAAGTTACGGCCGACATCTGCGTGGGCTGTGGCGCCTGCGAATATGCCTGCCCCACGCTCCCCAACCGTGCTATCTTTGTGAATGGGCACGCCGTTCACCAGGTGGCCTCCGAACCGTTGAAAGCCGACGAGAGCAAAGAAGAGGTACCCGAGGAATTCCCGTTCTAAACCCGATCCGATGAAACACACCTTCCATCCCACTGTCATAGCTTTTGACGCCGACGACACCCTTTGGATGAACGAAATCTATTTTCAGGAGACCGAGAGGACTTTCTGCCATTGGATGGCAGAATACGCCCCGGAAACGTCGGTTGCCGAACAATTGTTCCAGACCGAGATGCGCAATTTGAGTCTTTATGGTTACGGTGCCAAAGGATTCACCCTTTCGATGGTTGAAACGGCCATCAACGTGAGTCATGGGAGGGTGAGCGCGGGTCGCGTGGCCGACATCGTGAAGCTTGGGCAGACGTTGCTCACCCGTCCGGTTGAACTGCTTGATGGCGTTGTGGAAGTGCTTCCGCTGCTTCATCCCCATTACCAGCTGGTGCTGGCCACCAAAGGCGACCTGCTCGACCAGCAACGCAAACTCGACCGTTCGGGATTGCGTCACTGGTTTCATCATATCGAAATCATGAGCCGGAAGGAAGAAACCGACTACAGGCAGTTGATGAGCCGTCTGGGCGTTTCGCCCGATGAGTTTCTGATGGTAGGCAACTCCCTCAAATCGGATGTGTTGCCGGTGATGTCAGCCGGAGGTCATGCCGTATGGATACCTTACCACACCACCTGGCAACACGAGGAGGTGGCTGCCAGTCATCCACGGGGCTATACCGAACTCCACAGCCTGCATCAATTGCCCGTGATGTTGGGAATGGCTGTACAATAGAGTTTTGTAACTTTTCTGGCTTCTTGAATGCTCTGGTAAAGTTTGCTTTTAAAAATCTGAATGTTCATGTTCTGTCAGAATACTCCAAAAAGCCAGAAAAGAAACAATAAAGGGCAGCTCCAGTTGTGGGCGTTTACGATAAATTACTGAATTTTCGATAGCACCACCGATCCTTTAAAGAAATCTGCAGCAGCATTAACAACGGCTCTGTAATCCTGATATCTGGCTACAGGTACAATATAATTGTTGTACGACTCATCGATGTCGATCACAATTTGGTTTTCATTCACTTCCACTGTTGATACAAACCAACAGGCTTCGGTTTCAGGCAAAAGGGGTTTTACTGATTTTTTCATCTCTCCAAAGCTTTCAACCTTATACCCTTCAGGTATTTGAAAAGTGATCTTTCGCTTGTATCGATGAGCAAAATCCATATCAAGATCAGAATGACGCTCTTCCTCCTGAAACAAATCTGTTTGAATCCCAATTACTTTTCCGAGGTTCACAACAATCATATCACCGGCATTTTCAACAAAGTTGTCTTCAATTTCCAGCAGACCATTTATAGTTAAAGGAGTGGAAATGTAATTGTTATGAAATTCTGTATTCTCAGTGTCGAAAGAAATCAATTTGCATGGCAGGCCATGAAGAAACCTGTTCTTCATATAGTTTTCAGTTTTTTCTTTGTCGTTTTCCTCGGCTAACAATTGCAATGCTCTGCGATCGAATTCGCTCCTGTAACCGGTTGATTGAGCAGTAGTTTTGACAATTGCGCCGGTCAGTTCCTCATTCAGCTTCACCTCTATAACATTGTTTTCCATATTACTTGCAGCATCAACAGAGCCGATGTTTGAGATGTTAACCGATTTACTCCCATTGCCATTATAACTAACAGAAAGAGCTCCTTGAACTTCGTATCGTGGAGTGCCGTAAGATTTTGAAAGACTGAATGGGGAGATGTATTTGTTTGTTTCAGGAATATACAACATCCAGATGTGTGGCATTGGGTATAAGTAGATGTCACGGTTTACCTCGCCAATTTGCCGATCTACCGATACAACCAATTCATATGGGATTTTGAGTTGATGCAAAAAGAAAGAATAAAGGGCAAAAACATCATCCGAATCCAAGAGCATTTTCCCCGCGCAAAGATCGGTTATTTTGTTCTGCTTTTGCCCGTCTTCGTAAAAGCCAAAATTAACTTTAATATAACTGTCAATCGTCTCCAACTGTTTATCTACAGGAAGAGTGGCTACATTCAATTTTTCCAGTAATTTTTTAGCATGTTTTACCCTAAATCCCTTGAAAGTTTTAGGGGGTAAAGTACTTTGAGCCAGCATCCTGTTCCAGTATGTAGGCGGATATCCTTTTAAAGTGAGAAAAAACACGATTTTTTCAATATTCCGTATATCTGCCGATCGGTACTCCGGTTTGTATGCAGGTAGATTTTTAGCTGTATAAACGGTTTTTGATCCCTGCTCTTGTTTGGTAAAAGCCGAAGTAGGGTAAATATGAAAATCAACTCCTGAAGAGGTTGTAGTCAGCTGGGCGAATAATACAGGAGCTTCGCTCTGATAGACTTCCACACCACTGCTAACGGGGTTTTCTTTCAGAATATAGTAATATTCCAGAATATCACCTTCTTCAACACCTTCAAATACAATAGATTTTGTTTTGTTCACTTCAGCCTCAACGATACTTGACGGTGGAATAATCCTTATCGAGCCATCTGGCTTTATAATTCTGGCATGAAAATCCCGTGTCTTCCTTATGTAATTTCTGTCCTCTGCACTCACCTTATTGAACTTGTTGATTACCTCCTTTTTGTTGATTTTAACCGCCAGGTGATTCATCACAAATGAAGCATAGGCATATTCACCAACGCGGGTATGTATCCAGCGTTTATCAAAAAGAATAACTGCCGGTTCTTGCTTTAAATCTTCGGATAGTTCCTGAAAACTTGGGTTTGCCTCCCATACATAGTTTTTTATCTCCTGCGATTTTGAGTACAATGCTGAAAGAACAAACAACAGTAATAAAAGCTTTTTCATGATAATTAATTCTTAATAGGGTTGTTAACTATTCGCTAATTTTTTTAAATAATACTGCCTGGTTATAATTTTTGATAAGTTTTTTGATAAAGGCTTGCCAATTTTCAAAGGAGCCTCGGTCAACAACAATTTGCTTGTTTTTTACAGTTTGAATAACACGCAAATGATTATTTTCCAGAGAATAACTTATGTGGAATTCACCAACAGAGTCGATAAGTGATACATTCTCAGGAAGGTATTCGGTCTTGTATCCAGCGGGAAGCTCATAATCATACTCATAATTAAAGACCTCATTATACATAAGATCAACAGCGTATTTTCGCTTACCAGTATCAATAGTCATGTTACTCAAAGGGTAGTAAAGAATTGGTCGTAAGATCATTCCTGAGGAAGTGGATTTTATCCATCCGGCCAATTCTACATTATAACCGCCTGTTAACGGGGCATTGGATTGATCGTTTTTTTGACTTGACGTTAGCAGAACTTTCATCTTATTGTTGCCATCGGAAAGAATGCCTTTCCATAATTCGTTTTCAGTTTCCTTTCGTTTGGTTGCCACGTGGTTGAGGAATTGCTCCTTAGCATATCCGGTCTTTGTAATTTCGGCCCGCCCTTTAAGCACTTCTCCCTCACTTTTTAACCAAAAACGAAATTCGGAAGCACTTTCTTCCGCACTCGGTATTGGAACCTGTTCCACAGAAAAGTGGTTGCTGTCAATTTGTATCATTGCTTCCTTTCCCAAAATGCCAACAGAGGGGAAGCCAAACGGACAATACTTATGGGTTGCATCTAAAAAGTATTTTTTTTCATCAATACAAATAGTAGTAATCATATGGTTATCAACTGATGGAGTAGGTAGATGATGGTAGGAATAAGGTTTGCTCCGGGTACCGATCCATGTTAAACTTGCGGTTATGCCTGCTTCATTCATCATGGTGCACAGCAGGTTGGCCATATCTTTGCAGTCACCATATTTTTTTTCGAGAATATCAGCAGCATCCCTCGGGATGAATCCCCCCATTTCATATTCCATTGCTACATAATGAAGGTTTTCCTGCACCCATCTGTAAATGGCTTCTGCTTTTTGAAAGGGAGTTTCCGCATCTTTAACAATTTCCATTGTCTTAGCCTTTACTGTTGATAGTCCTCTTTTGTTGATGTTTCTTACAAGCTGAGAATACCATGCAAACAATGAGTTTTCGTTCTCCAGCAAAGCAATTTTCTCTCCATTTTTTTTGTATGATTTTACCCAGTAAACCAAATGAGGCAGGTAATGAAAAGCGCCTGTCATTAATGGCTCTGGCTTAAAAGCGGGAAGGTCTTCAGCCTTCCACTGGTAAAATGTGCGGTCTCCCTTAATGGTTTTGGAAAAGGTTATTCTATCAATATGGTCCCCAAACAATTTAAATCCGAGTTCAACCTCTGGGTCACATACAATGGTTATGCTGGCCGATTTCGTTTCCAGATTGCCCTGAAAAAGAAATGGATGTACCAGCTTGGGTTCTTCGTATCGTATCTTGTACGAAAAATTGATCGTGCTGTTGTCAGTAACATTATCCATCTTGAAAAACAGGTACTTCATGTCGGAATGAAAAACATTGCTTCCAGAGGCATCTCCTCTGGCAATATTGTATTGATATAATGTATAAACGTTTCTGTTCTTCTCACTTATTGTGTTCCCAGCGATATCTGATACCGACATAAAATTATCATACACGATCTTGATCGAATAATCCTCTACACGCTTGCTATCATAAATAGCGCGCTTTTCTCCTATGGTAGATTCAATTTCAACTCCTCGTCTATTTGTTTCTATATTAACGGTTTCGTTCTTATGTAAAACAACACTTTCTTTTTGAGCGTTAACCAAGTTGTTAAGGCCAAAAAACAGAATTAGGACCGACCATTTGTTCATAGATTCTTGATTTTAAATAATGTACTTTTCTGAAAACGTGTTACTATCAATTTCCTGACTGGATGATATCCTTCTTTACTGATGAATTATAGGTTCTTGCTGTAAAAAAACAGGTCTCTATTGCAAGAGGGATAAATTTCATAAGTTTTTTGGGGTTTCTGGTTAAAAAGGTTGGTGATACATTCAAAAAGCCCTTGATTTTGTGATCAATGATTATTTTTAAAGGTGTTTGAAGAACGATCTTGCCAGCTGTAACGTCTTTTCATGGTTTTCCTCGCGGTAGTAGCCACTTCAAATCCTGAATCTTTTGGGTCCTTATACTCATAAGGTTCAATGCGTTGCAATTTGCTGTTAACAGGCATATGCTCAAATGTTTCTTTAGATTTATTTTGAATACATAAACGGTAGCTTGTTGGGCCGGGTTAAACTAACAACAGGTCACAAATGTACAATTTTTCACTAACACCAAACAAAATGAGAGCATTTTTTAAATTTTTTTCAGATTATCTTTTTTGGCCTAAAACCAAAAAGTCTGATTACCACATGCTGTGTTTTGTGTTATGTAATGGCTATCAATTGGTTTGTAATGTAAGCCCAGGCTAACCCTTGCCTCAGGTTTATGTAATCGCTAATACTACCAGAGATGGGCTGAATTGTTTACTTCACGTATATCTACAAAAAAGGGCAGGTTACACCCTGCCCTTTTAGTGGATACAATGAAACTGTTTTATTTCACCTCGCTTCCATTACGAAAGGCTTCGGTGGGACTCACGAAGCAGAGTTTTCCTGTGGCATCTTCGGCCATCAGAATCATCCCCTGGCTTTCGATTCCTTTCAGATTCTTGGGGGCCAGGTTCACGAGCATTACCACGCGCTGCCCAACAATCTCTTCGGGTTGGTAGTGCTCGGCAATGCCCGAAACCACCGTGCGTTGGTCAATACCGGTGTCAACCTTCAGTTTGAGCAACTTCTTGGTTTTGGGCACTTTATCGGCTTCCACAATGGTTCCCACCCTGATGTCGAGCCGTGCGAAATCGTCGTAGTCAATATTGGGCTTCGCGGGGTTCACGGTGGCCTGGGCAGCCTGGTTGGCCTTACGCGAGGCTTCCAGCTTGTCGAGCTGCAGCTTAATGGCATCGTCTTCAATCTTCTCGAAGAGGAAGGCGGCCTCGTCCAACTGGTGCGACGCAGTGATAAGTGCTGCCGATCCTGCTGCGCCCCAGCGGGTAGTGTCGAGGTTCAGAATGTGGTTAAGCCGCGCCGCTGTGAAGGGCAGAAAGGGTTCGCAAACGATGGCCAGGTTGGCGCAAATCTGTAACGAGATGTTCAGCACGGTCATCACCCTGTCGGGGTCGGTTTTAAAAACCTTCCACGGTTCGTTATCGGTGAGGTATTTGTTTCCAAGCCGGGCCAGGTTCATCATTTCTCCCAACGCTTCCCTGAAACGGAAAGCCTCGATGCTGGCACTAATTCTTTCGGGGAATTCGGCCAGGCGGGCCAGAGTCTCTTCATCGTTGGGAGTAAGAGGGCCGGCGGCAGGCACTTTCCCTTCAAAATACTTGTGGGTGAGCACCACGGTGCGGTTCACGAAGTTACCGAAAATAGCCAGCAACTCGCTGTTGTTGCGTGTCTGGAAGTCTTTCCAGGTGAAATCGTTGTCTTTGGTCTCGGGTGCATTGGCACACAGCACGTAGCGGAGCACATCCTGTTTTCCTGGAAAATCGGCCAGGTATTCGTGGAGCCATACGGCCCAGTTGCGCGAGGTGCTTATCTTATCGCCTTCGAGGTTGAGGAACTCGTTGGCCGGCACGTTGTCGGGCACGATGTAGCTTCCCTCGGCCTTGAGCATGGCGGGAAAAATGATGCAATGGAACACGATGTTGTCTTTCCCGATGAAGTGGATGAGGCGGCTGTCGGTGCTTTTCCACCAGGGTTGCCAGTCGGTTTGGTGTTGTTGTGCCCATTCGCGGGTGGCCGAAATATAGCCAATGGGTGCATCAAACCACACGTAGAGCACCTTCCCGTCGGAGCCTTCCACCGGCACCTTCACACCCCAGTCGAGATCGCGGGTTACGGCGCGAGGCTGCAATCCCTGATCGAGCCACGATTTGCACTGACCATACACGTTGGTTTTCCAGTCGTCGCGATGGCTTTCTAGAATCCATTCTCTAAGCCACTGCTCGTAGCGGTCGAGGGGGAGGAAATAGTGGGCCGTATCGCGAAGCACCGGCTGGTTGCCACTCAAAGCCGAACGGGGATTGATCAGGTCGGTGGCGTTGAGCGTTGTGCCGCATTTCTCGCACTGATCGCCGTAAGCTTTCTCGAAACCGCAATGGGGACAGGTGCCAGTGATGTAGCGGTCGGCCAGAAACTGGCGGGCCTCTTCGTCGTAGTATTGTTGGGTGGTTTGTTCGATGAAGTCGCCCTGCTCATACATCTTCCTGAAAAACCCGCTGGCTGTTTCGTGGTGGATGGGAGCCGAGGTACGGGAATACACATCGAAGGAGATGCCCAACTCCTCGAACGACTGCTTGATGATTCCATGGTATTTGTCAACCACCTGCTGTGGGGCGACACCTTCTTTGCGGGCTTTGATGGTTATGGGCACCCCGTGTTCATCGCTTCCGCCAATAAACAACACCTCTTCGCCTTTGGAGCGGAGGTAGCGGGCGTAGATATCGGCAGGGATATAAACTCCTGCCAAATGGCCAATATGAATAGGGCCGTTGGCATAAGGCAAGGCCGAAGTGATGGTGGTGCGACTGAATTTTTTGGTAGTCTCCATGCAATTTGCGAACTTTAATGAAGCGGCAAAGTTACGGTTTTGTCGGGTTGCAACTGCATGGAAAGGGTATTTGCCCCTTAATGACTATCAAACCAATTGCAATGGAAGAATCAGCGTTTTTTTTGCCATTTACAAGAGTTCATCTGAAGAATCTTTCCTGAGCCATACCCTATGGCAGCAACCAGAAGAATGATTTGCCCTCCCGCAATTGGTGCCGCACCCCCGCCGATTGGATTACCACCCACAGCATTCCCATTTGAGTTTTCCCCTGGCGTGGGTTGGGCGGATATGAATAATGGAGTTGCAGCAATGATGAAAGCGATAGCAGATTTGAGAAGATTTTTTTTCATTTCTTTTAATTTGTATTTTTTTTACTTGACAAATACTTTTTGAGTGATAGTTCCTGATGCAGTAGTGAGAGAAACAAAATATATACCTGGAACATGTGGGGAATTCATTCGAATAATCCCTTTCCCATTAACGGGAAGATTAGCTACAATTTGCCCTGCCAGGTTGCTGACAGCCACCATGCCAGAAATCATTTCCGGAAAGTGTAGCTCCAGCATGTTGTTGGCAACCAAAATATTGATTTTATTCAATGAGTTTTCCATTATTCCTACTGTTGTAAAACTGATTTTAAAACGCTCTGGTTCGTTCACAACTGAAGAGTTAAAAAAGTAAACAGGATTTTGTCGTAAGCTTTGCCGGGCATTATTTTTCAGATCGGTAAGAATAATGTCACCGCTCGGGAACGATTCCATCCCCGATGCAGTAAGGGTATATACCCCTTCAGTTCCAGCATTGAAGGCAACTACAATTTCGGGGAATTCTTCAATTGAAGGAAGAGCGTTGATACTTAAGTTTACATCGTCTGCATTGGTAAAGATCATTGGAGCTTCAGCGGCATTCTCGAGTTTGTAGGCATCGAAATCATTATCGAAACCTGCGGTTGCGTCAGGAGTGAACCTAATATAGGCTGCGTCGCTATACTCATTCTGGTTGTTGGTGATACCTAATCGAAGCACTTCGGCTGTTGTCTCCTTGTAAAAGGGTTGTGAACTATGCACTCGTGCATTCGCTGGTATCGTCAGCGATGGCGATGCACCGTTAGCTTTAACGAAGAAACCTTGCTGTGGAGGGATAATTCCATTGGTAAGTTCACCAACTCCTCCAACATAGCTTTTATATGACCCATTACTCCATACATAGACTCCGTTGCTCACGTCGTTAAGGTTCCAGTCTCCCTGTCCCCACTGAATGGACGAAGTAAATGGATTACCCAGCAAGTTCCATCCGGCATAATGCACTCCACCAGAGCCAATGTTGGTTAAAACAGGGGTTACATTTGTAGTAATAGCACTGCCAGTGAAAGTTGCTTCACAAGAAGTACCGCTTGCAAGATAAAAGCTATAACCCTTACCGTTTATCAGGTTATACGGAATTTCATGGTTTACCCAATTGCCTGATGATTCAACGAAGCTTCGAAAGAAAATGGAAGACACCTGACCGCTTGGGAAAATGGTTGCAAGGTCAGCCGAATTTACCGGAGAAGAAATAAAATAATATCTTCCCGACCCATTGAGATTTCGATGAACAGTGATTTCACCCGTTACCGAACCGGCAATAAGAGACCCCCCGGATTGAATCGTAAGCCCGGAGGTTGAACTTACTGTAAGGTTGTTGCAGGTTGCTGATGTACCGGGTGTTATCAAGGATTCTTGAAAGGGAATCGAGACATTATTGGTATTGGAAGGAATTGCCTGTGGGCTCCAATTCAACGCGTTATCCCAATTGTTATCCGAAGTACCCACCCAAATTGTTTCTGTATTAAGTCTTGGATAGCCCAGGTGATACCAATAATCTGAAGTTCCATTTGCCGTTTCGTTGATATAATCCCAGCCAGCATTTGTAAAGGTAGAAGGGAAAATCATGTCCAATCCAGAAAGTCCCTGTCCACCAGCACTTATTGATTGGCCCGAGGCTCCTTGATCCCAGAAGGAATTTGTACAACTCGCAGAAGCTACTGTAACTGCAATTAGTCCACCCATAACAGCCGACGCTGGAGTAGTTGCAGACACTGCACCAACAGAATAGCAATTGTTTACTACTCCACCGTTTTTTGCAACTAAACCTCCCAATTCCGTACAATTGCCAGAAATTGACCCTCTGGCATAAGAATTACTGATTGTTCCATAATTTCGCCCAACAAGTCCTCCGGCACTCATCGTTTCGGTAACTACCAATGAAACTTCTGAAAAAGAACGACCAATTGTACCATAATTTAAACCAACCAATCCCCCGGCATAGTTCCAGAAAGTATTCCATCCTGGCCCATCGGTTAAGAGTCCGGTTGAGTAGCATTCTTGAACAGTTCCGTAATTTGTTCCAACGATGACCCCTGAGATATTTGCCATTTCACAGACTACAGACGCATTAAGCATTCCCAAATTCTTAACAATGCCATTCGCCTGGAGTGTTCCAAAAAGTCCTACCCCATTGGCATCAACAACAGTAACGAGGTTCACTTTAATGAACAAATTGCTAATGACATAGTTTTGACCGTTGTATGTTCCAGAGAATAACCCAATCGGTCGCCACCCTCCTCCGTCATACCAACTACTCGTAGCACTCGCATCAATATTCATAGTTTGAATGAAGTGTTTGTTGCGATCTGAATAGGTTGAACTCATTTCTGACAGATCATTCAGATTAGCTATCCTGTAGGGATCAGCAGCAGTACCGCTGCCACCGCTATAAACTCCACCTAATGTTATCAGGTATAAAGAAATGAAAAACGTAAGTAATAATGTCTTTTTCATATAGGGTAAATTGATCGTATAAATTTTAACAGACAAATATCAGCATTTTCAAAGATAGGAAAATCCAATTCATAATGAATCCCTAGTTTTTTTATACGAATGAAATTATTTTACATGAAAGCCTCCTTTTCAAGCATGAATTGAACCCTTAATGTTGATCACACTTCATTCGGGTAGGCAGTTTTTCCCCACATTCTTACCAATGTCTCGTGGTAAGCTGCACCAACCGGCAGGTGTATTCTGCCTACAGTTATCTTGCCTGAGGCTATTGAATCAATCTTTTGAAGAGCAACGGCAAACGAGCGATGCACGCGCAGGAAGGAATGTTCCTGAAGCCTGCTTAACATCGCCGGAAGGGTGCTCCTGCAAACGAAAACCTTTGAACCACACACAATTTTCAGGTAATTGCCATACGATTGCAGGTATTCTATTTCGTTGATGCTTATTTTTTCAAGCCCTTTGGTGGTTTTTACAACCAGATTGGCTGTTTGTTGGGGTTGTTCGAGGTACAGGTTCGCCTGGTTGGTTTGTTGCTGACGTCTTTTGTCGAAAAATCGTTGCACTGCCGTCAGAAATCTCTCGAACGAAAAAGGCTTAAGCAGGTAGTCAACCACTCCCATGTCGAATCCTTCCACGGCATAATCTGTAAAGGCAGTGGTAAACATGATGTTTGATTTTGCCTGGTAACTGCGGGCAAACTCGATGCCGCTGATGCCCGGCATCCGGATGTCCAAAATCAACAAGTCGGGGGTGTTGTGTTCCAAAAAAGCAATAGCGTCAACCACGTTGTCGAAAATTCCGAGCAATTCAAACATGCCGGTTCGACGGATGTAGTTCTCCAGAATCCGTTGCGCTGGCTTTTCGTCCTCAACAACGAGGCAGGTTGGTTTTTTCATGGCCGCGTCAATTGTATGGTTAGGGTTGCCACATAAACCGAACCTTCGGGGTTGGCTGCATAGTGCCATGTTTCGGACGGCAGCGTCTGAAGGCGTCGTGTAAGATAGCGAAGACCCACAGCAGTGGCACTTTCAGTGATCGTGACGCGGCTGGGATCGAAATAGTTTCTGGCTGTGAATTTCAGGTTATCAAAATCGGCCTCTATCCCGATTGAAACAAAATTATTCTTTCTATCGACCGAAATTCCGTGTTTAAAGCAGTTTTCAATCAAAGGGAGCAGCAGCAATGGCGGCATCAGCAAGGAGGTATCAGGGCAGTTGATTCCCAAATCTATTTTGCAGTTGTCTTCCAACCTGATCTCTTCCAACGCGATGTAATTTTGCAGAAACCGAACCTCCTCTGCAACCGTTACCAGTTCTTTGCGCGAGGTTTCCAGAATGTGCCGCAGTATATCGGACATCATGAGCACCATCCGCGATGCGTTGGGCCTTTGGGTTTCGATGAGTGAGTAGAGGTTGTTGAGGTTGTTGAAAAGGAAGTGAGGGTTAAGTTGCGATCGCAGGGCGTTGAGCTCGGCTAAGGTTTTCCCGGCTTCGATTGCTTTTAGTTTCGCTTGTGATTGGGCGTAAGCGGTAAGTGTTTCGTTGAGTTGCAACTGCTGTTTGGCTCCATGGAAGAAAAAGAGAATGCCGCGGTAAATCAAGAAGAATACAACAATTGCCAAAACAGTATTCGATTCGGCCTCAGGGTCGTTGATGAGTTTCTTGAAAATATAGAAGTTCGCGTAGCCAAACGCTGCTACAGCAACCACCGACAAGGCAATCCACCAAAAAAACCGACGGGAAGAAAAGAACCGTCTGAAAAGGTATTCAAGCACCATCACGGGAGCAATCAGCGGGACTAAAAAACCGGTGGCATTGCGAATGGCGTGCAGGGGGGCGAGTATCGTCAGAAACGACACAAAAACCAGAACCCAGGCAATGCCCCAGAACAGGCATGAAAAAACAAGGGTGCCACCAACAGCCTCCTGTGTAGGCAATTTCTCCGGCGATGGGTGAGCGTGGCTCATGAAAACATTTGTATTCAGGTCGGATTTACGGGTCATCATCAAAGGTTCATCCGCCACAAAAGTAAAGAGAATCAGACCACGCCCGAGGGGTCAACAGCGGGGTTCATCACAAAAAACAGCCTTTCGTCACAAATTTCATCGCTTCATCCCTTTTGTCACTCGCGTTGGTAACGAGGCAGACTAACAAGCCGTCAAGAGATTGTAAACTTTAATACTTGTAAAATGAAGAAGATTCTAAACGTGTCCATCCTCGTTTTTCTTTTGGTCGCTTTCATGCCACGGATCGTGTCGGGGCTAGGCACTCCACCCCCTGATTCAACCAAAACAATTGTTGTGGCTGGTTCTTCGGTAGCTGCCGGCTGGGTCACCTCCTACGAAGCGAAATACGATATGCAGAATGGTTATGTTGCCCGTTTGGCCCGCGAGCTTGCTCCGGCTGGGTGGAAGGTGACCAACAAAAGCCGCCCCGGCTTTACCACTTCCGATGTGTTGGCGTCGTGGAGCCAATACACTGATCCACGGCCCGATTATCTTTTTATTGGTCTCTCGATGGCCAACGAAGGGCTTTCCAGCCAAAATACCGATACTGTTTTCAACAGGTTTCGCCGTGGGTTGAAAGCGATTATCAGCAGGTGCAATCGCGATGGAATCAAGCCGGTAGTGGGTTTGTGCTATGCCAACAACGATTATTCCGACACGCATCACGATTGCATCCGGCGGATGAATGCAACAATCAACTCGTGGTCGGTTCCCTGTGTGAATTTTCTTGGGCCACTCAACAACGGCCATGGGCAGTTCCCAGAAGGGCTAACCTTCGATGCCGGCCATCCCGACAACCGCGGCCACGAAGAGTTGTTTCTCGCCATTCCCCCCTCTATGTTCGATGCGATGGAGTCGGGCAGGAAACTTCCCGACATGAATAGCTTCCAAACACCTGCTGCCATCACCCCGAAACCGTTGAAGAGCAACCTGATGCTTGTGCCTTCAGATGTGATTCACTCTTTTGCTTTCTCATTCTTTGTCAGTTCATTACACCCATCCAGGCTGGCTACCATCGAGCACGCGCAAGGAGTTTTTACCCTGTTGGTCAACCCTGAAGGAAAGGCAGAATTGGTAAAAAACGATACCGTTGTGTTTGAATTCAAAAGTTTTGACCTCAAGAAGCAACACCACTTTTTGATCAATCAAAACTATGTGAACCAACAGGTTGAATGGTGGTTTGATGGAAAACCTGCCTACACCCTGCACCAGCAAATTGAACCTGTTTGCTTTGCTGTAAACACCTCGGAAAAGGGGCTGGGAATCTACAATGTGCTGTTATACCGGGCTTCGCTTCATCCCGATGAAATAAAAGCTGTGTTATCGGGGGTTCCGCCTCAGGCAAGTCTCGAGTATGCTGCCATGTCGCCAAAGGCTGAAGGAGAATCGAATTTGATGGCTAACATGGCTTTATCGGAAGTGGAAGCAACCCTTGATGCACAGTCTAAAGAAAAGAAAATCAGAATACTGAAACAAAAAATGGAAGCCGCCCGGAAGGCACGTCAGTCGGAGCTTTTCTTCCCACCCAAAAAACCCATTGAGGCTACCCCCGAGCGATGGGGAAAGTTTGCAGGGAAATACCAGATTGCCGAAAACGACTTCTTCGAGATTACGCTCGAGCAATCAAAGCTTTTTATGGAAGACAGGGGTAACAAGGCACAGCTGCTGCCCGAATCGGCCTCAAAATTCTTTATCCACTACCCTGCCGATCTCACGGTGGAGTTTGTCGAAAATGCAGAGGGGGGTGTTCTGGAATTGATTTTCAGCATGAATGGCCGCGAGATGAGGGCAAAGAAGGTTCCTTAAGCCCAACACTTATATCGTCAGATCACCTTTGTTGGTCATAGCCGAAGCGGGGCATCAAGTCCCCGCTTTTTTATTCCTCCCTGATTCCATCGAGCGGGTTGCGACGGGAAGCAGACCAGGCAACGCCCAGTGTTGTGGCCATCGATGTAACAAAAACAACAAAAACTGCCTCGAAAAGAAGGCCAAAATCGATGTGGGTCCGGTACTCGAACTGGCTAAGCCACTCGCTACCAAAATACCAGAAAAAGGGAATGGCCAACACCGCCGACCACACCACCGGTTTGATGTATCTGATGGTCTGTCGTACGATGATGGAACGGGCCGATCCGCCCAACACTTTCCTGATGCTGTTTTCGCGGTTGCTCTGCATGGCCATATTTGTTGCCATATCGAACAAGCCAACACTGGCTATCAAAAGGGCAATGAGTGTAAAAACGGTAACTGCCTTCGAGGTACGCGACTCTTTGCTGTAAAGGCTGTTCAGTTTCGTCGGAAGCATGAAGCCCTCGAATGGGAACCCGGGAAAAAGCCCCTCCCACTTGAGGCGAACCCTGTCGAAGCCAACGCCTGCTTCAGTTGCAGGTTTTAGTTTGATCAACAAAAACCTGAAGTTCGTGGCATTGGAGCGAATAAGCAGTGGCTTTACCGTTTCGTGAAGCGAAGAAAAGTTGAAGTCTTCCACGGTGCCTATCACCTGAAAGATCTCAGGCTTTCCGTCGGCAGGGTTGGTGATGGTTTTGCCGGCAGCTGTTTTCCATCCGGTCTTCTTCACCAGCGATTCGTTTACCAGAATGCCCAGGGAGTCAGCACCGCGCGAATGCGAGAAGCCTCGCCCCTCTTTTATTTTGATACCCATCAGATCCGTAAAGCCGGGGCTTACATCAATAAAAAGAATCATCCATGGATCATCGGCATCGAACCCTTCGGGCTGAAACCCTTTGCGATGCTGGAAATTGCCCGGCCATGCCGAGCTGGCTGCCACACCCTCCACAACAGGCAGCTGGCCCATCTCCCTCATCAGCACATCAACCTGCTGGTACATTTTGCGGTCTCTGAGCGGAACCACGAGCACCCTGTCGGGGTTGAATCCCTTCTCTTTGCCAAGCATAAACGACAATTGCCTGTGTGCCAGCAAGGCCCCGGAAACCAACAACATAGCCATAAGAAACTGAAAACCAACCAAAACCGATCGCACCTTGTAGCTGCTGCTGCTGCCCACGGTGAATTTTTTGATGAAAGCCAAGGGGCTGATGGCCGAAACCACCAGGGCCGGATACACACCGGCACAAAGCCCCACTGCAAACACTGCAGCATAATACATTACCAGAAGACCGGTGGAAACACCGGCCCCATCGCCACCCATCAAATACCGGAGAGCAGGCCATGCCGCAGGCAAAACCGCGGCCGAAACCAATATGGCCAGTCCAACCTGTATAGCCGTTTCTGAAAGAAATTGCCACACAACCACCCGCTTGCCGGCGCCCAGTATTTTATGAATGCTGATTTCGCGTCCACGCCTTATGGCGCTCGCCGTAGCGATGTTGAAATAGTTGATGAGCGCGATGGCGATCAACAGCATGGCTACACCGGCATAGATATAGACAATAGAGACGTCGCTGTTGGGCTCCAGCTCGTGCAAAACATTGGAGTGAAGATGGATAGACCTGATGGATTGCAACGACATGGTCGCCATCCGTTCCTGTTCCGACGATACCCTCTCGGTGCTGTCGGGGAAATTCATGTATTTGTCAACCACCCTGTCGATGTTGGTCTGGATGTCGGTTGGTTTCAGTCCGGGGCGCAGCAGCAGATAGGTGGTGGTGATAAAGGCGCAGGGAGTCTTCAGGTATTGACCGTATCGGGGATGATCGTTGAGGGTTGACAACGATATGAGACCATTGAAGCGCAGGTGAGTGGGCTGATCGGGGTTGCTAACAACGCCGGTTACCTTATATTTTTTGCCATCGAGGGTAAGAATGCGCCCGAGGGCAGGTTGGTTTGAAAAATATTTCTCGGCGAAAGATTTTACCAGCACGATGGTGTTCGGCTCGTTGAGGCAGTTGGTTTCGTCACCCTCCAGAAAAGAGTGACCGAACACCCTGAAAAACATGGAGTCAACGTACAAAATCTGTTCTTCATAGATTTTCTTATCCTCGACGCTAACCAACTTGGTACCCGGGATGTTGAACAGCCGGGTGAAGGCTTTAACCCCCGGTATTTCAGCCATAAAGTGAGGGCCCATGGGAGCACCACACACCGCTGCATCAAACTCCGATCCACCCATTTTACCATGAAGGATGACCCGGTAAATGTGGTTGCTGTGTTGGTAACCTGTGTCGTAACTCAACTCGTTGTGGAGGTACAAAAAAATGGCCGCCGATACGGTGAAAGCAACTACCAGCCCTGTCAGGCCGGCCATTTGATGGAATTTCATACGGAGAGCCCGTCTGAGGTTGATGGTAAGAATGTATTGCCACATAGAATTGAATCGTTTTGATTGGTTTACAGATTATCTGAACCTGAATAAGAACAGCAAGCATCAGCAATTTGCAATTAGCAAACCATTTGTTACATTCAATTCTTTATCAACCATATAGCATCGCATAGCGGGTTTGAAAAGAGGCGTCTGTTTTCGGTATCGAACACCTGATGTAAGTTTTCGTACAGGTTTTATTGACTTATCAAGAACGAGATACGAATGAACATCAGCGCAAATCTGGCTGTCATGCAGGCATGTGATTGTATTTAAAACAATTACGTGCGACTCATTCCTTCACCGAAAAATTGCGTATGTTTGAAGCCCTAAAAATTCACCCGCCTGCTTCTTAACAGGCGACAGTTAAACTTTTAAAAATCAGTTATGAACACAATCATTAGAACCTTATCGCTGTGGCTTTTCGCCTCGGTGCTGTTGTTGGCTGCCCCGATAGCTAAAGCAGGAACGCCCGACGAAGGGATGTGGCTGCCCATGTTCGTGGAGCGCCTCAATTACGTGGATATGCAAAAAATGGGACTGAAACTCACCCCCGAAGAACTTTATTCCATCAACAATTCCAGCCTGAAAGATGCTATTGTTGGATTGGCCTCAGGAAGCGCTCCTTATGGATACTTTTGCACCGGTGAAATCGTGAGCAATCAGGGTTTGATGTTCACCAACCACCACTGCGGCTACAACAACCTCCAGGAGCACAGCTCAGTAGAACACGATTATCTGACCAACGGTTTTTGGGCCATGAGCTTTGAGGAAGAGCTGCCCAACCCCGGACTCACAGCATCATTCCTCCACCGGATGGAAGATGTTACCCAGCAGATTGTTTCACAGTTGAGCGATACGATGAGCGAAGCAACCCGCGCTGCCAAAATCCAGGAAATTTCTGAAGAGATTCAGGAAAAGGCTAAAGAAGGCGGCAAATACGATCCGGTGGTTCATAGTTTCTTTGGCGGAAACGAGTTCTACCTCTTTGTGTATGTAACCTACCGCGACGTCAGACTGGTGGGAGCTCCTCCATCATCGATCGGGAAATTTGGAGGCGACACCGACAACTGGATGTGGCCCCGCCACACCGGCGACTTCTGTATTTTCCGTGTTTATTCCGCACCCGATGGATCGCCAGCTGCTTATAACAAGGAAAACGTACCGCTCAAACCCAGACATCACCTGCCTGTATCGCTCAAAGGTGTTCAGAAGGATGATTATGCCATGATTTGGGGTTACCCGGGTTCAACCGATCGCTACCTCTCAAGCTATGGCGTGGAACAAGCCATCAACGAGTCGAATCCTACTACCGTGAAAATCCGTGACAAAAAACTGGCCCTCATGAAAGAGGACATGAATTCTGATCCACGAATCAACATCATGTATGCAGCAAAACATGCCGGCACAGCCAATTACTGGAAATATTACATCGGGCAAACCCGCATGTTAAAAAGACTGAAAGTGGCTGATAAAAAACGCGCAACAGAAGCCGAATTTCTAAAATGGGTAGAACAGTCGCCCGAGCGTAAAGCCAAATATGGCGACGCTCTCAAACTTATTGCCGATGGCTACGATCAACTGAAGCTCACCAACCTTACCTCAGTTTATTTGAGTGAAGCGGTGTTCCAGGGTCCCGAAATCATATTTTTCGCCATGAGAACAGGTGGCATGGCAGCTACTCTCGAAGCTCTCAAAAAAGCCAAAAAAGAGGAGAAAGCCAAGCTTGTTGAGAAATTGCAGAAAACCATTGAAGGACAAAAACGTCGTGCTGCCGATTTCTACAAAGATTTTAACATGCCAACCGATCGGAAACAGTTTGCCGGGTTGATGGAGATGTACTACAACAACGTGCCGGCCGATCAACGGCCTGCGGTTTTCGGGCAACTCGAAGGCAAATTTAAGGGCGATTTCAAGGCCTGGGCCAACTACCTTTATGAGAAAAGCCTCTTCGCCTCACGCGAAAAATTTGAAGCCTTCCTGGCCGATCCCGATTACAAAACCCTGACCCGCGATCCTTTCTTCGATATGGCAACAAAATTCCGCCTCAGCATCATGAGCATCAATGCCATGCAGGAACCAGCCCAGGAGAAGATTGGAAAAGGAAACCGTCTTTTCATCGACGCGCTTCGTCAAATGTACCCCGACCGCAAGTTTGCTCCGGATGCCAATTCAACCATGCGCGTCTCTTATGGATCGGTTCAGGATTACTACCCCGGAAATGCTATGCACTACGATCTCATCACTACCCTCGATGGTGTGATGGAAAAAGAAGACCCATCGAATGATGAATTTGTGGTTGACCCCAAACTCAAAGCCCTCTGGGAGAAAAAAGATTTTGGCCGCTATGGCATCGAAATCAACGGGGAAAAACAATTGGTAACCTGCTTCCTCACCACCAACGACATCACCGGCGGCAACTCCGGAAGCCCCGTGATCAACGGCAATGGCGAACTTATTGGACTGGCCTTCGACGGTAACTGGGAAGCCATGAGCGGCGACATCGCCTTTGAGCCCCAGCTCCAACGCACCATCTGCGCCGATGTTCGTTACGTGCTTTTCGTTATCGAAAAAATTGGCGAATGCAACCGACTCATCAACGAGATGACCCTGGTTGAATAACCTACCCTTGCTGGTTGAACACATCGAGCCCCCGGCGCAAACACTGTTTTGACCCGGGGGCTTGTTTATTGGGCAACATTTCAGAATTCAAATCCATTGAACTATAGTGATCTGCTTGTGTTTATCACCACACAATTCAAATTTATGAATACCTTACCGCAAACCCCTGATGAGTACATAGCCCTGCTCCCTGCCGACAGGCAGGTTGTTGTTAACTTATTGCGCGACACCATCAACACGAACCTGCCTGAAGGTTTTTCCGAAACCATCAGCTATGGGATGATCGGCTGGGTGGTTCCTCATTCTGTTTACCCGGCCGGATACCATTGCAATCCCAAAGAACCCCTCCCGTTTATGAGTCTTGCCTCGCAAAAAAACCATGTTGCCCTCTATCACATGGGTTTGTATGCTATTCCCGATTTGCACCAATGGTTTACATCTGAATACCAAGCCCGAACGCAAAAGAAAATTGATATGGCTAAAAGCTGCATCAGGTTAAGGAAAACTTCGCCAGTACCGTTGGAGCTTGTTGCCGAGCTTGTCCAAAAAATTTCGGTTACCGATTGGATTGCGTGCTATGAACGGGAGTACGCTCGCGGCCGAACCTCGAAGTGAAAAAGTTAACCATATGATTTGTTGCCACTAAGCAGGGGATTGATGTTGCCACAAAAGACGGGGTTGGTGCATATGTGCGATTCTGACTTGTTGTGCAGCGCGAAGCAACAACCTACAAACAACAAGAAGCCCAGCCATTCGGAGTGATGCAAGGTAGGGTTCTTTTCTCTAATTTTGCGGCCATTATATTGTTGCACTTCAGCCCAAAATGACTGCTGCTGTGTGTGTTAAAAAATACTTTATGGCTCTCAAAATCGACCCTTCATCATTCTACTACCGTTTGTTGCCCTTTGCTGTATTTCTTGCAGGGTTTAGTTTTCTTCAACTCGAAGTGAGCTGGTTCAGGATGCTTACCCACATCACGGGTGCCACCGAAAGCGCTTCCACACTTGTTTTAGCAGCCTTTTTGGGCGGTTTTGGAACAGGAGCCTGGTATTGGGTTCGTTGGTCAAAAACAACAAGGCTTGAAAACGTACTCCCAGGATTGTTTGCGGCTATCGCACTTCTGGCTTTGGTTACAATTCCATTGTTCCGCTACTGGCTTCCGGCTCTTTACAACCCGCTTTCAGCTATCAATCAAACAATAAGTACTATTGCCGTTCCCGCTGTAGCTTGGTTTGCACTATTCGCTACAGCGTTTTTCATGGGAGGAGTATTCCCTTCAATAGTTGGTTTGGCAATGGGTTCCGGGCGGCCCCTACAACAAGGGTTGGGTTCGCTTTATGGCTGGGAAACAGCAGGTAGTGCTCTAGGAGGGTTGGTCACCGGTTTTTGGACCATTGGCTGGCTCGGGCAATCTATAACCGTAGTTTTGGCAGCAACTTTAGCTTTCGCTTTAGGGCTTTTATTTCAAACGGCAAGGGTTCCACAACCTACTGACGACATCCTTCCCGTTTCTTCAGAGAAGCAAAAACAGAAGGGGCGAAAAGGTGCTGCTGTTGAATCAGACCAAACACCAGTATTTAAGAACTTGGCAGTATGGGTAGCCGCTGTCGCAGGGTTTGGAGTTATTGCCCTTCAGGTGCTGTGGTTCAGGATTTTTAAAACCTACATGACCAACTCGGCCTACACTTTTTCGTTGATTGCCTCGATGGTTATTGTTGGTTTGGCCGCGGGAAGCGGTTGGTTTGCTACCCGAAAAGCCTTGCCCGAGAAACCTGAAAAGATGGTTGGCAGTTTGCTTGGTGTCATGACGCTCCTTGTTTTGGGCGGCTTCGTTTTGCTGATCAACCTCCCGCAAGTAGTGATGTTCCCGTTCGAATCGCTGGGCGACAACCACGCGGTTCGCCTCTTGCTTATCCCCTTTTTATCGGCAATGGTTGTTGCTTTCCCTGTCACATTTGTGTCGGGATATCTTTTCCCGCTTCTTTGCACATTGCATGCCGGCGAGAGGGATAAAGCGGCGAGAAGCACCGGAGTACTCATGTTGGCCAATGCAGCGGGAAGTGTTCTGGGGCCAGTTGTGGCAACATTTCTACTTGTTAATGCGTTGGGGGCTGCCAAATCGGTTGTAGCTGTTGCTGCCTTGTTTGCGATGGCTGCCGGTGTGGTTGTTGGTTCGGGGCATCGTTGGATGCGGCTGGCAGGTTTGGGCACGGGTAGTTTTCTGTTGTTGGCAGTTATGGTGGCTCCACCCGTTAAGATACTTCCCCCGTCGTTTGGCCGGTTTCCGAAAGAGATTTTGGATTACAACGAGTCTGTCGACGGCAGCTATGTGGTTGGTGCTGAAAACAAAAGCGGCAACAACCGGGTGCTGTCAACCTACGTGAACAACAGCGCCGTAATAGGCTCAACCTACGATGCAATTAAAGTGGTAAAGATGGTGGGGCACCTGCCTTTCTTTGCAGGGCTGCCATGTAAAGATGTGCTTGTGGTTGGATTTGGAATTGGGGTTACCTCTTCGGCAATTGCCTCGCATCCTGAGGTAAGGACGATTGAGTGTGTCGAACTCGTGTCGGGCCTAAAAAACGCGGCTCATTTTTACAGCCACCTGAACCATGGAATTGAGCGCGATCCCCGGCTGACCGTGCATCAGGGCGATGGCCGTCATTTCCTGCTTACCACCAACCGCAAATTCGACCTGGTAACCACCGATCCCACACACCCCATTCTGGGATCAGCCAGTTTATACACCCGCGAATACTTCGAACTATGCAAGTCGCGTCTTAACAGCGGAGGAATGCTGTCGCAATACATGCCATTACACAAATTGTTACCATCCGACTTCGCAGGCATTCTGGCCACATTCAAAGAAGTGTTTCCAAATTCAACGGTATGGCTTGGGCATTACCATGCTGTTTTACTAGGCTTTACTTCAGATGTGAAAATCGATTTCCGACATTGGAGCCGCAGAATGGCCGACATGCAACCAGATCCCTGGTTCTACAACGATCCTTATGCACTGGCTTCCTGTCTGGCCATGGATGGTAGCTCGATTAACGAGTTTGCCTCGGGTAAAAAAATTCTAACCGACAACAACCCTTACACCGAATATTGCAGCCTGAAGGCCTTCGATTCAGAGAACCTTCCGGCTAACCTCCGGTTTATGAATACAAAACGGGACGCCGTCAACCGGTTGTTTTTCAACATTCCTGATCCCGCCCTGATGCAACACTACATTGAGGGTAACCGCCTGATGACCGAGGCTCTTGGCCATATGCTCCAGGGCGACCAAAAGAATTTTACACGCGTGATGCAAGAAGCTATGGTTATGAATCCCGACAACCAGGAGTTGCCTTTCATGTTGCAACTGAGTAGATAAAACAAAAATCAAAAGAGCCACCAGCATTAGCTAAGTGGCTCTTTTTTAACGTACCCGGAGCCGGAATCGAACCGGCACGGGAATTACCCCAATGGTTTTTGAGACCATCGCGTCTACCTATTCCGCCATCCGGGCGTTACGTGACATAGATGGAGCTGCAAAAGTAGAAAAAGGATTGCTAACCTGCAAATGTTAATTTTTTTTGTTGCGATGCGCGTCAACTGCAAAAATAACTCTAATTTTGCACCAGAATTCGGGATGAAGTCTTAAATTATTCATTATCATGGCTAAAACCAAAGTAAACATCTTTGCAGGCCGGGCCACAAGGTACCTTGCCGAAAAGATTGCTGAAGCCTACGGGCAGGATCTGGGAAAAGTAACCATCACATCGTTTGCCGATGGAGAATTTCAGCCGTCGTTTGAAGAAACAGTAAGAGGTAACGATCTGTTCCTGATCCAGTCCACTTTCGCCCCGGTTGATAATCTGTTTGAATTGTTGCTGATGATTGACGCAGCAAAAAGGGCTTCTGCCAAAAGAATAATTGCTGTTATCCCCTATTTTGGTTTTGCCAGACAGGATCGCAAAGACAAACCACGCGTTTCGATAGGTGCGAAGCTGGTCACCGATTTATTAACCGCTGCAGGGGTGAACCGCATTGTGACCATGGATTTGCATTCTGATCAGATTCAGGGTTTTTTCAATCTTCCTGTCGATCACTTGTATGCCAGTTCCATTTTTATCCCCCACTTAAAAAAGCTGAGCCTCCCCAACCTGACCATAGCCTCGCCTGATACCGGTGGAACAAAGCGGGCAGCGGCCTATGCCAAGTTTTTAAATACCGATCTTGTGATATGCTTCAAACAACGTTCAAAGGCTAACCAGGTTGACAAAATGACCATCATTGGCGATGTGGAAGGGAAAGATATCATACTGATTGACGACATTATCGACACAGGCGGCACTATGTGCAAAGCTGCTGACCTGATGATGGAAAGGGGTGCCACCAGCGTTAGAGCGCTGTGTACGCATCCGGTATTCTCAGGAAGTGCTTTCGAGCGGATTCACAAGTCGAGCATCGCCGAATTGTTTGTTACAGATACCATCCCACGCCAGGAGACCGATAAAATTAAAGTCCTTTCCACGGCTGGCATTTTCGCCGATGTGATCGGTCGCATTCACAAATACAAATCCATCAGTTCTCACTTTGAATTTACTACCCAGCTTTAGCAGGGTGTTATATATCAATTAATTATCCATTAAATTTTTCGTAAAATGAAAGCTTTTTCTATTAGCGGTTCCCTCCGTGGGAACGTAGGGAAGAAAGATGCAAAAGCCGTTCGCAAAGCCGGTAACATCCCATGTGTGTTGTATGGCGGAAAAGAACAGGTTTTGTTTTCAGTTAATGCCAAAGAATTTTCAAAGGCAGTGTTTACTCCCGAAGTTTATCTGATCAACATCGACATCGAGGGTCGTAAATTTCAGGCCATCATGCAGGAGTTGCAATGGCATCCCGTTACCGATGAGGTATCGCACATCGATTTTCTGGAAGTTCTTCCCGGAAAACCCATTACCATGAAGCTCCCGCTGAAGTTCGAAGGAACACCTGCTGGTGTTCTCAAGGGCGGAAAACTGGTTAAAAAGTTCCGTAACCTGAAAGTTAAAGGTCTGGCCGAACACATGCCCGAATCCATCACTCTTGATATCAATGCGCTAGACGTTGAGCAAATGATTAAAGTGAGCGATGTTAAAATTGAAGGCCTGCAAATGCTCGACAATGGCAGCGCCATGATAGTGAGCGTGGCCTCAACCCGTGCTGTTGCCACCGACGCTGCACCTACCGGAAAAAAATAATTGCCGGATACTGCATTCTAAACAAGGGTACGGATTTCGATCCGTGCCCTGTTTCTTTTCCTATACACCCGAAAAACTGCAATACTCATGAAATATCTGATAGCCTGTCTTGGGAATAATGGAGCCGAATATGCCGGCACAAGGCACAACATAGGGTTTGAAGTGGCCGATTATCTTGCCGCTGATTCAGGAGCTTCCTTTCTGACAGATCGTTACGCATCCGTTGCACATTTGAAGTTTAAAGGGCGGCAGCTGGTGGTGATCAAGCCATCCACCTATATGAATCTGAGCGGAAATGCCGTTAGGTATTGGCTTCAAAAAGAGGGGATAGAAAAGGAAAATTTGTTGGTAATCTACGACGATAAAGACTTGCCGTTGGGGGCTATCAGGATGAGAGGAAAAGGGAGCGGCGGAAGCCACAATGGCATCAATCATATTATCGAAACACTGGGTACCGACGATTTTCCCCGGCTAAGATTTGGTATAGGCAATGATTTTGCAAGGGGATACCAGGTTGACTTTGTTTTAGGAAAATGGGATTCGGAAGAGACAGAACTGCTCAAGCCAAGACTTAAGGTTGTGGCTGGTGCCGTGAAAACGTTTGTCACTATTGGTATTGCCAGAGCAATGAACGAATTCAACAACAAATAAAAAAGCCGATCCAAAGGATCGGCCTCATGAATAACATTTCTGAAACTATTCGGCTGCTGGTTCTTCAGCAACAGGTTCTTCAGCAACGGACTCTTGGGCAGGAGCTGCAGCAGCGGCAGCAGCGGCACGCTTGCGGGCAATCTCAGCCTGACGGGCTTCGTTGATTTTCTTCTCTGCTTCCAGACGCTCACGCTGCGCTGCACGTTTCTTCTGATCTTTCTCGTTCAGTTTCGACTGAATGCGCTGCTCTTTATCTTTCATCCAGGTATCGAATTTTGCTTCGGCCTGATCGAGCGTGAGGGCTCCCTTTGCCACACCTTTCAACAGGTGATTTCTGTAGAGCACTCCTTTGTAGGAGAGAATTGCTTTAACTGTGTCGGTGGGCTGGGCACCATTGTGAAGCCATTGGATGGCTTTATCCATATCAATGGCGATTTCGGCAGGATTGGGAAGAGGATTGTAGGTTCCAATCTTCTCAATAAAACGTCCATCTCGAGGTGCACGACCATCGGCAATTACAATATGATAAAAAGGTTGTCCTTTTTTACCAAATCGTTGTAATCTCATTTTTACTGCCATAGTAGAAAATTTTAAAAAAAGTTTGCTATGAAATTTGGGGTGCAAAGTTCGCCTTTTTTTTTGAATCTCAAAAGTTTTCTTGAAAAAAAGGTTCCACGATTCATTTCGCTCACATCGGTTTTTTTTAAATTGAATTGTACTGTCATTCAAGCCATGATGGCTTGTGACCTGTATTGTTCGCCCCTTTTCTCCAGCCAGATTGGCTGCTTTTGTGTAATTTTACAGGAAGAACAATTCTATCTGATCCCACAAGCAAAATGACGCAATTTACTCATTTACACGTACATACTCAATTCTCCATTCTTGATGGTGCCGCAAAAATCAAAAAATTGGTTACCAAAGCGAAAGAATCAGGAATGACGGCTCTTGCAATCACCGACCACGGCAACATGTATGGCGTGATGTACTTTCTTAAAGAAGCCAAAGCACAAAAAATCAAACCTATCATCGGAATTGAAACCTATGTAGCTCACTCAAGCCGTTTCGAGAAGGACAACCGTGGACACCATTTGATTTTGTTGGCCAAAAACCTCGAAGGTTACCACAATCTGGCCATACTCAGCACTTTGGCTTTTAAAGAGGGTTTTTATTACAACGCGCGAATCGACAAGGAGATACTTAGAAAATACAGCAAGGGAATAATTGCCTCATCTGCCTGCCTGGGGGGTGAAATTCCACAAGCCATCCTTGCCGGCGATCTTCCTAAAGCCAGCCGTGCCATTGAAGAGTTCAAAGATATTTTTGGCGATGACTTTTTTCTTGAACTGATGGATCACGGGTTAGAAGATCAAAAAATGGTGAACACAGAGCTCATCGAGTTGGCCCGCAAGCACGAAGTGAAACTGATTGCCACCAACGATGTACACTTTGTTGATAAAGAGGATTCTAAACCCCACCAGATTCTTATCTGCCTTAATACCCAGACCTCGCTCGACGACGCTGATCAACTGCTCTACACGGGCAACGAATACCTGCGAACACCCGACGAGATGGCCAGAGTGTTTGCCCATATTCCAGAAGCCATTGAAAATACACAACTTTTAGCCGATCGGGTTGAAGAGTTTTCGCTCGAGCACCCCGTTGTACTTCCCCTTTTTGAACTCCCGGAGGGCTTTACTGATCAGGACGAATACTTGCATCATCTCACCTACGAAGGAGCCCGAAAACGCTACAGTGAACTGACAACCGAAATAACCGACCGACTTGATTTCGAGCTTGCTACTATCAAAAGAATGGGCTTCCCCGGGTATTTCCTCATTGTTCAGGATTTCATTGCTGCTGCACGGAAAATGGGGGTGATGGTAGGCCCCGGGCGTGGCTCGGCGGCAGGTTCGGCCGTGGCCTATTGTCTGGGGATCACAAATATTGATCCCGTCAAGTACAAACTGCTGTTTGAACGTTTCCTCAACCCAGAACGAATCTCGATGCCCGACATTGATGTTGATTTCGACGATGAGGGGCGCGACAGAGTGCTGAAATACGTTACCGACAAGTATGGCGAAGATCATGTAGCGCAAATAATTACGTTTGGCACCATGGCCGCTAAATCAGCTATTCGCGATGTGGCCCGCGTGCTCAAACTCCCTCTTCCCGATGCCGACCGCCTGGCGAAAATGGTTCCCGAGAAACCCGGAACCTCCTTGGCTGATGCCTTCAGAGAGGTGAGTGAATTGCGCGAAGCTAAAGAGACCGGAGAAGAATTGGTAAGAGACACCCTTCGCTACGCCGAAACACTGGAAGGTTCGGCTCGCCAGACAGGAACCCATGCCTGCGGGGTTATCATCGGCCCTGATGACCTCAAAAAATACGTCCCTCTGGCCACCGCGAAGGACTCGTTGATGATGGTGACCCAATTCGACGGCAAATTTGTTGAATCGGTGGGGATGCTCAAGATGGACTTCCTGGGCCTTCGCACACTTACAATCATCAAAGAAACAGTAAGTAACATCCGCGAAAGGCATAAAATTGAGATCGACGTGGATGCCCTTCCACTTGACGATACACCTACTTACGAACTATTCCAGCGTGGCGATACGATCGGAATATTCCAGTTTGAGTCCGACGGGATGCGACAATACCTTCGCGAACTAAAGCCAACCACACTTGAAGATCTCATAGCCATGAATGCCCTCTACAGGCCAGGCCCTATTGAGTACATTCCCGATTTTATCGATCGGAAGCATGGTCGTAAAAAAATCGAATACGATTTGCCCGACATGGAAGAGTTCCTCCATGAAACCTATGGCATCACGGTTTATCAGGAGCAGGTGATGCTCTTGTCGCAGAAGCTGGCAGGCTTTACCAAAGGTGATGCCGATGTGCTTCGGAAAGCCATGGGGAAAAAAGACCGTGCAACGCTCGATAAGCTCAAGCCACGGTTCATTGCGCAGGCCACCGAAAAAGGACACGACGGCAAAGTGCTCGAAAAAATTTGGACCGACTGGGAGGCTTTTGCATCTTACGCCTTCAACAAATCGCACTCCACCTGTTATGCCTGGCTTGCTTACCAGACTGCCTTCCTGAAAGCGCATTACCCGGCCGAATTCATGGCCGCAGTGCTTACCCACAACCTGGGCGAAATCAAAAAAATAACTTTCTTCATCGAAGAGTGCCAGCGACAGGGTCTGGATGTGCTCGGCCCCGACCTGAACGAAAGCCGGATGAACTTTTTTGTCAACAACAAAGGGCAGATCCGTTTCGGTCTGGCTGCCATCAAGGGGGTGGGAGAAGCCGCCGTCAAATCGCTGCTTGAAGAGAGAGAAGCCAACGGCCCCTTCGAAAACCTGATCGATTTTATCGGGAGGGTAAATCTTCGCTCTGTAAACCGAAAATGCATGGAATCGCTTGCCATGGCAGGTGCCCTCGATTGTTTCGACGGAATTCACCGTGCGCAGTATTTTGCCCAGGACAAATCAGACGATCCTATCTTCATGGAAAAACTTATGAGGATGGCCGCCCAGCATCAGGAGCGGAAAAATTCTTCACAAGTATCTCTCTTTGGAGAAGTTGAAGAGTATTCGGCACCCGAGATTGAATTGCCCAAGTGCGTCGCGTGGTCAAAAACCGAACAACTAAAAAGAGAAAAAGAGGTAACTGGTTTTTACATCTCCGGACACCCTCTCGACGAGTTCAAAACAGAAATTGACAATTTCTGTAACGTGAAAATCAGCGATCTGAAAGGAGATCTAAGACCTCTGCAAAACAAAGAGCTATATTTTGCAGGGATGGTATCGGGCGTCAAACATAAAATCGGACAAAGCGGAAAACCCTTCGGATCGTTCTCGGTTGAAGACCACGATGAAAACATACAAATAACCGTTTTTTCAGAGGAGTACCTCAATATTCGGAAATTCCTGACTGACGACGGGCTTAACCTGATTTTTAAAGCACGAATCCACAAACGCTATGGCACCGAAAACCTTGAGCTTAAAGTAGTAGATGCACAATTGTTGTCGGATTTGATGGAAAAGTTTGTCGAATCTCTGAAAATTTATCTTCCCATCGAATCGATTACTACCGAAATGGTTGATAAAATGGCAGTTGCTGCCTCAAACCACCCCGGAACCTGTCCCCTGCATTTGGGTGTTGGCTATGCCCCCGAAAAAATCCTGGTTCAGTTTCGCCCTAAAAAAATTAAAGTGAACCCCGGATCATTTATCCGTGTTTTAAAGAGGTTTGAATCTGTTCAGGTTAAATTAACCAGGAAGATGTTCTGACGACCTCAACAGATTTTCTTACTTTTGAATTTTCAAATTAACGTTCAAAAAAATTATATCATGGCTTTAGAAATAACTGATGCTAATTTTGAAGAATTGGTTTTAAAATCAGACAAACCGGTTGTTGTCGATTTTTGGGCCGAATGGTGCGGTCCATGCCGGATGATAGGTCCCTCAATCGAGGAGATGAGTCACGAGTACGAAGGTAGGGCCATCATCGGAAAAGTTGATGTGGATTCCAACCCTGGCGTCGCAGGACAATTCAGGGTTCGCAACATTCCAACCATCCTTTTTATCAAGAACGGAGAAGTTGTTGACAAACAGGTTGGTGCGGTTCCTAAGGCAGTTCTTGCTAAAAAACTCGAACAATTGTTTTAATCCTTTCGATCTGATCACTTCCGGAACGGGTAGGCTGTTTTTACCGGTTCCGGAAGTTTTTGTGTCACCCTTTGTCGAATTTCAAATCCAATTCCTCAAATGCCACTCGATCAAAACCGTATTCAGCCCCTTTCGCAACTCGAATTTTTTGCCCGACAGGTTGTTGAAGGCTTCATTACAGGGCTGCACAAGAGTCCTTTCCACGGATTCTCGGTCGAGTTTGCAGAACACCGGCTCTACAACACCGGAGAATCGGTCAAACACATTGATTGGAAACTCTATGGACGCACCGACCGTCTTTATGTCAAGCGGTACGAAGAGGAGACCAATCTTCGCTGCCACATTGTCATCGACCAATCGTCGTCGATGCTTTACCCGCTGGTGGAACGTCCCTCCCTGAAACAACCCAACAAATTGATTTTCTCGGTTTACGCTGCTGCGGTTTTGATGCAACTTTTTAAACGACAGCGCGATGCTGTTGGGTTGTCAACCTTCGACAACCAGTTGGTTTTGAATACCCGGGCAGGAAGTGGTGCCGTTCATCTGCAGCAACTCTATGCCCACCTGGAATCGATGCTCGAACGGGTCAGCCCTTCCCGTAACGCGAAAACTTCGGCAGCTCAATCGTTGCATCTGTTGGCCGAAGCGCTGCATCGCCGGTCGCTGGTGGTGCTCTTTTCTGATATGTTTGAAACAGATACCAATCCCGATGAGTTGTTCAGTGCTCTGCAGCATCTTAAACACAACAAACACGAGGTAATTCTCTTTCATGTGACGGCTCAGGCAACAGAATT
>JAQVCV010000003.1 GCA_028689615.1 Bacteroidales bacterium | reverse complement strand
TCTGCGATAAGGTCGTTGGCTTCTGGTTTGATGAATTTTCGAAAGAGAATGGTGTCGATAAGTTGTTCCAATGGGTATTTGGTGAGATAGTTCTCGAGACGGGGAGCTGGCATATCGGCCAGTTTCAGAAAGTTGAGCTGGTAGTCGGTATAACACAAGTCGAACCATGCTACGGCTTCGCTTGTCATTTTTCTTGCAAGAAGGGTATCAATTTTTGCCATCCGTTTTTCGAAGCGCCATACTTCCTGATAACGCTTCGTGAGGGCGTCAATTTCGCTGGTGTCGATCTGGCAGGCGGGCAGTAGTGTCAGGTAGCGGGCTTTTGTTACCAGTTGATGAGCTTGAACGAAGTGCTTGGCCAATGCAGCATCATAGGCTGCCCGTGTTAGTGCGTCGATCCACTCGTTTGCTACTGAGCAACCTGTTTGTTGATTTCTCATCAAGGCTTCGCAAAGGTTTTGGTAGTGAATTGAATCCGCCAGGCTTATGTACAGTTTTAACCGCCTGTGTTGTTGCTGTTGTTTCTTCAAAGCAGCTTCATATTCAAACTGTTTTCTGAGTTTCTCGATGCTTTCGGCCGATTGGCTCGCTGTTTTCAGTGCCAATCTGAAGAGTTTCCATCTAACAGTGTCTGATCTGACCGGAGGTGTGGAGTCAATCATCAGGGCAGCGCGCTCAAGAACTTCATCAAGCAATCCATCATCGGCAGGAGCTGATGATGATACCGAAGCCAGAAGAGAGTCTGCCTCGAAGAGGATAAGCAGCTTTGATCCAATTTTTTCTTCCTCTCGCTGATCTACAAGTTGGTTTCTTGTCTTTCGGAAATCAATGGCCTTCTTTAATTCCAACCGCCCTGTATCGCGAATGCCTTTGTCGAGTAGTTCAACCGCGTGGTTTAATGTGTTTTCATAGATGCGGGTGCAAATCTGCGAATGGGTTATAAGAAACTGGTTTCGCCTTGAATAATAGGGCAGTTTTAACACGAGTGGTTGAGCGTCGTCCAACAGTTGCAACGCCTTTTGGTGGTGTTGGAGGCTGTGTTGTTTAATTGCCGTATTAAGACTGCTGTCAGAATAGAGTTCTATGGCATGGTTGAGTGCTTCGGCCGATAGAATGAATTGTCTGTTTTGGTCTTGATAATCAGATGCTTTTTGTATGTATTGCTTTGATAAGCTTAAGTTTCCTGCCTGAAGTGCTCTTTTGGAGATTGTGAGCCATGCTTCAAGAATACCGTGGTGTATCTGGCTGATTAATTGATGAGATTTTTCGGCTAGTTTTTGATTGTTTGATAAATTGCTAAGGGTCAGGGCTGTTTCGGCAAAGGGAAGGGCTTCGCTGTAATTGGAAGACTCAATCCGTTTGTAGGCTCTGTTGTGTAAGTTGTCAACTACTAAATTGAGGTTATCGTTCATCCGTTGCTTTGAAATCAACTGATCGTCGGCTGACAACAAGGTGCTGATGAGTTCATGCTGTTGCAACATCCATTGGTTTGATATGGAGGTGGTTCTTAAAACCAGGGGCATGTTGTAGGGGTGACGGTTTGCATCTGAATTGAGCAGGTTTTCAATTTGCAAACCAATCCAATCGATTGATGCTAAAGATGCCGTATCTGGCTTGTTATCATGGTTCAAGTATTTGCGGGTAAAGGCCAGTTGCCTTCGATATGATTCTACCGATAGTGATTTTGTTGTTTCACCGGCCAACTTGGGGTCTTGTCCCTCAAGACCCCGTGCCTGCCAAATTTCCAGATTGCTCAAAACATCACTTGCATGTTTATACCAAATTATAGCCATAAACCCTGACCAAAACTCGTCGTCTGTTTCTGTGGCTTGTTTTAGCAGGATGGAGGCTATTGTGGCACACGCTTCATAGTCGCGAATCATCATTAGGGCATTCAGGAACTTATCCACTTTCTCGTTGCTGAAATTGAGGCTGTGAATAGTTAATTGTGGTGCACCCTCAGCATTTCCGACGGTGAATGGTAGTTTAATGGTAGCAGTGGAGTCGGTGAAGCTGGCTGAAATTGTGTAGCTTTTGTTTGTCGTGGTGATTGAAACCTCTGCCTCGCTGGGGATTAAAAACCAGCCAACATCAAAATCTTGGTATTGTTTGAGTTGATCGACAGAAACTAGGCGTAAAACCGCTTCAAGGGTGTCGTGGTCAGTGGTGGCAGGCGGGATGCTGAATGTGAACTCGTATCTTATCTCTTCGCGCGTGGGATTTTTGGAAAGAGGTACGGAGAGTTCGTACAGGATCCGATAGACGTTGTGATCGGATTCATTTTGCTTGCCTTTGGCAGATAAAGCAAACACAAGCGGATGATTCCCGGCTCTTTCTGGTTGAGCAAATGAAAGTTGATGAAGGGTCGAAAAAAAGAGTAAAGCAACCAGAAATCGGGTCGAAGTATTGAAAACAAACCTTTGAGTCATATTTTTAGCAGATACTCTCGTGTGTTACTATTCCCTTTCTGATCGGTTATTGTAATGGTGAGGCGGTTTTCGCCTTTCACGAACTTTTTAAGGGGGCAAAACAAAAGGTTGTTTTTGGCATCGTATTCCATGAGCAGCCATTTCCCGTTTAGGGTGGGTGTGATTTCTGCTATCCCTGAAAGATCATCATCTACAGCGATTCGTAGGTTAGCCAGAGTATCAATCTTGTAATTGGTTTTGAAATTCAATGGATTGATGGTTGGTGCTGTGGTGTCGGCCACCACTGCAAACCTTCCAAATTCCCTGATGGGTACGCTAACAACTCCATTTTTAAGTTTTCCCCCCACGGCACTCAATTTTCCACTATTATTAACTCTGGCAATCAAAAGTTTATCCGAGATGGGGGTGGCGTACCCTTCGGGTTTGATGCTTAAAGTGGCTGGTTTGTGAAGTGGGGTAGTAATCTGGTGAAGTTTGTAAACCTGAGAAAAGGAGCCAGGGACTTTCCGGAGGGTATCGAGCAGCAGCGTAAAATTGTCGTAAAAGGTCTCGGGCTCAGACTCAAAGCGAAGATTGTTGTATGTTACAGTCAATGCTTGATCCCACTGAACAGGCCAACTGTTCCCGATTGAATCAATTTTGTTTACCAGCGAGGGCATGGCAAGATTGGTCCCTTTGACGGTGAAGCGCAATACAGAAACGTTGCCTGCCAGGTCGCTCACGTTCACTTGTATTGAAACTGTCTGTCCTGGTTTAACCTCCACCTTGCCGTTGTTCCTCCAAAAACCAAAAGGGAGTTTGTTTCCAGGGAGTTTTTTCGACCAAACCACCCATTTCCCCGATTTGCGATACTCTTCATAATCCGTAATGGCATGGATGTACCGCGTTTCTGCAAAGGGTATTCGTTGCATTTTGAGGGAGAAAAACGGAATGGAATCGGCCATAAACTCAATTGATTGCACGCCGTTTTTGTTGGGTTCGTAGTTGAGCAGGTCGTGACATGCCACTCCGAGCTGGAGGCTTCCGGCTACCTTAATGGTGTCGGCATTTTTTAGCCGGTACGACGGCCCCCAACCGGCTAAAGCAGGTTTAAGCGGTTTGTTAAATCCATTGATAGTGCTTGTTGCATCGCCAGGGTAAACTGTCAGCAATTCGATTTTGGGGCGGATGAAATCGCGGGCAGCAATGCCAAATTCCAAAGGGTTCAACGCATCTTGGTTAGCATTATCTCTGATCTCAAAATGGACGTGTGGCCCGCCACTACTACCTGTATTGCCTGAATAGCCAATAAGTTGACGTGCCGATACAGGAATATCGCCTGGTGAAAACTGCAAATTCACCGCGAACGACCTCTGGGAATATTGCCTTGCTTCAACAATGGAATCGATGGCTGGTGAGAATCTTTCCAGATGACCATAAACTGATGTATAGCCTTCGGGGTGTGTTATATAGATCGCTTTCCCATATCCCGACGGGCTAACTCCAATTCGGGAAACGTAACCCCGGCTTATGCTCATGACCGCGAAACCAGTCTTTTGCTGGGTCTTCAAGTCAATTCCGGCATGGAAGTGATTGGCTCTTAATTCTCCGAATGTTGCTGAAAGACGCACCGGGAGTTCAAGTGGCGATTCATACACCGGAAGTTTCGATTTCAAATCCTGTGCCTTAAGGGTTATATGAAACAATACCAGCACCCCCAGGCAAAGGGTGGAGCGGAAAGAGATAGGTGTCATGCTAAAAAAGGTTTACCAGTTGGTTCATGTGGTTTATTACATAGTGTGCACCCGGGTTGTGTGTATCGGTTGACGAGAGCAGAACGGTTGTAAATCCCGCAGTGGCAGCACCCTTGATGTCGTTTTCAAAACTATCGCCAACCATCACGCATTGTTCAGGGGAAAATCCGCACTGTTGCGCAATTGTTAAAAAAAAACGAGGATCGGGTTTTTTTATACCCAGGTCTTTTGACGAGAAAAACCATGAAAAATAGCGTTCAGCATCAATGCGATGAAGAGCCCTGCGCATAGCCTGGGTATCGGAGCAGCCCGCGTTGGTTGCAATACAGAGTGGATATTGTTTCGAGAGTGCTTCCAAAGCATCTCGCGCACCGGGAATCCATTCCACCACCAACCAATCGCACATCGGGCCAGGCAATTCGGGAAAATCGCGCATGATGGTGTTTCCCCAGTCAAAGATTATCAATCGTTTCACAATTTTCCTGTGTTTTGTAGCAAAGGTAGAGGTTTTCGCCCATTCCATACTGCTGTTGGTAGTAGGATGCCTGCCAAATCCACTTTTTTTAAAAATAATTGACGTAGATTTGACACTTAAAAATTTTACCTTAGCTCCACCATCAATTCCTAGCTTTATGAATCGTTTACTTCTCGTATTATTTGTTTTTGTTTTTTTACTGTCTTGTAAATCAGGAGATAAAAACACAATTAGCGATTATCCTGTAACTCCGGTTGTTTTTACCAGAGTTGAGGTTCGCGACAAATTCTGGTCACCGCGACTCGATACCAACCGTTTGGTTACCATCCGTTACGCGTTTCGGAAGTCGGAAGAAACGGGCAGAATCAACAATTTTGCGGTGGCAGGAGGTGTGGTTAAGGGAAAGTTCGAGGGAATTCGTTACAACGATTCCGATGTGTTCAAAATCATGGAAGGGGCCTCTTATGCCCTGATGGTAGCTCCTGACCCATCGCTCGGCCACTATCTCGACAGCCTTATCAGCCTGATTGCTGCTGCCCAGGAAGACGACGGGTATCTTTACACATGCCGAACAATCAATCCCGATTCAGTTCCCCGTGGAGCAGGTGGAACCCGTTGGTCGAACCTGAAGGACAGTCACGAGCTTTACAACATTGGGCACATGTACGAGGCGGCTGCTGCCCATTATCTGGCCACCGGTAAACGTACTTTCCTTGAAGTTGCCCTGAAAAGTGCTGATCTGATTTGCAAAACATTTGGCCCCCGAACTGATCAATTGCATGGTGTCCCCGGCCACCAGGAGATTGAGATAGGGCTGGTAAAGCTATATAGGCTCACCGGCGAAAACCGATACCTCGAGATGGCCAGGTATTTCCTTGATCAACGGGGCAATGCCTCAGGTCATGAGCTTTATACTTACGGTGCTGATGGCTCAAACAAAAGCTACACGCAAGATCATCAGTCGGTTACCCTGCAAACCGAGGCAGTGGGGCACGCTGTCAGGGCAGCCTATATGTACTCCGCTATGACTGATATTGCTGCAATCACCGGTGATCAGGCTTATGTGAATGCTGTGAATACCTTGTGGGAGAATGTGACTGGGAAGAAAATGTACATCACCGGAGGAATCGGATCGCGCTACGATGGCGAGGCTTTTGGCAATAACTTTGAGTTGCCTGCTCTCACAGCTTACTGCGAAACCTGTGCTGCCATTGCCCAGATGCTTTGGAACCAAAGGATGTTTCTGCTCACAGGTCATGCCCGGTATATAGATGTGCTCGAACGGACTCTTTACAACAACTTTCTTTCTGGGGTAAGCACGTCTGGGACTGAATTTTTCTATCCAAACCCACTCGAATCTGACGGGAGCCACCAGCGAAGCCCGTGGTTCGACTGCGCTTGTTGCCCAACCAACGTCAGCCGTTTCATGCCTTCGTTGCCGGGATATGTCTATGCTGTAAAGGCCAATACGGTTTATGTGAATTTGTTCATGGGAAACAAGGCTGTGATCCCGGTGGAAGATGGCGAAGTTACTCTTACTCAGAAAACCGATTACCCCTGGAGTGGAAAGGTATCTATCTCTGTCGATATTCCTTTGAGCCGGGAGATGACACTGGCTATCCGTGTTCCAGGTTGGGCGAGAAATGAAGCAGTTCCCGGTTCGCTCTACCGTTTTGCAGTTCCCGATGCTTTTCCTATCGCGCTGATTGTAAACGGAGAAACCATTTCAGGCGATGTAAATGGCGAAGGCTACATCCTGATCAACCGTGTTTGGAAAGCGGGCGATGTAGTATCGGTTGATTTCCCGATGCCTGTAAGGCAGATTCTTGCATCAGATAGCGTGGCAAATTATCGTGGGCGCCAGTGCATCCAACGCGGACCGCTTGTCTATGCCGCCGAATGGCCCGATAACGAAGGGAAAGTTCGTAATTTGCTGGTTGATGAAGAAGCTGCTTTCAGTCTGGTTAATCTTCCCGAAATCGCTGATGGAGTCACCGGCCTGGCTGGTCAGGCAACAGCCCTGTCGTTGGATGCTTCGGGCAATGTTGAAAAGAAACAAAAGCCTTTGGTTTTGATCCCCTATTATGCCTGGGCTTACCGTGGTGCAGGCGAGATGAGTGTCTGGCTCCCTTTCGATGAGTCGGTGGCCAGCCCTTCGCTTCCTCCCACTATTGCAAGTCAAAGCCGTGTATCGGCTTCCTTTGTGCACGATAAATTATTGGCTGTCAACGATCAGGTCAATCCATCGTCGTCATCTGATCACTCTATTTCCCGGTTCACCTTTTGGAATCATAAAGGGACAATGGAATGGCTGCAATACGAACTTGCAGAAGCTCACACGCTAAGCACGGCCGATGTCTATTGGTTTGACGATGGTCCTGATGGTGGTTGTCGGGTCCCTGATTCCTGGCAGCTCGAATACGCCGATGGGCAGGGAAATTGGAAACCCGTGGTTAAGCATGGAGGCTACCCTGTGGTTAAAGATCAGTGGAACCATGTGGTTTTTGTGCCCGTGAAAACCAGTGCTATACGCCTGAAAATAAAGCTTCAGGAAGGGTATAGTGGTGGTGTTTTGGAATGGAAAATTCAATAAAACAAGATATTATGAGTTACAGAATATTGTTAATAGCAGCGTTTGGGGTTACCCTGGCAGGCTGCCAGTCACACAACATTAAAAATGAACACAGCATGATGTCAGCTGATTCAACGCAAACTTTTCTTATTCAGAATGAAACGGGTATGAACGCCCTGATTACCAATTATGGTGCCAAAGTAGTGAGTCTCAATGTTCCTGATCGAAAAGGACAATTGGGCGATGTGGTATTGGGCTACGATTCTCTGTCGGATTATCTCTCTGGCGAGAAGTATTTCGGCGCTATAGTAGGCCGATATGCCAACCGTATTAAGGATGGTAAATTTATTCTCGGTGGAAAAACCTATCAATTGCCTCTTAACGATGGGAAGAATCATCTTCATGGCGGTGATACGGGTATTCACAGCAGGTTTTGGGATGTTAAAAATGTTGATAAAAAGAGCGTTACATTGCAAATAGAAAGTTCTGATGGCGACAATGGCTACCCTGGGAATGTTGTGCTCACAGTTACCTATACTCTAACGGCCGATAATTCGCTCAGAATTGATTATGAAGCTACTACCGACCAAGAGACTGTTGTGAACTTTACCCACCACTCTTTTTTCAATCTTCGCGACGGGGGAAAAACACCCATAACCAACCACGTTCTTACCCTTCATGCTTCGCGATTCAACTCGGTTGAAAGTGGCTTGATACCCACCGGAGAGCTGACTCCAGTGGCCGGTACCCCCTTCGATTTTACTTCGCCCCACGCCATTGGCGAAAGGATCAATCAGCCCGATAGCCAATTAATACTGGGTGGTGGCTACGACCATAACTTTATTCTCGACCGCCCCAAAGGCGATTCCCTTTGGCTTGCAGCTACCGTATATGAACCTGAAACTGGTCGCGTGATGGAGGTATTTACCACCGAACCGGCCATGCAGTTTTATTCAGGCAACTTTTTCGACGGAACCACTGTCGGGAAAGGGAAAACACCTTATGAATACCGTTCAGCGCTGTGTTTAGAGGCACAACATTATCCTGATTCGCCTAACCACCCTGACTTTCCTTCTACAGTGCTCAGACCTGGCGAAATATACCAACAAACCACAGCCTATCGGTTTTCGGTTCGCTAAATAAGGTCAGTTGTAATGCCCATTATTTGTTTACAAAACCTGGTAATAGCACGACGCCAGGTCAATTTCTATCTTATTTATTCTGATTTTCATCGTTTTATAATAACTGCTCTTATGTCACGATTTTGCAACCAACCGGTGATCGGAATCCTGTTAGCTCACTGGCTCTTGCTGCCAATTATCCTGCCCGGTCAAAGCCATCCGATACCTTGCAAGGGGGATCAGCAGTACCTGCTGTCTGTTGGTGTGAATAAGAAAGCAGTGTTTTTCCCCAATCCACCAGCCGCTGAACCTGTATTGTATCCCGGTAATGGTTTGAAGGTAAACTATCTGGTAGATTCTGCTTCACCCGATCTGACACGTTATCAGGTATTTTTCGAGAATCTTTCCGACGATACCCTGATAATTGAAAATGTAGTTCCGTACGGAGAATGTTACGATAATGTATATATAACATCTTCAGGCCCATGGGATTTAGCTCGGGCGAAAGTCTTCCAGCCTGGGAAGAGCCCGATTGGGGTAATTCTGCCCGATAATGCCTGGGAGATGGGCTTCGGCACCAATGGCCAAAGCATGGCTCTGGCGCGACGAACCAAGTGGGAAAAGGTGCAGCGCAAACGCTACGAAACCCACATCTTCCCGGGTGGCTATGTCCGTTATACGATGTGGGAACGTAAGGCAAGAAAAAGCTGGCAGGAATCGTTGCGCTACTTTTGCCAGCAGGATCACCTTTTCGACCTGGCTTTTTTTAACGACAGTTTGTATCATCGCCCCGATTTGGCCTGGATCAGAAAGTCTTATCTCATTCAGCTTCAGTTTGCCTGGGATCACGATTTTTATGATGCCACAAACGGGAAATACCTTATGGGCGATTTCCTACGAAAAGCCCGGCCATTGGTGGGACATTTTGACGTGTTCGGCATCTGGCCAACCTGGCCGCGTCTTGGGCTCGATGAACGCAATCAATGGGATATGTATCGCGATATGCCTGGCGGTTTACCCGCGTTGAAGCGTCTTGCAGATACCAGTCGCAGCCTCGGTAGTCGTTTTTTCATAGCCTGGAATCCATGGGATCAGAGTACCCGAGCTGAGAATCAGTTGCAAGGGATGGCTTCACTAATCCAATCCATCGGAGCTGATGGCGTAGTGCTCGATACAAAAGGGAGCAGCAGCATCGAGTTGCAGAGGAGTGCTGATAGCGTGCGAAAGGGAGTGGTGATGTATTCAGAGGGAATGGCAGTAGTAAAAGATATGCCTGGCATCATCAGCGGCAGGGTTCACGATGCCATCTTGATGCCTCCTCCCTTGAACCTCAATAAATTGATTCGCCCCGATTTTAGTATTTTCAGGGTTTGCCAACTTTCACAGGGGCAACTTCACCGCGAAGCATCTATATCGTTGTTCAATGGTTATGGCGTTGAGATTAATTCATTTGCGCCGGGGCGACCCGAATGGATTTCGTCTGAGCTTTCATACCTTGGAAGGGTGCTAAGGGTTTTGCGCGAGAATCATTCCAATTTTCAGTCTGCCAACTGGACACCACTGCTCCCTGTTAGCACCGACAGTATCTGGGTAAACCATTTCCCGCTTTTCGGGAAAGAGATCTTTACAGTTCTGAGCTTCGATCCAAGTGGATGGGAAGGAGGGCTGATTCCTTCAAGAAAACTGCCTGACTCTCATTATGTGAGTTTGTGGCATCACGAGGAACTCTTACCTGTCAGTGTTGGTGAGGAGCTTTTACTACCAGTCACCCTCGAACCTTACCTCCAATCGTGGCGAAACACCCGCCGCGAAAGCTCCGTGGACGTTGTAGCCCGTTTTCCCGAGTTGTTGAACGCCAAACTTTTAGGTGATACACTGGATATTTCACAACCGGCTGACGATACTCTCAAGGTTTGGGCAGGTGATCCCGCGTATGATAAACAGCCGGTTTTGGTAGCAGCAGGCAAACAGTTGATTCACATCCCGAGTCTCTTTGGAAGCTATGAAGGAAAAGTAGTGGTACAGCTGTTTCATAAAGGTGAATTGGCAGATGAGCGGATTGTCCGACTGGGGCTTGCCTTACCCCGGAAGATTTCCATTCCAGTTGTATCTTCCTTTTCGGGAGATACTATGAGCATGATCCGGATAGACGGAGAGAAATATTTGCTCAGGGCTTCAAATCCCGATCAGTTTATCCCATATCCGGCTGATAGTATTTGGGTTAGTTTAAAACCCTATTTAATTGATAGGTATCCGGTTACGAATAAACAGTTCGCCCTATTCCTCCAATCAACCGGTTACCGGCCATCCGATACCAGCAATTTTCTGAAGCATTGGCCTTCGGATGGTTGTCCCGATTCTCTTCAGAATCACCCAGTGGTTTGGGTTAGCCTTTCTGATGCTCAAGCTTACGCTCGATGGGCGGGGAAGCGGCTCCCAACCGAAGCGGAGTGGCAACGTGCCGCGCAAGGTGTTGATGAATCCCAATGGCCCTGGGGATCAGCCTTCGACTCCATCCGATGCAATACATCAGGTAGCAAACCGCTTCCTGTTGATTATTTCGCAGAAAAGGGGCAAAGTTCAACAGGTATGCGCGATGTGGTTGGCAATGTTTGGCAAATTACAGCCGATCAATACAACGATGGTGCTTACCGGTACACCATTCTGAAGGGCGGAAGCTACTGGCATCCAATGTCAAGCTGGTGGTATGTGGCTGGAGGGGCTCGACCTGTGAACCACCGTCAGATGTGGCTGCACGTGTCGGATGGGTTCGACAGGTCTGCTACTGTAGGATTTCGATGTGTAAAAGACATTTTAAAGTAGAAAATGTATGAGATTGTCAATCATCTTCCTCGTTATCTTCATGCTAACCGGCCCGGCCTTTGTGTGGTCGCAACATCAACCTGTGACGGTAGCTGTGGTGATGCCATCCGACGAATGGGCTGAACGAAAGGCACTCGAAGCTTTTTTTAAGCGTTATCCGGCCTTTGAGCCCGCTTTTTTTTCTCCAGATCAATTGCCAAATAACCATAATTTTATTGATTATCAGGTTTTATGGGTTCATCAGACTAATTGGAAGCTACCGGTGAGTCATACTTACGGTGATAGTACAGTGGCTGCCCTTACCACGCTGATTGCCAATGGACGCTCCGTGCTTATCACCCAGGAGGCTGTGCCCCTGATAAGCATGTTGAAACTGGATACTCTTGAGCCACAGGTTCAAACAGCCGATGCTCGCGATGAGGGGTATGGTCGCAAACGGGGTCTCCATGCCAACCGAAGCCATCCCTTGTTCGAGGGGCTTCAAGGGGGAAGTTTCGTATTTAGCCCGTTGATTGATACCTCCGTACGAAGGTGGGGATATTTTGGAGAGGAGGTGCCTGTCAATGGAAAGGTAGTAGCCGTGGATTGGGCCTATATCAGGATGAAAGAAAAGGAGCGGCTCGCTGTATCTTTTTTAAACCCTTCTGGAGCAGAGGTGCTTTGCATCGGAGCGTATTGCGCCTTTCACGTGCCGAACCACCACCAGCCCCAATTAGACAGGCTGATGGTGAATGCACTCAACCATCTTGCCAGCCTGTCAAAGAGCAAAACCATGTATTGGCCAACAGGGCAGTTTAGGTTTCTCGAGGCATTGCCAGGTGTTGATAATGTGACGTTTGGAGCAGGTCAGCCTTTTTCTATCCCCTTAGTTCAGCCAATTGTATCGAAGAAGACCTCAAACGAATATGCTGGGCTTGGTTCTGAGCGGCTTGCAGTTTTCTCTAACGAGTCAGAGGGAATCGAAGAGGTTTGGGTTCACCCGTTTATGGCTTTTCGTGACTATCGCATTGGTTTGCGGTCGGGCGATTCGGTGAGGTGGCTTTCCGCCTCATGGTTTCGTTCCGATGCGGTTACTGTCAGACGTGAGTATCAGGTATTGGATCAGTTGCTTTCGGAAACTATTGTGGCACATCCCTCCGAACCTTTTCTAAACGTTCATTATGATTTTCAAGGTTCACAGGCCTTGGAAATGGTTGTGGAATTCGCAACCAATCTCAGGCTGATGTGGCCTTACAGTCAGGATGCGATCGGTGGCATTGATATTGGGCTATCGCCTGATAACCAGTTTTTTGTGGCTTCAACTTTGGATAAAGCATGTGCTGTTGCCGTTGGCTTGAACCTTCCTGCCAAAGCACAAGTATCCTTTGATAGCACACGTTATCAGGTCAAAGTGCGCTTTAATCTGAAAGTGAATGCAAAAAGTTCGTTTGATTTCTTGCTTTCGGGTGGTTCTGAAGGTCATGAAGAGGTTGTTAATGCCTTTTCACAATGGGCGCAAAACCCTCTAAAAATCATTCAGTCTGCCTATGAAGTATATCATCAGAAAGTTGAACACTGGTTGTCAGTAGAGTCGCCCGATACTCTTTTCAACCGGATGGTGCAACAGACCCTTGCCGGAACCGATCGTTTTTTTGCAGAAACCCCGGGCATTGGAGCCTCTCTGCTTGCCGGCTATGCATCAACCGCTCACGGATGGGATGGCGAGCAGCCCATAAATGGCCGACCTGGTTACGCCTGGTATTTTGGCCGCGATGCCCAGTGGAGTGCGATGGCACTGTTGGATTATGGCGATTTTGTGAGGGTACGTGAGGTTTTGAGAACTTTTGCCCGCCATCAGGATGTGAACGGAAAAATTTACCATGAGTTAACTACTTCCGGTGCTGTGCATTATGATGCTTCTGATGCCACTCCGCTCTATTTGATTCTGGCCGGAAGGTATCTTCTGCACACAGGCGATCTCACTACAATTACAGAGTTGTGGCCATCGCTAAGAAAAGCGATTGACTTTTGTTATTCTACCGATACGGATGGAGATCTGTTAATTGAGAATACAGGTGTTGGGCACGGTTGGGTAGAGGGGGGACACCTCTTTGGAGGGAAAACCACCCTTTACTTAGCTTCCTGCTGGGCCGAAGCCCTTCGATTTTCATCTATTATAGCTCAGGAAACAGGTAACCTCCCCGATGCTTCACGTTACCAATCTGATCATTTGGAGGTTCTTAAGCAAGTCAGGCATGGCTTTGTTAACAGCAACGGAGGATGGTTGAATCACAGTTTGAAACCCGACGGGAGTTTTATCGAAGATGAGACTATAATGCAGGCTATTCCATTGCTTTTCAGTCAGGTTGACCCCATAATAGCTGCTAAAATAATAAAGCGATTTGCCACGGTTAGTTTTTCTTCCGACTGGGGAACCCGAATTGTGCCGAAGGAATCGCCCCGGTTTAATCCCCGTGGTTACCATTCCGGTTCGGTTTGGCCCCTTTATACGGGTTGGACTGCCTTGGCTGAGTATGCCTCGGGGAATCCCCTTCAGGGGTTCGATCATTTGTGGAATAACTTGTGGATCACCCAATTCTGGGGACAAGGGATGATCGAGGAGGTAATGCATGGTTCCGAGTTTCGCCCGTCGGGGGTGTGTGCACACCAATGCTGGTCACACTCGCTTACCATTCAGGCTATAATCGAGGGGCTACTTGGGATTGACCCAGATGCACTACACCAAAGGGTTTTGATGAAACCAGCCCTTCCTGCTCAATGGGATTGGTTGAAAACTAAAAATTTAAGGGTTGGAACTGCTCTCTTTGATCTTGAAATAAAGCGCAAAGGCAATACCTTCTCTTATCGTTTCACTAAAACAGCAGGTGAATCGTTATCCATAGTTCTTGATCCTCAGTTTGCCTCAACGGCAAACGTTAAAAAAGTGCTGGTAAATAGTGTCTTATGTCCAAAGGATACCTTGCTCAACTTACTGCTTAGCGAGAGTCTGCTTGTCGAAATGGAATTTGATCCTATCGTAGAGGTTGTGCCATTAGAATATCGCCCTCTCCCTGGCCAGCTCTCCACCGGCCTTCGTGTGGTTGAACAAAGAAGGGATGGTGATAGCCTGTTGGTTGAAGTTCAGTGCTATGTGGATTGTGCTAATGAGATTAGACTCCGCCATCCTTCCGGTATGGTTCTTACATGTGAAGGAGCTGATTTGGTAAGGCGTGAGGCGGAGTTCTCAACATGGAGGGTGACTACACAGGTCACAACCAAAAAAGCAGATGTTCAGGACTTTCGGCTTGTTTTTAGAGTGCCTTGATTACCTCTTTTAAAAAATGAAAACGGACGACCTCCCGGGCGTCCGTTGATATATCCGAAAAAAACGGTTATAGGCTTAGTAACGAGGTCTGCGATCGCCGCCGCCGCCACGGTTGAAACCGCCACGGTCGCCGCCACGGTCACCACCGCGGTTGAAGCCACCACCACCGCCGCCAGTGCGACGAGGAGCACCTTCGCGACGCTCTTCCGACTTGTTAACCACGATGCTGCGGCCATTAACCTCGGCACCGTTCAGTTCTTCGATGGCTTTTAATGCTGCTTCGTCATCGGGCATTTCAACAAAACCGAAACCTTTGCTGCGGCCGGTGAATTTGTCGGTGATGATGCGGGCTGCTGATACTTCGCCATAAGCTTCGAAAAACTCTTTCAGGTCTGACTCTTCAAGCTTGTACGGAAGACTTCCAACAAAAATGTTCATGATAAAAAAACGTGTTAGTGAATGAAAAAAATGGAATTATAAAGCTACGAGTGTAGTTTTCTGTGATGGAAATAAACCTGGGGTAACTGATTTGAACAATTTTAACCGGGTGTTTAAAAATTCGTTTTGGGAGCCTTTTACTTTTTTGAACAAACACCCTCGTTGGAAGTGGTTGACGAAAACAGAAACGGATCAAAAACGTTGCAAAGATACATCACAACTATCACATTCCGACGTTTTTTTTCGATTATCCTGAAAAAAAATTTCTTTTAGCATCACTTACAGAATTATTTACGACATTATTTTTTATATGTAGTTGATAAAGAATGTGATGCGCTTGTTTTTTCGCAAATGGACAATTTTTTATTCAGAATTTTATTTCTGTGATTTTTATTACAAAACCGCCTCCATTGGCCATTTTCAATTCAATTTCTTCTCCTGACGACATCTCTTCAGCAGTGAACTGAATGTCGGTTGCGTCACGGCTAGCATTTATTCCGTCTTTCCAAATCTGCACGCTCCATCTTTTTGAAGTGCCTGGTAAAGTGATTTTTACATCCCTCTCTGTCCAGTCAGATAGGCCAGCTATGTACCAGTCGTTTCCAGATCTTCGCATCAGCACCAGTTTTTTCCCCGGTACTGCTTCCAATACTTGCGTTTCATCCCATACAACAGGCACACCCTGAATAAATTGCATTGATATTGGTTCTTTCCTGTAATGGCTTGGGTTGTCGGCAAGCATTTGTAAGGGGCTCTCGAAAACAACATAGAGCGCTAATTGATGACAGCGGGTCCCCTGGCTCATGGGTTTTGACCATACCGGATGAAACTCCTTGGCCGTAGCGTTGATCATAGCACCGGGAGTGTAGTCCATCGGACCTGCGAACATCCTTGTAAAGGGTAGTATTAAGTCGTGTGAAGGGGTGATCTCATGACCCCATTTGTTGTTTTCCAGTCCTTTAACTCCTTCGCGGGTCAAAACGTTAGGGAACGCTCTTCGTAAGCCATCGGGCTTGTAACTCCCATGAAAATCAACAATAAGATGTTTTTCGGCGGCAGCTTTTGCAATTTTCCAGTAATATTGAACCATTTTTTGATCATCGCGCTGCATAAAATCCACCTTGATCCCTTTCGCTCCCCATTTCGCAAATTGTACCAGGGCACTATCCAGTTGTTTGTCGAGTGTGTTGAAAAGTACCCAGAGAATAATGCCTACTTCCTTTTGTTTTGCATAAGAAAACAGAGCGTCCATATCCATTTCGGGGTGTATGTCGAAAAGGTCTGAGGGGTTGCTCCACCCTTCATCCAAAATAATGTAGTCCAGGTTGTAGTCTGCCGCGAAATCGATGTAATACTTGTAAGTTTTGGTATTGACTCCTGACTTGAAGTCAACACCGCTGATATTGTTGTCGTTCCACCAGTCCCAGGCTACCTTGCCTGGCTTGATCCAATCAGTTTTATCGATTTGCTGTGGGGGGCCGAAACGATAAACAAGATCGCTTCCAACCAGATCGCCGGGAGTTGAGGTGACACCGAAAACACGCCACGGATACGTTCGTTTTCCTTTTGTTCGCGCGACAAAAGGTGCAGATTTGGTCACGGCAAGTGTACGGTCGTTAACAGCTTTTTCTTCCAACGGAAAAGGCGGATGGGTGGTTGAAAGAGCGTTTTTTCCTGTGGCTTCTAAATACATGCCCGGAAAATCTTCAATCCAGGCCTCGCTAATTGCAACAAAGCACTCGTTGCCGTGTAATAAAGCCGGAAGGCTGCAGAAACGCCCCTCAGCAATGTCTTTGATTTTTAAGTGGGGATAGAGTCGTTCGGAATGGCTGAGATATGAAGTTTCTTCAGGAAACCAGATTGAATCAAGCGTGTGGTTGTATAAAGAATACCCTTCATGGTCAACGCTAACCTCTTTATCAAGATGTGTAGCAAAACGATAACCCCAACCATCGTTGTAAACTCTGATTTCCAGCGATAATGATTTCGATAGTTTGATGTTTAACTGATTGTAAATGTCTGGAATATGGCTCCTTCCGCCTGAAATCACAGGTCGCAGAGTGTCGCGTACATGCTGTTCCCTGAAATTCTTGAGGGATATGTTAGCTGTGAGGGTTTGGCTGTCAACCACAAGCTGTGGATCGATGGTTTGAATTGTTCTTCCATTGAAATGAACTGCCAGCCGAAGAGTATCGTGGCTGTGTGTTGAGATGTACAGCTTGCCGTCAGGAGAAGCTACCGACAATTGACCGAAGAGGTTTGTGTGGGTTGCAAGCAGGATGATGGTTATCTTGCTGATAATCTTTGCAACAAGTAAATATTTATAACTTCTGCGTCCTGTGATTTTTTTAAGGTTCATTGATTTTGTCTTAGCGAAAAAAAGTGGGTCTGTCTGTGTGAGAATCTGGGAAATACAATTCAAGTAATCAGGAATGTACATTTTTGTTTTGTTCGAAAATGAGCTCATAAAACTCTGCGGTACCATGCATTCCTGTTCCGGGGGCGAGTATTTGCACCAGTCGCCAACCTTTGGCCGCATGTTGTTGAATGATAGTTTGATAATCTTCTTTAGGTTTGCGAGTCCAGAAGTTTAGTTTGATTCTGACAAATTTGTAATCGTATGTGTTCATAACCAATGATTTAATTAAGTTGGTAAAGTTAAGTTAAATTTCGGAAAGAACATCTTCAAATTGGAAGTGTTATCTTTCGGCATTAAAACCACTGGTATGACACGCAATTATTTTTCATTACTTCTAGCTTTAATCCTATTTGCTTCTTTTACAAGCGATAAACCTGCTTATCAGTTGTACGATATTAAGGGCAAGCAGGTGAAATATAAAGAGTTGGTGGCAGAGGCCTTGAAGGCCGATGTTGTTTTGTTTGGCGAATTGCATAACAATCCGGTATGCCACTGGCTTCAACTCGAACTAACACGCGATATGCATGCCGGCCTTGGTTCGGCTTTGGTTCTTGGTGCTGAAATGTTTGAGGCCGATAATCAATTGATTATGGATGAGTTGATGGAGGGAAAAGTGCGTTTAAAGGATTTTGTGAATGAGGCTCGACTATGGCCAAATTTTAAAACTGATTATCAACCCCTGGTAAAATTTGCAGAAGAGAACAAACTGAAGTTTGTGGCTACCAATGTGCCCCGAAGGTACGCGGCAATGGTGAGCAGGGGTGGTTTCAATATGCTCGATTCTCTTACCGACGAAGCTCGGAAGTGGTTGGCTCCCCTGCCCATCGCGTACGATTCAACGCTAAGTGGATACAGCCAGATGATGAAAATGATGGGTAGCGATCACGTTAACCCAAATTTGCCTAAGGCTCAGGCTTTAAAGGATGCAACTATGGCATGGTTTATCGTTCAGAACATGAAGAAGGGAAAGAAATTTCTTCATTTTAACGGTACTTATCATTCCGATAACTTTCAGGGAATTTCGTGGTATTTAAAGCTTCTAAAACCCGACATTCGCATAATCTCTATCGCCTCGGTAAGTGTTGCAGACCCTTCAGAACCTGACGATAGCATGAAAGACATAGCAAATTTTGTGTTGGCAATTCATGAACGAATGACAACAACATATTGATTACCAAAAAAGTAATAGACCTACTAAGTAAGATACTGAATTTGTGGTAAAAGATAGCAACAACGATTGTTTGTAGTTGTAATTCAGGATAAAACTGATGAGTATGGCCTCAGCCACCACAATTCCAATCTCAGCAACCAAAATGTTCCATATGCCCATTGTTACAAAATTGGGCATTACGTACCAGAGCCAGGGCAAGGAAGCAACCGATGGTATTGCGCCTGCCATTACTACCCTTTTCCAACTTCTCTGTTCATAATTGGCAAGCCTCGAAGTCACAATAAGCATTGCCGTTTCAGTGATTACGGCTACTGACAAAGCCAGCAGGAACATCAGCCTGTACGAGGAAAATAGCATACATCGTTATTTTCGCCAAAGGTAGTATTTTCGTTTTTTTATTTTCATCTCATGAATACACCTTTTGTGCAGTTGCACCCTCTGGGCTTTGTCGAAAACGACCAATATTTGTATGCCGTTGTTTGTGCTTACGAAAATGGTAATTTGTTGTTAGTGCGTACAAATGGACGTTCAACATGGGAACTTCCAGGTGGACGACGTGAGCCGGGTGAATTGATCAACGCTACAGCCTCCCGAGAATTGAGGGAGGAAACTGGAGCCTGTTGTTTTGAAATCAATCCTGTAGCAGATTACAGCGTTAAGATTGCAGGTAAAACATCATTTGGCAGGTTGTTTAGGGCGGTTATCACAGAACGTGATGAGGCTACGGATTTTGAAACAGATGAAGTCAGGGTTTTTGAATCGTTGCCCGATAACCTTACTTATCATGAGATACAGCCCCTGCTTCTGCAGTTTGAATTAAAGGATAAAATGTCGAATAACCGGTAAAAGAAAGAGAGGCATCCTTCACAAATGCCTCTCCGCTGTATGTTTCATCCCAAGTTTTAACTCTGAACAATCTGATAAGTGTCACGGGCTATCACAAGTTCTTCGTTTGTTGTGATTACCATGGCTTTTACAGGTGAATCGGGGGTAGAAATAAAGGCGTCGCGCCCTCTCAATCCATCGTTTTGAGCGGGATCAAATTTGATTCCCAAATAGTCGAGGTTTTCGGTTATCCGACGTCGGGTGTCGCAGTCGTTTTCGCCTATTCCACCTGTAAAGATAAGCAAATCAATGCCATTCATTACGGCCACGTAAGCTCCGATGTATTTCTTTACAACATACGCAAACATATTGAGAGCCAATTCAGCCCGGTGATTGCCCTCTGCAGCGGCTTTGGCAATATCGCGCATATCTGACGAAACTCCTGTAACTCCGAGCATTCCACTTTTTTTGTTGATCAGGTCATTCAGTTCCGAGCAACACATGTTCTCTTTTTCCATAAGATAGAGCAAAACACCCAGATCGAGGTCGCCCGACCGGGTGCCCATCAGCAGCCCTTCCACAGGTGTGAAACCCATTGAGGTTTCCACCGATTTACCATGATCGATGGCTGCTACTGATGCTCCATTACCCAAATGGCACGAAACAATTTTTTTCTCGGAGATGTTCCATCCAAGTTGGTCGCAGGCTTTGGCAGCCACGTATTTATGGCTAGTGCCATGGAATCCGTATTTGCGAATCCTGTATTTTTCATAGTAGTAATACGGGATGCCATATATATAGGCGTGCTCGGGTAGTGTTTGGTGGAAGGAGGTGTCGAAAACCGCAACCTGTTTGATACCTGGAAGCAACGCTTCGATGGAGGTGATTCCCTTGAGGTTGGCAGGATTGTGTAATGGAGCTAACTCGATGCATTTTTCGATGTCGGCTTTCACATCTGGTGTAATTAAGGCACTGGCGCTGAATCGTTCGCCGCCATGAGCAACCCGGTGCCCAACTGCTTCAAGTTCTTCAACGCGTGCAATAACACCATGATTGGGGTCAACCAGTGCAGAAATAATCAGATTGATCCCTGTTTGATGATCAGCGATGGGTTGATGAAGTTGAAAATCGGGGCGCCCGTCTGTTTTATGGGTCAGGATGCCTTCGGGCAATCCAATTTTTTCGATCAATCCCTTGGCCAGAACTACCGGTTCTGAGCCCATGTCGAAAAGTTGGTACTTGATGGATGAACTTCCACAGTTTAAGACTAATACTTTCATTTTGGTGATTTTTATGGAGATTAATATGGTGCTTGTGGTTATACTCCTGCTGCCTGATTGGCTGTGATGGCAACAAGGTTCACGATGTCATCAACCGAGCAGCCCCGCGAAAGATCGTTGATTGGTGCTGCCATTCCTTGAAGAACAGGCCCTACAGCCTCGGCTCCGGCTAATCGTTGCACCAGTTTATAGGCTATATTTCCAACTTCAAGGGTTGGGAATACCAGTACGTTGGCTTTTCCGGCTACTGGGCTGCCTGGCGATTTCAACTGACCTACGGCTTCAACAATGGCGGCATCGGCTTGCATCTCTCCATCTATCAGCAATTGAGGATCCATCTCTCTTGCCAGACGAGTAGCTGTTGCCACCTTGTCAACCATTTCGTGCCTGGCGCTCCCTTTGGTCGAGAAACTTAGCATAGCCACGCGTGGTTCCATTTTAGCTATTGCTTTGGTGGTTTTTGCTGTTACTACAGCAATTTGTGCCAATTCTTCGGCAGTGGGGTTGGGATGCACGGCACAGTCAGCAAAAACCATTACTCCGTCGTCACCCCATTTTTTGTCTTTCATGATCATGATGAAGGCTCCGGATACTACGCTCACGCCAGGTAAAGTTTTTACGATCTGGAAAGCAGGACGAAGTACATCGCCGGTAGCATTTATTGCACCAGCCACTTCGCCATCGGCATCACCGTTTTTAATAAGCAGCGTTCCCAGATAAAGAGGATCCTGCACCAAAACGGCGGCCTGCTCGCGCGAAAGTCCCTTGTTTTTTCTTATCTCGAAGAGCATGTCGGTGAAGAAATCCAGCCGGTCGTTGTTTTTTGGGTCAATAACTGTTGCTTCAGAAATTTTTTTCAGACCCCAATCGTTCGCTTTTTTTGCAATTTCATCGGAATTGCCCAACAGGATGAGTTTGGCAAGACCTTCGTTCAGAATAATGTTGGCAGCCTTTAGCGTGCGCTCTTCGGTGCCTTCGGGCAAAACAATGGTTTTGCCGTGCTTGCGGGCATTAGCCCTGATGCTTTCGAGTAAATCCATGAAAATTAACCGGTTATTTTATATTGGTGGTAAGTGTTTTGCATAAATCCGGTCGGCATCGCACGGGCTGAGCAGGCGCAGTGTCGGCCTTAGGTGATTGAAAATTAGTTGATTATATGTCAACTCATTTCTTTACAAAAGTAAATAAAAGTTAATTACCATTAATTGTTTTCGGGTGTTTTTTCTAGGCTTGTTGTCATTAAACCTGCGTACACTTCTTGGGTCAACAATTCATAACCTTTTAAATCATTATGTTATGAAAATTTTGAAAATTCAGATTTTGATGATGGTTCTGCTGCTTGCAGGACAGTCACTTTGTTTAAAGGCTCAACGTCCCGACGACGACAAACTAACCCCTGAGGAACGTGCCGAACTGTTGACAACCCGCTTGAAGATAGCTTTAGACCTTTCGGATGAGCAGGTTGCCAAAGTGAAGCAGATTCAGACCGATCATTTTAAAAAAGTGGAGACCGATCGGGCTGAGGTCAAAGCTAAACGCGATGCTGCCCGAGACAAACGTGATAAGCAAATTAAAGCCACCGAAGCTGAACTGAAAAAAGTTCTAACAGCCGATCAGTTTAAAAAGTACATGGAATTGAAGGACAAAAGGAAGGAGCGGAAAGAGAAAAGAGACATGAGGGGTAGGTAAAAAACCTGATTGGTAATTTTAGTATTGAAAAATTGGAACTTCCACCTTAAAAAAGTGGAAGTTTTTTAGTTATTTGCCATGGTTCGCTGTTTTGTGTTTGTGAGCGATCAAGCTTTGCATGGAGCCAACTGTAAAATTAGAGGGCTTTTGTTTTCAGTGGTTTTTTATCTATAGAACTTGATAAAGAGGTGTTTGGCGTGTCTAATGACTCTGGTTTGTTTTGGTAAGACAGATTACTTGAATTGGTTTCGTGAAAAATTGTTGAATTGTTTTATGAATGTTTGTAAAACTTCAAGAGTTTTGTACCTTCGCAGGGAAAATGTAACCCTAATTTATTCACTTAAATTTTTCCAAACATGAGAAAACTCTTAACAGCAACGCTCGCCGCTGCTTTCATGATGATGATCGCAATCCCCGCTATGGCTCAGCAGGGTGAAATGAAACTTGGTGGTCTGGTCGCTTATGGTAGCGAAGTAAAACAACCTGGTTTTGGAGTCAAATTCAACTACGGCATCACAGACCAAATCCGTCTTGCCCCGGCTTTCACGTATTTTCTTCCTAAGAAGGAAGAGATCAGTCTTTATACTTACTCAGCTGAGTATAAGTATAACTTCTGGCTGCTCGACGTTGATGGCAACTATTTGTTCTTGAACGATGGATTCGAGCTTTATGGAATCGCTGGTCTTAACGTTACCGGAATTAGTTTTTCTTCCACAATCTCAGGAGATTTACCAATGTACAAATCAGACGATCTTGATTTGGACATGGACGAAAGTGCATCTGATACCAATTTCGGTTTGAATATTGGTGCTGGTATTCAGTATCCTGTGTCAGACAACATGTTCATTCTGGGCGAAGCCAAGTACGTATTAAGCAGTGCTGATCAGTTGGTTGTTAGTGCCGGTTTGATGTTTAAACTCTAAGATTTTTTTTCAATGCGAAGGCGGCTCCTGGCCGCCTTTGCTTTTTTGCCTGATTCTGTTTCAATACCCTTCTTTTTATGAATCGTTTCTGGCTTGTTTTTTTTCCGTTGTTCGCTGTCTTATCGCTCAATGCCCAATTTGTTCGCGACGAGCTTGTGCTGAAAAGTGGGAAGATTGTTAAAGGGAGTATCATAAAACACATTCCCCAGACCTCAGTTGAGGTTTTATTAGCCGACAGTTCAACCATTGTCATTGCTTACGATGAAATTGAACGGATTGTAAACCAAAGCAACCCTTCAGATCAACAGGCAAGCGATAAACCTTCTTGGATAATTCATCAGATTCAACTGGGTTTTTGCCTGAAGGCCAACAGCTCTTCTTCCGATTTTCTTAAACTCAGATACAATGCCTGGTGGCCTCTTGCTGAATGCTTTTCAGTAGGATTGGGCGGGGGAGTCCATGTTTATGGATCATCTGGTATGGTGCTTTGGCCATTGCTCGCCGGCGGACGTTTGTCGTGGAGCAAAGCAAAGCTGGCCCCTTTTGTCGATTTGTTGGCAGGTTATTCGTTAGATGGTTCAAATGGAATGAGTGCTGCCGGACTTTTATTAAGTCCTTCGGCCGGAATTAAGTACTTGCTTTCTGATGAAATTGGCTTTGCCCTGTCGATTGGCCTTGAACGGCAATATTTTAGGTCTGAAGGCCTGGTTGTAAATCCTTCGGGGGGATACCGGTTAAACCGCGAGGGGCATCATGAAACTGGCTTCAGCATCAATTTGTTGATAATAATATGACTCATGCGTTGAGTTCATTCAAAATAGTAATATGAAAATATCGACTGCTTTTTTTGCTTTTTGTCTTTTGTTGGCAACTTTTATTTGTTCTGAAAGTGCTCTGGCACAGAACCAAACGCTGGATGTGGTTTACCTCACCAATGGAAGCGTTATGCGTGGAAAGATAGAGGAGTTGGTCCCTGGTCAACAAACCCGGTTTCGCACTACCGATGGAAATTTGTTTGTTTTCGACACTAAAGACATTGCCAAAATTGAAAAGGAAGAAGTTGGTGAGAAACAAGGAGGATCGATATTGGACGGGATTTCGTCGCGTGAAACTTTTGGACTTGGTTACGCTGTGTATGGTAATAATATTCAAAATTTTATAAAGTTTCGCATCACCGAATCGCTGGTCAACAAGCAAGGTTTATCACTTGGTTTGGGTTTGGGAATTCATTACCAAAATCTTCTAGATCAGATGTATCTTCCTGTTATGGCTACCCTTGGCTATCATACCGCCGCCAGAAAGGGGAGTCTGTCGCCTGCTGTAATGGTAACGTTGGGGTATTCGTTTGATGCCAAGTCAAAACTCAAAAGCATTGGTTACTACCTGAATCCCGCGGTTGGAGCGTGTTATAAAGTGGGTGACCAATCGGAGATATCGCTGATGCTGGGCTGGGATTATCAGGCTGTGCCAGGCAACGGATATGGTTATTTTTCAGGAATGATTTATTTCACGTATTGACCGGGTTGATGTTGGGATTTCCTGCGGTGAGTATTTTCCCAATTTTATAATTCAACTCTTTCGGATTAAATGGCTTGGTAATGAAGTCGTTCATTCCTGATGAAATGATTTTCTCTTTTACATCGAGCAGAGCCGAAGCTGTAAGTGCAACTATTGGAGTAAGGGGTCTCCCTATTTGAGTTTCGTATTGCCTGATGGCCTTGCTGGCTGTGTATCCATCCATCTCGGGCATTTGTATATCCATCAGAATCATCCTGTATTGGTTGCTGCGAGCCAATTCGTAAGCCTCTACGCCGTTCTCGGCAGTGTCAACCTGTAAGTCCCATTTTGTTAGAAATTTACGGGCTACTATTAGGTTGATCTGGTTGTCGTCAACCACCAGAATGCGCTCGTGGTTGAATTGCCTGAAGGTGTCGATCAGGATAGGTTCGTCGGCTTTAAGGTTTTTTTCGCTTTTTCTGAAGGTCATCTCAATGGTAAAGGTTGTCCCTTGTCCGGGGGTTGAATCTACTTTGATGTGTCCACCCTGCAGCTCTACAAGTTTTTTTGTGATGGCCAATCCGAGTCCTGTTCCTCCATATTTTCGGGTTATCTCATTTTCGGCTTGGGTAAAACTGTCGAATATGGTGGCTGTTTTGTCGGGCGCAATTCCAATCCCGGTATCTTTCACAACAAAGCGAAGTATGTGATGGGTATCTGTTACATCGTAGTTTTCAACAGAAATAAATATTGAACCCTCGTGAGTGAATTTCACCGCATTGCCAGCAATATTGAAAAGAATCTGGTTCAATCGGGTGGAGTCGCCTACCAGGAATTGTGGAACACCAGCCTCGATGTTTTGGCTGATTGCTACTCCTTTTTCGTCGGCTTTTACCTTGAGTACTTGTGCTATGCTGGAAATTTTTTCATGAAGATCGAAGTCAACATCTTCAAACGAGAGTTTGCCTGCCTCAATTTTGCTGAAGTCCAAAATATCGTTGATCAGAGCTAAAAGGTTTTCGGCCGAGAAACGCAGAGTTTGAAGGTTGTCGATCTGGTTGGGGCGAGGGTCTTCGTTCAAAAGAATGTAGGTCATCCCGATCACCGCGTTTAGTGGTGTCCTAAGTTCATGGCTCATGGTGCTAAGAAACATGGTGCGTGAACGCGCAAATTCTTCAGCTTTTTGCCGGGCTTCGGTCAACTCCACGTTTTTTCGCTCCAATTCCTGGTTTTGCATCATTATCGAGTTGCGCTGGTTCTCAATAAAATTCTTCTGCGATCTGATTTCGCTGGTACGCTTCTCAATCTCTTCCTCCAGCTTTCTTCTGCGGTTCTGATGCCGGTGGTTATTCGACCTGACCAATAGCGTGATAAGGGTCAATATTCCAGCAACAATCAACGAGACAATCAGCACGTTCTCATACCATACTTTTTTGATCAACATGTTAAGGGTTAAGGGGGGACTCCATGTGAAGTTCCCCTCTTTTTTTGCCCTGATCTCAAGCTTGTAATTGCCCGGCTGCCACGCTTTCATGTGTAGTTCAAGCGTATTGTCGCATGTTTCCCATTGGGTTGTTGAGACTTCGCTTATCAGTCTGTATTGGTATTGAATAAGGTTGCCCGGGAAGGCGGGGGTGGTATAAATCAATTTTAGAAACGACTTGTTGGTGAATGTGTTGATCCCCTTTTCGATCCAAGGGAAAGGATTGCCATCAAGTTCAGCTTCTTCGAATACAGGCGAAGGAAGTTCTCTTGCCTTCGATTGGTTGTCGCAAAATGCCAATCCGCTGATGGTTCCACTCCAGATGTGGTTGTTGGCATCTACAACGATACTCCTGAACGATGCTGTTTTTGATGGAATGCCTTCTCGTTCGGCAAATATGTAGCTGTTGTTGCCTTCTAGTTTTACAATTCCAAGGCTTGCTGTAAACCAGGGTGTTCCGTTCTTGTCAATGGTTATACCTTTGATGGTGCTTTCGGTAAGTTGGCCTGTTTCAATTCGTCTGATGGTGTCGGGGGAATGCTCGAGCAGCCCAAAATTGGAGCCCAGCAAGAGCTTTTTGTCTTTAAAGGCGATGTCGTTCACGGCAATGGGGATGTTATGTCTGAATCCGACTGGTTGGCTCAGGTTTGTTGCTATTCGCTGCTTTAAATCAAATTGGTATAAATAGCCTTCATCAGAAGATCCTCCAAGGAAAAGCGACTTGCCGTCGGGTGATCGCACGATGCTTATTATACGGGAATCGATCCCGTTTTCCTGTCCATAGAATGTTATGTTTCGCTGTTGATCTATACAGCCTATTTTGTTCATGCCATCCTGGCAGAACCACATCTCATCGTTAAGCCCTGGAGCCAGAATAAAAACTGCTCCGCTTTGGCCGGTCTTTATCCAATGCACTGGACCTGTGTTTGGTTTGAACCCGATGTTTCCCATGTTATCCGACATCCAGATACCGCCTTCCACGGCTAAAAGTCTCAAAATGGTTTCTTTGCCCCGATGGGTGTAGAGGGTGCTATAGCTGAATTCTCCCGTGTGGTGATTGATTTTTAAAACCTGTTTCCCGTCGGTGGCAAATACCTCATGGCCTTTGGTTGTGATGTGTTGAATGTAGCCATTCAATTGTTCGTGTAGGGGGTTTTGAAACATTCCAATCGACATGAGCACAAGGCCGTTATCGCCGGCAAGCCAGATGTTCCCTTCCTTGTCTGTTGATAAGAAATTGACATTCCCCGATAAAAATTGCTCGATCTTCCTGTAAGAGATGTCATCTCCATTGATCTTGATTTCATAAACGCCATTTGACCAGGTTGCTCCAATAAACAGGTTGTGGCGTAGTTTCACAATTCCCGAAAACTCAATCAAGGGCACCACAAGCTTGCACTTGGGGGTTAGGTTGTTGCTTTGGGTATCAACAATCCACAACCCGCTGTTTCCAGCCACCCAGATCTTTCCTTTGGATAGGGGAGCAGCATAAAAAAAAGCTTTCTCGGGCAGAAACCCGGTTGTTTCTCTTATCTTTAAATTGTTGCGGTCGATAAGGTAGCTGTTGCCTCCATCATAGAATGCATAAAGGTTTCCTGTGCTGTCGTCGGCAAGCATAAACGAGCGTTGAACGTTCTCGGGCAACGATTTCATTCCAATGGGAAGTGGATTCAGGGTGTTCCCTTTTAGCAGATAGATGCTGCTGTTGTCAGTAACCCAGGTGTTGCCAAGTGCATCAGCGGTAATAATTTTGGGATACCACAACGCGGTGTCGTTTCGTTCGATGCTTCCTCTTTTAATAAGTTGAAACTTGGGAAGGATTCCCTCGAAGGTCACGGCAGTCAGACCCATATCGTCTGATACCAGCATCCTTCCGGAGGGTTCGGTGAATACGAATTTCGCATACCTGCTTTGGAGTTGAGATGCATAGGTGCGAAAGGTTTGCCCGTCGTAAACCACAAAGCCTTCGTCAGTTGCCAATGCAATAAATCCATCGGGTGTTATGGCTACCGATTTTATCAGGTCGGTGGGAAGTCCGTCGTTGCCAGTGTAATAAGTGAAATGGTAGCTCTGTCCGACCAGAGTAGTTTGTATCGCTGACATGACGACTGCCAGAAGAATCCAAAAATGGATTTGATGTATTTTGCCTGCCATAACACTTCTTTTTTCAGGATTGCTAATATTACAACCGTTTTACGGGTATAAAGTTAGGATTTGTTGTGTGAAAATGGACGTGATAATGGTTTTTAACCAAAATAAAAACCGGCCTGGTTTTCAGAGCCGGTTTTGATGGATTGGATTGGTTGGTTAAAAATTTATTTTTGCTCCGAACGAGAAGGTTCTTCCAAATCCCCAAAAGCCGGTAAACCCGGCCTCTGAATGGTTTATTCCGTCGGTCCCGCGGATGATGTAGCTGTGGTTTAGCAGGTTGCTGCCAGACATGGTGAAAATTACCGGTTGCCCAAACAGTTGTTTTTTGTAAGTAAGCCCTGCGTCGAGGGTATGGTACGATGGCACTCGCCAGGGTTGTTGGGTGTCGGAGGGGTTGGTGCGGCTTGCCGGATCGAAACTGGCGTAGAGTTGGTCATACCAGTTCCATGTAACGTTGAGTTCGAGGTTTGACAATGGCAAAACCCAAAGGGTGGCTGCTGCCTGCAATTGGGGGGCATCGCCTACTTTCAGTCCGTCGGCATACACTTTCACGGTATCCACTATCTCGTTGGCTTGGTTAAAAAGATGTGCTTCCACGTTGTTTTTCCACTTCCAATCGCCTGCCGACGCGCTCAACTGCACTCTAACCCGTTCTGAAAACGTGACGGTAGCATCAGCTTCCAAACCTTTATGAACGGCGTCAAGGCCATTCATCATGGCACGGGTAGAGGTGCTGTTTTCCAGCAGTTGATACTCGCGCGAGAGTACCGATTTGTCTTCCCAGGTGGTGAAATAGGCACTGATCCGCAGCCTGACAGGATGGTAGGTGAAAATGTAGCCAGCTTCGAGGGTGGCCAGTTTTTCGTTGCGAAGGTTGGATGCAGGCACGTTGTTCCAGTTTGGGTACACGAATTTGTGGTAGGGGGCACGGCTGAAGTAACCGCCGTTGAGGGTGAGTGTGTGTGACTGGTTGAGGTGCCATGCTGCACCGCCTTTCAGGTCGAAACCAGTCTGGTTTCGACCCTGGGCTTTGTTGTTGTTGTGGTAGTTGTAATTGTCGTAGCGGCCGTACCAGGTCTGGTTGACACCTCCTGCCACAAAGGCTTCTGCCTGGTTGGTTTGCCAGGCTAATTGCCCAAAAGTGCTTATATGTCCTACGGTTGCGCCATTGTCAACTTTGATAATGTCGCCAACGGTTTTTTTAATTTCCCGTCCTGAAGCTCCTTCTACTGCCCAGCCATAGTCGTCGATGAAGTATTGCCCTCCAAGCAGGTTGGTGATCTCTTCCCAGAGTTTGCTTTTAAACCATTTGCCATGAACTCCTGCCGTGAGGGTTGTATTGTCTGTAACGCGGTAGCGGGCGGTCGAGAGCAAGCCTGTCCAGTAATGGTTTGCTCTGAAATGGGTTTGCACGTTTTTGCTGAAATTGCGCAGGGTGTCGCCAGCCGAAGTAACATAAACATCCGCATGCTGGTTGTTGGAAAGCACACCGCTCCAGTCTATTTGTCCTGTGGGTGTTCTAAATCCGGGGATGGGTGTGCCGCTGAAGGTTTCGTACCACTTACCGCCTCCTTCGCCAAAGGTGGCATAGGCCGAAGTGGCAATGAAAAGCCGTTCGTTTACGTCAAAATAATGGTTCACGGTGAAGTAGGGCTTGTGGTAGAAGTTTTCTGACAGGTTGTTGAGCTTTCCGTCAAGTGTTCCCCAGTCTTTGTTGTAGCGAAGCCCGTATTGTTCTGTTTCACTTACCGACAGCTCGAAATTTCTTTGTCCATGCCTCTCGGGACTGCCCATGAGGGTGAAAACCAGTTTGTGGCGTCGCCCGAATTCTTTTCCTGCGCTGAGCAGGTACGACCAGCCATCAACATAGGTTCCGTCAACATAACCAGGGCCTGTGGTTCGCGATCCTGTGAAACTCAGTGCCCAACCCGATTCCAGCCGTCCGGTGGCAAGGCTCAACATCAGCCTGCTGTTTCCGTACGAGGTGTAATTGTAGGCTACCGATCCTCCTTGCGTGGCTTCGGTGGTTTTGGTGATGAGGTTTACGGTTCCTCCTGCCGAGTTCACGGCTACTCCCGAGGCTCCAATGCCTTTTTGAATCTGAAGGCTGGCAGTGGCTTCGGTCAGACCTTCCCAGTTGTTCCAGTAAACCAGACCGTTTTCGACGCTGTTAACCGGGACTCCGTTGAGAAGAATGGTGATGTTTTCCTGGCTAAAGCCGCGGATGTTGAGTCGCGCATCGCCAAAACCACCGCCTGTGCGGGTGGCAAAAACGCCCGGAATGGTGCGCATGGCTTCGGGAAAGGCTTTGCCTGCTGAAAGTTGGTCGAGCAACCGGCGATCGAGGGTGATGCTCGCTACCGGCGATCGTTGGTCGGAGGTGGTTGACGCGATGATGTTCACTTCTTTCAGCCCAATGGTAAGTGGTGCCAGCAGAATGGTGTCGGGCATCGATGTTGATGCCATTTCGGCTGGTGCGTAGCCTACCGCGCTGAACCTGATGGTAGTGGAATCAAACTGTGGGGTGATGGTGAAATGTCCGTTGGCCAGTGTGGTGGTTCCTCTGTGGCTTCGGGTTTCGGTAACATTTACCTGATGAATGGGTTGATGCCCCAAGGCATCGGCAACAACTCCCCTGAGGGCGGTTTGTGCCTGGGTGCTCATGGCGCTGATGATGGCCATGGCGAAGGTGTGGATGAGTTTCCGTTTCATGGTTTGAACCATTTTTGTGGGGCAGTTGAAAGGCCCGGGTGATTAAATGATAACAGCCCTGAAAGGGATCCTCAGGGCTGCTATGCACTTGTGGTTCATATCATGACACGGCGTTGACAACAAATGGCAACATCCGTCGTGGAAATTCCGTCAAGCACATGCTCTTCTTTCATCCAGACTGTTACTGTCGGTACCGGAGTTTCACCAGGTTCAGTCCCCTTGTGAGGGAGTCGCGGACTTTACCGCCGGTCGGGAATTACACCCTGCCCTGAAGAGCTTTCAATATTTTCGACGCAAAGTTACAGTTGTTTTTTGATTGGGCAAGGTGCCTGTGTGTTGTTGTGCTCATCGCAAAAGGCGGCATCTCTCAATTTCATCAGCATCCTGCATTCGCGGGACTTCCACTTCGCCACAGCAGCGTCAGCGCGTAAGCAAATCAACTCATCAACTCATCAACAAACCAACAAATCAACAAATCAACAAACCAACAAACCAACATACCAACCCATAAGCACATCCTCAAATACCCAATGCCCGGGCAACGATTTCGGCAATATCGAGGTTTTCAACCTCTTCATCTTTCGATTCGCGCTTGAGTCCGTCGGTTATCATGGTCATGCAGAAGGGGCAGGCAGTGGCAATCACACTGGCCCCGGTTGCAAGTGCCTCTTCGGTGCGCTCGGCATACACCTCTTTGGTGCCTGGTTCGGCTTCTTTGAACATCTGTGCGCCGCCAGCTCCGCAACACAATGCACGGCTGCGGTTGCGGGGCATCTCGCTGATGGTGATCCCTGTTTGGTTGAGTACGGCGCGTGGAGCGGCATATTCATCGTTGGCGCGTCCTAAGTAGCAGGGGTCGTGGAAGGTAACTTTTCTTTGTGCAAAAACTTCAGGGTCAACCTTCAGTTTCCCTTCAGCCATCAGGTTTTGCAACATTTGGCTGTGGTGTATCACCTCGTAGCTACCGCCCAGATCGGGGTATTCGTTTTTGAAGGTGTTGAAGCAATGGGGGCAAATAGTGATGATGCGGCTGATGTTGTAGGTTTTGAAGGTTTCAATAACCTGCAGGGCTTGCATCTGGAAGAGCATTTCGTTGCCAGCGCGTCGGGCCGGATCGCCGGTGCAGGTCTCTTCCGATCCGAGGCAGGCAAAATCGACACCTGCATGGATCAGGATTTTAGCAAAGGCTTGAGCCACCTTCTGGTAGCGGCGGTCGAAGGCTCCGGCACAGCCTATCCAGAGGAGGTAATGGGGTTGATGGCCGGCAGCTGCCGCATCGCGCATCAGGGTTACTTTGTATTGTTTGGTGTCCATATCAGGTGTGGGTTAGTTCGTTCATCCATTTTTCGCGTTCTTCGGCGGGGTATTGCCAGGGGGCACCGTTGTTTTCGATGTTGGCAAGCATGGTTGCCAGCGAAGCTGGTACGGCGGCTTCCTCGAGGGCCAGATAGCGACGCATGGCCACAATCAGCGAGGGTTGGTTGATGTTTACAGGGCATTCCATGGCGCAGGCGTTGCAGGTGGTGCAGGCCCAAAGCTCTTCGGGGGTGATGTAATCGCCTATGAGCGAGCGTCCGTCGGAATAATCGCTGCCCATTCTGAACAGGCTTCCCCCTTTTTCTTTCATCCGGGCTCGAGTGTCCATCATGATTTTGCGGGGTGAGAGTTTTTTGCCTGTGAGGTTGGCAGGGCAAACTGCTGTGCACCGGCCGCATTCGGTGCAGGCCAGCGAGTCGAGATAGCTTTTCCAGGTAATATCGGTCACGTCTTTTACTCCAAACCGCGAAGGGGCAGCTTCGGCTTGGGTGGTGGCAAAGGCCTGGTCGGGGTTCATCATCATCCGCACTTCTTTCTCCATATCGGGCATGTGGTCGAGTTTGCCCAATGGCTCCAGCCGGCTTAGCAGCACGTTGGGCAGCGAGGTGAATACGTGGAAATGCTTGGAGTAGGGGAGGAGGTTGGCAAAGATGAATATCAACACGATGTGCATCCACCAAAACACTTCATGCCAGGTGTGTAGCGCGCTCCCCGAGAGGTTGGCAAAGAGAGGGGCGAGCAGCGAACTTACCGGCAACCAATGGCTGTAGGAGTTTGAATTGATTTGGTTCCAGGCGGTGTTGAGCCCCAGAAGGCTCACCATGAGCAGGAAGATGATGCCTAAAGCAGCATACGCGTCGATTTTGCTCACAGGTTTCATCTCGGCGCCGTAGAAACGTTTGATTTTCATGAACAGCCGCCTGAAAAGAAAAGCTGCAATCAGAACGAGTACAAGTCCGGCAAACAGGTCGCCCGACCCTACAACAACGGGGTAAACCATGCCCAACCCTTGCATAATGCGGTGCGTACCCCAAAATCCGTCGATTACCATCTCCAGACTCCCGATGGTAATCACCAGAAATCCCCAGAATACCAGCGCGTGCATTACGCCTGCCACGGGTTGCCGTAAAATTTTGGTTTGCCCCATACCAACTGTTGCCAGCATTTTGAGTCGCTTGCCCCAATTGCCTGTAGCATAAGGCTTGGTTAGTCTGAAATACTGCCTGATTCGCCACGCCGTGTAGCCGAAAACGCCCAGGGTGACTCCGAGTATAAACCCGAAAACAATTTGTTTTACCATCGGTGAATGGATTTGGTTGAACATGTAAAGAGCTTTGGTACCCGACGCCGGACCTGTAGCCGCAGAAAGGTGGTTTCTGGGGTTTTTTAACTCCGTTGCCGATATGCAATGATACAAAACTCTGTTGAATTGAAAAGGTTTAATGGAACAGAAATTTGGAATCGTTCTGCTGATCCGACCGAAGCGCGGCAGCGTTGTGCCTGAACCTTACAACCGGCTGGTATTGCAAAAAAAAAAGGTCCTTTAATGGGGTTGTAAAGTGTTGTTTGTCAGTATTTGGCGAAGTGCGCTGTTTCAGGTTCTAAAAAGATACGCATCTCTTGGGAAAAAGATACGCATCTCTTGGGTAAAAGATGCGTATCTCTTGGATAAAAGATACGCATCTTTTTATGAAGGTGTTTTAATTTACTCAAACCGGCTGCCTTTGAGGCATGTGCCAACATGGGTTGTTGGCGAAGCTTGTACACTGTAAAAAAGGCTTTGCCTTTGGAATAGAAAGGGGTTGAAAAAAGTTTTAAAGTTTCCCTTTCAGGAACTTTCCTGTGTAGCTTTCGGCGCAATTCACCAGTTCTTCGGGGGGGCCTTCAAACACGATCTGTCCCCCTTCGTCGCCCCCCTCTTTTCCAAGGTCAATCACCCAGTCGGCCGATTTGATGATTTCGCTGTTGTGTTCTATCACTATGATGGTGTGTCCTTTGTCGATGAGGGCATTGAACGATTTCATCAGTTTGCTGATGTCGTGAAAATGGAGTCCGGTGGTGGGTTCGTCGAAAATGAAAAGGGTGGTTTTGTCGGTTTGTCCTTTGGAGAGGAAGAAGGCCAGTTTCACCCTTTGAGCTTCGCCACCGCTGAGGGTTGACGACGATTGGCCCAGCCTGAGGTAGCCCAGCCCCACATCCTGCAGAGGGAGCAGGCGTGTAACAATCCTGCCGGCTGCACCTTTGCCTCCGTTGATTTTAGCAAAATGGTCAACCGCCTCGTCGATGGTCATTTCCAGCACTTCGCTTATGTTTTTTTCTTCCACTTTCACATCGAGCACCTCTTCTTTGAATCGCTTGCCTTTGCAGTCGTCACAAATCAATTTGATGTCGGCCATAAACTGCATCTCGATGTTTACATAACCCTCTCCTTCGCAGGTCTCGCAGCGTCCGCCTTCAACGTTGAACGAGAAGAAACCGGGTTTGTAGCCTCTTGAAGTGGCCAGGGGTTGCTCTGCGTAAAGGCTTCTGATTTCATCCCAGGCTCCCACGTAGGTGGCCGGATTGGATCTTGAACTCCTTCCAATGGGGTTTTGATCAACCAGTTCCACCTCTTCAAGTTTCCGGTAATCGCCGGTAAGATGGCTAAACCTGCCGGTTTTTTCTCCGAAGCCTCCAAAGAGTTTTTTCAGGGCTGGAAACAGGATGCCTTTTACCAGGGTGGTTTTTCCCGAACCACTTACACCGGTTACTGCCGTAAGAACATGGAGCGGGAATTTCACGTCGATGCGTTTGAGGTTGTTTTCGGCGGCTCCTTCAATGCCTACAAATTCTTTCCATTTGCGGCGTTTCGCAGGGACTTCGATCGAAAGCCGGCCGCTGAGATAACGGCCCGTGTAGCTCTTTTGATCGGCGAGCAGTTGCCTGAGGTTTCCCTGAAATACCAGATCGCCCCCGTTGGCTCCCGCGTGTGGCCCGATGTCAATCACCTGATCGGCAGCTTTAATGATCTCGTCGTCGTGTTCCACCACGATAACCGAGTTCCCCACGTCGCGCAGGTGTTTTAGTACGGCGATGAGCCGGTTGGTATCGCGAGGGTGTAGCCCGATGCTGGGTTCATCGAGGATGTACATCGAGCCAACCAGGCTCGACCCGAGTGAGGTGGCCAGGTTCAGTCGTTGCGATTCGCCTCCGCTGAGGCTGTTCGACAGGCGGTTGAGGGTCAGGTAGCCCAATCCCACATCAAGGAGTACCTTCAGCCGGTTGTTAATCTCGATTAAAACCCGTTGTGCTACCCGGGCCTCGTGATCCGGAAGTTGTATCTGATTGAAAAAGGGGTGCAGTTTGCTGATGGGCATCGTTACCAACTCGTGGATCGATTTCCCTGCTACTTTCACGTAGCCGGCATCTTTTCGCAAGCGGGCACCCTGGCAATCGGGACAGGTAGTTCGCCCGCGGTAGCGCGAAAGCATCACGCGGTATTGTATCTTGTAGAGGTTTTGTTCTACCATGTTGAAAAAGTCGTCGATGCCCTCAATGCCCGGAGCCCCATGCCAAAGGACGTTGCGCTGCGCGTCGTCGAGTTCGCGGTAGGGGCGGTGTACAGGAAAACCTTCACGGGCTGCCTGATGCATGAAGTTGTCGCGCCATTCGCTCATCTTTTCCCCTTTCCAGCATGCCACAGTCTCTTCATACACCGAGAGGTTTTTATCGGGAATCACCAAATCTTCGTCAATGCCAATCACAGTACCGAAACCTTCGCAGCGTTTGCAGGCTCCAAAGGGGTTGTTGAAAGTAAACAGGTTCACGGTGGGCTCCTCGAAGATGATGCCGTCGGCTTCAAATCTGTTAGAGAAGGTACGCTGTGAAGTGTTTCCTTCTGTTGTCCACTCTATGCGGCATTCTCCATGTCCCTCGAAGAAGGCGGTTTGAACACTGTCGGCAAGCCTGCCGGTAAAATCAGCATCGCCGGGTTTAACCGCAAGTCTGTCAATAAGTATGGCTACTTCGTCAGCCGATTTGATGGTTTCAAGTTCTTCGAGTGAATCGGCAATGCGTTTAATTTCTCCCTTGATGTTAAGTCTGGTAAATCCTTGTTGAAGAAGGATGTCGGCTTGTATGGCAACGGTCCTTTCGGCGGGGAGGATCATGGGTGCAAAAACCATCAATCGGGTATCGGGTGGCAGGGTTTTAGCAAATTGTACCACATCGTCCACGGTTTCGCGCTTAACCACCATACCCGAAACAGGCGAAAAGGTTTGCCCAATTCTGGCAAACAACAGTTTCATGTATTCATACACTTCCGAGGAGGTTCCTACTGTTGAGCGTGGATTGCGGCTGTTTACTTTCTGCTCGATAGCAATGGCAGGCGAAATCCCTTTGATGTAATCCACCCCGGGTTTGGTCATTTTGCCAAAAAACTGGCGTGCATAGGAGTTGAGGCTCTCCACATACCGGCGTTGCCCTTCGGCGTAAAGCGTGTCAAAAGCCAGCGACGACTTGCCCGAACCCGACAGCCCCGTGATCACAACAAACTGGTTGCGCGGAATGGCTAACGAGATGTTTTTCAGATTGTGCTGCCGGGCCCCTTTTATCAGGATGTAGTCTTTTGGATTGAGCGATTCGAGGTTTTTCACAACTAGAGTATATTTTTCAGGGTGCAAAATTAGCATATCTGACGGTTCTCACCGGGAGACACTTTGGTTGGTTGCACAAAAAGTTTGAAGTGCTGATGTGAGAAATGTTGGTTTTTTAGGGGGTGAAGTAAACCATTTGGCCGTTTTTTTCGTCTTAGGTATTGACATTGCAGTTTTCTTGCCTATATTTGTACCGTCTAACCTAAATTCATTTTGCCTATCGCGTGACCTTTACCCTTTTTCAGTTATTCACTTTTTAAAAAAGGGAACTCATGAACCGTTGCGAATTAAGCGACCAAGAGTTGGTCCACCGTTATCATTCAGGCGATGAGGCAAGCCTCTCCATCTTAATAAGCCGTCACCGTTCGCGTGTTTTTTCTTACTTGTTGATGGTAGTCAAAGATCGCCATCTGGCCGAGGATCTGTTTCAAGACACTTTCATCAAGGTGATCAACACCATCAAGTCGGGAAGCTACAAGGAAGAAGGGAAATTCATCCAATGGGTGATGCGCATCGCGCACAACCTGACGATTGATCATTTCCGCCGCCAGAAGCGTTTCCCAACTGTTGAGGCAGGTGAAAATCAAGATATTTTTGAAACCCTTAACATGATGGACCCATCGGTTGAAGACCGTATGGTTACCGATCAGATTCATCGCGATGTAAGGAAACTGATAGAGTATCTCCCCGCCGAGCAACGTGAGGTGTTGATGATGCGTCATTACGGCGATTTGAGCTTTAAAGAGATTGCTGATCAAACTGATGTAAGCATCAACACGGCATTGGGACGTATGCGTTACGCGCTCATCAACCTCCGCAAACTTGTTTCACAGCACCATGTGATTCTGACAAGTTAATTTTTCGCGACAACATAATAAGGTGCAAACTTCATCGTTAGATTTGGGTAAAATGATTGGAAACCAAATCGCACGCATGAAGAAAAACTCTACGCTACCTGAAAATGTTTCGTTAACCCGCGATGGAGATGAGTACCGTTCACCCGGCAATCATCGGTTGAGGCTGCCGTTCAATCTGAAATTGTTGCTGCTCACTTCTTATTCGGCTTCGCTTGAAGCTCTGCACGGGAAAACCGGAAGCGAGTATTTGCTGACGCTGAATTAACGAACTAAAAGGAGAAGATCTTTAAATGGATCTTCTCCTTTTTTATTTCCTTAAGGCCTGCCTGAATTGCTGCAACTATTGCCCGAATTTGTAGGCCAGGCCAATTCCAAATGTTTCTTTAAACTGGGTGCCGGGGCCTTCGCTTATCTTGATCTTTTCGTTGTCAACAATGTCGTAACGGGGAACCAGGATGTTGTGGTCGTAAACCATTTGGAATCTTAACGACGACGACAGGAATTTATTAATGGTAAAAACTATGGCTGTTTCCCAGTTGATGTCGATGTTCCATCGGTTGGGGTGATCTTCGTCGAGGTAGTTGTTGTAGAGTTCGAGTTTAGAGTCGAGGTTTACATTGGTGAAAACATCGCGTGTGAAGCGGGCCGTGACGTTGATGCCAAATTCGGCTTTGATATTTTTTCCAGGTACAACCACGTTGCCTGCCGTGTCTTTTTCAGCCGGGGTAACGCCAAAAGCGCCGGCATTGGCCAATGTCTGATTTCCAACAATGGTGAATTTCCCCGATGCAGGCGACAGAAACAGAGTCAGGTTTTTCGAGGGTTTGTATTGCATCCCCAGTGAAGTGGTAAGGTAGGCCGGTGCTAAAAAATCGGAGACTACTGTTGAGTCGTTGGGATATTTAAATCCTTCAGCAAATTGGGTTTTAATGTTCAGTTGTGAGGTGTAGAACCAATTTCCGATTGCCTGGAAACCCAATGATGAAGTGAGGTCAATCTTGTCTTCAGTCTTTCTGATTTTTTTCAACTCGGTTCGCATAATGCCAAACGAAGCGTTGAGATGGTGTTCGCTCCTGACTTTCTCCTTTTGATAGCTCACAGTATAATTGATGTAGGCTGCTCCTGCCAGAGAACTTTCACCTCCCTCAGCCCAGCTTGTAATTCCTATCTGGTTAAAATTTAGCGAATTGCTCCCTTTTACATGCCAGTAGCACGTGTCTTTATCGGGTTCAGTTTCAGCATGAATCGAAAGGCTGCTAAGCAACAGCATGAGCATTGCCAGAGTGAAGATTAACTTTGTCAATTGAATTCTATCTGATTTCATAGGTATAGGAGAGAAACGATAAAAAGGCTTCTCCATTGCTTTGCCTTTTTATAAGTGAAAACGTATTTAATTGTCAATAACTTGAATCGATGACTCTGGTGTGGGTTGAATACAACGACTAAAGGTATTGAGCCGAGGTTTGTCCGTGAACCAGAAACGGAGCTACGGCTCTGTTGTAGATTCCTTGTATCCATGCTATTGCCATGCCGTAGTTGGTTACGGGAATCCCTGCATCAACTGCCGGCTTCAACCTGCCGATGATTTGACGGCGTGTAAGCACGCATCCTCCACATTGTATCACCAGAGCATAATCGGTGATGGGGCGGGGGAGTTTGTTGAGTCCCGAGACTATTTCATATTCTAAGCGTTTCCCTGTGTAGGCTGTCAGCCATCTGGGGATTTTAACCCTGCCAATATCGTCGCACGAAACGTGATGGGTACACGATTCAAGCAAAAGCACGCGATCACCGTCTTCCAACTTGGCTATTTGAGTGGTTCCCTTCAGATAGTGGTCAAAATCGCCCTTTTGTCGGGCAAGAAGAATGCTGAAACTCGTTAGAGGAATCTCTGGCGGGATCATCGCATCGGCTTTAAGGAAGATCTGACTGTCGGTTATAACAAGAGCCGGAGCCGGACTCATCTTGCGGATGTAAAGATCGGTCTCACGTTCTTTACACACCACTGCAATGGCGTCGTTGTCGAGGATGTCGCGAATTGCCTGAACCTGCGGCAGTATAAGCCTTCCTTCAGGTGCTTCAATGTCGATAGGGGTGATGAGCAGAACTGTGTCGCCATAACGCACCAGGTCGCCCACAAGTGATGTGCTTTTGTAGGCTGTTTCGGGGATGCTTTTGCGGATGGTGTCAACCAACAGGTTGATACCTTCGGCTTTCAGGGCACTTATTTCAACCAGCGGGCAATTAGATGTCAGAGAGCGAATTTTGGTAATGGTTTCAGGTGTAACGGGTTCAAGGTCGCTCATGTTATGCACCACAACGAAGGGAATCGATTCTTCGTTGAACCGTTCCAGCAGCTTTTCTTCTCCTGAACTGAAAGTGTTGGCTGTAATAACCAGCAGGGCCAGATCGCATTGTTTGATAGCTTCAAGGGTTTTTGAAACCCTTTTCGATCCCAGGTCTCCAACATCGTCGGTACCAGCTGTGTCAATCATCACAACCGGTCCAATTCCATGAATTTCAATAGTCTTTTTTACCGGATCGGTAGTGGTTCCTGGTTGGTCAGATACGATGGCTATTTCCTGCGAGGCAAGCGCGTTGATTAGCGAGCTCTTCCCTTGGTTTCTGCGACCGAAAATTCCTATATGTGGTCGTGATTCTTTTCCTTTTATCATTTGGGGCTTGTACTCTGATTTTTGTACAGAGCAATGTCGTGTACCGAAAAACCAGTTTTAAGAAGGTTATCGGGTTGCAGCATTTGCTCTAAAATTTGTGAGTCGATAAGGTTTGATAGCTTGTTGGCCTCAAACACGTTGATGCTGTTTTTTTTCATCAACCGGGCCAGTTCTGAAGCTTTGGTGTAACCGACAATTGGAACAAGGGCTGTGGTAATGGCGGGACTCGAAAACAGTTTCGCGAGGGCTTTTTCGGAGTTGAAGGTGATGCCTTTTAGTAAATTGTAGGTAAGGGTTTTGTCGGCGGCCAACAGAAGTTTTTGGCTTTGCAGTATAGCATTCCCTATGGAAGGCAGGTATGCGTTGAGGTCGAGGCATCCCTGACCTGCCAGGTTGGTAATCAGCATGTCGTTGGCATATACCTGATGAGCTGCCGAAATTACAAATTCCACAACCACAGGATTCACTTTCCCTGGCATGATGGTACTCCCGATCTGACGTTCAGGGATTTTAACGTCGTTGTTGGATAGTAGGTCAGATGCCAGCAGCCTCAGGTCCGATGCTATTTTTTCAATTACCACAGCGTGGGTTTTGAGGATGGCATGAACCTCAACAAGTGGGTCGAGGTTTTGAGTTGCATCGGCCAGGTTTTCCGAACGGGTTACGGGCAGACCAGTTAATTGTTGAAGATTTCGGGATGCCTCCATTACAAAATACCGGGGGACTCCATTGGCTGTACCTATAGCACCCCCTCCCAGATTGACCACCTTGATGCGTTCAAAGCATTTGGATATCCGCCACCAGTCGCGCGAGAGGGCTTCGTTGTAAGCTGCAAACAACCTTCCGTAAGATGATGGAACTGCTTCCTGCATTTGGGTAAATCCAACGCGCAACATATCACGACTTTCCCCTTCAAGGCGTTCCGTCTCTTTTCGCATAAGGTTGATGCTCTCTTCGGCAGCAACAAACATCCGCATCATGGCTACCCTGAGTGCAGTGGGCACTACATCGTTGGTGGACTGATACAGATTGGCATCATCAATGGGGTGAATCACCTGGTAATGACCCGCGGAGTGGTTGATTATCTGAAGGGCACGATTTGCAACAATCTCGTTGATATTCATGTTGATGCTGGTTCCTGCTCCTCCCTGGGTAGCAGCAACTATAAAATGGTCGAAATGCAATCCGTCAGCTATCTCGCTGGCAGCCTGTTGTAAAGCTTTGAGTTTTTCGATGGAGATGGTTTTCGGGAGCGTTGCTTCCGGGGTGGTGGTTTTAAGAGCGTCGTAAAACCTTTCAACAGTTAGATAACTCGCCAGTTTCACTGTTCCCATGGCCTGATACCATTCACGATGGAAGGGGTCGGTAATTGGAAAGTTCTCAGTGGCACGCCGGCTTTGAAGTCCGTAAAGGGCTTCTGCCGGTAATTCCATCTCCCCCAGAAAGTCTGATTCTATTCGGGTGGCTTTGGTGGTCATTGCTGAATCCCTAATTTTTTTGCCAAAGCAGGGGGCAACGCCTTTTTATGCATCATTATGGCAACTGTATTTAACCTGAAATAAGCTTCCGACATATTCAGATAACCGCCAAATTCGTTGCTTTCGGTTCCCCACGAATTCTTGGTGATGAAATAGGTGGTTCCTTTTTGATCTTTAACAATGCCAATGAGATGCATCAAATGATCGTCGGTGGTTTTTTGATTGTCGAAAGCCTGATCTCTGTCAGTTTGATCTATTTTTTTTTCAGCAAGTGGTTTTTCAAAACTGTAAGCCGAACGAAGCTTCTCTTTTTCGGTAAGTTTTTCCCATTTGGCTTTTTCCGATCCTGTGAGGTCGGTAGTTTCGGTTTCGGGAACAATAGCCAGACCCTTGTTGTGCGAGAAACCTTTATCGCTTACATCGCCATCCCAACACACTGAATATCCGTTTTCAAGGGCATGCAGGGTGATGGCAAACAGATCGTTTGCAGGCACGTTGTAGTAGTTTTTAAGGTCATAATTGTCGGGAATTTCGAGAGCACACTCCTGATAAAATGGATAGGCTGAATAGGAGGTGATTTCGATGTAATCATCGGGATTGAAACCAGAAGATTTCGCAGCGTCTGTAGGCGACAATGACTTCCCGTTCCAGTTAGTTTCTTTCGGTAGCACACCGAGGTAAGCATCGAGAATGGCTTTGAAAGCTGTTTGCCATGCTGTGGAGAGTTTTCTGTTGGGGTTTTTAACAACAGCCTCCAGAAAGGCTTTTGAGGCTTCGTCAACTTCGCCGTGAATGTGTTGGTTTTCTCCATAATTCAATCCATTGTAGGAGGTCTCAGTGACAAATCCAAAGTTTTTGATCGTGTTGATAACATGATGTGCCTGTCCTCCGGCGCTGTAATTGGAGGTGCCATGCATTCTGACAAAACGCAATCCCTTGTCGAAATATATATGCCTGACAAAGAACATTTCTGAAAGATCCACCGAAGGCATGCCCAGTCGGAGGAGTTCGGTTTCAACGAACGATGTGGTGGCAAAACTCCAGCATGTACCTGAATTGGCCTGGTTTTTAACCGGTGTTGTTTTGATCAGGGCAACAGTGTCGAAAACAAAACCAGTTGAATCGGTCTTTTTTGCTTCAGCTATAGGGGTTAACGAAACCCAAAGAATCAGAATGGCAGCGATTTTTACGAAAATTGTATTCATGAAGGTGTGGATTGTTTAATTCATCAAATGTGTTGGTGTAAAAGCAACGGTACAAATTTATACTTTTATCGCCGATTAATTAGCTAAACTCATAGTATCGATGATGGAAATGAATAATGTGTGGTTTGCCTTGGGCATGACCTTGTTTGCTGGTCTATCGACAGGAATTGGCAGCGCCATTGCCTTTTTTGCCCGACGCACCAACACCCGGTTCTTATCGGCGAGTTTGGGGTTTTCGGCCGGGGTGATGATCTATGTTTCTTTTGTTGAGATTTTTTCAAAAGCCAGAATATCAATTACCGAGGGATTGTCGCAACCAGGCGCTGAAAGCCAGGCCTATTGGATGACCGTAGCCTCTTTTTTTGGAGGAATGCTTTTGATAGCTTTAATTGACAAATTTGTACCCGAAGTTGAAAATCCTCACGAGTTGCAATCGGTGGAAGCTATGGGCCAGGGGCAAGCCGGAATAGATCAGCGTAAACTCATGAAAATGGGTCTGTTTACCGCGTTAGCTATTGCCATTCACAATTTTCCGGAAGGGATGGCCACTTTTTCAGCAGCTTTGGCCGATCCCTCCCTGGGGCTCCCCATCGCCATTGCCATCGCCATTCACAACATTCCGGAAGGAATTGCAGTGTCAGTTCCTATCTTTTACGCTACCGGATCGAGGCGAAAGGCCTTTTGGTATTCTTTTACCTCAGGGTTGGCCGAACCTGTGGGTGCCTTGGTGGCTTTTTTCCTTTTAGTCCCCTTTATGGCTGCCAATCCTTGGCTCATGGGGGTAGTTTTTGCTGCTGTTGCAGGTATTATGGTATTTATTTCGCTGGATGAATTGCTACCTGCTGCTGAAAAATTTGGCGAACACCATTACGCTATCTATGGTGTAATCAGTGGGATGGCATTGATGGCTCTAAGCTTATTGCTTTTTGAATAGTCAAAGTTTACTTTTCGCAGATTTCATACGTCATAGAAAAGTGTGTACATTTGCAAGAATGATTTTTACAAGTGTCGAAACCGGCAGATATTCATTGAGATTGTGATGTTGACGGACATTTCTTTTGTGATGCCCGTATTGTATTTTGCAAAATATCTGTAACTTTCGCCACTAATTTTGAGACGATATCTTTACTAACAAATTTATCTGATATGAAAAATAAATCTTTACTAACTAAGGTTTTAGCGTTCTTTGTATGTTTTGGGTTACTGCAAAACCTGGCCGCACAAACCAACCTTACCTGGCAAGACAGAGGACCTTTGAACAATGCAGGTCCGATGCGTGCCGTCATTTTCGACCAGAGCGATGCTACTGGTAAAACCATCATTGCAGGATCGCTGAATGGCGGGTTGTGGAAAACTGTTAATCAGGGACTTTATTGGGAAAAGATCAATGTGGCCGGATCCAATTTGGCAGTATCGTGCCTTTATCAGGCATCTGACAACAAGATTTATGCTGGAACCGGAACTTACTACGACAACCAAAAGGCTGCCTTAAGGGTCAAAGGTTCTGGGCTTTATGTGTCAAGCGATGCCAATAACTTCACTTTAGTTGAAGGAACCAACGGTGCAGGATGGGATTATATTAATGCTGTAGCCATTGATAACCAGGGTCGTATGTATGTTGCTACTGCTACAGGCCTCATGTACCGCGATGCAGGTTCATCGGTTTGGAGCGTTGCCAAGGGTACCAATGAAGGCGTTGCCCTGGACCTCACCGGAGTAGTTTACGATGTAAAAACATCAACCAACGGTTTGGTGATCGCCTTCGTTGATGGAAAAGCTTTTACAAGCTCCAATGCCGGCCCCGAACAGTTTGTTTGCCAGTCGCTTAAGTATAAGGATGGTGCAAACTGGGTGAATCCTGGCAAATTGCCCAAAAACGATATCTCAAGAATGAATTTTGCTATTGCTCCTTCTGATCAGAATGTTGTTTATGCCAGCTCGCAGCTTCGGTAGGCAGCCTTGAGGGTGTTTATGTTTCTTTCGACGGGGGTATCGTATGGCGCACCATTCTTCCTTTCACCACCGGAACATGGAATATTTTCGCCGGTTCGGGAGTTAACTATGGTACTTACAACAACGAAATCATTGTTGCACCGGATAATGCTGAAAAGGTTTTTGTTGGCTGTGTCAATATGTACTCAGGTCATAAAGCCCAAGATACCGGTTTCTACGAATGGAACGGTGGCCCCATCAGTTTCTCCGATTCCGACCCTTCCGATGAATATTATATCCACTCTTTCCACAACGATTATGCATTCCATCCTGCACACCCTGAACTGATGGTCATTGCTTCCGACGGTGGTATCACTCTTTCAAAGAGCCAGGCTGCCAGCTTCTCAACCATCAACAAATTCTTGGGTTGTGCTCATGTTCGCTCCATTGCCGTCAACAACTACGATGATATTCTGGTTGGTACCTTTGGAAGTGGCGTTCAATTCCTCGATGGCTCTTCGGGCAACTTCTACGATGGATTTGAAAAATTCGATGGAAACCTGACCGGCAATGGTGGAGCTTTGATGATGTCGCAGATTGGGAAAAAGCTTTTCTACATGAACAAATCTGCCAGTGTGGGCAATGCCGATTTCAATAACTTCACACGTTCTGACGATGGTGGCGTGAGCTATTCCGCATCGTTTAAAGATGGCGCTATGACCAATGGCAAGGAACTGATGCCGATGGCTTTGTATGAAAATTACCACGATGCTACCTCTGTTGATTCTGTGAAATTTGTTGCTATGAAACCCTTCTCTGAAGGTGAAGTGTTATTGGCTCGCAGTAAAACCGATCGTTTCCCATTCCAGTTCACATGCCCGAAAAATCTTGACCTCAATGAATCTCTGATGCTGATTGACCCCGTTGAAACACGCTTCTTCATCGGTTGGAACGATAAGTTATACATGTCGATGAACATGACGGTTTTTTCAGAAATTCCTGAATGGTGGAAAATTGCTGATATTGAGGATGACATCTCAAAAATCGCCTTCTCAAAGACCTCCGATTACGTGTATTTCGGTACCAAAGCCGGCAAGGTTTACCGCTTAAGCAATGTTGTGAATGCCAAAACGATTGAAAAGGCATCTGTTGATAGCGCACAGTGTGTTATTGTAAGTCAGTTGATTGCTGAATTCCCTAACACCTCTATCACCTCAATCGCGGTTGATGAAAGCGACGATAACCATGTGATCATTACCCTGGCAAACAACGATGAGACTGTTGCCACCAGTGGAATCTATCATACAACCAATGCCACCGCTGCTACTCCTGTTTTCGTCTCTATTCATGGTAACCTTCCCCTGGCTAGAATTAACGCCTCCATGATTGAAATGAATGGAAATTACGCCTTGGTTGGCACCTCGGTTGGCCTTTTCTACTCAAACAATATGGCTGCTGCCACCTGGACTAAAGAGGAAGCTATGGGAACCATTCCTGTAACACAAATTTATCAGCAAACCAAACAGCATGCAGGCTTGTTTGCTGCTGAGTCTTATAATCTTACTACAGGAGAGGCTGCTACAGGGACTTATTATCCTCCAACCAGCAACTACGGTGTGATCTACGTTGGCACTTATGGTCGTGGCGTTTGGTCTTCGTCTGATTTTGTTGGCATTGTTGATAACCCTGCCACTTACCAAAATGGAGTTAAATCATTAGCAATTAATCCCAATCCTGTTACTGATAACATGATTCTTTCGCTCGAAAACAAATTTAACGGGCAAGCACAGGTTGTTGTTTATGATCTGAAGGGGCAGAAAGTTAAAGAACTGATGGTTGAAATGGTTAATGGGCAGAGTGCCTCTATCGACTGTTCTGACCTTGTTCGCGGAACTTACATGGTTCAGCTGGGCAGTGGTTCTTTCTCTGTTACACAGAAATTTGTTGTAGTGAAGTAGAGCAGGTTGCTCCCTGTTTTTAAAATCAAAAAAGGCTTCGGACGTTAGGTCCGGAGCCTTTTTTGTACTTTGCGAAGTCGATCTGAATAAATTCCTTAATACCAACTGTCTGCGCTGATTCTCTGTCGTAGTTTGCTGATCCTATCTGCAGTCAGAACTTCCGTACCGTGCTTGATAAACATTTTGTGCTACGGTTTTTTTATTCTGTAAAATAAATAAGCCATCAAACACAATTGATGGCTCATTAAGGAAGGGCATTAAAAACCCTTCGTCAATACTTATTGTCGATAAAAGGACAGGCAGAATTAACGCCTGCGTTCAATTTGATATTTTCCGGCTTCGCCATATGCCGCGCAACTTTCGTTCGATTTGCATGACGAGAGGATGAGTGTGGCACTCAAAATCAGCAACAGAGCTATAGCAATCTTCTTCATACTTCTAAACTGTGATAGGGCAAAATTTTCTACAAAGTAAACTCTTTGTCGCCGAAAAAGCAACTTTATAATGGTGGTTCTCCTATTTTTCATTAACCTTGCACAACTTTTTTATTAACAATGCATTTTTGTAAGTGGTTGATAATGTAATTAAAGCGAATTGGTTTCCGTTCTTTGAAGATCAAGAGGTGTTGAAAACTTTAGAAGCGATTGCTTGCAGATTGGAGGTTGATGAGTCAGAATTTCAGGTATTTCCTCCATCTGCTAACCGGTTTAAGGCACTTTTCGAACTTTCTGCAGAAAATGTTAAAGTGGTCATTTTAGGGCAGGATCCGTATCATGGTGCCGGCCAAGCCAACGGATTAGCTTTTTCGGTTCCTGATGGGATCAGGCAGCCTCCTTCGCTCAGAAATATTTTTAAAGAGATAAGTCGTGATTTTGGATGCAAGCCTCCGGCACATGGCGATTTGATGCCATGGGTTCGTCAGGGTGTACTGCTGCTCAATACTGTAATGACGGTCAGAAGCGGTCAGCCCGGATCGCATAAAAACATTGGATGGCAGCTGTTTACTGATAGTTTGATTAAGTTTTTATCTGATACTTCTTCAGGATTGGTTTTCCTTCTTTGGGGGCTTCCTGCTCAGGCCAAGAAAAGTTTGATTGATGTTGAGAAGCATCATGTGCTCACAACTGTTCACCCCTCCCCCTTGTCGGCTTACCGCGGTTTTATTGGATGTGGCCATTTTTCGGAAACCAATCGTTACTTGAATTCGCGAGGTCAGAAGGAGATTAATTGGTGTTTGACATGACGAAAACTTTGTGTTTTTCTCTTTTAGTTGTCATAAGTTTGCTTACAACCGACAGCAGATATGTTGGTTTAAGGCTTGTTGAATCTGTAAGTGATCTAACGGGTGGGTGGTGCGCTGAAGAGATGGCAGTTCCCAGGTCTCACCACAGGTTGTTGCTGTTGAATCGGAGCGGTTTCTCCGCCGGAATTGATTCGGTTTACCACCAGGCACGCTGGGTGGCCTATTTGCTCACTTCATCTGAATTGAAGAAAAAGGCTGCCAGAAGCAACAGGTTTTATACCGATAACGATGCCCGGGGCTGGGTGGCTCGTGATGAAGATTATCGTCGGTCGGGCTTCGATCGGGGGCATTTGGCTCCCGCTGCCGATATGGCATGGTCGGTTATGAGTATGCGCGAATCTTTTGGATTTTCCAATATTTCGCCCCAGCGACCCGCGTTCAATCGAGGTATATGGAAGAAGCTGGAAGAGGCTGTTCGTGGTTTTGCTCTTCGCTACGATTCGGTTTGGATTGCCACCGGGCCGGTTTTCACCAGCTCCGATACACTAAAAGTTTATTCCAGGATCACCGTGCCGGGTGCCTTCTACAAAGCTTTGATGATAAAGGATGGAAGGGGGGTTCAGTGTATCGGTTTTGTTATTCCTAATCAGGCCTCTTCGTCGCCATTAAGTCATTATCAGGTTGCTGTTGACTCTGTTGAGTCCTTAACTCAACTTGATTTTTTTTCGCTTCTTCCTGATTCTCTCGAGATCGAGGCTGAGGCGCGTTTTGATTCTTCGTTCTGGTTGTAATTTTGCGCCATGAAATATCTAGCTGCTTTTCTTTTTGTTGTTTTTGTAATTGTTGGTAAAGGACAGACTTGCAGGGTTTTGCTCCCTTCGATCGACAGCATTTATGAAGGTGAATGCCGGAAAGGGCTTGCGCATGGTGAAGGACGGGCTTCCCGGTTCGATGTTTATGAGGGCGAATTCAGAAAAGGGCTGCCTCATGGACAAGGTACCTGTTATTACCAAAGCGGTGATGTTTATTCAGGATCGTGGGAAATGGGGCTGTATGAAGGATACGGACGCTATACGCCGGCTCTTAAAACCGAGGTTTTTGAAGGAGTTTGGAAGAAGGGCTTTTTGCTGCCTGTCATTGAGGACTCTGATTGGTTGAGGGATTATACAGTGAAGAAACTGGTGAATGTATCGGCTGTCAATTTCCGCAGGACCAACAACAGCGGAGCAACGGTTAGGGTCAGGTTTTTTAGAAACTCGTCGCCATCGGGAGTTTACGAGCTTCAGATTGTTGGAACTTCTGGTGATGCCGAGATCCATTCCGATTTTCCGGTTTTTTCATATGTAGCATTTCCATTCGCAGCCCGACTAACCTATAAAATGCAGAGTACCAGTGGCAGTTCGTTGTTTGAGGCATCTGTCGAGTTTGTAATAACGCAAGAAGGAGAGTGGGATGTGATGGTTTATCATTAACAGATTTTTATTTCTTCATTTTAAAAATACCAAGGATGAATTTAATATTCGCAACCCATAACAATCACAAATTAAAAGAGATACAGGATATTGTTTCTCAGGCTACCAGCCATACCATCTCTTCGCTGACCGATCTTGATTTGCATGAACCCATTCCTGAAACGGGTGTCACCTTAGAGGAGAACGCATTGATTAAGGCTCGTTTTGTTTGGCAGCATTTTGGCAAATCATGCTTTTCCGACGATACTGGCCTCGAAGTGGATGCTCTTGGTGGCGCTCCGGGGGTTTGGTCGGCTCGGTATGCAGGGGAAGGGTGTTCCTACAGCGATAATGTGAACCTCTTGCTTCGCAATATGGCTGGGATTTCGAACAGGAAAGCACGTTTTCGTACTGTAATTGCGCTTATTATAGATGGCCACGAGTATTTGTTTGATGGCGTAGTGGAAGGTTCTATTCTGATTGAGCCAACCGGAGAAGGTGGTTTTGGTTACGACCCTGTATTTTTACCTGATGGATTCCACGAGTCGTTTGCAGAGATGACGTCGGTTGTGAAAAACAGCATCAGCCACAGGGGGCGTGCCATGGGGCAGTTAATCAGTTTCCTGACTACCTTAAAATAGCCGGCGATTCGCCTGTGATAGTGCTTCTCTAATCAGCACATCGTAGAAACCAGACATCGTGAAGCCTGCAAAACGTGCCATCTTGGGTACGATGCTTTCGGCTGAAAGCCCCGGAACAGTGTTTACTTCCAGGAAATTGATCTTTGTGTCGTTGAAGAGGAAGTCGAATCTGACAACCCCTTTGCATCCAAGTTTATCGTAAAGCATCGATGAAATCTCTTTACATTGTTTGTCGATGGCCTCAGGAATGGGCGCAGGGAGAAGTTCTTCGGCAAGTTCGGGGTTGTATTTGGCTTCGAAATCGAAGAACTCCTTTTTGCTGACAATTTCCACAATGGGAAGTGTAACTATCTGTTTTTCATGTCTAAATACGCCACAGGTAATCTCTCTCCCTTTCACGAAGGCTTCTATCAAAACTTCCTGGTCTTCAACAAATGCTTTTTCGATGGCAGGCAAAAGCCCGGAAGTCTCTTTTACTTTGGTCATTCCAACGCTCGAGCCTCCGCAATTGGGTTTAACGAAACAAGGAAGTCCCACCCTTTCCAGGATGGCCTCAGCATCAATCAGGGTGTGTCTGAAAAGATGAACGGATGGAGCCGTGTTTACTCCAAATGCAGCTACAACTTTGTTGCAGAAGCTTTTGTTGAACGTAAGCGCAGAGGTAATACTGCCACATGAAGTATAGGGGAGGTGAAGCATGTCAAAATACCCCTGTAGTTTGCCATCTTCGCCCGGAGTGCCGTGTATTACAATAAAAACGCAGTCGAATTTAATCTTCTCGTTGTTCACTACAATGGAAAAATCAGTTTTGTCAACCTGGCATTCTTCGTTGTTTTGGTTGATAAAGGTCCACGAGGAGCCCTTGATGTGTATAAGAAACTTGTTGTAAGTTTGATGGTTAAGGTTTTCGATTACCACAGCAGCACTTCTGATCGAGATTTCATATTCTCCTGAATCACCACCTGCTACAACAGCCAGGTTTAACTTCTTGTTCTTCATATTTAAGGGATGCTTCATTTTAGGTGGGCAAAAGTAAGCACAAAACGGCTATCCTCTGCCAGCGCTGAATAATTTTCTATCTTTGTGGTGCCGGGCAATAAATCAGGTGCCCGGAAGTTTTTAACCTGTTTGTGTTGTTAATTAACCACCCCATCTCATGAAGTGGAGACAATTCTTTTTCACCCGGTTGTTTTGGCGTCATCTGATGCTAATGATCGGGCTATCTGTTTTGCTCTTTTGGCTAACTCTTAAGATAATCAGTTTGTTTACGCATCATGGAGAGAAAATTCCTCTGCCCGATATGGTTGGTCTATCGATGGAGGAGGCTTCTGATTCTGCTGCGTTTTATGGCTTTAGCATGATTGTGATGGACTCGGTTTACGATCCCCGGCAAGAGAGGGGCACCATTCTGATTCAGGACCCCTTGCCCGCTACCTTTGTCAAAGAAGACAGGAAAGTTTATGTAACTGTTGCGGGATCGACACCCGAGAAAGTGAAAATGCCCAACCTGATAGATTTGAGTGTTAGGCAGGCTGTTGAAAAAATCAATATGGCAAACCTGCAAATTGATTATTTACAGATTATTCCGGGCGAATTCAACAATGCCGTAGTCGGACAGCTTTTCAATGGGAAACCGGTTGCTGCGGGTCGCGAGCTTGACCGAAATTCCAAAGTGGTTCTGGTGGTTGAACAAGCGCCTGATGCTGCCCCCGCTGTGGTGCCCGATATTGAAGGACTCGACATGCGTGAAGCTTACCGCCTGATTCACTCCGCTTCGCTCAATATTGGGAAAGTGGTTTTTAAAGACGGACTCGATGAGTTTGGTAGCAAAGTGAGTAAACAATCGCCAGAGGCAGGTAGCTCATTAGAAGCCGGACAGTCAGTAGATTTATGGTTTAAAAACGATTAACGATAGGGCTTTCAATTGAATACGATAAATGAATTAAAGGATAGATGAAAATATTCAAATACACCCCGGTTGCCTTCCTTTTGCTTCTCGGTTATTCTCAATCAGTTTTATCGCAGGAATTGCTGACTCCGGTCATGGATAATCCGGTTTTGTTAGGCAAGCAATTGCAACCTGCCATAAATGCCCAAACAAAAAAGGCAGCCTCAGTCAATGCACCTTTAACCCTGCCCCTTTACGACGATTTTACCCAATCCTCTGTTTATCCCGATCAGACCATCTGGGCTGATAAAAACGTGTTTATAAACAGCGATTTTGCCTACCGTTCGTTCAACAGAGGCGTTGCCACTTTTGATGCCCTCGATTCAACAGGAAAGATTTACTCCCAGGCCACCTTTGCCCCTTTTATGGCCGATAAACTTACCTCGAGATCCATCAGGCTCGATTCTTTATTTTCTCCAACCAAGCGGGCATTGAAAATTTCTGACAGCCTTTACTTAAGCTTTTATTATCAGCCCCAGGGTCTTGGCAACGATCCACAACCTGCCGATTCCTTGGTTTTGCAGTTCCTGGATACTGTGCCGGTGCCGTGGTGGAGAACGGTTTGGAGTACACCGGGCATGAAATTGGACACCTTCTATGCCCATTACGGTACCTATTGCCGAAGAGTTAATGTTCCGATAGTGGACAGTGCAGCTTTTTTCAGGTCTGATTTTAAATTTCGCTTCGTGGCTTATGCAAGTCTTTCGGGCGATATGCTCCCCAGTTGGCAAAGCAGCATGGACCACTGGAACCTGGATGGAGTAAAACTTCAGACCGACGGACGTTACAACGATTCCACCGAAAGGTGGATCGGCTTTGCAGAGAAAGCTCCCTCGATGCTTCGAAACTTCTATGCTGTTCCTTATACCCAATACAGCGACGATCCAACAGCCTACATCACCGATACCCTGTCGATGTTCATCACCAACCGTCACGCTTCAATTCTTCCCGCCCGCTATGGCTATCAGGTATTGCAGGGCGACGGTACTGCTGTGTCGTCGTACGATGGTGGAAATTACTACATCGAGCCTTTTCTCAACTCCGGATATTTTTCAAATCGCCTGTGGGCCAAGCCCCCTGTTAGGACCATTCTTCCAATCGATCCATACGGGTTGCAGGATTCGGCTTCCTTTTATGTGAGGCACATCCTCAAGGGCGACGATCCGGGTTTGGGCGACACGATCATCTTCGAACAGCGCATGACCAACTTTTTTGCCTACGACGATGGCGTTCCCGAATTGGGCTACGGCCTCACTCCTGCTGGTGCCCGTATGGCTGTCAGGTACATGCTTTCAAAGTCCGATACGCTGCGAGCTGTTCGTCTTTACTTTAACAGGGTGGTTAACAATGCCAATCAACAGTATTATTATCTGGTTGTTTGGTCCGACGATAACGGTACACCCGGACGCGTACTCTACCAGCATGAACTTATCAGGCCCACCTATTCCGATTCACTCTACCGTTATACCCAGGTGTTGCTCAATCAACCGGTTCCGGTTCTTAATTCATTCTTTGTAGGGATTTTGCAAACCACCGACGACAATCTCAACATCGGTTTTGATCGTTCGCGCGATAACCGTAACAACAACTATTTTAACGTTGATGGAACCTGGCAAAAGAGTCAATTTCCGGGAACGATAATGATAAGGCCCGTATTGGGAAAGGCTCTTATGCCTGCCACACCGGTTGCCGGAAAACCTAAGTCGGGACTGGAGTTGTGGCCCAGCGTTTATCGTCATTCAGGCGATGTGAACCTGGTTCTGGATGGTGAGCCTGTGGGCGAATCCCGGGTGGAGATGTACGACCTGTTTGGCCGCCTTGTTTGTTCTCAACAGAGTTTTGGAAAGTTTAACCCGCGGAATTGTCAGAATGGCGTTTATGTTGTGAGGGTTACCATTGCGGAAACAAACTCAACATTTACACAAAAACTGCTGATAGCCCAATGAGTGAAACTGACGATTTAGAGTTGGAATCTTCTGGCAGCGAAGAGAATGCCGAACTTTATGAGCATTTTAGGTTTGAGGTTGACAAGGGGCAATCGCTCCTTCGTATCGATAAGTTTCTTCAAAACAGAATAGAAGGAGTTTCGAGAAACCGGGTTCAGAATGCTGCCAGAGCTGGCAACATTCTGGTGAACAATACATCGGTTAAATCGAACTACAAAATTAAACCTCTTGACATCATCTCGATCGTGATGGCAACCCCTCCACGTGAGTTTGAGGTGATTGCAGAAAACATTCCGTTGGATGTGGTTTATGAAGACGACGACCTTTTGGTTATCAACAAATCGTTTGGAATGGTGGTGCATCCAGGGCATGGAAATTACACGGGTACTTTGCTCAACGCGTTGACATTTAGATTGCAGGGAATGACAAACAGCCGCGGAGAACCGGTAGCTCCCCTGCTTGTTCACCGCATCGATAAGGATACCTCTGGTATCATTTTATGTGCTAAAACCGAAATGGCTCAAACCATTCTTGCGCGTCAGTTTTTTCACCATACCATCGACCGTCGCTATACAGCTTTGGTATGGGGTGATTTTGATAAAGATGAAGGTACTGTCAAAGGAAATATTGGGCGGAATCCATACGACCGTAAAGTAATGATGGTGAGCAATGATGAAGACTTTGGGCGGAAGGCCATAACCCACTACAAAGTCCTCGAACGATTTCATTACGTTACCCTGGTGGAGTGCCGTTTAGAAACAGGTCGTACGCACCAGATCAGGGCTCATTTCAAGCATATCGGGCACCCGCTTTTTGGCGATCAGGTTTACGGTGGTGCCACCATGGTGATGGGATTGAGTTCCTCCAGTTACAAATGTTTCGTGCGAAACAATTTGCAAATTTTACCCCGTCAGGCTTTGCACGCTCGTTCGCTTGCATTTACGCATCCGGCGACCGGTGAGTTGATGTTCTTCGATTCACAATTGCCCGCCGATATGGTTGAGGTGATCGATCGTTGGCGCAGGTTTGCAAGCGGATCGGGCAGATTTGAAACGGGCAGCCCTGCCGATGATCAAATCTTGTAATTGAATCCAATTCCGAAGACTTCCTTGAATTGGGTGCGCGGACCGCTGCGACCCTCTTTATCGGTGATGGTGATGTTGTCGTCGTAGATAAGGTTGGTGGCGATATTGGCCGAGATGTATTTATTGACCTTAAGCACAACCATTACCTTCCAATCGATATCAATGTTTTGTGGGTCTTTTAAATAATCAGTAAACAGTTGAAGTCGTGTCTGAAGCGTGATGTTTTCCATCAATTTGGCTTTAAGATCGCTAACAACCGATGCCCCAAGTTGCAACAAGGTGCTCGACCCGTGTTGTAGCAGGTTGCCGTTGTCGTCGTATTGGGCCGGGGCGACCCCAAAAGCACCTGCATCAGCTAATTTCTCGTCGCTTACCACTGTTAACCTGGCTGTTAGTGCCGATATAAAGACAGAGAAGTTCTCCGACGGCTTGTAATCCATACCCAAACCCATCATCAGGTAGGCAGGTGCCAGCAGTTTCGATACAACCACTGAGTCGCTGACTTTATAATCGTATCCATTGGCAAATTGAGTCTTAAAACCCGCCAGAGCGCTGTAAAACCAATGATTGCCGGCTTTATAGCCATATTTCGAAAGAAGATCAATTTTGTCGTCGGTTTTTCTCAAGCCTTGTTCGCCGTTTTTTATCAATCCGAAAGCAAACTGACCGCTGTTGTCCCAGTTGTGCTTCCCTTTTGAATAATTTGCCGTGATGTTGATGAACGCATTGCCAGCCAACGAATTGTCGCCCCCCGAGGCCCAGTTGATAAGGGATACCTGGGTAATGCCCAGTCCGGTTTCCATCCCTTTTTTCCAAGGCCTGGTAGTGTCGGCGTCAGGCTGGGCTGAAACAGCCAAAACAAAGATGAGAAGAGTAAACGTCAGAAAATGAATTTTTTTCATGATTTGTAGATTGATGAATTATAATTGACCATAGATTGAGTTGTGCTTTAACATCACAGCAAGCCAATTGTTCATGAGAGTGGTAATCAACCCTGGTTTTGAACAAAAGTTCGTAATTTTGCAATCTCTATCAAAAAATTACCTAAACCATAAGAAATGGATACAAAAAATGCAGGTTTCAATTCAAAGCTCATACACGAGGGTGGAATTGAAGATGAACGTGGCAGTGCCGTAACCCCTATTTACCAAACCTCAACTTTCAGGTTTCGCAATTCAGAGCATGGCGCAAAACTCTTTGCCGGTGAGGAGGATGGTTACATCTACACCCGTTTGGGCAATCCCTCCATCCGCGACCTTGAAGTAACGGTGGCATCGTTGGAACATGGAGCCGGAGCAGTAGCCTGTTCGTCGGGGATGGGAGCTGTAACTACAGTTTATATGGCTTATTTGGGAGCTGGAAAGCACATGGTGGGTCACGAAGCTGTTTACGGTCCTTCGCGTGTTGTGATGGAAAATCTTTTTTCGAAATTTGGTGTTGAAAGCACTTTTGTTGATACCTCAGATTTGAAAAAAGTAGAAGCAGCCATCCGTCCCAACACCAGCCTTATTTATCTTGAAACACCGGCAAATCCGACTATGACTATTGCCGATATCACGGCAATTGTGGAGTTGGCTCACAGCAAGGGCATACCTGTTTGTATCGACAATACTTTTTGCAGCCCGTATCTGCAAAATCCGCTCCTCCTTGGTGCTGACGTTGTGCTTCATTCAATGACCAAATTTATTAACGGTCACGCCGATATTGTTGGCGGTATCGTTATAGCAAAAGAGGCCGCCGAGGTGAAAAAAATCAGAGCGGTGATGAACAACATGGGTTGCAACATGGATCCGCATCAGGCCTTCCTTACTCGCAGGGGTTTGAAAACTCTGGCCATCAGAATTGATCGTGCACAGGAGAATGCCATGAAAGTGGCTCAATACCTCGAGAAACATCCAAAAGTGGAGTGGATTCTGTATCCTGGACTGCCTTCACATCCTCAGTATGAATTGGGTAAAAGGCAGATGAAGGGCCCGGGAGCCATGATTAGTTTTGGCGTGAAAGGTGGTTTTGAAGCAGGAAAAATTGTAATGGACAACGTGCATATGTTGATGCTGGCGGTATCGCTTGGAGGCATCGAATCGTTGATTCAGCATCCTGCCAGCATGACCCACTCCAAAATGACCAAAGCCGACAGAGAAAAAGCTGGTATTTCTGATGGATTGATTCGTCTGGCAATTGGCATTGAAGATGTTGAAGACATCATTGCCGACCTCGAGCAAGCCTTGTCGCGAATCTAACTGATAAAATTGCTTCAAAAAGCGCACAACATGTTGTGCGCTTTTTTTTTACAATCCATTTGTTTTAGTACTTTTGAAAAAACAATGGTATTTTATGAAATTGAAATCTGGTTATCTCAAAACGGTCGTTTCTTTCATTGCAATGTGTGTTGGTTTGAATTATGGTATTCAGGCCCAGCGTGTTGCTGTGGTTCTGAGCGGGGGAGGGGCGAAAGGTACCTGCCATATTGGATTCCTGAAGGCCTTGGAAGAGAATCATGTTCCAATTGATTATGTAGCTGGTACATCGATGGGTGCCATCATTGCCGGCTTGTATGCGGCTGGCTATTCGCCCGATGAAATGGCTTATCTGGTTAGTTCTCCTGAATTTCAACGTTGGGCTGACGGAAGCATCAACCCTGATTATAAGTATTTCTTTAAAGCCGACGATAGAAACGCCGGCTGGGGCCGATTCAGTTTTGATTATGTAAGTACCCTGAAACCTCGAATTCCCACCAACCTGGTTTCACCCTATGTGATGGATTTTCAGTTTATGGAGGTGTTTTCAGGAGCCTCAGCTGCCAGTGGCTATCAATTCGATTCTTTGATGGTGCCGTTCAGGTGTGTTGCAGCCGACATTTACGCCAACAAACCCATGATTTTAAGAAAGGGTGATCTTGGAAATGCCATCAGGGCGAGCATGACCTTCCCGTTTTATTTCAAGCCGATTAAAATTGACGGAAAACTCTTGTTTGACGGGGGCATGTACAACAATTTTCCTGCCGATGTGGCTCTCAACGATTTCAAACCCAATGTGATCATCGGATGTAAGGCAGCTGGAAATTATGGCGAGCCATCGGCCGACGATGTTGTTTCGCAGATTGAAAACATGCTGATGGCCAAATCGTCGTACGATATCCCTATCGATAGCGGCTTTTTGGTGAAACCGCGTTTGCTGCAGGTTGCTGTAAACGACTTTTCCTATGCGCCACAATTTATTGACAGTGGTTATGTGGCTACCATTCGTGTTATGGATAGCATTGTCAGGTTTATTGAGCGCAGGAGTGAGCCCGGGTTTTATGAAAAGAGACGGGCCGATTTTCGATCCATGATTCCCGAATTGATGATAGATTCTATTGTTGTGAACGGGGTGTCTGCTTCGCAGCAGAAATATTTCAAAAGCCAGTTAAAACACGATGAGGACTTTGTTTCGTTGACCGATCTTCGTGAAGATTATTATAAATTGGTTGCTGATAACAAAATTAGTTATGTCTTTCCCCGAATCCGGTTCAACCGCAACACAGGACTGTTTGCCTTGCACCTTGATGTTCAGAAAGCCCCAGCATACGAGCTGCAGGCCGGAGGTATCATCTCATCGGCCACCAACAACATGGGATTCTTGCAGTTGAAATACAACCACCTCAACAAGTGGTCGCAATCGGTTGCTTTCAATGCTTATATCGGTCGGTTTTATACTTCGGGTCAGGTGAAGGGACGGATTGATTTCCCAACCAAGACGCCACTTTTTATAGAAAGTGATTTTACGCTGAACCGTTTTAATTTTTTCAAAAGTACTAGCTATTTTATTGAGGACAAAACGCCTGCCTATCTGATCAAAGATGAAAGCTTCATGAGCATAAGGGGAGGGGTTCCTATTACCAATGAAGGGGTTTTGACTGCAGGTGTCGATTTTGGATTTGTGGATCACAACTATTACCAGGACAATGTCTTTCTTAGAACCGATACCCTCGATTTTACTGAGTTTAGATTTATTTCTCCGGGAATCTGTCTGGAATTAAACTCTATGGACAAAAAGCAGTTTCCCACCTCAGGGTCGCGATTCGTGGTGAAGTTTCGGTACGTGGCCGGCCGTGAAACCACTGAACCTGGCAGCAATGCCGTGGACCGCACGGTCACGAAAGCAAACCACGATTGGGTGCAGTTTAAGGTGATTTACGACAACTACTTCGAGACCCTTGGACGGATGAAACTTGGGGTTTATTCTGAGTTGTTTCTGTCGAGCAAGCCCTTCTTTTCGAATTATACAGCAAGCTTGCTTTCTCTTCCGCAATCATCGCCTGTTCCATGGTCGCAAACGCTCTTTCTTCCCGATTTCAGAGCCAATGCTTATGTCACCGTGGGCTCGAAGAATATTTTTAAACTTACAAAATATGCTGATTTCAGGATGGAGGGCTATGTTATTCAGCCATTCAACCCGGTTCTGGAAACCGAACGGCAAAAAGCGAAATTCGGAAAGAGCTTTTCCGACAGGGCTTTTATGGGGATGGGAGCCGTTGTGCTTCACACGCCACTTGGCCCGGTTAGTTTAAGTGTTAATTATTTCGACAAGGAAACAGAGTCCTGGTCGGTGGTGTTTAGCATCGGGTATTTGCTTTTTAACCGTTCTGCCATGGATTGATGCAGCATGGTTTGCTAATAATTTGTTCTATCTTTGTTCTATTGCTATGATCCTAAATTGTTAATTTTTAAATGTTATGATTATGAAAGGAAAACTATTTGTAACGGGGTTGCTGGCCGTGGCATTGCTGGCCGGTGTATCCGATCTCAAGGCTCAAAAAATAGGAGCCAAAGCTGGTGTCAATATTGCCCGAATCAGTGTGAGTGGCAGTGGCGATGCCTATGAAGCCATGATCGACAACATGTCGGTATTGGCCTCGCCCACCTACGGTCTCTATCTGAACTACAAAATTGTACCTCTTCTTTCGCTTCAGATTGAGGGCAATTACGACCCGCGTGGAAATAAATTTGATTCGAAATATTTTGAATACCTCAACGATTTATCCGTTCAGAAAAACACGCAAGCCTCGGTATCTTTTGATGGCGAGATAAGCGAAAAACTCAACTACCTTACTTTCCCGGTTTTGCTCAAAGCCAACCTTGCGTTCTTCCATGTTGAGGCTGGCCCCTACGTAGGCATACTGCTTAATGCCAAATCGCTGCTAAAAGGGACGGCTACCATCGACGGGGTTACGTTCAGTTATGACGAGGAAGCCGATACGAAAAGCTATTACAAATCGACCGATATTGGTTTAGCTGCCGGTGCCGGAATGACCTTCAATCTTGGGCCTGCCCAACTTGTAGCCGGTGCGCGTTACATGATGGGTATGACTAATATTGTGAAAGAACCGGTGGACGATGCTTCGGCCAAACACCAGGTTCTTACTTTCTATGCCGGTGTTGCCATCGGTTTGTAAAAATGTAATGTAAGGCGAAAACTCCTCAGGGGTTTTCGCCTGTTTTTTATGTGAAGAGTTCCTGATTCAGCACCAACAGCATCTCTCTCACGGTTTTTTTTGATGCAGTTTCTGTGAACGGTTCTCCGGATTGGTTCTCGCATTGGCATTATCAGAAAGCAATAAATCATGAATTATCGCACCCTACCGCTCCTGCGTCTTTTATTGGCTTTTGTTTCGGGGATTGTTGTTTGTGATCAGGCCTCAGGCCTGATCCCTTCAGGGTTTGGGCTGGGTGTGGCTGCGCTCTCCCTGTTGGTGTGCTTTCTGCTGTTGTTCAACAGGTTCGGTGAAAGCCGTAAAACCAGGTGGCTCACCGGTTTGTTTCTTCTGTTGCTCGTTTTTGCCGCGGGAATCGTGGTAACTCAAAGCTACCATATCAGGAACGTCAATCCAACCCTGGTTCCTCTTCACGGATCCAAAGGATGGTTGGCCGAGGTGGTATCGCTGCCAAAACCTGGGGCCAAAAGTGTGAGGCTTGAAGCAAGGGTTTTGGCTGTTGAAGAGAACGGCACTTTTCGTGATTTTAATTCTGGCATTTTGCTTTATTTCCCGTTAGCCACTCCCAGGCTCCCATCCATCGGGCAGACAATTGCTGTGGCTGGTTCCCTGAGGTCTGTTCCCGAACCCTTGAATCCCGGGGCTTTCAATTACAAGGTTTATTTGGCTCGTCAGGGTGTTCATTATCAGGCTTGGTTAGCCCCTGGGCGCTGGATGGTGGCCGATCACAACCCCCGAAAATCGCTGTTTTATTATTCGGAATTGTTGCGACAGAAAATGGTGAACATCGTGCAGCGCCAACTTCCCGATCGTGATGTGCAATCGGTTGCCGCGGCTATTTTGCTGGGCTACGACGACTTGCTCGACAGCGAGTTGAGGGCAACCTACTCGGGGACAGGAGCCATGCATGTGTTGTGTGTGTCGGGATTGCACGTGGGGATTTTTTATGCCATTTTCGCTGCCTTGCTTTTTCCTTTGTCGCGATCAAAGTGGGGCGAAGCAACCAGAACGGTGTTGTTGCTTTTGCTCATATGGAGTTACGCGGTACTCACCGGTTTGTCGCCCAGTGTATCAAGGTCGGCTACCATGTTTACCTTCGTGGCTTTAGGGAAAGGGTTTCACCGGCGAACATCGGTTCTTAACAGCCTCATGGCATCGGCTTTTTTCTTGTTGTGCATCAATCCGTATTATCTTTTTTCGGCTGGTTTTCAGTTGAGTTTCGCTGCTGTTGCCGGTATTGTAACCTTTCAGCCTGTGTTGGCAATGGCTTGGCCTGCAAACAATAAGGTTGTGGTTTATTTTCGCGATTTGGTAACTGTTTCTATTGCCGCCCAGTTGTTCACCATGCCGGTCACTTTGTTGGGATTTCATCAGTTCCCGAATTATTTCTTGTTGTCTAATATGGTGGTTATCCCTTTGTCGTTCTTGATTTTGGTTAGTGGTATGGCAACTCTTGCATTGTTTTGGCTACCGTGGGTTGGTCAGGGGTTGTCGTGGTTGCTGGGTTTTTTTATTGGGTTGATGAACCATCTTGTTGGTTTTATTGAGCGGCTGCCCGGGTCTGTCACCCATATTTCTGTTTTTGGTTTTCAGGATGCGTTATTGCTTTTCGTTGTTGTTGTGGGGTTGTTGTTTTGGTTGGTTATGAAGCATAGGCAGGGTTTGTTGGTGGCTTTGGCTTCGCTGCTTTTGCTTGTGGTTTCGGTGCAGATTCAGCGTTTTGAATACGGTCGGCAACAAGCGTTTGTGGTGGCCGATGGAGGAAAGCATCTGTTGTTGGGAACCGTGTTGCAGCGACAGGCCAGTTGGCTGGGTTCGGCCAGCGAGGTCCCCGATTTTTCTATAGATGCTTTAAACCGCTATTTTGCTGTTGGCGGCAAGCAATCCTCTTACAAGTGTCTGGGGTTAAGCGATTCTTTGTCGGCTCATTTTCTGGTTCTGGATGGTTGTCGAGTGGTGGTTATCGACAGCTCTTTCAAGTTGCCCAGGGGTCAAAGCCGTTTGAAGGCGGATTGGGTGATCGTGGGTTCGCGACCGCGAATCAGGCCCGGGTGGGTGATTCCGCGCATCGACAGCGCACGGTGGGTATTGGCATCCAACCTCTCGGAATACCTTCACGAAAAGTGGAAAAAGGCTTTAACAGATCAGGGTATTGCCTTTCAATCGGTAAAGGAAGGTGGGGCAGTGGTGACTCCGCGCTAATCAGTCGGAATGTCGCGGTAGTTTCTCTGTCTGATCACCTCATACATCAAGACTCCGGCCGCCACCGATACATTGAGTGAGCCTATGGTTCCCAGCAGGGGAATTCGCACCAGGTGGTCGCTTATTTTAAGCAGATCGGCCGATACGCCATTCTCTTCTGAACCCATGATGAGTGCCAGGGGTTGGTCGTAGGCCATCGAGTGGTAATGGATGTTGCCTTTTTCTGTTGCTGCAAAAAGGGTGATACCGCTGTTTTTAAGGAATTTTACTGTTTGAAAGAGGTTGGTTGCGCGGCATACCGGGATGGTGTGAAGTGCTCCGGCCGATGTTTTAACGGCATCGGCAGTGATCCGGGCCGAGTTGTGATCGGGTATGAGAATGGCATCCACTCCGGCACATTCGGCCGTGCGGGCAATGGCTCCGAAGTTGCGCACATCGGTTACGCGGTCGAGTATCAGAATGAACGGGTTGCGGCCTTGTTCAAACAGCATCGGGATAATTTGTTCGATGGGTTGGTAGGTTATGGCCGAAACAAAGGCAGCAACTCCCTGGTGGTTGCCGTTGGTGAGCCTGTGAAGGGTTTCGGGAGGAACCATTTGCAGCGGGGTACCCGTGGCGCGTAGTTTTTGCATCAGCTCGCGGTAGAGATCACCGGTCAATCCTTTCTGAACCATTACTTTTTCGAATTCACGTCCTGCTTCAATGGCTTCCATCACGGCTCTGATTCCGTATATCAGGGAATTGTCTTTCATGATTTTATAATTTGGCTGCAAAGGTAGCACTTTAGGCAATCTCTGCCACTTCTACTGCCGCCATTGGTTCACTGCTTTGTTCCACGATGGGCGGAAAAGGTCGGAGCGGCGCAGAATCCATTCCCGACCTGTTGGTATGGGTGTAAGGTCGAAATCGAACCGCAACGGGAGACCGTTTTCTGTTTCATGGTAGATCCATGTTTCGATTCCAGGCGATTTCCACACTGTGCCTGGTACCCCGTACACAATCCAGATCATTCCGCGGTCGGTTAAGCTGCCTGGCTGGCTTCGGGTGAAAAAACGGTTGGCTTCTTCAATTTTGTCGAGGTATTGCCGGGCTCTTTTTGCGGCTTGATCGGGTTGATCGGGTTGATCCCATACGGTAAGAATTTGTTGCAAAAGGTTGCTGGTTGTGGTTAGCTGCCTGAATTCCTCGCGGGTTGTGATGTATCTGATGGCCAACAATCCTTCCTGGGGTGTGGTGGCCGCAGGAAAATTTTTTGATGCAACGAGTATCAGTGTCTCCTGATGGCTGGTGCTGTCGGTCAGGCGCATCAGGCCCGGCGCGGGAGTCTTTAAAGGGTTTTGTTTTGCAGGGGGCATTCTTTTCCATGCATGAACGGGTGCCGGGTGACGGTTTTCTGAAGTGAATGGTGGCGAAGGGATGGTTGGTGTGTAGTGGGTTGCGATGTCGGTTTGGAGCCGGTGGGCTGAAATCGGGGTGCCCGATTTCACGCAAAAGGTGATGGGGATCAGGCCGGGGGTTTGGAGCATTGGATAATTGGAGGGCAACAGGGTGGTCCAGTTTTCAAGCGTTGTGTTTGTTACCGCATCGGTGAGTTTGATGGTTAGCAGAACGGGAGACTGGCTGCTGATCCGGGGTTTTAGTTTGAAGTGAAGCCACAGGGTATCGGGAATCCAGGGGGTTGTGAGTGTTGTGGTTTGGTCAATTTGGGTGTTGGATTGTGTGAGGGGTTTGAAATTTTTGTCGATGAGGTTGAATTCTATGTTGAACCTCCAGGCCGGGCCTCCCGCAACGGAGCTGTCGGGCTTGAGGGTTTTGGTGTACACACAAGCAGAGACCACAAGGGTGTCGCCCAAAAGTCTTGCAACCACATCGGGGCGTTGTGGCAAATGTGGGGCGGGTTGGTAGTCGGTTGTGTAGTTTGCCTTGAACATGGATGGCACCGGGGTGCAACCTGTCAGGAGGATGGCGATTGCCAACCAGAGTTTTGGCAGGTGTTTAGTTTTGGTCTGTTTCGGAGTCGTCATCGTCGGTGGGGTTGGTGATGGTGTTTTGTGAGCGGGTGGTGGCTCCCAGTTGTTTGAGGCGTGAGGCGCGTGCAATCAGGTTTCCTTTGCCGGTCGATAGTTTGTCGGATGCTTTTTGCCAGAGCGATTGGAGCCGGTCGATCTGTGAACCGATTTTTTCCATGTCGGATGCGAAGTTGATCAGGCGGTCGTGGAGCAATCCGCCTTGCCGGGCAATTTCCAGCACATTGCGGTTTTGGTTTTCGATGCGCCAAACCGAGGCTACGGTTCGAAGTGTGGCCAGCAGGGTTGCCGGCCCCGTGAGTACAACTTTTTTGTCCCAGGCCAGTTGAAAGAGTGACGGGTCGGCTTGCAGGGCAGCGCCGAAGGCTGCTTCAACAGGCATGAAAAGGATAACGAAATCGGGGGAGTTGTATCCTGGCAGCGAAGGGTAGTCGCGCTGTGCCAGCAGGGTGATGTGTCGGCGCACCGATTCGGTATGGTGTTGAAGCCAGGTGGCGTGGGAAGGGGCATCGGCTGAAGCAGCGAGTTTTTCCCAGGCTGTGAGCGATACCTTGGCGTCGATTACCAGGTGTTTGTTGTCGGGTAAAAGGATCACAGCGTCGGGGCGTCGTCGTTGTCCTTCGTCGTCGGTTACCTGTTTTTGGGTGACGAAGGTGTCGCCTTCGGTGAGGCCGCTCCTTTCGAGGATGCGCTGCAACACCACTTCGCCCCACGATCCTTGCGTGGCGTTGTCGTTTTTAAGGGCGTTGACCAGCGATTGGGTTTCGTTGGTGATCATCCGGTTGGCTTCATGGAGTTTCTTGAGCTCGGCGCGAAGATCGATCTGGTCGCGAAGTCCTTTTTCGTAGGTGTCGGCCACCTGACGGCTGAATTCGCCCAGGCGGCTGGTCATGGGTTCGAGCAATTGCTTCAGGGTTTCCTGGTTTTGGGCAGTCATGGCGTTTCGTTGCTGGTTCATGACCGTGGTGGCCAGTTGTTCGAATTGCTGCAGCATGTTGCCGCGATCGATTCGCATGTGTTCAATCAGAGCGTTGAGGTGTTTGTTTTCGGCTTCTAGGGTGGCCAGTGAAACACTCAGGTTGGTTACCTGCTGGTGGTGTTGGTTTTGGAGGGTTTTGGCCGAAAGTGTTTCTTTGTCCAGTTCGCTGTTGAGTTTGGCAATTTGCTGCTTGTCGGTTTCGGCGCGCGATTTATTTTTTTGCAACAGCAACCCCAAAGCTATTGCAACCGTCGTTGATAGAGCGGCTGTTGCCGTAAGCAGAGGTATCAATAAGGATTCGTTCATGAAAAATTTGGGTGGATGTTGGGGACTGTTCGTTTGGGAAAATGTATATTTACTCCAAAAATAGTGTTTCGTATGAAAAAGATAAAATCGGGGTGGTTGATGATGCTCTCTTTTCTGATGCTTTCAGGAGTTGCACAGGGACAGGCGGAGCCTCCTTCGTATGTGGGAACGCAGGCTCAATTTCGCGATTATCTTGCAAAAGAGATGGTTTATCCTCCCGAGGCGCGAGAGGTTAAGGCCGATGCTGAGGTGAAGGTTGAATTTGTGGTGATGCAGAATGGCAGTGTTGTCAATGCCCAGGCCACGGGTTCTGGTGCCGCGGTGTTTGGTCGGGAGGCTGTGCGGTTGGTGCGCCGCGCGTTGTGGAATCCTGGCCGAAATGGCGGGAATGATGTGGCGATGGCCACTTCTGTGCAGATTCCTTTTTCGTGGAGGCGTTATCAGAGGGCTGTAAAGCGGCGTGGGTATGATTTTCATCGTCTTGATTCGTTGGAAGTTGATACTTCGGTTGTGGTTTACGAGACGCGGCAAACCGACTCGCCGGCTTCGCCTTTGATGAAGCCGGGCGTGAAGTTGACTGAGTTTTTATCCAGAAACCTACATTACCCGGAGGCGGCCCGCAAGCAAAGCATAGCCGGAAAGGTGAAGGTTCGTTTTGTTGTGGAGCCTTCGGGTTACGCGGCTCATTTCAGGGTTGAGCAGCATGTGCCAGGCGGGTGCACCGAGGAAGCACTCAGGTTGCTCGAAGAGATGCACTGGACACCGGCTACTAAGGCCGGAAACGCGGTGCGAAGCTGGTATTTCATGAGCTTCGGGTTTGGTGCTTCGGGAGGCGACTTCCAATATTTTCCGGCAAACCAGGGCGGAAGCAGCATGAATTAACCTGATTTTGTGGCTGGTTTCGCAACTGATGCTGGTGTCGGGGCTCTGAAAGCAAAAAAAAGATCAGAAAACTTTTGCAGATTTGGAAAAAGGCTGTACTTTTGCACACCGTTTCGGAAGAATCGAGTTCTTTAAAAATCTGGTCTGGTAGTTCAGTTGGTTAGAATGCCGCCCTGTCACGGCGGAGGTCGCGGGTTCGAGTCCCGTCCAGACCGCAACAGTTTCCCTCCTGTGCAGGGGAACGGGCTGGTTTGCCGAAACGATGTTCTTTATTTTCTGGTCTGGTAGTTCAGTTGGTTAGAATGCCGCCCTGTCACGGCGGAGGTCGCGGGTTCGAGTCCCGTCCAGACCGCGAAGCTCCCTACGGGGGGCTTTTTTTATGCCTGAAAAATAACAAGATAATAAGGTTGGTTTGCTGCAAAATTATCTCTGGTGGTTGGCTTTCATTCGCTCCCGGTGCCTGCCAACCAAGGTGATTGTCAATGAATGTTCACCAAAAAGCGATGTTCATTTTAAATGAACATCGCTTTTTAGTGAACAAAACCTTCACAACAACCTGCCGCGCGCTCTTTTACAGAAAAAAACCGCCCGGTCTGTCCGATGTGGGTCATCAGCCGCCCCACCGGTCGCGGAGGATGGTTCCGTAAGGCATTCGTCGCCCGGCACGGTCGGCCACGTAGAGTTCGCCACATTCCAGCGCGGGCCGATGGCCGAAGGTTCCCTCGTAGAGGTTTTGGCTTATGAGCGGGTTGATTCCCTTGGAGTAGAGGTTGATTACCACGAAACCATCGCGTTGGTCAACCAGTTGGCTGGTGAGTTGCAACAGTTCGCGGATGTTCTCTTCCAGTATCCATTTTTCGCCGTTGGGGCCACGTCCATAGGCAGGCGGATCCATGATGATTCCCTGGTAGAGGTTGCCCCGTCTGATTTCGCGTTTCACGAATTTGAGGGCATCCTCGGGCATCCACCTGATGTCGGTGAGCGACGAGGCTTCCATGTTGGTTTTCGACCACCCGATGAGTTGTTTGAGGGCTTCCACGTGCACCACCTCGGCACCTGCCGCACGGGCCACCAACGAGGCTGCGCCGGTGTAGGCAAAAAGGTTGAGCACTTTGGGGTGTGGGGTTTTCATCTGGCCGAGGGTGTTGGCAATGTAGCGCCAGTTGTCGGCCTGCTCGGGGAAGATCCCCGTGTGTTTGAAGGGCGTTAGCCCCAGCCGCATCTTTATGTGGATCTGGTTGTGGTTGAAGTCAACAAACCACTGGTCGGGCATCCCCTGTTTGGTAAACCACTCTCCCCGTTCTTCGCGATCGCCGGGATCTACATCGCGCGTTTTGCGAAACACGGCATGGCTCATTTTCTGCCATTCAGATTCGGGAAGTGCCTTTTCCCACATGGCTTTGGGTTCGGGGCGGGTGGTGATGTACTTCCCGAAGCGTTCGAGTTTCTGGAAGTCGCCGGTATCAATCAGTTCGTAATCGGGCCAGGGGGCAGGGGTGATGAGTTTCATTTTGTGGATGGTTTTGGGTGCAAAGGTACGATTTCCGCTTCAGCAGGCGCGACAACCTCCATCAGGCAGCGGCGACAATCGAAGTGCAACCTGTAAACCTGCTGATGCCCAGTGAGCCACCAACTGCCGTCGGTGCCGGGTTTCTCCGGACGATGACCCTCTTTTAAGCAGGCTCCTTTGGCGTAGCGAAGGCAGTGGCGGGTGGTCATCAGGGGTTTGCCAGCAGCGGGCAGGCCGCTCTCGAACCCAGCCTCTGATACCGTGGCTCCGTGTTCTTCGTAAAACTGCCGGGCCCATTGGTTGAGCACGTTGCCCCTGAAGTCGAGGTGGCTCTCGGGGCTGATGACTTCAGATGACGGGTTGCTGGCAGGCGGGCGCCGGTAACTGGCTGTAAGTTGTTGGATAAGCAGTTCGAGAGCCTCGCGGCGCATGGCGTTGAGCATCGATGCTTTCAGCAGCAGGGGACGGCAATGGATGGTGGTGGCCGCCACGGTGAAGATGGTTGGGCCTGTTTTGGTTATTTGCCCGGTGGCGAAGGTCTGGAAGTTGGAGCCATCGGTCAGGGGGATTTTTTCGATGGTGCGATGGATGGTCGCCGTGAGGTTGCCAGTGGTTTGGAGGGTGAGGCTGATGCCGTCGGGGGTCTCGTTAAGCGTGGCTGTGGCTTCGAGTTTCCTGATGGCAGGGGTTCGTTGCAGCAGGGTCTCGAAAGCGTGGTCGTGGTTGCGGTAGAGTTGTGTGCCTTCGGTTATCCCTTCGTTGGAGAGGGTGTAGAGGCGCGATCCGTCGGCACGGTTGACCCGCACGCCGCGTTGTTGTCCGTCGCGGTCAACGAAACTAAGTCCGTCGCCATTGGCCACAGGCAGCAGGAGGTTAACCACCACATGATCGCGTCGAACCTGAGTCACCGTTCCTATATACTTGCCCAGAGCCTTGCCCCCGTCGGGCGAATGGATTCCTTGTTGGCGACCTTCGATGAAATAGGTGGTGAAGCCGCGGTTGAACGACCTTTCGGGGTCGGGATCGAACCCCGCCACTGTCTTCCCCTGCGAAGCCCTGATGAAACCCGGATTGGCCTCGATAAACCTGTCGAGCAGGTGGCTGTAATGCGCCGTGATGTTTCGAACATAACTCTCGTCTTTCAACCGCCCTTCGATCTTGAAGCTGGTGATGCCGGCGTGTACCAGACCAGCAAGGTGTGCCGACAGGTTGAGGTCTTTGAGTGAAAGCAGGTGCCGGTCGCGCTCCAGCATCTGCCCGTTGCCATCGTAGAGCGAGTACCACGACCGGCAGGGTTGTGCACACTCGCCACGGTTGGCGCTGCGGCCGCTGATGGCCTGACTCAGATAACACTGGCCACTGAGCGAAACACACAAGGCGCCGTGAACGAAAAACTCCAGTTCAACACGCGTTTGTGCTCTGATGGCTGCTATCTCGTCCAGAGTGAGTTCGCGCGCAAGCACCACGCGGCTCACGCCCGCCTGCTCCAGAAACTTCACCTTAGCGGGTGTGAAGTTGTTGAACTGGGTGCTGGCATGAAGTGGCAACGGTGGAAGAGGCTGGTTCAGCAGTCCGGCGTCCTGAATAATCACGGCATCCACGCCGGCATCGTAGAGTTGATGAATCAGGGCCACTGCTTCGGGCATCTGCTCGTCGGTGAGCAGGGTGTTCACTGTGCCATACACCCTGGCCCCGAACTGGTGCGCGTAGGCTGCCAGCGTCGCGATGTCGGCCACCGGGTTGCCTGCGGCAGCCCTGGCGCCAAAGCCCGGTCCGCCAATATACACTGCATCAGCTCCGCTGTTGATGGCCGCCAGTCCGGCTGACAAGTCACGCGCCGGCGCCAGCAGTTCAAGTTTAACATGTGGTGAATTCATGGCGCAAAGATCGTGATTTGGCCGGAAAAGGGTATGGGATTCAAAGATTCAAAGATTCAAAGATTCAAAGATTCAAAGATTCAAAGATTCAAAGATTCAAAGATTTGAAGATTTGAAGATTTGAAGATTTGAGGGGGAGAGGGGGAGAGGATTCGAAGATTCAAAGATTTGAAAATTTGAAAATTTGAGAGGGAGATGGGGAGATAGGGCGAAGGCGCGAAGGAGCGAAGGGGCGTCCCGGATAGTAATCGGGAGGCGAGGGGTTGTTTCCGTAGAGACGCACTGCCGTGCGTCTCAAACATTTCCTAATAGGTTGATTAATGAGGATTCGGGGTGAAGGTGCAAGGGGTTGTTCCTGTAGAGACGCACGGCCGTGCGTCTCAAACCGTTCAAGTGCGTCTCCATCTGTTCAGAATGAGGTAGAAGGTGTGAGGAGCCTCAACGCCAACGCCAACACAAAAGCTAAAAGCCAATAGCCAATGGCCAACAAGCGAATCTTCGCCCACGGGCGGACAAGCCCCAAGCACTCAGGCGAATCTTCGCCCACGGGCGGACGAGCCCCCAGCACCCAGACACATCTTCGCCCACGGGCGGACGAGCCCCCAGCTTTCAGGCGAAACTTCGCCCACGGGCGGACGAGCCCCCAGTACTCAGGCGAAACTTCGCCCACGGGCGGACGAGCCCCCAGTACTCAGGCGAATCTTCGCCCACGGGCGGACGAGCCACCAGCACTCAGGCGAATCTTCGCCCACGGGCGGACGAGCCCCCGGCTTCCAGGCGAATCTTCGCCCACGGGCGGCATTGCAGTAAAACATTGTAATAGATAAAACCCTCATCGAAAATGAGATTTCGATTGATAAAACTTTTGTAGAAAAAATGCAGTTGAATTTTTTTGTGATATTTATTCGCTCGAAAAAAAGTGTTACTTTTGAAGGACAATTTCAACTTTTTATACAGTCAAATTATGAGCAGAATTAACAGTTTAAAATTTTCCCGCCTCTCCAACGAGGCTCACTACGAGTTTATGACCGAATCGAACCAGCTTTTCGCGGGGGTTCAGGGCATCGAACCTTTGATGTCGCAGTGGAACACAGCCTACAGCAACGAGGGCGAAGCCCTCAATTTCATCCGCAAAAGCGCCATCACCGCTCAGATTGCCCAGGCCGATGAACAACGCGACGAGCTTGCACGTGGACTGGTGCTGCTGATCGAGGCCAACTGTTTCCACTTCACCCCGGCCATCAAAGAGGCCGCTTCGCGCCTGAAAGTGGTGACCGACACCTACGGCAACATCGCCATCAAAACCTACGATGCCGAAACAGCCGCCATCAACAGCCTGATAGCCGAATTCAACGCTACCCATGCTGCCGATGTGGCTGCCCTGAACCTCGCCCCCTGGCTCGGCGAACTGCAAAACCGCAACAATGCCTTTGCTTCGCTTATGGCAGGACGCTACACCGAAACTGCCGGCAAGACCCCGCTGCGCATGGCCGATGCCCGCAAGCAAGCAGAGCAGGCTTACCGTAAAATCGTGCAACGGATCGAGGCCCTGATCGAAATCAACGGCCTTGAAGGCTTCACCACGCTGGTGGCCGAACTCAATGCCCGCGTGGAGCGGTTTAGCAACCTCACCCGCCACCGCCAGGCTCCCGAACCCCCGCAAGCCTGATGGGTCAAACCAATTCAAAGCCCCGCTCCATTGGAGCGAGGCTTTGATCTTCCGGCGTCAGCCACTAATCACTAATCACTATCCATCCCCCTTAGTTGCACCATCCAGAAACCAGAAACCAGAAACCAGAAACCAGAAACCAGAAACCGGAAACCAGAAACCGGAAACAAGAAACCGGAAACAAGAAACCGGAAACAAGAAACCAGAAACAAGAAACCAGAAACAAATAATGCCCCTATCTCACCACCACCTTCACATCCGCCACCACAGTACTCCCTCCCGTCAGTCTGGCAAGGTAGATTCCAGCCGGCCACCGGCTCACATCCACCGTTACCTGCCGGGTGCCTTTGGCCACTGCAAGGGTTTGGTGCAAACGGCCCAGGGCATCGGTAAACTGCAACTGCAGGTTATCGGGCAGGGTGTAGTAGAGGGTGCGGCTGCTCAGGCCGTTGCTTTCCCACTCCTTCATCATGCGGTCGGGCAGGGTGAGGGTAAGCTGCTCTGAGGCCGGGTTTGGCGTAGCCACCAGCGAGTAACGTTCTGCCTGGTGCATGGGTTCTTCCAATCCCACGATGATGTCGCAATCGGGAACGATGGTGTCCATGGGTTTTACTGCTTCGGGGCAGAGATAGTCGTACACCAAGGGGCGGGTGTCTAAGGGGGGATACGTTAGATCGGAGGTGTATTTGTAAAGGAACATTTTTAGGGAATCGGGAGTGGCCCAATAGCCTGAGGTCGTTAAGATATGGCCATCACTGGTTTTCTCCAGACTCATGATATTGTTCCAATCGTACATCTCTTCATTCTCTGACAAAATATTCCCAAGGGTATCCGATAAACGAACAACATTATGACACGGAACCCAGCCTGGTTCATCAATATAGGAAGTCGCCAATGCTATTTTGTTTGGTTCCAGATATACTAAGCCGGTTATTCCACCATCACCATAATATTGTGGCAACCCCTGAGGATATTGAATTTCAGGAAACTTATCACCATCTTTTGTTTGACGAAACAGTACCGGTGGGTGGCAATTGCATCCTATCCACCCAGAGGAATTACCGCCACCTGTTGAATAATTTCCATAGAAATCTTGCGTTGAAACCCTGCCAGAGTATTTGTTAGAGTCATACTCCATATACCAGGGTTTTCCCCAGATTTCGTCGCCCTCGGGAGTGAATTTGATGTGCAGCATCTGGAACCCCCAGGCATTTGGGTTGATGTAATTGTCATATACCACGCACTCGCCGGTAAACAGCAGGTTCTCTTCGTCGTCTTTCAGCAAGGTGTAGCCATACCCGTTGGTGGCCCACTGGGGATGTTCGGAGGTGAGATACACCTTCTGCCACAGCGTTTCACCCTCGGGCGACAAACAAAACAACCAGATGCGCTCCTCTGCTAAATCATAACCAAAAAGATTCACTAAAACTATGATATTCCCATTACTTAATTGAATTATGTCTGTTCCATAATCAATATCATTGGGGACTGAATAAACTTTACACCACTCCATGTTTCCACACGCATCGAGTTTAATAACCCATGCATCATGACAATAGTATTCAAGACAGTTATCAACCTGGGTTGTTAATCCTGTTGAAACAGACCCCCCATCAAGGGTGCAGTATGTATGATAGATAACGCTTAGCTTATTGCCTGTTGATAAAATATGTCGCTGCCATAAAGCATTTCCATTCACATCAGTTTTTAATATAATTCCAGAAGTGAAGTTTCCTTCGTTATCAACAAAAGTACCAGTTACTAAATAACCTGAGTCGTATGATTCAGTAACATCTAAGCCGCCCAAGGTTTTGCCCGGGAAATAGACCTTTGGCCACAGATCGGTTTTAGAATCATACGGGTTATGAACCTGATGATTTCCTTTCTTGAAAGAAACGGGTGGTTTTCTTTCGACGTCTTTTATTTGGGCAGAAACAATACTTGACGAAAGAATGACCATGAAAAGAAGTAAAATCTTCAACATATCAGATTGCTTTTAAAATCGTCAGATCATGCCGACAGGAAGGTCGGCATAATCTGACGGTTATGCATTATTGCAAAGTTATTTTAATTGAGGCCTTATGCACCCCGTTTACTGTTAGGTGGATTGTATATACTCCATCTGCCAGATGACTTACAGGAATTGTTAGCGATGAAGATTGTTCAACAATTCGCTCGAGAACAATAACTCCCGTTGATGAGACAAGTTGTAGAAGTCCTCTGTTTCCAGAGAGTTCCACCTTAGCCATAAAATACTCCTTTGCGGGGTTTGGATAGACTTTTAGTAATTCCTGGTTATTTTCTTCAACTGGTCTGATCCCGAACTTGCGCACATTGGAAGACTTCAACCCTTCGTCCAACAGGATCGGTTCGTTATAGTTGAGGGTTCCTGACTGGATGAGGGCGTTGCGGCTGAGGGCTTCGGCGAGTCCGTCTGATTGTTCGGTTATTGCCTCAAAAGAAGCCGTCATCGAGGTGTCGGGCAGAGGATAGGCCGTGGCGATGGTCTGAATATACCCTCGCAAAGCCACCAACTCGGTCCACTCGGGCGATGCTTCAGAAAGCTGCACCAGGGCGGTGTCGAGCACCGATATCCCCTGATTGGGATCCCCTGCAGCAAGATAATAGAGGGCCAGGTTTGAGCGGGCTTCGGTGAGGGTTGAATTGCTCCATTCCTCAACCATGGAGTCGGCTACAGCCTGGTTGATCAACATGCGGCGATTGATTCTGCTCCATCGGTAATACTCCTCATTCTTCCAAAAACCAATTGCTGCCTCCATGTTTTCCTTGTCTCCGCTAACAGCGGCTCCTCCCATGATCTCGTTCCACATCTCGTTAGGCATGGGCGTTTGGCGGTTGTCGAGCTTTGTAAGAAGTTCGTCCGATTTGGCTGCCTGGGGGTTGGCCACCATCACGTCGCGTAGCAGGGCATTGGGCAGGGCCTCTTCCTGCTGAATGGAGGCATCGAGCACCGTATCGGTGAGGTAGGGAGAAACTGCCAGCAGTTCATCTCTCAATTCGACCGCCTGTGCAGCGGTTCCTGCCTCTACTGTTTGGGCAAGAGCCTCGGTGTTTCCTCCATCTTTTAAGGTGGCCAAATCGGCCGACAAGGCCGTAGCCTCGCCCGATGCTGCTGCCATCATATCCCTGTCGTCGGCCGTACCATCACCCAGATCGAGTTTGGAAGGGCAGGCACTGCTGTTGTATTCTGTATAGGGAACGGGTATTACAGATACACTTCCAGTACCCTGGCAATATTTTGGAAGCAGTCTTTCTAAATACAATGGATTTTGGTGTTTATAGTAGTTGATGATATTGGCCGAATTATAGAACGCGAAACTACCGTTATTGGGAATGTTGGAGAATAGGTTGCCCGCTGGAGCCTGGTCGTTGTCAGAGGCGTAGTAACCCTGATATCCAGCGATTCCATCCATGGTTGAAAGAAGGCTGGCGTTCTCGCGCGAAATTTTTACGTCGTAAAGATTGTTCTCAAAATTGTTGCACTTGTAGCATAAGCCTTCGTTGTTTCTACCTCTGTTAAAGCTCTGTGCTATGGAAGCATAGCGAAGGTTCGTAAAGGTATTGCGGTAAACCTCGTTAGCCTCCTGACCCGATTTGTGCACAATCAGCCCGATGCCCAATTTGGCTGTATTCTCTGAATCAAAGGTGTTCTCTTCTATATGATAGCCTGTGCACTGATCAAAATACACTCCGTAAGTTTGAGGATTCTGAGACGTTTGTTCAGCGTAGGGGCGAATGTAGTTTCGGGTGAATTCAACATAGTTGCGTCCTCCAAAATAGACGCCTCGGAAATTATCTACGAAATCTTGCCGGTCGAGATAGGTAGTACGGTTTTCACCTGAAGAGAGGTCACGGATGCCATAATAGAGCTTACTGAAACTTCCACGGGCAAAGGTTGTACAATTGGCATCCTGGCATTTAGGAGAAACTACGAGGGTGGCATCATAGGCATAAATACCACTTCCGCGGTTTTCGGGCAACAGGTCGGGATCGGGATTGGTATTTCTGAAAACACATCCAAAAAACTGTACACCGGCAATGTTGTTCATCCTGACGAAGTAATCGGGGATTGAAGCATCCGGAAGGTCCCCTGTTGTTTCAAAGGTGCAAGCATCGAAGAAGCTTGCACTTCCCAGACGGTAGGATGGGAAAACAACACCCATGCGGTTGTTGCGGAAAGTAGCGTTGGTAGCCAGCACCATGCCACCCGTCCAGCCTTCCAGGCCAGAGTATTGTGGATCGAGCGGATCGGTTTCCATCGAAGGATCGGGCTTGTAAGTTTTCACGGCGCAGATGGCGTTTTCGATGGTTCCGCCATTGATCTCGAGCACACCCTGGTAGGCAGCAGCCTGAATTTCGTCGGAGTTGCCTTGAACCTCGATGCCGAGCCATGGGCCGCTACAAACACTCGTTAACCTACTTCCGTTTATTATAAGTCGTGCACCTGGTTTTACAACAATTTTTGCATTTTCAGTTAACCTGATTGTAGCGTTGTTAATTATTAAAGTGTTTTCTGGCTCAATTATCACATTTTGTGAAATTCTTCTGTTTAGAGACCATGTTTTATTAGAATTAATAATCATAGCATTACCTTCAGTTGTGCAAGGTAATTGAGCTTCCCATACACCTCTACCAAAAGTACTAACAGCTATTCTATTATTTTCTAAGTCTATTTGAATATCTGTTACTGTTACATTTGGAAGGTTTCCTTCAACATGCTGCCAAATTTGATCAATCTCATTGTAATAATATAACCCATAATTTGTGCCTGCAAAAAGCACCCCTTCAGTACCGTTTAATTGTTCAAGATGTTTAATGCTGATATAAGAAGGCAACCCATTTGAAATATCTGTCCATTCTTGTGTTAAAGTATTAACATCATAAACATGAGGATTAGTAGCCACCCAAATATGATTTGGATCGAAATAATCTACTGAAATAGATTTTATCCAATGATTTTCTGATGGAGAGCCAACATCTACCCAATCGCCAGGATTAGTACCTCCACCAGTAGTTGATTTAAAAACTTTTTGAGGCGATCCGGAAGAATTTCCATACCAACTTGAATATAAATAATTTCCATCAGTTGGAGAAACATACACCCTCCATGTTTTATTATCATTTACATTGGGGTATTCAGCAATATTTGACCAAGTAGTGCCGAAATTAACTGAACTTTTCACACCAAATTCATTTGTACCATATAATACATCAGGAAAAATTTTATTTTGCTCAAAAAATGTTTCCCAGTGAAACCCACTTTGAATAGGACTAAAGTTATTACCTCCGTCAATACTTCTGTGAATTGAGAATTGAGGGCTTACAAGCATTCTTAAAGGATTACTCCAATCAATAATGCATTGGAAACCATCACCTATAGCAACATGTTTTTCACTCCAAAGATTATTACTTTTTGTATATCTGACAGATCCATTATCATAAGCTCCACTCAAGGCTACGCCATCATTTTGATCGCTAATAGCCAAATGATGAACTGTGGCGACTGCCAAACCATCATTCTTTTCTTCCCAATTATTTTTTAAATCTGGCATGGTTGATTTAAAAACACCTCCGTCATTTCCAACCCAAAGTGTTTGGCCATCAGGTTCAAAACACATATAATGCATATCAACGTGTATTTTACATGTGGAATAAGGGTATAGTGGATTACTCGAAGAAACATCCGACCAAATACAAAGATTATTGTCTAATAAGTTATTTGATTGGCGAATCGGTGCTGTGTTTCCATGCACCATACTCAAATCATTTGACCCATTTAAAACTGGAGAAATAGTCCAACCCATCGCTCTTTCAGGACCAACTCCTTGTGGGTTATAGCTAGGAGTTGGTAACTTACCTTTGTAAACTAATGAATTATTTGTAAGGTCATACCTATACAAAAATGAAGACTCCAAACCATCCCAATAAGTTGAGACAATAAATAAATAATTTGGTGCTGCATTTGATATCTCAATGATAAGGCGCCTACCGTCTTCTTGTGGAATACTAGCCAGGTTTGGCAATTCAGTATAGTTATTATTAATCCAATCCAACTTATAGACTGATGAATTAGCACCAGTGCCAGAACCATATACTATTCCGTTATTCTGAGGATCAAATTCTATATCATAGAAATTTCCTGAGACAAGTTTTGACCATGTTGGATTAGCGGATAACCCATTTTCACATTCATAAATTCCGCTTGTTGAAGCAACAAACAAATGCAAATTATCTTGGTGCCATTGTAGAACAATTTTCCTCATTTGAGACACACTTCCCAAGCCTATCATTTCCCAACTTGCACCACCAGAAGTTGTTCTCCATATGCCTACTGCATTTTGTGCCCAAAATCCCCCAGGCATAGGTTCACCATTTCCAGTTGACACGAACCAATTTGTTTCGCTATTATTAGGATCAATGGCAACACTAGATACGCCACATAAAGCTAAACCCTGATCTGTTCCAGCATTCACCCAATTATTACCTCCATTAACCGATCTCCATAAACCTCCGGCAGGTGAACATGCAAAAATTTTCTGACAGTAGGATCATTTGGATCAAAAGCTAAGTAATGGATTTGACCTAATCCCTTAAAACTTTTTTCATTTCCATCTGGCATTTTATTTGGCCCAATAAGCGACCAATTAAGCTCAAAAGTGGTAGAATTTTGAGGGAAAGTTCCACTCAAATAATCACTCAAATAATTTTCTAAGTTTTGGCGCTCAACTAAAAAATTGCCATGTGGATAAAGAATTGGCTCCCAATAATTTTTCCATCTTTGATATGGATTATAATCCCTACCCTGCATGTTTTCGACTCCATATGTATTAATCAACCCATCAAAATATTGATCTAAGGTTTGCTTTGAATCATAATAATTGGGAATTGACTGAGATAATCCCGAAATTGTAAATAAAATGCAAAAAAACATTAAGATTAAAAAATTTTTCATATTTTTTTTAATTTAGTTTAAAATAAGAAACTTGACTACTTCTGATTTTTTTAAATTCTCGAAGTTAATCTTTAAAAAATAAATGCCTGGTTTAAATTTATTTTTCTTAATTTCAATGTCAGAATAATGAACGTTACTTTGTTGAAGTATCGTACGCCCGCTATAATCCAGAACCTGATAACTGATTTTTTGTTGATTATTTGGAAAACCTTTCAGCTTTGAAGCATCTTGAACCGGATTAGGTACGACTTGCAGCCGTTCAGCCAAATTTTCTTCGATTCCAATAAATAAATTTCCAACACATCCGGTAAAATAAGGGTTGCTGTCCCATTCATAAATCATTTCATTCTTATAACTAAAACAGGTCATGAAGAACACATCATCTATTGACATTGAGCAGCCCCAATAAGGTTCCCAAAATGGAATTCCTAAACTTCCAATCCCGTTAACCCATTTTTGCATACAGTCAATTCCAGGCACATACATATACTGTATTTTGTGGCTGATGTTATTATTTAATACGACTGATCCGGTATCTACACAAACATATTGAAAACCCCTTATCATAATGGTATCATTGGGAACTAATGTATAATCATACAACAAACACTCATCAGAATCTTCCATATAAAAGAAGTAAACCAAAGAACTATCGGGTACTACCCGATAAGCTCCCTGATATGATCTATATAAACTATCGGAGTCTTTAAGACCATAAATTTTATGATATGTTATACCATTAATGTTGGTATCTCCAATTACCCCATACTTATAAGTATAATAAGATATATATGGAGGAATCATTTCACCCCTTACTTTTAAAACATACCAAGTGGCACTATCGGAAGGAAACGGGAAATAATTCTGGGTTTTAATAGTATTTGGGAGTAATGCAAAAAGGAAAAAGAATAATATAAAAGTGTTTTTTTTCATGAATAAAAATTTAGCCAATTAATTTTAATTAATAAAATGGACATACATGTTTTTTACTACAATGTTCATACTCTGTAATTGATATTCTCAGCTTTATACAGGCCACCACCCAATAAGCAGCAGGTGGCGGCTTAAATACTCCCAGTCATTTTTCCCCAATTCAAAGATATGCTTTGTTGTAAAACAAATGATTCGATTATGTACCCACCAACTGCTGGTCCTTCCAACCAGCATTATCGGAGAAAAAATCCCCGATCTATCCGGTTTAACAACCAACGGGGCTGTGGATTTATAGATGGCAAGAAAAACTCTGTCGAGAAGTTTTGAAAGCGTCATCTTGTGCTGGTACCTATGAAATGTAATAATCAGTCTCCTGGCGAAAGGGTATCTGTGAGAATCTATCCATGCGTGTATCTTCCTCTCTTGCCCATTTGCCCATCCAACCCAACCCCCCACATGGCCAAAACCACGCCGTAAAGCGGAATCAACCGTCAGGAGGAGATGTATTGAAGAAAGCAAGAATCTCATGATTGGTTTCTTTTGGTGTGGTGAAATGTAATTATGGCGCGTTATGGTTAGATCATGGTAAAGCTTTTCAAATCGATATCATTGGTTAAACAATTCATAGTCGAATCCACTCCCCGAAAGGTTGCCTCGCGGGTCACTTTTTTTGTGAGCCTGATTGCGGATAGCGTTTCTGAATGAGCGAATGGGGTCATCACTTTTTTGTCTGCGAATATTTCAAAAATTTCGATGTTGGTGGTCAGCAACCCTGGGGCTGATGATTCACCCTATATATATTAATGTCGTTTTTTGCAAAAAGGTGACCCCCCCCTTACGACACAAAAAGGCCATTCAAGGAGCTGCTAAGACATAACTTATTGATTGGCAATGGTAAAAATCTTGAAAAAATCTTGAAAATTTAATATTGAAAAGCGTGTATTTTAGCACACTATGAGGTATGGATTAGGGAAGAGTGTGGCCTGAGGTGTGCGGTTTATAACTGACGCATTCGTGAGGAAACTCAACAAACTCAGAAGACAAAGGTAACAGGGGTGAAAGGTCAGGCAATCCACGAGCGGACGAGCCCCCGGTTCTCAGGCGAATCTTCGCTTGGGAGCGGACGAGCCCCCAGCACATAGGCGAATCTTCGCTTGGGAGCGGACGAGCCCCATGATCTCAGGCGAATCTTCGCTTGGGAGCGAACGAGTCCCCGGTTCTCAGGCGAATCTTCGCTTGGAAGCGGACGAGTCCCCGGTTCTCAGGCGAATGTTCGCTTGAGAGCGGACGAGCCCCCGGCATCTGGGTGATCCATTAATTAAGTTTTATTCATTGATTCGTTGTTAAAATTCATAATATTTTGAATAAAATTTAGATTTTGTGTTGTAAAATTTAATTTTTGTTGTACTTTTGTCGAAAATTTTGAATGATGAATGTTGTAAAACGTTTTCCGGTAATTTGTCCGGCATGTGGTTCGGGAATGAAGGTGAAAAGCCTTAGCTGCGACAAGTGCCAGACAGCCATCGAGGGACGGTTCGACATCCCGGTGCTTTGCCGCCTGGAGTCGTCGGATCAGGTTTTCCTGCTCGACTATATCAAAAGCAACGGCAGCCTGAAAGAGATGGCCCGTTTGCTCAACCTCAGTTACCCGTCGGTGCGCAACCGCCTCGACGATATCATTGCCCGAATCTCCGAACTAGAAAAAGAGACTCCACATGAAAGCTAAGCTGATTTTTAACCCGTTTGAACGGGTCGCGGGCTTCCCTGCACTGCTTTCCGGCTGGGGGTTTATGCTCCTCACTGCTGGTTTGGCCATCCCTTCGGGTCTCCGTTTCGATGGCGTACTCGATGCCCATTTTTATCCCGGATCGGAATGGTGGCGCCCTTTTGCCGATCAGGCTGTAAACTGGCTGGTGCTGGTGGTGGTGTTTACCCTGGCGGCCCTCCTTTTTGGCCGATCGAAGTTCAGGTTGGTTGATGTGGCCGGCACCTTGGCTTTGGCACGTGCTCCCATGTTGCTCGCTTCATTGGCAGGGCTTCCGGGGGTGGTGAGTTCTTTCTTCATCGAAACACCAAGGCTCGACACCAACACCCTTCTCACCATGCCCGCTTTCTGGATTACCGTGGTGCTGGCCTTGTTGATGATTTGGGCCACCGTGTGGTCGGCCATACTCATTTTCAATGCCTGGAGCATCACTGCCAATGTCAGAGGAACCCGCGCAGGTGTGGTGTATGCCTTCGGGCTGGCTGTTGCCGAAATTGGTTCCAAAATTCTTATTGCCCATATCTGAGCCTTTTATAACTCCTTAATTCTTTAAATCATGAAACGTATTTTTCTGTCTTTTCTGCTGCTTGCAGGGGCTTCGCTGCTCCATACGGCCAAAGCCCAGTGCTCCACGATTGCCGGTGAATGGAATGGTGCCCTTCAGGTGCAGGGGATCAAACTCCGCCTGGTGTTCCATTTTGTTTGCAAGGGCGACACGGTGACCGCCACCTTCGACAGCCCCGATCAGGGCGCAAAAGGGATTCCTTTTGATAAAGTGACCCTTAAGGGCAACGAACTCACCATTGATGCCCCTTCGCTCATGGCCAGCTACAAGGCATCGCTCAAAGCCGACACCCTGCTCGAAGGCACCTGGACGCAAGGGGGAATGAGCCTGCCACTCAACCTCTCGAAAGCCTCCAGCCCCTTTACCCTCAACAGGCCACAGGAACCGAAACCGCCACTTCCCTACAAGTCGAACGAGGTGCAGTTTAACAGTGCGAACAAAGAGGTGATGCTGGCCGGCACCCTCACCATGCCCGAAGGCTCGGGGCCGTTTTCCGCCGTGGTACTCATCAGCGGATCGGGTCCCCAAAACCGCGACGAGGAGCTTCTCTCGCACAAACCCTTTCTGGTGCTTAGCGATTATCTTACCCGCCTGGGTTTCGCCGTGCTGCGTTACGACGATCGCGGAGTAGGAAAGTCAACCGGCGATTTTAGCAAGGCAACATCACTCGACTTTGCCGACGATGCTGAAGGCGCGTTTGAATACCTGCTTTCACGCCCCGAAATCGCCAAAAAGAAAATTGGCCTTGCAGGCCACAGTGAAGGGGGTATGATTGCCCCGGTTGTAGCCTCTCGCAACCATCAGGTGGCTTTTATCGTGTTGTTGGCCGGCCCCGGACAGAGAAGCACCGATCTGATGGCCGATCAGGCCCGGCTGGTAAGCCTGGCTGCCGGCGAATCGGAAGCTTCGGTCAACGAGGCGGTGGCGCTCAATCAAAAACTTTTTGCCATCCTCATGCAACAGCCCAACGATTCGTTGGCTGCCCTGGAGATGAAAAACCTGGTAACCGCCGAGGTAGGCGCTGCCAAAACCCTTACCGATGCCGAAAAAAAAGAGCACATCGAGCAGTTGCCCATCACGCTGCGCAAGATACTGAACCCCTGGTTTCGCACCTTCATTGCATGGGACCCTTCGCCATGGCTCGAAAAGGTGAAATGCCCCGTGCTGGCCATCAACGGAACTACCGACCTGCAAGTCCCTTCGGCAAAAAACCTCCCCTTAGTTGATGCAGCTCTTCGCAGAGGGGGCAACCAACGCGTGAAGGTGGTTGAACTGAATGGGCTTAACCATCTTTTCCAACACTCTGCCACAGGCAACCCGATGGAATACGGAACCATCGAAGAGACTTTTGCCCCCGAAGCCCTCGAAGCCATCGGAGGGTGGATGAAAGAGGTGGCAGCATCGCGCTGAAATTCTCTCGTCGCTCTGACGATGCAACAGCAGCTTCTTTAGTCGCTTTGGTTGGTTGAGGTTGCAAATTGTTTGATTCCTGAAAAAAACAGGCCGCAATCCACCCGGGATTGCGGCCTGTTGCACATCAGCAGCAGTTTAGGAAAACGTTTTTTTATTCGGCTGACGACAAAAACCGTTCGGCCTCAATGGCAGCCATACACCCCGAACCAGCGGCAGTTATGGCCTGGCGGTAATGGTGATCCTGCACATCGCCGGCAGCAAAAACACCTTCGATGTTGGTGCGTGTTGAACCCGGAACAGTTACAATGTAACCTGTTTCATCAAGTTCGATCTGACCTTTGAAAACATCGGAGTTGGGCGAATGGCCAATGGCGATAAAAAGTCCGTCGATATCGATGCGACTGCTGGCGCCTGTCTGCACGTTTTCAACCACGATTCCGTTGGCGCTTTTGATGAAGCCTTGCTTTTCTCCCACTATTTCGGCAACACGGCTGTTCCAAATCACTTCGATATTGGGTGTGTTGAACACTTTGGCCTGCATGGCTTTTGAGGCTCTGAATTCGTCGCGACGGTGGATCATGTAAACCTTCGAGGCCAGTTTGGCAAGGTAGGTGGCCTCTTCGCACGCGGTGTCGCCTCCGCCAACTATAGCAACCACTTTGCCACGGTAGAAATAGCCGTCGCAGGTAGCACATGCCGAAACTCCGGCACCCATAAACTCTTGCTCAGAAGGGATGCCAAGCCATCGTGCCGATGCACCTGTGGCAATAATCACACTTTCTGCTTCGATGGTCTTTCCATCATCGGCTTTGCAAATGAATGGACGTTGTGAGAAATCAACCTCGGTGATGCTACCCCAACGGGTTTCTGCCCCAAATCGCTCGGCCTGAGCCTTGAGGTCTTCCATCAGCTCGGGTCCTGTGATCCCTTTAGGGTAACCCGGGAAGTTTTCTACTTCGGTGGTGATGGTGAGTTGGCCACCAGGCTGAATGCCTTGATAAACTAAAGGTTTAAGATCAGCGCGACCAGCGTAGATGGCAGCAGTGTAGCCGGCAGGACCCGATCCGATGATCAGGCATCTTTGTTTTTCAACGTTTTCGGTCATTGGAATGGACGTTTAATATGTTAAATAATGTATATAATGGCGGTGCTTTGTCAAAAATTGTTCCCAGCCCGACCGGCCAACTTCAGTCCGACAAAGTGGCAGTAGCCGGTAGTGCAAATATATGGATTTTGAGTTCTGAAAATGATGAGACCCTTGTAGTTTTTGATGGTGGTTGGGAGGGTTGAGAGGCCCTGCGGTGGAGGCGCACTGTCGTGCGTGCAGAACCAGTTAAAATGGAATTAGAGCCGATGGACAGACAACAACCACAACAAACCAGGGAACAGTTGCCAAGAGGCGAGGTGTGGTGAACATAGCAGTATCAGATTCTGTTAGAGGGGGTCAGGAAAAATCCGTATCTTGCGCAACTTTTCCGGCAGTTGCAAGATGCCGTTGTTTAGAAATTTATAAACCATGTTTTAACCATATTGATCTTTGACCAAACAAATCTCATGAAACTATCTTTTTTCAACACACTCCTTATTTTGGCGCTTCTTGCGCCCAATATCCTGTCGGCCCAGGTGAGGTCGGTTAAGCGAGCTGCTTATTTCAGAGAGAGCCTCCCCTTGCGTTCGGTTGAGCCTATCTTGCCTGGTGAGCGCGATCGAAGCTGGAAAGACCATATCATTCAGAACAGGAATATTGATGAATTTCGTAAAAATGTTGTTCCTCACGCCCCTTCGGCGGTTGATAACGCCTGGCAAAAGGCAATGGGCAGCGATCAAAGTCGTGGTCCGCTGGCCAGTTTCGATGGTGTGGGCAATGTGAACGGTGTTCTTCCCCCCGATACTCAGGGCGATGTGGGTCCCGATCATTATTTTCAGATGGTAAACCTCTCTTTCGCTATTTGGGATAAAGCGGGAAACCTACTTTACGGTCCGGTTGACAACAGCACCCTCTGGCAAGGTTTTGCCGGTCCCTGGACAGGCACCAACGATGGCGATCCAATAGTATTGTACGATGAGCAGGCCGACCGTTGGATGGCCAGCCAGTTTGCTGTTAACACCAGCAACGGGACCTATTGGGAACTCATCGCCGTGTCGAAAACCTCCGACCCTCTGGGTGAATGGTATCAGTATGCCTACGAGTTTCCGGCTTTCAACGATTATCCCAAGGCTGGTATCTGGCCCGATGGTTATTACTTCAGTTTCAATATGTTTGGTTCTTACAACCGCGTTGCAGCAGCCGCCTACGACAGGGTGGCCATGCTAGCCGGCGATCCAAACGCGCAGATGGTGTTGTTCGATCTGCCTCAGGGGGCTGGTGCATGGAGCATGTTGCCCGCCGATTGTGACGGAACTCCTCCCATTGCCGGAACTCCTTGCTATTTCGCTTATGCCTCTGATAACTTTTGGACAGGTGGAACCGACCAGATTGTTTTCTGGACCTTTAGCGTTGACTGGAACAACACGGCCAATTCTCAGTTTCAGCAGGCTTTTACCCTTCCTGTCGAGCCTTACGATTCCTATTTCTGTGCAGCTCCACGTGGTGCCTGCCTGCCTCAGAAAGGTACCTCCCAGGGTTTGGAGACTCTGTCAGACAGACTCATGTTCAGACTCCAATACCGCAATTTTGGCACTCACGAGGTGATGCTTACCTGTCATACTGTGAATGTTGACGGGCAGGGACATGCCGGCGTCAGGTGGTACGAGTTTCGCAAACCCAATGCCTCAGCCGATTGGGGCATCTACCAACAAGGTACTTATGCCCCCGACAGCATCCACCGTTGGATGGGGTCTGTTGCCATGAATGCCAATGGAAACATTGCCCTGGGATTTTCGGTGACAGGTGAAGAGAAATACCCTTCGATGCGTTACACCGGACGCTCTGCCAACGCCCCTTTGGGTGTGATGAACTTCGAGGAGATTGAGGTGGCAACTTCCACAGGAAGTCAAAGTTCGTACGGCCGATGGGGCGACTACGCCATGATGTCGGTCGATCCTGCCGACGATACCACCTTCTGGTACACCAACGAATACCTCAAAGCAGGCTGGAAAACCCGCGTTGTGGCCTTCGACTTTGGTCCTCTGCCTGATCCGGAAGCCAACGCCGGACCCGATTCCACCGTGTGCAAAGGGCAACCCTATGCTACCGCCGTGGCTGAAGCCAATCACTACAGGCTGCTTCAATGGAATACAGCCGGAGATGGCTATTTTGTGAAGCCAAACGATTTGAAAGCCAGTTATATCAGCGGACCCGGCGATCGCGAAGCCGGCCACGTTACCTTGTGGCTCACCGCTTTCGGTTACGGTGCCAATGCTGAAGCTTCCGACACGATGGAGCTTTACTATGCCCCTAATCCCTTGTGCAATGCCGGCCCCGATACTACCATCCTTTACACATCCTACGCCCTACTTCACGGAACTACCTCAAACAGCGATTCGTTGCTTTGGACTACCAGTGGCGATGGAACTTTCCTCGATCCACATTCCGCCTCAACAACCTACACTCCTGGCCCCACCGATATCTCGCTGGGAACAGCCCGCCTCAAACTTTCAGCCTACCCACAGGAGCATTGCCCCTCGCCGGCTACCGATCAGTTGAAAGTGACTATTGATGGCCCTGTGGCCTTACCCGAGAATGCCGAAACTTTAAATCTTTCGATCAATCCAAATCCGGCACACGACAAAGTGACCCTCACTGTGGTCAACAACGCAGCATGGCCATTGAAAATGACTGTTCTAAACCTTCTTGGTGAAACTGTTTTCGCGCAGGTGTTTACCACACCGGTAGCCCGGTTGATAAAAGACATCAACGTCTCCCATCTGAAAGCCGGAACCTATTTCGTGAAAATTGAGGCTGGAAAAACTTCGATAAGCCAGAAGTTGATCGTTCAATAACTCACAAGATATTCGCTTTCGGTATCTTAAAATTCTATGTCGCCATCCCTGACTTGGGGATGGCGATTTTTTTTACACCAAACATTTGTCAATTCAAATAAACACTCTATCTTTGCACCCGCTTTCGACCCCTAAGTGGTCGAATCGTTTGATCGGGGTGTGGCGCAGTTGGCTAGCGTACTTGCATGGGGTGCAAGGGGTCGTGAGTTCGAGTCTCACCACTCCGACAAAAAAAGAAAGAGATCACGGATTACCGTGGTCTCTTTTTGCATTTTATTCAGATCAGGTTTTGAAAGTTATGGGGCCAACAGGGAGGGGCTTCACAATTGAAGGCTTACAGGTTAACAACCTATAAAGCATATCCTTTGTTGCTATTGATCGCAACCAATAATACGGAATAACAATCGTAGAGATTTGGCTAAGCGAAGCCTGCCAGCCAATTTTGGTTCGTTGTTGTTACAATATCCTGCTTTTTAGTGAGGTGGGTTCTTGGTGGATACTCCTTCCTGATTTTTTTAAGTTGGGATGAATCGGGTTGATAGAGTGGCTATTCGTGCCTGATTGGGTTGGCTAAAGGCAACGTTCGCACCACTACCTGCACTGAGTCGGTTGCTGAGCAGTTGAGTGGGGTGGTAACTTCTACTGAATAGATGCCGCTCTGCGATACTACGATGGAGGGTTGTGTGGAGTTGGTGTTCCACTGGAAGGTGTTTGGGGGTGTTCCGGCTGTTAGCGTCAGCGAATTACCGGCACAGAACGAGGTGTCGTTGCCCAGATTTACTGTCGGTACAGGGTTTACACGCATCATCACGGTAGTGTCCCAAACACAGCCGAAATCGTCGGCAATGAACACGGTGTATTCAAAGTTCCCGGTATCGGTTGGGCAAATGTAGGTAGTTTGCCCCTGATTCCCTACAATGAAGGGACCTTCTACCCAGGTGGAATCCACTTCGGCCTGAAATCCCCATGCCTGAGGCAGCAGCGCTGGCGACAAGGTCATGTCCCAATGAAAGATATACCCGTTGTCGGCAGCCCATTTGTCGCATATCTCAATGGACCACCTTCCGTTCAACGGGCATCCGATCAGCGAATCGAGCGATGCATCGGGCAGGTAGTAGTTGAGGTTGTTGGTACGGTCGGTGCTGTCGAGTTGAGCCTGATTGGCATTTTGGAGGACGGTGCCGATGTTAGGATAAAGTTCTGACCAGCAATAATTCCATGGTACACCCGGTGGATTGAACTCGGGGAGGCAGCGTTCCTTGGGATCGTTGCTGGTAACATTGCTGGGCTGCCCCATGTTGGCACCACCCGATACGTTAACATACTCTTTCAATCGGGCACGTTGTCCGTTGGGGCAAACCACGAAAAAGCTCATGTCGTTCACATAGGTGTGTTCCATCATTACACAGATAGAAAGGATGTCGGAAGCAGCAGTGATGGTTTGTGAGGGGAGGAATGAGGTGAAATAGACATCGGTGTAGTAGCATGGGTTGGCCGGATCGCAGTTGGGTCCGTCGGGGATGAACATCATGCTGTCGAAGCTCTGGCTGGTCACCTGGCTGTAGCTGTACGACGAGTAATTGGCGAAGGTGGTAGCGTTGATGGCCGAAGTGTCGCCCAAACATTTTTGTGGCAGCGGGTTGATGGTGTTCACCGGGTTTTGAGTAACTGTTACCCTGAAAACTACTGGAATACCCTGGCAACGGTTGGTATCTTCGATATACATGCTGGCGTCGTAGCCTTTGGCTGAATCGTAGGTGTGCCAAACGAAATTGGTGTCGGTGGTAGCAGTGTTTCCATCGCCAAAAATCCAGTGAAAAGTGCTAAGGGTGTCGTTTTGGGTGTAAGTGGTTCCGTTTTCAGGGTAAATCCCTCTTGCTACTAGTTTCACGCTGTCGCCCAGGCAACTGCGGAAATAGAGAAACACGTCGGTATCGGGCAGGGGGTAGCATTCGGCGGTGTCAATCAGGCAGATAATCTCCTGGCACGGTGCTTTGGGTTCTTTGGAAGCGGGTTGAAGTTTTTGAAGTGAAAACCAATCGAGGGTTGGTTTGGAGGTATCAGGATGATAAAAAACGGAGAAATTACCTTCCTCAATTGAGGGAGATGAATTTCCTGTTAAAATTAAAGTGCTGGCAATGAGTGTCAACACGATTATTGTCATTAACCTGCTGTGGTCTGCCATGTCAGTGGTAAAGTGCCTGCAAGTTAACAATTTCAAATAAAAGGGCAGGTTTGTTACAATTTTTTTTCCTCACAGGGGGTGAAACAGCCAACGCGTTCATCACCCTGTTGAGCATGTTTGGTACTTTCTGAAGCACGTTCATCCACTTTCGTTTGTATTGTACTCATTAGTAATCATTTCTTTGCAGTGAAAATTCTAGTATAAATACTTTAAAATGTTCGTCATGAGAAAGCTTCTTTTTTTTCTGGTTTTTGTGATTGTTTCTGGTTTGTCGGAAGCGCAACAATCTGATACAGGTTCGATGCACCGTTCGTTTAAAACCGCAGGAGGCAACACCTGGGGGCTGTACGGTCAGCTGTCAGGCAGTTTTTCACCTTCGGGCGATAAATATTTGGGCTGGCTTGGAGCCAGACTGGGAACTGTTTACAACCATTGGCTCAGGTTTGGAGTGGCTGGTTACGGCCTTTTTAACGAAGACCTTACATGGCTTGATGTTCATGGAAGGCAGTACCGGATGGAGGCAGCAACAGGAGGGCTTTACATCGAACCTCATTTCGATCTGACCCGCAGGCTTGGCTTTGGTATCAGCCTTTACATGGGAAACGGGATAGCTCAATTGCGGTACGATAAGGAATATCGTGCCGAAATGCTATGGACCGAAGAGGTTGTTGATCAGGTTTCCTTTACAGTTTTTGAGCCCGGGGTGAATGTTGAATACCGTTTGACCCCGCGTTGGGCAGTGGCAGCAGGAGCCACCTATCGCAACACTTCTCCCTTGAGATTGTGGAGTGTAGGCGATAAAGTTTTGCAAGGATTCAGTACTGAAGTGTCGTTGAAGTTCGGCCTTTTTTAATTCAGATCAACAGGCGCCGACAAACAAAAGGTTTGCCGGCGCAACTTTCTTATTAACTTTACACCATCCAGTTGATAGCCATGAAAATCAATCTCAGACACTTTTTGCTGATGCTTGTTGCCACTCTTGTTGTTGAATTTGTGGTAATCAGCTACAACCATTTCACAGGATTTCTGCAGGTAAGCGGGTTTGCTGAGTTTGTTTTTAGGCTGCTCATAGGCACATTGCTTGCTTACTTTCCGGCAATGGTGCTTTTTGTGGTCAACGTGAAGGCGGTTTGGTTTCTCAACCGTGAGCTGCCTTGGGAGACCCATTTCACGAGGCGATTACCTGTTGAATTGGGCGTTGTGGTAATCACTTCAGCTATTCTGGCAACGTTAATCACGCTGTTGGCACACACCTTGGCTCCCTATCGCGAGGGGCTGACCTGGAACCTTATCAACAATATACTGATCACCACAGCCATCAATTTGCTGATAGTTTCCCTTATCGAAGCATGGTATTATTTTCTGAACTGGAGAGATTCTGCTGTAAATCGAGAGAAACTTGAGGCCTCGCTGGCTCAGGCTCGTTTTGATTCGTTGCGCAACCAGGTGAATCCACATTTCTTGTTCAACAGTCTCAACGTATTGTCGGTTCTTGTTAAGAAGGATGCAGTATTGGCCGAAAAATTTATTGGTGAATTTGCCAGAATTTATCGCTATGTGCTTGAAACCAATGATAAACAGGTGATTACTGTGAAAGAGGAGCTGGAGTTTGCCCGCTCTTACTTGTTTCTACAGCAAATCAGGTACGGCGACGGGCTCAATTACCATTTCGATGTATCGGCCGATGTTTTAAACAGGCTGGTGGTTCCTCTTTCGATGCAGTTGCTGTTGGAAAATGCAATAAAACACAATGTTATCTCAAGCATCAGGCAACTCTCAATTTCAGTGATTTCTACTCCCGACGCGGTGGTGGTTCGCAATACCTATCAGCCCAAGGCTAAACAGGAATGGTCGGCAGGAGTGGGTCTGAAAAACCTGACGGCCCGCTATGCTCTGTTGGCAGGGTGCGAGCCTGTGTTTGGTGTTGAAGATGCAGATTATGTGGCAGTTTTGCCTTTAATACCCGATGAAGAATGAAATGCGTGATAGTTGAAGATGAAGCCTTGGCTGCCGAACGGTTAGTCAGACAAATTGAAGAGATAGCTCCCGAAATGGAGGTTGCTGCAGTAGTGGGTTCGGTGGCCGATGCTGTCAGGTGGTTCACCATGAATTCGACCGATTTGGCTTTTTTTGATATCCAGCTTTCTGATGGATTGTCGTTTGATATTTTTCCCAGATGCGAGGTGGATTGTCCTGTAATATTCACCACCGCTTACAACGAGTTTGCTATCAGGGCTTTTAAGCACAACAGCATCGATTACCTGCTGAAACCGGTTGGTAACGACGAATTGGCAGTTGCTTTACGCAAATTCCGGAAAATGAACCGCCCCTCGCTTCCCGATCTGGCTTCTCTCAGGCAATCGCTAGGACTTGTAGTGCCTGAATACCCATCACGATTCCTGATACAATATGGTGAAAAGCTAAAATCGGTACCGGTAGAGGAGGTTGCCCGTTTCCAGGCCGTCGATAAGGCTGTCTTCCTTATTACCCATTCAGGGCAATCGATGGCAGTTGACTTCACGCTCGATAAACTGGAAGGGATGCTTCGCCCCTCAGATTTTTTCAGAATCAACCGAAAACTTATCATCGCTTTCGGAAGCATTCGCAGCATGACAGCCTATTCACGAGGTCGGGTTCTTATTGCACTTAATCCCCCTCTGCCATCGGCCGAACAGGCTGTTGTGAGTATTGAGCGCGCCCCCGATTTTCGGCGATGGCTTGGCGACCACCGTTAAACATTTCACCGGGTCGTGCCACTCAGTGGCGGTGGCTGAAATCGCAAAAAAGAACCTAACCCGCAGATGTTATAAAAATAATCAAGAAAAAGGTTTGCTAATCCGGGGGTAACCTGTAATTTTGTTTCATGTTTTGGCACAAGATGCCTTGTTTGTTAAAAAAGCCAACAGGGTTAGTGTTAAAGCAAAGTTCTTTGTCAATCAGCTTAAAAGAATTATTCATTTTCAATTTTCAATCATCATGAAACATAATTTTAATGCCGGTCCGTCGATCCTTCCCCGTGTTGCGATCGAAAACACTGCAAAAGCTATCCTCGACCTGAACGGGACAGGGTTAAGCATTCTTGAAATTTCGCATCGCAGCAAGGATTTCCAGGCTGTGATTGATGAGGCAGTGGCCCTCTTCAAAGAGGTTTTAGGTATTCCTGAAGGGTACCATGTTCTCTTTCTGGGCGGTGGTGCCTCGACCCAGTTCTGCATGGTTCCTTACAACCTGTTGGGCAAAAAAGCAGCTTACCTCGAAACCGGAGTATGGGCCAAAAAAGCACTTAAAGAAGCCAAACAATTTGGCGAAGTGGTAACCGTGGCTTCTTCAGCCGATAAAAACTACAGCTACATCCCCAAAGGATTCTCTGTTCCGGCCGATGCAGATTATTTCCACATCACTACCAACAACACCATTTACGGTACTGAGATTCATACCGATATGGATTGCCCCGTGAACCTGGTTGCCGATATGTCGTCAGACATCCTGAGTCGTCCGGTTGACGTTTCAAAATACGCTCTCATATATGGTGGTGCCCAGAAAAACCTGGGACCAGCCGGTGTTACCTTCGTGATTGTTCGCGAAGACATCCTCGGCAAAATGGAGCGCACCATCCCTACAATGCTCGATTATCGCACTCACATCAAAGAGGGTTCGATGTTCAACACCCCTCCGGTGCTTCCAATCTTCACTCTCAACGAAACCCTCAAATGGATCAAAGCCCTTGGCGGTGTTGAGAAGATGTATGAAATGAATGTGAAGAAGGCCAATCTTCTGTATGATGCCATCGACAACAGCAAAATGTTCGTGGGCACTGCCGAAAAAGAGAGCCGCTCACTTATGAACATCTGCTTCGTGATGAAGGAAGAGTACAAAGACAAGGAAGATGCCTTCATGGCATTCTCGAAAAAACATGGCATGGTTGGAATCAAGGGTCACCGTTCGGTAGGTGGCTTCCGTGCTTCAACCTACAATGCCCTGCCAATTGAAAGTGTTCAGGCTTTGGTTGACTGTATGGCTGCCTTCGAAAAGGAAAACGCCTAAGTCTTGCCTGGCTGCCAAAAAAAATGAGGGATACCCAACCGGGTGTCCCTCAATTTTTTTTGATCAACTCTGTCAATCTTGATCCTATATTATTGGTGTTGGTGTTTACTGCCAGGTTTTAGAATTTATAAACAAAGGCCACCAGGCCTCTGAGGTTTCCAACGGTTTTCAAATCGGTGAGATTTGCCTTAGAGTTGGTCTCCATTTTTCCGTAAGCGGCTGCTGTATATTCCAGTTCAATGGCGAGGTCAAATTTTCCGGAGCTGAACATCAGGCGGGGTGCCAGGCGAAACACGTGGTCAATGTTGGCTCCGCGGGCATACAAGGTGCTGGTTTGCAATTGATGATCGGTCCCCATATTCCAGGTGTAACCAGCAAACACGCCGGCTTTTATTCGTGTGCCGTTGGTTTGGGCGTCGAGCCACACGGCTCCTGTGTTGAAGTTGGTAAACGACTTTGCCCCTGTGGCTGTATCAGTTACACGTTCAACCGCATAGCCCCCTAACATCACCAGGTCGGTGGCGTTTTGGGCGTAAGTGCCCATAATTTTTACTGTTAAGGGTTTGAAAGCGATTTTGGCATAAGCTATGGCCGACAAAGCCGTGAGGGTCTCCGACGATTCGAACAAGTGGGTGGCACTGGCGTTGATGGTGGCCGTTTCGGGAAGGATTGTTTTGTAGTCAATGCCAGCCCCAAGCAGGGTTTTCGATTCTTTCCCGGGTGTGTATTGCACCTGGAAATGGAGGTTGGGGATGGCGGCATTGCGGATGAATTTAGAGCCAGACGAAGCGGTAGCAATATATTTTCCGTTCGACAGGGTGTAGTCGTTGCCCATGCTCGTGAAGTCGCGCTGACTAAACACCACACCTATCAATTTGAATGCTCCTGCACGGTGCGAGATTCTCAATTGCGGATTTCGGGCAAATGGTTGAAATGGCGCACCGGTGTTGAACGAAATCACATCGGGAAACGATTCGGCAACGAACATCGGGTGCCAGTACTGGCCGGCAAGAAGCTCGGTGTTGCTCCACGAGAGTTTCACGAAAGCATGACGCAGCCTGAAGCCGTTAACATCGTCGAGACCTTGTCCGGCATTGCCAAAGAAATCGGCTTCAATCACACCTGAAGTTTTGGCACCAAAGGCATCGGGGCCTGTGATGGCTCCCCTCAGACGGCTCTGGATGGAGAGGATGTTGAAGGCTGGTTTGGCGTTAAGGTCTTTCCCCTGGTGGTCAATCAGTTCGTTTTCGGGATAGAGAAGGAAATGCCCTTCGCGGATGCTCACATTCTGACGGCTATCGTAGAAAAAATCGGTTTTCACGAATCCGCTGAAGTTGATTCCGAATCGGGGTTCTTCGCTTTTCTGTTGTGCCTGAAGTGATGTTGCCGCCAACAACAGGGTGGCAGCGGTTAAAATTTTTGTTTTGATTTTCATGGTATCTTAGTTATTGGATTCGTTCGGGAGGGAATAGTTTTTTCAGAAATGAACGGTCTTGTGGTTTCCGACCTGCCAGCACGTTGAGGTTGCTCAGTGCCTGAGGGTTGTCGGGCCAAAGCTCGATGGCTTTCATATAGCTGTTCATGGCTTCAACGGTTCGGCCTTGGTGGCGCATGATTACTCCCCGGTTGGTATAGGCCACCGAAAGGCGCCGTGGGGTTTCCTGTTGGGCATCCATGAGGTCACTCACCCGCTTCTTTGCGATTTTTTGATAATGCCCTTCTGCGAAAGCTTTGTCAGATGGGGTGAAAAAGGGCTTTACATGGCTGGTCATTTGCTCTTTATTGAGTTTTCCGAAAGCTTCAATCCATCGCGTATAATGCTCGATGCAACGTTGGTTCCAGCGTAAAGCTGAGTCGAAGAGTATCTGGTTGAGTGAATCAGGATCGTGTCCATACAAAGCTTTGGAAATGTAAAGGGCAGACCTGTTGTTGAGCACCACACCCATTTCAACCGATTCGCTGTATCCTGGGGTGTGATCGAACACTTCCTGCACGCTGTCGAGTATTCGCGAAGCCGAATCGTATTGCCGGCCTTGCATCTTTTTGTTGTATCTCTCGAACATGTACCGCGTTTGGGCAACCCGTGGGTCAACAGCTTCGTTGACCCCCTTGTAGTAAAAATAGGCCACGGTAAGGCTTGCAATGCTTACTACTGCCACCACCGTGATGAGGATTCGGTTTTTTGCCGCTATGACTGGTAATCGCATTTCTTTTAATGGTTTAAATAACGAAAGCTAATCCTCCGGCGACACGTGATTGTAGCCGGAGGATTAAGAAAAGAACATGGCAAAAGAATGCAATTATCAAGAGCTGTGAACACTTTCTACCAGAAATTTCCTGATTTCGACAGGGGTGGGTTTGGTAAGTTTCGAAACTACGATGTTTACTACAATGGCCAGGGGTGCCCCTATCCAGGCAAAATACCATACATTAAGCCAATAAGCAATAAAATCCTGTCCGGGTAGTGTTGCCCCGCTTTTCCCGGCTATAAAATAGGTGAGAGAAACGAGCGAGATAACCACCCCTGTTGTCATTCCGGCTATCCCACCGGCACGGTTCGATCCGCTCCACCATATTCCGAGGAGGAAGAGTGGGAAAATGGTTGATGCGGCCATCGAGAAAGCTACTGCCACCAACTGAGCAATGAGACCCAGGTTTAGCAGTGCAACAATGGTCACCACTACACCCATGAAGATGGTGCCGAGGCGGGCAACCATAAGTTGGTTTTTAGGTTTCGCATTTGGATTGATTACTTTCACGTATAAATCGTGCGCGAAAGCCGACGACCCGGCCACGAGCAGTCCCGATATGGTGGAAAAGGCAGCCGAGACAGCACCTGCTGCCAGCAACCCCACGATCAGGGGATGTACATCGCCCAACTGGGCAGTGTAAACAACAATGGCATCGGAGGCCAGATTACCAACTTCGGGGCTGGAGGAAAGTATTTTTCCAATTGCAGAATAGATGGGGGCAGTCCAGTAAACCAACGCGATGAAAAACAAACCCCACACGCACGAGAGGCGCGCATCGCGGATGGTAGGGGTGATGTAAAAGCGTTGCAGCACATGAGGCAGTCCGGCAGTTCCAACCATCAGCGAGAAGCAGATGGCCATCCACTGAAAGAATGATCCACCCAAACCGGGATCCCAGGGCATGGCAAACTCAGGACTTGGCATGATGGCAAAATCCTGGCCGTAGGCATTAAGCAGGGCAGCCCCTTCGGAAAGATTGGGTGCCGGAATCCCCTGAACAATATCGCTTACGATGGTTCCGTAGCCCAACTGTGGTATCAGCCAGAAATAATCAAATTTATAGGTGAGTATAAAAACAGGAATAAAGAAAGAAACCCCAATGATGATGTATTGAATAACCATGTTTTTTGTGGCTCCTATCATGCCTGAAAGCATGGTGTAGCCAACCACAACCGAACCACCTATGATTACCGACCAGGTATAGTTGATCCCCAGAATCCATTTAAACATGAGCCCAACCCCTCCAAACTGCCCTATGCAATAGGCAAAGGAAATCAGTATCGCGAATACGGCACCTGTCACTCGCAGCCCTTGCGAATAGTAGCGATCGCCAATGAAATCAGCGGCAGTAAACTTGCCATACTTTCTGATCTGTCCGGCCATAAGTACCAACAGCAGAACATATCCGCCTGTCCAGCCTACCACGTAGGCCAGTCCGTTGTAACCAAAGCCGTACATCATCCCTGCCATTCCAAGCACCGAAGCAGCACTCATCCAGTTGGATGCAATGGCCATGCCTGAGCTCACCACGCTGATTTTGCGCCCGGCGGCGTAGTAGTCGGTGGTGTCTTTGGCGCTGTGAAGCAATCCCACCACTACAAAAATGACCAGAATGCCAATCAGGATGATGGCAGGACCCACTTTAAAACTCCCTTCCAATTGTGTCAGACTTCCGGCACTTGCCAACAATTGGATGGATATAAAACTGATTAATAATGCTATACGTTTCATAAAAGATGATTTTGGCGGGTTATTCGGTGATGTTGAATTTTTTTTGAAGTCTGTCTATTCGCATGCTGAAAATCAGACAAAGCAGCACAAACAGAATCAACAGAAATACTGCCGTGTAGAAATAATGGAAGGGGAAGCCAATGAATTTGGTGTCGGTAAGAACCGATTGGTTGTGTATGAGGTATTTACTCATGATTTCAGGAATCATGGTAGCATCTTCTTCTGAGAGTGTTGCCGTAAGATTCGCCTGAAGGTTGAAGGCAATCACCCCGGCCTGAAGGCTCTCGGGTGCTATTCCATGAATGGTGTTGAGCAACTGCAGCACCTCCTTTTTCGCCATTTCAAGATTGGCTTTGGTTTCGGCATACACCTGGTCGTCTTTGGTTTGAGCAAGCAATTGACGGTTGGTCTGCATGGCTGCTATTCCTGATGATAAATGGCTGCCGGTGAGGCTGTCGGTAGCACTAAAAACAGCCCAATTCAATACGTTGGTTAGCGGCACACGGTGTTCTGGCTTCAATCCCGATTTGGCCAGGGCGTGCGATAAGCTTTCGGCCAATACCTTCTTGTCAGCCGGAGTTGCTGTTCCATCAACCACTTCGGGCCAAACAGTTTCGTAAAGGGTGTATGCTTCCTCAGGGGTGGGCTTCTCAACCACCTTCAGCAGAATCTGAAATCCGAAGACAGCAACTGCCCACATGATAAGTATTGAAAGAACGATGTTCCGCACCCTGCGACTGTAGTCGCTGTTGGGTTTGAACAGACTGAAATGGTAATCGTTGTTCATTTTCAGTTTTTTAATGGTTTGAAAGATTTGACTAAGTTGAATTGATTCAGGATGTCAAAATTAGGAAATAGGGTTTAGGATGTGCATTTCATTACATTGAAACATAACATTGTTCTGGAACAACTTTTCAATATCTTTGACGGCAAAAAAATCCCCCGATGAAGTTCACCAGTCGTAACGAATGTGCCAATTGTAGTGTTAAATGCGATGTGTTTACATCTGTTGCCGATCAACCCGAGATCCTCGCCGCCTTGAAGCCTCTTCATGCCCATTTCAAAAAGCACGATCTGATCTGTCGCCAGGGAACCAAAGTAACGCATGCTCTGTTGCTTATGACCGGCTCGGCAAAGTTGTTTATCGAGGGACTCAACAACCGCAATATCATTCTCTACATTCTGAAGCCCCCTGCCTATATCGGGCTGCTTTGTTTTTTTAACACGCCTGTCTATTCTTATTCGGTAGCAGCCATCGAGGATTCCTCGGTTTGTTTCATCGAACTTTATGTGGTGAAAAAACTCTACATTCAGAACCATGAACTGCTGCTGACTCTTAACGATGCTTTCGGGAAATCGGTATCACGCATCATGGGTAAAGTTATTTCGTTGAATCAAAAGCAGATAAGAGGTCGGTTTGCCGAAAATCTGATCTATCTTTCTGAATGCAATGGCAGCCTGAAGTTCAACCTGAAGCTCACCCGTAAGGAGATAGGCGAAATGATTGCCATAAGCGAAGAGAATGCTGTAAGGCTTTTTACCGAATTTTCGAAAGAGCAGATAATCAGAACTAATGGCAAAGAGATCGAAATCCTGAATTTGCCTCTCTTGATGAAAATTAGTGAGGTTGGATAAGGCTTAAAAGCTTATTGTTTTATCAGTTGATCATTATATGAAGATTCAATACTGCTCTGATTTACACCTTGAATTTGATGAAAACCGCCGATGGCTCGAAGAGAATCCGCTTCGTAAGGCTGGCCAGGTGCTGATTCTTGCCGGCGATATTGTGCCATTGAAAGATGAGTTTCTGGGAAACCCGTTTTTTGTTCGTCTCTCGTCAAGCTACGAGCAGGTTTATTGGGTGCCCGGGAACCACGAGCATTACTACAACGATGTGCTTCGGTTTGGGCAGGAGTTTAACAAGACTTTTCTGGGGAATATTCACCTTGTAAACAATGTGGAGCTTGAATATCAGGGTGTGCGGTTTGTTTTCTCTACCTTATGGTCCGAAATAAGTCCTCCGAACCAGTTCTTTATTCAAAGGAGAGTGGCTGATTTCGGGTGCATATCTTATGGCGGACGAAGTCTCCGCACCGATGATTTCAATGTGCTTCACCATGAATCTGTCGGATTTTTGGAGGCTGCATTACAACCAACAAACACCCCTACAGTGGTGGTTACCCATCACCTCCCTTCGCATTCGTGCAACGATCGAAAACACGGTTCCAGCCCTATTAATGAGGCCTTTTGCCGCAACCTCGATCATCTGATTCGCAAAAGCCGGGTCAATTTTTGGATACATGGCCACAGCCACTTCAACCATCCGCCCGTTTTGATGGGAAAAACCTTTTTGGTGACCAACCAGTTGGGTTATACAGATCAACAAGAGTGCACCGGTTATCGTTCTGATGCTTTCTTTGCTCTGTGAAATCAGATTTTAAAATCAATTTTTATTTTTTCCTGGTAGTAAGGCAGTAAGGTTAGAATTTTTTTAATCTGGTGTAGTTCAGCGTTGTTAAGTACATCTGTGCTCAGGTTGTTCGACAGGGGTTGGCGAGCTTCTGAAATAGCGAGTTGTCCCCTGAGTCTAAGTTTAAGCAGAAACTTGAACGAAAAAATCATTTCGTTAACCATCTCTGCGTTGTTCATGCTTCTTGTCCCCAGGGCTTGCAGCCTTTCAAGGGTTCCGGTTGCATGAAGTTGATTTTTTAGCGCGTAGGTTCGGGCCATCATAACAAGAGGTTGAAGCACCCCTTTCATGTCAATTGCCTCAGATCCTTTGCTTCCCTGGATTGCATGAAAGTGGGGAATTTTCCATTGTGAGGCATGAAGAGCCATGTGGTAGAAAAATACCGGTTTTGATGCTGTCTCGCTGTCAACGAATTTTCTCAGGGTACGTGTGAGGTTTTCATCTCCAAACACATGTCTGAAATCGAAAAAAATCATGGCGTCGAGCAGGTTTTGGGGTTCAGGTGCCTGAATCCAGTCATGGAAATAGGTTCTCCATCGGTCGATGGGCTGGTTCCATTGCGGGTTTCTAGCCATAATGTCGCCTTTGCAATAGGTGTATCCGATGGTATCCAGCGCATCGCAAACCATTTCTCCTAATCTGATGAAATAGCTTCGCACTGCATCAGATTTATCGGGCGAAACTGGTTCTGTCACTATGGCATTATCCTGATCGGTGAAAAGGGTTTCCTCTTTTCGTCCCTCGCTCCCCATACAGAGAAAGGCAAATCGGGCCGGTGGATGTCCCAGATCGTTGATTGATAGCTCGATCACTCTGCGGGTGATGGTATCTGAAAGGGTGCTGGTTGTTTGAATTATCAGGCTTACAGGGGCATCGTTTTTTATCAGGGCTTCAACCTGCAGTCGCATAAGTTTGTAACAATCGGCTAACTGCCTTACAGATGTGGCTGATTCGACTCTTTTCAGCAGAAATGCTGGCTGCAACAGCCATTTTTCGCAGACTTCGCTCACTGATAACATTCCCGTGATTTCGTTTCTGCTGTCTCTGACGGGCAGGTGGTTGATTGAGTGCTTATGAGCCAAGTCCAGCGCGTGAAAAACGGGGTCGGTGTCATGAAGGGTAATGAGCGGTGAACTCATGATCAGGTAGGCAGGGTTTTGAAGGTTGAGTTTTAGCCCGATGATCCGGTGCGTGATGTCGCTTGCAGTGATGATGCCGACCACTTGCCCGTCGCGATGGGTAACCAGCACTGCGTCGGTTTCTTTTGCCTCCATCTGGTCCAGAACCTTTTCGAGTGGGGTGTCGTCAGCAAGGGAGGCAACGGGTTTCAGGAAGTCTTTGGCGGGTTGGAGGTAGAGACTTTGGGCGATGGTGAGGTTTGCCAGCAGTTGTTCGTGGTTTGCTTTTTCCTGCTCCTGTTGGGTAATGTCGGCAATCATTCCGTGACAAAGCAAGCTGGCATCGCCGGGGTTGCTTACCAGTACAAGGGTTACAGCCACTTTGCGGATCGATCCGTCGGGGAGGTTGATGGCGATTGCCTGATCTCGTATATGGCCTTCATTTTGAAGTTTATCGACAAGCAATTTTCGATCGGCTTTTCCCACTACCATCCGAAGCATTGGTGTTTCGGGTAGTTTGTTTTGATCTCCAAACCCCATGATTTGGCGTGCCTTCTCGTTGATCCAAAGGATGCGTCCCTTGAAATTGAATTGGGCAACGAAAAGGCCGGTTTCCCGAATGTCAACAATTTTATGAAAGGCTATGTCGTGCTGTCTAAAAGTCTCTTTCACTGTAATATCCTTCAAAATCACAATGTCAACTGGTTTGCCGGCTACGGTTGATGCTGAAACAGTGGTGACAAATTCCGCCAGTTGTCCATCACCCCGTTTTATGGTTATTTCGTGATGCCCTTCTTTGAGCCTTTGAGTGCTCTGAAGGGTTGGCAGGGCACGGTGTGGGTTGGTGGTAAGCTGGTTCAACTTCATGTTGATAAGTTCTGTAAGGGAAAAGCCTGTCATAGTGGCTGCCACCTCGTTGGCATAAATAATAATTCCATCAACTGCCATAACAAGGCCTTCGTCCGACGCTTCAACCAAGACGCGGTATCGTTCGCGCGAAACGTTCAGGTCGGTTTCGGCATCTCTCCTTTTCCTCTCGATGCGGTAACTCTGTTGCAGCAGGTAGAACAGCAGAAAAGCCATCAGTGCTGCAATTCCGGCTGTGAGCCAAACCAGGTTTCGGGTGAGGCTGGCAATCTCCTTTTTGGCATCCTCCAGATAGATTCCTGTGCCGATGACCCATTGCCAGGGCCTGAAAATTTTTACATACGAAAGTTTCGGAACAATATGCAACGAATCGTCTTTCCATTGCCACATGTAATCTACATAACCCGATTCGTGCTGTTGAACCTTTTTTACGAACTCCACAAACATCTTTTTCCCGTGCCGATCGCGAAAGTTGCTGAGGTTGCTGCCGTTCAAATCATCTCTGAAAGGGTGCATAACCATTGCAGGCAATGTATCGGTAATCCAGAAATAGTCTTTGTTTTCGTCGCCGTAGCGCAATTCTCTGAGCAGCGAAACCGCTTTCTGTCCGGCTTCCTCAGGTGTGAGTTGTCCCGATTGCTCCTGATGGTGGCAGTGTTCCAGGATGCTCCAGGCACTTTGCGTCAGTTCTTTGATCATCTGCCGTTTCCCGTTCATAATGTTCTCTCTGAACCGGGGAATTACTACCAGAAAAAGGGTGAGGATGAACAGAAGAATGGCTGTGGTGGCCGGAAGGATAATTCTGACTGAAAACCGGTTCATGGCAGTGCGTTTGATGATGTTGAATGCTAAATATTGATTGTGTGCGATTTAATCGGAATTGGATTGTTGAATAATAATCCTTTGCGCAAATGTAAACCTTTCTTTGGTTCTGTATTTTATTCAGCTCATTAGATGACGCTACAGGGTGAAATTTGAAAAATTGTTCCCTGACGGGAATTTCGGGTTCATGTGCAGAAATTCTTGCAATGGCAGGTTCGGCACAATTCATTACTTTTGCATCAATTCAAGATAATGTTGAATGACCATACAAGTCAATAAGTTAAAAAAAGAACCCGAGGTTGCTCCCGATCCGGAACCAAAGGAGAAGTCGCCAAAAAAGAAAAGCGAAAAAAAAACCTCTAAAAAAGAACCGGCATCGGCAGGGAACTGGAAATTGAGTCAGCGCCAGCGAACCATTGCAGGGGCTTTTCTTATGCTGCTGGCTCTCTATCTATTACTGGCGCAGATTTCGTATATTTTTACCTGGGATAGCGATTTCGATCAGATCGACTCGGTTTCGGCCGGTCAGATACTAAGCGGCCAAACTCCTATAAAAAACCTCACGGGAGCCTTTGGAGCTTTACTCGCGCATTTGTTGGTTTACAAAGGATTTGGCATTTCGTCGGTAACCCTCACCCTGCTGCTGTTCCTGCTTGGTGTGCGTATCAGCAGCCGCTCGGTTTCGTTGCCCTATTTCCGCATTTTCCGTTGGTCGTTCTATTTTCTTGTTTGGACCAGTATCGTTTTGGGTTTGACCACCATGCCTGCGTCGGGCAACTGGAGCGTTCTCGGAGGCAGTTTTGGGCGCTTCACAGCCGATTACCTCGCCAACGTTATGGGGGTTCCGGGCGAGATTTTTGTGTTGGCTTTTGTTTTATTCACGTTCACAACCATTACATGGAACATCCCTTACATTTGGATCAAGCCTTGGTGGGAGCGTCACAAAGCTGCCCGCGAAGAGGCTGCCGAGGCCAAGCGTCTGGCTTCAGAAAGGCTCCGCGAACAACCCGATCCCGACCTCTATAATACCACTCAATATGCTGTGGATGAAGAAGAAACCGATTTTGCCATAACCTTGAAACCAAAACATGGTGACGAGGTTCCATCCAACAAACGAAAAAACAGCAAGACTACCATCGAGCCAGAGTTTGAGGTAGTTGATTCTGCTGCTGCAGCCACAACCGAAACCGACTCAATGGAGTTGGTTGTTGAAGACAAGCCAGTTGAACAGCCAGTTGCCGACACCCCCCTTGAACTTACCATCGAGCAACCATCTGGCCATTCTGCCGATTCTCTTCCTGTTGATCAACCCGACAGTCACAACCTCCCGAACCAGGGGGAGCACTTTGGCCTTGATGTACCTTACGATCCGACACTCGATCTGCCCGAGTTTCACAACCCGGAACTCGATCTCCTTCAGAACTACGGCAGCGACACGGTTACTGTACAAAAGGACGAACTGGAAGCCAATAAAAACAGGATCGTCGAAACGCTTAGCCATTACCAGATCAGCATCTCGAAGATCAAAGCCACCATCGGTCCCACGGTTACGCTCTACGAAATTGTGCCGGCACCTGGTGTGCGTATCTCGAAAATCAAAAATCTTGAAGACGACATCGCTCTCAGCCTCTCTGCTCTGGGCATACGCATTATTGCTCCCATCCCCGGAAAAGGAACCATAGGAATTGAGGTGCCCAACCAGAACCCCGAAATAGTTTCGATGAAATCGATGCTTGCATCTGATAAGTTCGCTCAGTCGAAATTTGAACTCCCTATAGCCATCGGCAAAACCATCAGCAACGAGCCCTACGTGGCCGATCTTGCAAAAATGCCCCACTTGCTGATGGCTGGTGCCACTGGTCAGGGTAAATCGGTGGGACTTAATGCCATTATTGCATCGCTGCTCTATAAAAAGCACCCTTCGCAACTCAAGTTTGTGATGGTTGACCCTAAAAAAGTGGAGCTCACCCTTTTTAGCAAGATAGAAAGGCATTACCTCGCCAAGCTACCCGATTCGGAAGAGGCCATTATTACCGATACTCGCAAAGTGGTACGAACCCTCAACAGCCTGAGTGTGGAGATGGACAACCGTTACGAACTGTTGAAGGATGCTCAAGTACGCACGATCAAAGAATACAACACCAAATTCATTGCCCGCAAACTCAATCCTTTGCACGGGCACCGCTATTTGCCTTACATCGTTTTGGTGGTTGATGAGTTTGCCGACCTGATTATGACAGCCGGCCGAGAGATAGAGATGCCTATTGCCCGACTTGCTCAGTTGGCCCGCGCCATTGGCATTCACCTTATAATTGCCACCCAGCGGCCATCAGTCAATATTATAACCGGAACAATTAAAGCCAACTTCCCGGCTCGTATAGCCTTCAGGGTGAGTTCGAAAATCGATTCCCGAACCATTCTCGATACTTCTGGTGCCGAACAACTCATCGGTCGTGGGGATATGCTGCTTTCGGTAGGTAGCGACCTGCTCCGTTTGCAGTGCGCTTTTATCGATACACCCGAGATAGAAATGATGACTGACTACATAGGCAGCCAGCGTGGGTATCCCGATGCTTTCCACCTTCCTCCGGTTGCTGATGAAACCCAGAGTGATGATGCACCGGATGTGGATCCATCAGAACGCGACGATCTGTTTGAAGAGGCAGCACGGGTGATTGTGGCTGCGCAGCAGGGAAGTACTTCATTGATCCAGAGAAAATTAAAATTGGGCTACAACCGCGCGGGACGTATTGTCGATCAACTTGAAGCAGCCGGGATCGTTGGCCCGTTCGAGGGTTCAAAAGCTCGCGAAGTGAAAGTGCCCAACGAGGAAGCTTTGGAACAGTATTTGAAACAGCTCAACCGTGAATCAAATGGCTGACAGGGCTATTTGACTACAGATCAGATGCTAATCACGTTTTTTAATTATGATTTTTATGACCTTTAGAAATTTTTTGACCGCCGTGTTGTTAGTGGCAACTTTTTTCCCTTCCTATGCTCAAAACCAGGATGCAAAAGCCAAAACCGCAATTGCTCAGCTCGCTTCAAACATCAGGGGATACAAGAACATGCGCATCGAGTTTGTGTATAAGATGGATAACGACGAATCAAAAATCCACGAAAGCAAACAGGGAACCTTGTTGGTTCAGGGCGAAAAATACCGCCTCAATATTGCCGGCCAAATGGTGATCAACGATGGTAAGGCTCTTTTTGCTTACCTTCCCGAAGCCAAAGAGGTGCAAATCAATCCACTCGACGAGGAGTCGCAATCGCTTACCCCTACCGGCATTCTGGCTGATTATGAGAAAAAATATCGTGTGAAGTATATCAGGGAAGAAAAAATGGGGGTTCGCTCTGTGTTGGTAGCTGACCTGATTCCCAACGAGGGAAAGAAATTTTTTAAAGTTCGCATCAAACTCGACAGCCGCAACCACCAGCCGATAAGTTTCGCGATGTATGAAAAAGGGGGTAACGTGTTTACTTACGACCTCAACCGGCTTGATACAGATGTGCAGATGAAGCCGGGGATGTTTGAGTTCAAAACCTCCGATTATCCCGGGGTGGAAGTGGTTGATATGCGATAATATTTTCTCGATATGATTTACAAACCATTAGCCGAATTGCTTCGTCCTGAAACGCTTCACGAATACGTGGGGCAGGAGCATTTGGTGGGCGATGGAGCCATTTTGGCACAGGCTATTGGTAGCGGTAACATCCCTTCGATGATACTGTGGGGGCCTCCGGGTGTTGGAAAAACTACCCTCGCTTTCATTATTGCCCGCAGTACGGGTCGCGAGTTTTTTGTTTTGAGTGCCATCAACGCAGGTGTGAAAGAAGTTCGTGAGGTAATTGCCAGGGCAGCAGAAGCCATGGTGCCTCCCGTTTTGTTTATCGATGAGATTCACAGGTTTAGCAAGTCGCAACAGGATTCGCTGCTGAGTGCCGTGGAGCGCGGTGTGGTGATACTGATTGGAGCCACCACCGAAAACCCTTCTTTTGAAGTGATCACGCCGTTGTTGTCGCGATGTCAGGTTTACATTCTCAAGAGTCTCGACAAGAGTCACCTTGATAAGCTTCTGGACCTGGCCCGGCGTGCCATGGAAGAACAATTGGGTGCTACAATCGCAATTACAGAAACCGATGCTCTGTTTCGCATCTCGGGTGGCGATGCCCGTAAGCTCTACAATGCTGTGGAGATCATCAGCCGGACTTTGGCTGTGGGTTCGCGAGAAGTTGTGATTGATAACGCCACCACCACCACGGTGATCCAACAAAACCTGGCAGCTTACGATAAAAACGGTGAGCAGCATTACGACATTATATCGGCCTTTATCAAAAGTCTGCGAGGGAGTGATCCCAATGGGGCCGTTTATTGGCTTGCCCGGATGATCGAGGGGGGAGAAGATCCATTGTTCATTGCTCGCCGAATGGTGATTCTGGCTTCGGAAGACATTGGCAACGCGAACCCCAATGCTCTTTTGCTGGCAAACTCGGCTTTTGATGCGGTGCACCGTATAGGGTGGCCCGAAGGGCGCATCGTGTTGTCGCAAGTGGCGGTTTACCTTGCTTGCTCGGCCAAGAGCAATGCTTCTTATCTGGCCATCGGTAAAGCACAGGAGTTGGTCAGGAAGACAGGCGATCTGCCTGTGCCCTTGCCGCTGCGCAATGCCCCTACACGCCTGATGAAGCAGGCCGATTACGGGAAAGGATACCAGTACGCCCACGATTTTCATGGAAACTTCGTAGAGATGGAGTTTCTTCCCGAAGCCTTGAAAGGGACAAAAATCTACGAACCAGGAAGCAATCCCCGTGAAAATGAGATGAGGGCTTCGCTCAAGGGCCGCTGGGGCGAAAAATATATGTATTAATTATTCTATTAAATATGTTACCAACCGGACTACCAGCTGGTTTTCCTACAACCAGCAACAATTTTTTTCTATTGGCAGGCCCCTGTGTTGTCGAGAACGATACCATGCCTTTCGATATTGCCCGCAAGGTGAACGACATTGCCAGGAGATTAGGTATCCCGTACATTTTCAAGGCCTCCTACCGCAAAGCCAACCGATCGCGTCGCGATAGTTTTATGGGTATTGGCGACGAACTGGCCCTGGAGGTTATCAGGGAAGTTGGAAAAGAGTTGGGCATACCCACAGTAACCGATTTTCATTCGGCACCCGAGGCCGCCATGGCTGCCGAATATGTGGATATGCTGCAAGTGCCTGCATTCCTTTGCCGCCAGACCGATATACTTGAGGCTGCTGCAGCCACCGGAAAACCTGTCAATATCAAGAAAGGACAATTTTTATCGGCTCAGTCCATGAAATTTGCCGTGGAAAAGGTTACCTCTTGCGGCAATCAGCATGTGCTTCTCACCGAACGGGGAACCACTTTTGGCTATCAGGACCTGGTGATCGACTACCGCGGCATTCCCGAAATGCAAGCGCTACGTGTGCCGGTTGTGCTTGATATTACTCATTCGTTGCAACAGCCCAACCAGACTTCGGGCGTCACAGGCGGGCAACCAGCCCTGATTGCCACAGTTGCCAAAGCCGGAATCGCAGTGGGGGTTGACGGTATCTTTATCGAAACCCATCCCGATCCCGCCAACGCCAAATCCGACGGCGCCAACATGCTTCAACTCGACAAGCTCGAGGAATTACTCGAAAGGCTGGTGAAAATCCGTAAAGCTGCTGTTTAATACATTTGCCGCATGACGAATCAACCCGCCCAATCGAATTTTGGTCGCTTTGCTGGCAAAGGGGTCTTCTCGCACCAGTATGCTTTCACACTGCTTTTCCCTGTCCGCAATATCTTTTTGTCTCCCCGGCAGTTGGTTAAGAGGTTGGAGTTAAAGCCCGACGCCGTTGTGCTTGAGGTGGGATGCGGCCCGGGTTATTTCAGCCCGAAGGTGGCCGCCGCCATTCCAAATGGTAAATTGGTTTTGGCGGACATCCAGCCCGAAATGCTAAAAAAAGCTCGTGCACGAATGGAAAAAAAGAACCAGACCAATACAGATTATTACACATGCCAGGGTGCAGGGTTTGATTTTCCTGACAACACCTTCGATCGTATTTTTTTGATCACGGTGATGGGTGAGGTTGAAGAGAAGGAGCTGTATCTGAAAGAGTTTTTCAGAATGCTAAAGCCAACCGGCCTCCTTTCTGTTTCAGAACAGGCAGGCGATCCCGACAAACTGTCCATCGCTCAAACCACCCAATTGGCCACTCAGGCTGGTTTTGCCGTTAACAAACTCTATGGTGGTGAACGCAATTATACGCTCAATTTTATTAAATAATTTCTAATGCAGCGATGCCTTATAAGCCAGATAGGTCACAACATTGCCGTTGTTGGTGTGTCAGCCTTTTGAGGCTATCGACGGGCTTTCACGCAATCTGTTGTTGTTTTCAGGTGCCCTGGGATTGCTAAGGCCTGTTGAGCTGATTGTCTGTTTTTATAGGGTGCCTCCAGCAAGATTTTGTTTTAAAATCCTCCTGGTTGCTTGTTCCCATAAAGGTGGTGAGTTTCACTCAGGAGGGCATGTAGCGTGAATGGTCGTCGGTAACGTGCGGGGCAGGAGGTTGCCCTTTAGGAGGTGTTGGGTTCAGGGTGAGTTCGCGCTGTTTTTCTAAACGGTTGCTCAGGTGTGGGTGCGACGACACTTTCTCGGCAAACCAATACCAGAAACCGGTGTCGTTGTAATTCTGTCGCATCATCTCTTTGGCATTAACCTCTTTGAACAGTTTTCGTCCGGCTGCCAACATCTGCAAACCATTTTTAACACCGTTGGGAGCCAGTGCTGCACCGATATTGTCGCAGGTGTATTCGCAAGCGCGCGAGTATGCAGCACCAAGGAATGGGATGGCGGCAGCCGGGAGCGTCCAAAGCCTTTTTTGCATGTGGCGCCGTTTGATGTGCCCCAGTTCATGAGCTATCACGAATTCAAGCACGTGAGGATCACTCTCGAGGGCAGCTTCCACCAGATCGCTGTAAAGCACTATGTAGTTGGAACCCACGAAACGGGCGGCAAAGGCATTCAGAATCCCGCCCGATTGAAGGATGTAAACCGATGGCTTGTTGCTCATTCCCAGTTTTTCGGTCTGTTTGGTCACCACAGCATCAATTTCAGGAAACTGATGAGCATTCACTTTTATTCCGTTGCCTTTGATGTGGCCAATCATCACTCCGAACTGGATAACAAAGAAGAGCATGATGGCACCCATATAAACCAAAACCATTGTGATGCCGGCGCTTTGGACGGCATCAAGTTTGCTGAAAACTTCGTAGAGGGTGTAACTTATCATCAGGTATAATGCCAGAGCAAAGATAATTCTGAGGGCAAAGTAGAGTCCCTCTTTGGGTTCAACTGCATATTTCACGGTGTCGGTCATTTTTTTTTAATTGTTTGTGATCAGATGGCAAAGATCGAAAAACCTGCTGAAACAAAAAAGCCAATCCTGTAAGGGATTGGCTTTAAGTTGATGTTTTTTTTTTATTTGCTGAATTGCAGTCCTTTGAGTTTATCCCATGCCCCGCGTGTAAAATCGGGAATTCGCACAGGTACCGAACCATTAAGAACCGATTTTTCTGACAGCTCGACAATACACGACCATTCAGCGGCATCATAAACGTCTTCGTCGAGCGGCAATCCGTTTCGCAGGCAATAGATCAAACGGTAATCCATAATGAAATCCATGCCTCCATGTCCCCCGACTTCTTTAGCCTTTTGTCCGATTTCGCGGGCAAAGGGGTGCTCGTAGGTTGTCAGGAGGGAATCGAGGATGTTTTTTTCTACAAAATGGTGGGCATTGGGTTCCATAGCTATTCCTGTTACCGGGTATTTTTGGGCGAAAGCTTTGGTGCCACTTACCATATGTATCCGGTTGTAGGGACGGGGGCTCGTAACATCGTGTTGGAGCATGATGGTTTTCCCTTTGGCAGTATGAATTAGTGTTGTATTCATATCGCCAAGCTTGTAGTTCACTTTGGCGTTGGGGTGGGTTTCTCCAAATTTCTCTTTGGCGTAAGCCGACATTCCAAACTGGTTTGTTGACATCGAAACCAGATAGTCCATTTTGTCGCCACGGTGGATGTTCAGTATCTGGCAAACTGGTCCCAGGCCATGGGTAGGATAGGGGTTGCCGGTATGAATGGTGTTGTAGCGAAGGCGCCACATATCCCAGTACCCGTCTTTTTCGTCGAATTGAAGCCAACGCAAATCGTGAATGTAGGCGGCTTCGCAATGCACTACTTCTCCAAAAAAGCCTTTCTGAGCCATGTTGAGTGTGGCCATCTCGAAGAAGTCGTAACAGCAATTCTCGAGCATCATGCAGTGGCGACGTGTTTTCTCGGCAGTGTTTACCAGCTTCCAGCAGTCTTCAACCGTGAGAGCTGCCGGTACCTCCAAAGCCACATGCTTGCCGTGTTCCATGGCGTAAACAGCTATAGGGGTGTGAAGTTGCCAATGGGTGCAAACATACACCAAATCAACGTCTTCGCGGCGGCAAACCTCTTTCCAGTCGGCGGCATTGGTATAACGGGCTGCTTTGGGACGTCCGTTTTTGGTAAGTATTTTCTGGCAGTCATCCACTTTCCAGAAATCAACATCGCAAAGCGCGGTTACTTTTACTCCATCGATGTGCATGTAGCGCTCTACAGCATCTTTTCCACGCATGCCCAAGCCAATAAAGGCTATTCGTACGGTGTCGAGTGGCTCACAGGCAAGTTGCAGCACGTCGGTCTGGCCTGGCTCACGGGATGGTACCGGGTACTCAATCATTTGAACCGTTTGTGCCGTTAGGTTTTGCATTGATGAATAGCTCAACAGCAGTGCAATAAGCAAGAAAAATGCTCTTCTGACGGATGAAAATTTGTTCTTCATACTGGTGGTTTTTAAAATATTTTACAAAGTTATTGGTTTCTTCGAAACAACAACAGTTTTGTAGCAAAATCAATTGAGGATGGTCAGTTCTTCAGGTGTTTAAACAAGAAGTCGGTCATTCTGGAATAGAGGTGGAAGGTGGTGTTTTTGCCGGTATAAATGCCGTGGTTGGAGTTGGGATAGAATTCTGAATCGAATTTACGGTTGGCGGCAACCAAGGCGGTGAATAGATCGAAAGCATTTTGACAGTGAACGTTGTCGTCGGCTGTCCCGTGTATTAAGAGGTAGTTTCCTTTAAGTTTTTCAACGTGGTTTATTGGAGAATTGTCGTCGTAACCCGAAGGGTTTTCCTGTGGTGTACGCATGAAGCGTTCGGTGTATATGTTGTCGTAATAACGCCAGTTGGTTACGGGAGCTACGGCAATTCCGGTTGAAAACACGTCGGCGCCTTTGGTCATGCAGAGGCTCGACATGTAGCCCCCATAGCTCCAGCCAAAGATTCCGATTCGTTGAGGGTCTGCTATTCCTTCTTTGATGAGCCAACGGGCGGCTTCTGTCTGGTCTTCGGTTTCGTATTTTCCAAGTTGCTTGTAGGTCAGTTTTTTGAATTCGTCGCCACGGAAGCCGGTGCCACGGTTGTCAACCGAAACCACAACAATCCCTTCCTGAGCCATCAATTGATACCAGAGCTGACCTCTGTCCCAGCTGTTTTTTACCGTTTGTGAGCCTGGCCCGCCATAAACATACATCAATACCGGGTACCTCTTTTGGGCATCAAACCCATCGGGTTTTATCATCCAGCCGTTCAGGGTAACACCGGTGGAGGTCGTCAGACTGAACAGTTCCCTCTTTCTCAAACCATACTTTTTCATTTTTTCATGCAGGTCTGAATTGGTTTCGAGCACTCTGAGGGCTTTCCCTTTGAAATCGGCAACAGCAACCTGGGGAGGTGTATTGGCATCGCTCCATGTGTGAATGAAATAATCGAATGTTGAACTAAAATCGGCTGTGTTCCAGCCTGTTTTGTTTGTAACGGTGGTGATTTTTCCTTTTGTAGATACGTTGCAAACGTCACGGTTTACAGCGCCATTGATGGCGGCATCAAACCATATGAGTTGACGCTTGGTGTCGTAGCCTTTAATGCCTACTACATCCCAGTTGCCATGGGTCAGTTGTTTTAGGTTGCCCTTTGTATCTCCCAGGAAGATGTGGTTGAAGCCGTCGCGCTCGCTGGTGATCACGAATTGATCGGTGTCAGGGATGAAGATCAGGTCGTCGGTGATTTCAACCCAGGCTTTATTCTCATCGGTGTAAATCACATCCGAGTGGCCGGTGGAGGCGTCGGCCAGGAGCAATTCAAGTTTGTTTTGAAGCCTGTTAAGTCGCTGGATAGCGAGTTTTCCGGGTTGGTTGCTCCACGCAATTCGTGGGATGTATTGGTCGGGATTTTCCCCCACATTCATCCTGGTTGTTTTACCGGTGGCCAGGTCGTACACATGAACTGATACAATGCTGTTGTCTTCGCCGGCTTTGGGGTATTTGTATTTCTGTTGGGTTGGGTAGAGCTCTCCATACATGGTGAGCCAGAACTCTTTCACTTTAGATTCGTCGAAGCGGAGGAAAGCAATTTTGGTTCCGTCGGGCGACCAGTGGAAGGCTTTGGTGAAGCTGAATTCCTCTTCATAAACCCAGTCGCAGGTGCCGTTGATGATGTTGCGGTCGAGACCGTCAGCAGTGATTTGCAGTTCGTTTTCTGTTGTCAGATTGGTTACAAAAAGGTTGTTGTCGCGCACGAAAGCCACCATTGAGCCATCGGGCGAAAAATCGGCCAGACGCTGCTTCCCTTTGTTGCTTAACTGTTTGAGTGTTTTGGTTTCAATGTCCCAAACATAGAATTCCGATTGTTCCGAATGGCGGTAAATGGATTCTGTGGCAGTAGCAACCAGGATTTTCTTTTCGTTTTGGCTAAGCCAAAACTCCGACAGGTCCAAGGTGTCGTTGCTCTTGGTTACCATCTGATTTCCTGTCGCCATCCATCCATTCTTTTGGCCTGTTTGGTAGGAGTAGATGTTGAGCGTGTCGTTTTCGAGACGGGTGAAGTGTTTCCCATCGGCCAGTGAGTTGATGCCGTAAACTCCTTTTGTTGAGAATACCCTGCTTTTGAAGATGGTTTCAAGGCTAAGCCTTTCAGTTTGAGCTGTGAGTTGGATCATGAGCAGCAACGCCACTGTCATGCACATAATTTTTTGTGAAAATTGATTCATAAGGTATAAAGTGTGAATTTTTAGCTTTGGGCAAAGGTAGCTATTTGCCCTGAAACCTGCTATCTGTGGGTGAACGCATGTGTGTAACGATGGAATTTGCTACCTTCGCCGGAAATTTTTGGAGCGATGACCGTCGATAAAAAAGTGATTTCATTGATTGAGGAGGTTGCTGGATTGATTGATAATGCCGGTTTTGCTGTTGCTTTCACCGGGGCCGGAATCTCGGTAGAGAGTGGTATCCCTTCGTTCAGAGGCGAAGATGGAATATGGAACCGATACGATCCAAAGATACTGGAATACGATTTTTTTCGCTACCATCCTGAGCAGTGTTGGCCGGTAATTAAAGAGATTTTCTACACCCATTTCACAGGGGCTACACCCAATGCTGCCCACAGGTTTCTTGCTCGGCTGGAGGAGCTGCAAAAACTACGGTGTGTGATTACCCAGAATATTGATGGTCTGCATCAGAAAGCAGGAAGTCGTGAGGTTTACTGTTTTCATGGCGATAGTTCAGCTTTGCGTTGCCTGAAATGCGACAGGGTGTTTGAAGTTACACCTGCATTGCTTAGCCTCCCGTTGCCAGTTTGTCCGGAATGCCGGGGCGTTTTGAAACCTGATTTCGTTTTCTTTGGCGAGGGGATTCCTTCCGAAGCTTATCAGGCTTCATTTGAGGCTGCTTCGAATTGTGATTTGATGCTGGTGATAGGGACTACCGGGGAGGTTTATCCCGCCGCGATGCTTCCTGACGAGGCTCGCAAAAACGGAGCCAGAATAATAGAAATTAACCCCCAACGGAGCCAATTTAGCTCAACCACGGCGCACGTGCATCTGCCTCTGAAGGCGGGTGAGGCTGCTGAATTAATTGCCGGTTTGTTGTCAATAACTTTATAATACTCAAAAATGCCTGTTGCCAAAAATTCTGCCGATTACCAAATACAACTTGATGGTATTCGCTTTATTGCCATCTTCACTGTAATGATTGCACATTGGTTGCAATGGCAATGGACCGCACCGCTGCTTACAAAAATACAGTTTGTGCATGGTGTGACTCTGTTTTTCGTGCTGTCAGGCTTTCTCATCACACGTATCCTGCTTGAAAACCGCACTAAATACGATCATGCCGAAAAGGGGAAAATGTTGCTGATTAAGCAATTTTACATCAGAAGGTTCCTCCGTATTTTTCCAATTTATTATCTTACCATTTTTTTCTTGCTGGCAATTGGTTACCCTGGTGCTAATGAGTATTTCCCTTGGCTTATCAGTTATACATCTAATATTTACCAGTCAATTACCAATCAGTACATCGGAAGTTTTAACCATTTCTGGTCATTGGCTGTCGAGGAGCAGTTTTACTTGTTTTGGCCCTGGCTGATGCTTTTTGTCCCCCGACGTGTAATTCCTCATGTGATTGTTGCAACAATACTATTGTCAGTAGCTTCAAGGGTTTACCTTTATTATGCTTTCCCCGACTATTGGATGGCTGGATCTTATCTGATTGTTTCTACTATGTACGCCTTAGGTTTGGGGGCTTTGCTGGCATGGTTGCACACTGAGACCAAACCTGTTGTGCAAGTTGTTCAACGTGGTTGGTTGGTGTATGGTTCGGTTGTTGTCTATTTTTTAATGATGTATTTTTTTATTGATTTGCATTGGTACAAGGTGTTAATCGATGAATTGTTGTTTGTAGTAATGTCGGCTCTTGTTATCAATTATGCTGTAGCTGGTCGGTTTAGTTTGGTTTCGGCATGGTTTCTTCAGCATCCCTGGGTGGTTTACTTTGGAAAGGTGTCGTATGGTATGTATGTTTACCATCTTTTTATCCCCGATTTGTATTATTATCTGGCTCCGCGTATCGGCCTTGCTGTATCAAATAAATACACGCTTTTTGTCGCGTTTTTTGCCCTTACATTTCTTTTGTCGCATTTGTCGTGGCGGATAATTGAGGCTCCAGTTAACGATTTGAAGAAGTACTTTCCCTATTTTAAAAAATAGAATTGCCTATCGTACATCGGCGATAACTGAGTGTGAAACAGATTTTGTTTTGTGTTACTCGTGTGTAAATCAGTATTTGTAAGTCTGTAAAATCCTTGTAAAAATTCTGGGCTGTCAAAACAAGAATCAGATTCCGGTTAAGACTTGGTTTGCTTAACCAGAATCTGATTTTCTGTGTTTTACCAACACTTTTTATAGTGCTGGTGTCAATAGATAAACGTGTTATCACGGTATCCGGCGATATTGGGCAGATACCAATCGGAATACTCTGCTCCAGAGCTCATGGCCCAGGGGGCAAATTTGAGGTATCCTTTAATTATTTCGTTGTTTTCTGCCGGATAGTCAAACGGCCCCGGAATGTCTAAAGCCCACGGAAGATTTTCGCTGGTTTTGTAATACCGGCCGGTTGCCGGGTTAGAGTTGTCGTTTACAGTGCCGAAAAAGGAATTGTCAGCAAAAGCAGTGGGAAGTTGATCTGTCAGATGGATTTCTCTTCCTCTGTTCCTGTTTACTACAATAAAAGGATTGTAAGGGGCATATCCAATAGATGAAAGCGAAACGGGAACTTGTAATGCAATATGCAGGTGCATTGTGTCTGGCTCTACATAAGGTGATCCCGGGGTTGTATTGACAAACTCACCGCTGCCTGGATAAGGCAACTGAACTTTAGGGTCGTCGGTAACAAAAATTACGGCTTGGGATTGTCCTGCCTCGGTTCCATTGGCAGCCGTCTGGATAAATCCGGTGGTAAGAGAGCTGCCTGTTACCGATTGAATGCTCCACGCCGGAATATTCATCATGAACCCGAATGCATTGCGGTAAGAAGCTCCAATGGCTTTTATCGAAAAATCGGCAAAAACTTCCACCAGCGAGGTGTTTGCATTCAGAACCTGTTTAAACCGGTAACCTACCACAAGGTCGTTCAGGTCGTAATCGGCTGTATGGGGCCAGTTGTCCTCGAAAGCGAGGGTTCCAAATTGGGTATTATCGGGGTACCATAGGTTGTAGGCCCTTTGGGGGTCGTTAGGGTATTCGTCTTCTTCGTTTGTTACCCCATCGTTGTCGTCGTCTGCTGCCGGACCTATTACCGATGCTTTATCGAAATATACGGTCCGGTTTGAGTAGAATTCATTCCATATAAGCGCTTGGCAGCTAACAGTTCCTGCGGGCATCGTGGCCGAAATGGTGTAAGTGGTCCAATTTGTTGAAACCTGTGGAATGTATCGCGAAAAAAAATCGAGCGATTGCCCCCATGAGTTGCGCGGGATCAGATAAATCCACGCTACACCATTCCCATTTGTTGATTTTGAGTCGATTGAGAACGTGAGCAGTTCGCCGGCACTAGCTTCAATCAATTGAGCCACACCGCCATAATTGAGGTTGTTGTAGGGGGCCATTTTTAAAACGTGTTCGCCGGCAAGTGCCACTCTGCTGATTTTGTTTGCAAGGTAACTGGTTTCGTACCACCTCCCGTCAACTGTCATAGGCGAATCCCAACCGCTGATAGATCCAAAATCGTTGATGGTGAAGTCGCCATTCTCAAGCAGGTTGTTGCTCGTTGTTGCCAATTTGGGTTTTCGGGTATTGTGTATAGGTGCTTCGATGGCTGCTGTTTGTGCAGATTTTAAACTTAATGAGTCGCGCGGAGGGATGGTGTCGATATAGGAACCAAAATTTATTACTCCTCCTTCCATGGTAGCTTTCAGCGAATTGTCGAACGGAATGTAGTAGTCGCCTGAAAGATTCCTAACGTAGATACCCTCCAGAAAGCCAGGAACTTTAAGTTTTCCGGAAAAACGTCCCAGGTTATCGGTGAGGACGGTTTGCACGATCACTTCGTTGAAACCAGCATCCAGATAGTAGAAATCCAAACGTCCTTTAATAAGCGTGTAATCAACTGTGTAGGGCAATATAACATCAACGGTGATCTCTTTAAGCGACGAGAAATTGAAGTTGGGGCTGACCTTCAAATCTGTCATTTTGTTAATGATGATCCCATCATCACCATAACCATCATACGATTTCCTGCACGATACAAGGAGGATCAGTGTGATAAGAAATGCAAATAATGTGACTGAATGTTTCATAGAGCCAATTTTTGTGCAAGGTACAAAATATCTTATAAAAAGTCAAAGGTTTGGTATTTACCAAACTCTGTAAAGAAGTACGTGGTGAAGGATGAAAATTAATTGAATCTTGTTAATGTGTTGATAATATGGTGATTGTTCTCTGTTTTTGAAAGGTGGTGTTGAGTCTGTTGTAATAGCTTGTGCTCTGATTTTCTTTTTCTACGTGACAATAAATGCCATTGATGGGAGCCTGAAATGAAAAACTTTGATGGTTTTCTAAACAAATGGTGTAGCTTTGCGGCCTTATTGCAAGTAAATGAGCCAAAAAACTGAATTTACCTTTCCCGGCTTGTTAGCCGAGACGGTGAAGAAGCACGGAGAAAGGCCATCGCTCGGGTTTGCCGGCGAAAAGGCCATTACTTATAACCAATTGAACAATGCTGTATTATCGGTCAGCGCGTTTCTTGAGCAATTGGGGATTGTCCCCGGAACCAGAGTAGCAATTCTTAGCACCAACATGCCTAATTGGGGCATAACCTATTTGGCCATTGTCAACATTGGGGCGGTTGTGGTTCCAATCCTTCCCGATTTCACCCCTTCAGAGATAGAAAATGTTTTAACCCATGCAGGGGTGACCGCTATTTTTGTTTCCGCCGGTCTTCAACAGAAACTTGCTTCCATTGCAACCGAATCGCTTCGTTACCAGGTGCGGATTGAAGATTTTTCTGTTGTGCATCCTCCCAAATCGCTCGCAGCTTATCGTGCAGGTATGCGACCTTCCGGCAAATACAACATCCATGAAAATCTTCTGGCGGCTATAATTTATACCTCTGGCACAACCGGTAAGTCGAAAGGGGTGATGCTTACTCATAAGAACATTTGTTTTACTGCCTACAAAGGTCGTTCGGTAGAACCGTTAAACTCGTTTGATCGCTTTTTGTCGGTATTGCCACTGTCGCATACTTACGAAAATACAATTGGCTTGATGCTTCCCCTTGTAAGTGGTGCCTCGGTGTATTATTTGTCAAAACCGCCCACTCCGTCTGTTCTTCTTCCAGCCCTTAAAGCAGTGAGACCCACAGCGATGCTCACGGTTCCGCTAATTATAGAAAAAATCTACCATTCAAAAATAAAGCCTGCCTTTCACAAGAATCGTTTGTCGCGGATGTTGTATGCTTTCCCTCCAACACGCAGGTTGATGAACCGGTTAGCCGGTAAAAAACTGATGGCGATTTTTGGCGGGGCACTGAAGTTTTACGGCATTGGCGGCGCTAAGCTAAGCGCTACCGTTGAGAACTTTCTTCTCGAAGCGCGCTTCCCCATTGCCATTGGTTATGGTCTCACCGAAACTGCTCCCCTGCTTGCCGGATCGAACCCGCGAAATCATAAATTTCAAACCACCGGGCCCACTCTTGAGGGGGTAACTCTTAAAATCCATCAACCCGATTCTCAAACTGGTGAAGGGGAAATCTGGGCAAAAGGACCCAACGTGATGAAAGGATATTACAGGGAACCAGCTCTTACCAAGCAGGTGCTTACCGACGACGGTTGGTTCAAAACAGGCGATCTTGGTGTGTTTGACAGCGAGGGCTTTTTAAGCATTAAAGGGCGCAAAAAGAACGTGATTGTTGGTGCTAATGGTGAGAATATCTACCCTGAAGATATTGAAACAGTAATCAACAATTTTAAATTTGTCAACGAATCGCTGGTGGTGGAGCAGCAAGGCAAGCTGGTGGCTCTGGTTCACTTTAACCGCGAAGATATCGAAGCGTTTTATCAGTCGGTGAAAGACGAGATTCACGGGTTGGAAGAGCATTGCGAACAATTGCGAAAAGAGTTGCACCATTTTGTCAATTCCCGATTGAACCGGAATTCGCAAATTCAGGCAGTTGTGAATCACCTGCAGCCTTTCCAGAAAACCGCAACCCAGAAAATCAAACGGTTTTTATATCAGGAGAAGCACAAGTCGTAGCCCAAATTATTCATGATAGACAACAACCGCACAGACCACCGGGTCTGTGCGGTTGTTTTTAGGCGTGCCACGCGTTGGGCCGGTAGTACAGCTATACAATGTGATTGATGCTACTAATTTTTTCTCCTTATCTACGCTCGATAATCACATTATTTCATACCTTAGCCAAAAACAAAACACATGCGGATCGCGGCTTTAGGGTTGTTGTTGGTGTTGTCGGCTGCCGTTGCAGGGCAGACGCCGGCCTTGAAACTCTATACCCCTAAAAACTCAGGGTTACCACAGGTTCAGGTGATGAATCTGAGGCAGGCTCCCGACGGTGCCTTGTGGGTGTGTACCTATGGAGGTATCGGGCGTTTCAATGGCCGACGGTTTACCAACTACAGTGTGCGCAACGGCCTCAACTCCAACATCACCTTCGATGTGGCCTTTCACAACGACACGGTGTGGCTCCTCACCCGCGACGGCCTCGACGTTCTGGTAAACGGCAGGTTAAGCAATTACCTGATGGCAGGCGAGTACAAGTTTTACAATGCCCGACTCCATTTGTACGACGATTCCACGCGGATCATTTATAATATTAGTACGATTCGACTTGAAGATAACATCCCCTCTCAGCTGCTTTTCGATGTGCGAAAAAAAAGCTTTCTCACACCGATCAGTCTGACAGGGTCACCTCAAAACATGAAATATACAGGTGCTTCTATAGGTCATCGTTACTTTTATGCCGACGATTCACTTTTAGCCTCCTTCCCCTTCGATAATCCATCAATTCAATTGATTAAAAAATTTAAAGGAGTTCTTTCACCTACAGTTCAGGTTGGACAAAACCAATTCTTATTCACATTAACAAATTTTACGGCGTCTGATATCTTCGATTCGCTGTTTATTGTTCAGGTAGCTCCTGATCAAATTCTATTCAGTTCGTCGCCCTATCATCCACCCCCTACCCAAAAGAGTGGTCGAAACTTTTTTCGTTTGTTTTTGTCCGATGACAAGCCGGTAGTTTATGACCACACGGGGTGTTTGTGGGATTGCAGCACCGAACCCCCGTTCCTTTTAACCAACAGATTAACCTTGGTTAATGAATTGAAGCAGATTTCTACATCCCTCTGGATAGCTTCTGAAAAGGGTCTCGCAAAATTGAATAACCCGGGCTTTAGCTACTACAATCCTTCGGATGGTTTCCCCGAAAATGTATGGAGCGTACTACCCCTTTCCAAGAGAGAAGTATTGTTTGGCACATACTCCGACGGCCTTCAGATATACGACTCTAACAAGAGAGTGGTTCGCGAAATGAGTTTTGTAAATTGGGATATCAGCCTTTTTGTAGGTTATTACAACGGTGCTCTTAAAGGCTTCAACAACGATGTCATCCTGCCTCATAATTTTGGAATTGCTGCATACGACTGCCAGACCCGAAAGGTAATTAACCTTGATGCCCATCTCGATAAAACCACCCTCACACTCTACCGCGACGATGCCCGAAAGCTAATCCTGGCTGGCAATATGCACCACCTCGTGGCGATGGACAGGCAGTATAAAACTGAAATTTTACTCGACCTGATAGCCCTTGGCCACCATGCTACCATTCTGGCCATCGAACCCTGTGGAACCGGCTACCTGCTCGGACTAAACCGTGGAATAGCCAGCTACGACACCATCAGCCGCCAGGGACGCATCGTTACCACTGCAAATATCAGGGTGAACGATTTGATAACCGACTCCACGGGAACCATCTGGGCTGCCACCAGCCAGGGGCTCATGAATCTTGTTGGCGATTCGCTGGTACCTGTCTTTGCCGGCGCCATCGCGCAGGATGTGCTTACCCTGGCCATAAGCAACGACGGTCGGTTGTTCATTGGAGGGTCCACCCTGCTATTCACCCTTGAACTGAAAAAATACCACATGGGGATGCCGCATCAACTTCTGGCTTATGGCGAAACAGCAGGTTACCTGGGTGGCGAACCCGGTCAAAACTCCTTTTACAAAGATGAACGGGGATGGCTGTGGCTACCCACTTCCGATAACGTGGTGCGCATCAACCCGGCCGAGATTCCTCGTCCCGCAAGGCTTCCCAGGGCAACTATGGTGGGAGGGTTTGCCCTTAACCAATCGCTTGCCGATACTCTAAGGTTTTTCCCTGCCGACACCAACATTACGGTTGACTACAGCCACAACAACCTACATTTCGAGTTCGAAGCGGTTGAACTTGATTTTCCCGAGGCGCTGCGGTTTCAATACACGATCGAAGGACTGTCGGACAGGTGGTTTGACCTTCCCGATGAGACCCGACTCGAAACTGGCAGCCTCTGGCCTGGCACATACACCCTGAGGGTGAGGGCCACCATCAGCGAAACCTTCGAGGGGGTGCCCGAAGCCGTAATTACCCTTCGGGTGGCAGCCCCTTTTTGGCTCACCTGGTGGTTTGCTGCTCTGATGGGTGTCTTGCTGATGGTATTGCTCTGGATAGTGGTTCGACATTTCACCCGTCGCGAAAAACAAAGAGCACAACAGCAAATGGAGTTGTACCGACTCAGAGCGCAGGCCTTAGGCACCCAGATGGACAACCACTTCCTGGTGAATTGCACCACCAAGATAGCCCTGTTCAACCAACTGGGCAGAACCACGCTGGCCGCTGAATATGCCATGCACTTCGTGAGGTTTCTGCAACGAAACCTGCGGTCGCTGAGGCAGGAAACCATTGCCCTAACCGACGAGTTGGAGATGCTCAAAGCTTATGCAGCCCTTGAAAACAACGACCTTCACCCCTTTATTCTTCAGATAGAGGTAGCCGAAACTATTGACCTTCAGCAGATCCATATACCAACATTCCTGCTCCAACCCATCGTCGAAAACGCTATCAGGCATGGGATACGCAACCGACAAGAACCGGGGGGGATGATAACCATTGGCATCAGCAAACTTAACCACCAATTGGTAGTTGAAATCGCCGACAACGGGCCTGGTTTCTCGGGTCAGAGCGAAGGAAACCATGTGAGCATGAGCATTGTGGCCGATAGGCTGGCCCTGCTTGGGAAAGGGTCGCGTATGGAATATCAGAATCTGAGACATGGATACAGTGTGAAGCTTTTCTTTTCAATTTTTTGAAAATCAATTTTATATTACTCTCAAGACCTAAAGAAACCTAAAAATGAAAAAAACGAATTTTGACCTCCTGATTGTTGAGGATGAGCAGGAACACCTGCAACATTTGCAATCGCTTCTGACAGCCAACCACCCTGATTTTAAACTGTTGCCGCCTTGCACTTCGGGACAACAGGCCGTGAGCTATCTGAAGCACCACACCCCCGGGTTGGTTTTTTTTGACATTGACTTAGGCGGACTCAATGCCTTCGATGTGTTGAAACAGTTACCAAACCGCGATTTTGAAGTCATTTTTACAACTGCCTACAACGAATTCGCCTTGGAAGCTTTTCGCATTCATGCCGCCGACTATCTTCTCAAACCAATTGTTGCAAACGAACTGGCCGATGCTATCGAGCGGGTAGTAAACCGACCTCACATGGCTCCGGTTTTAAGTGATCTGGTGATGGATGAGTTTGAACGACTGAGCAAACGCTACCTGACCATACATGAAAAACAGCGGGTGAAATACATCCCCCTGGTCGAAATAATCTACCTGGAGGCCAGTCGCAACTACACCATCGTTCATTTTCTCGATAAGGGTATTTTGCAAAAAACTACGGCCACCGGGTGCCTCTCCGTCTATGAACCACAGCTGATGCGCAACGATTTCCTAAGGATTCATCAAAGCTACATCGTCAATGCCTCCGAGATACGCGAATTTGATAAAACAAACAGCACGCTTCGGTTAGCCAGTGGCATCACCCTGCCTGTGGCTCGTGGAAGAAGAGGAGTGTTTGATAAGTAAAGCTACCTGTGTTTTGAGATTGCTTCCCGAATTTGCCGGCACATTTCATTCGGATTGGAAGTGGGGCGGCAAAACGAGCGGTGGATTGGCTTGTCGTCGGTGCCAAACACGATGACATAAGGCACATGATCCACACCGAAATAGCGCCCAAACGTGCCGTTGTGATCTACCATTACTTCATGATCGATTCCCTGACCCTCGATATAAGGTCGAAAGGTGCGTTGCTGCATATGATCATCCAGTATTACCGATACAAACCTGATGCAGTGTGCTTTTTGTACCGAATCTGCAATTTCACATAGTTCAGATACCAGGTCGCAGGAGGCGCGGTCGTGCTGGCGCCATACAAACACTACTACGGGGATTGAATCTCTCAATACCATCTCCATGTTCACCTTTTCCCCATTCAGACCGATCAACTCTACCATTTGGTATCCTTCAGTTTGCCCGTTAATTACGACAGTTAGAAGCAAGGACAGAGTAACAAAAACCAACTTTAACCATTTCATAATTTTTTGTTTTTAAATTTGATACAAACAGAGGCAAGTTGCAACCAATCTGAAGTTGGTTTCAATGGTTATGTAAAATACTCTGGTTAAGGTGCAACACCATTGAGATGGTTGAACGTGATTTAGGCCATTTCTAACAATAGCTTCAGTCAACTAACGCGAGCTAAAAATCATTCGCAGTTGCAAAGTTAGCATCCCTTGAACCAAAACGCCAAATAAATCAATACAATTTATCCCAAATGCAGATATACGACAACGAATTGTCATTATTCGACGATATTTGGTGAAATATAAATTGGGTATTAATATCCAATTGAATTAATCTGGTTAAAATGAATCTAATGTTCTATAAATCAGAAATCCTAATAAATCAAGTGCTAAAAATATACCTAATCCGAACTTTAAAACTTTCCGCTCAACAATAAAAATTGAGACAAGTGTAAAAACGAATACTAATATTGCCAAAATCAACCCACTATGCTGAATAACGCTTTTTCCTAATTCATGATTATTATCTCTGAATAGAGGTATGGCAATGAACCTATAAATTATAGCAGAGATAAAGACCCGGAAAGCCTCGAGCAATAAGACTGCTAATAAAAGGAACATATCCCGCTTCGATAAGGTTTCTGTTAAAGTTTGCTCCGTATTTACGACAATATGCTCCAGTGCCCCGCCACATTTATTGCAAAAGCTTAGGCTGTCGTGAAAGTTGAGATTACAATGAGTACACGTCTTCATGTGTTAGTGCTTTCAAATAGTTTAAGGCCACAGGAAGGGCAGAATTGATCATTTTCCGAAACTGGGTTGTTACAGGCAGGACAGAGGTTTTCTTCTCGGTGGTTGTCTTTTAGCGGAGCTTTTACAGGTGAAAAGCTCTCGACCAGTTCCTCCAGTTTGTTTTCAATACGTTGCAAGCTCACAGCCTGGCGCTCCATAAGTTTCACCCGTTCGTTGATTTTCCAATACCATGCGTTAACTTCTCGTAGTAGTAAAAACAATAGGAGAAAAACACCAATTGCAATAAAAATGCTAGGTTCCATAACTTTAATTTTTAATTGTATTTATTCATGGTTCTCTTAAAGCTCACTTTGTCATGTGCCTGTTAAGATGCGTGTTTTTAATGTATTTCCTTAATAAAATCAAGGTGGAATTCGGAAACATCAGGTTTATTTATTTTAAAGGTTAGTTTTTTAAGAGTTAAAAGGCCCTCAGCAGCAACTTCCTGCTCATGACGTTTGAAATTGATATCCTGATAATAATATGTATATTTAAAAGTTATCTTTCCATCAGGCTTCCTTTCAATGTTTTTCAAATTCTGAGTAGGGAAGGTGTTACCTTCAGTTCCATATCTTTGTTCTATTGTGCCACTAACTTTACCTTCTTTGAAGACAAGGCAAATTTCGCATGTTCCATAAATATCACCACTTTCCGAAAAACCATAATCATTGTAATAAACCCTTATTTCTTTACTTGTGTTTGCTTGGGCAGAAACCAAAATAGGGATGGATGTGATAAACAATAAACTAAGGAAGTATAAGTTTTTCATTGCTCTACAAATTTTATTTAAATATCAATATTTCTCCTTCTGAAATCCCCACTCCCTCAGCACACTTTTTGCCGTGTCGGGGTAGTTGGCTCTGATGAGGAGCATAAGGGCGTTGAGTACTTTGCGCAATTCAGCTTTGAGCTGCTCTTTGGTGCCAACCATCTGTGCTACTGAGCCGTCGGTCTGACCGGCATTGCTTTTCAGGGTGGAGTATTGCTCCACGATGGGGTTCCAGAATGGCGTGCCATATTTGTGTTCGGTGAGTTGGTGAACAGTCAGGGCATCTTTCAGCATCAGCAGGGCAGCCAGGCGTTGATCACGGTCGTTGGGAAGCGCGTATGTTTTTCCATTTTTTACTATTCCGAACTGAGGATAGATACTTTCTGCCATTTCTTTTCCGTATTTCTCTTTCAGGGCATTCTTCAGAAAGATCAGATTTTTGTTGATGGCGGTATCCAACTGCTTCAGATCGTTGGTCACCGATTTTCTGCTTGCTCCTGTGGTCATCCTCTGCGAGAGGGTAGTGGCGAAGGCATTGGCTTTTGCGCTGTAGTCGGGCTGGGTAGTCCAAAGCAGGGTGAGTTGAGGTGCCTGTGCCCAGTGCTCTGCTACCTGTTGGTTGAGGTTGGCAAAGTCGAGATCGGTAGTGGGGATGTTGCCCGTTGTTTTTGGAGTGATTACTCCTTCTGTTTGCCCGTTTTCTTCGGGAGTGGGATTGGGGTTGGGGTTTGTGATTTCATCCATAAGATTTGGTCTTTATAATCAAAGCAACAAACTTAAATTACTGAAATCCAAAAGTCAATACCCCAAACAAGTTAATTTCCCTGTAGTCGTTTTCTGGCAACAATTGGTTCCTTTTTGATGATATTTGGTGTAAGTTTTTTGTTTTCCCTTTCCGTTGCTCCCTTACTTGACGGGTAAGATGTTTTGGGTGTTCTTGATTGTATTTTGTTGATATTCTGTAATAAACACTAAGTATTGAGGTTTTATACTTCTCCTGACTTTGCCCAAATCTGCTCCTTCAACATGGTTTTCTTCAAAAATTAGTTGAAACGTAGCAAATTCTTATTTCGTGACGATGAATGCGTTGTTGTAAAGTTGCAAGTCCTCATTTCATGACGATCAATGTGTAGTTGTAAAATTGCAAGTGCTCATTTCGCGACGATGAATGGGTTGTTGTAAAGTTGCAAGTGCTCATTTCGTGACGATGAATGGGTTGTTGTAAAGTTGCAAGTGCTCCTTTCATGACGATCAATGTGTTGTTGTGAAGTTGCAAGTGCTCCTTTCGTGACGATGAATGGGTTGTTGTAAGTTTGCAAGTACACATATCGTGATGTAGTATGCGATGTTGTAAGTTAGCAAGTCCTCCTTTCGTGACGATGGATGAGGTGTTGTAGAGTTTCTTCGTTGTGGAGTTTTTTCTCATGCAGTTTGCTGTTTTTTTGCTCCGTATGAAAGTTTGAATTCTTAATTTTTATGGAAAACCGAAAAAATTTAAAGTGAAAATTTACGGTTAACAGTAAATTTTCACTGTTTTGGTTATGGTGATTTAGTCGTGTTTGATCAACTTGGGAGGGGGCGGTGTTCCAACCCGGATGACAATTGTGTTCGAGGTCGCCGGATTTCCCAGCAGGCAGGGGGTGGGCTGATTGGTTACAACACACACCACCTCGTCGTTGTCGGCCGGGATGAAGGTAAAAAGAGGTTGGTTGGTGCCAACATCCACCCCGTTTAACTTCCATTGATAGCTAATACCTGGACCACCGTTCAGTACTAAAGCCGTTAGTTCTATGCCTGTGCCAATGCACACCTTTTGTGAGGAGGCCGTGATGGATACCGATAATTCCAAAGCCGGTAATGCTGTGATGGCAATCTGGTTCGATTGCGCCGGCGAACCGGTGCTGCATGCTGCGTTGGAGGTGAGCTGGCAGGTCACCACATCGCTATTAGATGGCTCATAAGCAAAGGAGGGATCGTCGGTTCCGGCGTTAACACCGTTTACCAGCCACTGGTAGTGGGGCTCGGTGCCGCCATTCACTGGCGATGCGGTGAAGGTCACAGTTTCCCCTTCGCAGAGGGTGGTGGCCGATGCCACGATATTGATGCTCACAGCCACGGGTGGGTTCACTGTGAGGGTGATGGCGTTGGAGGTAGCCGGCGAACCGGTGCTGCACACGGCGTTGGAGGTGAGCTGGCAGGTCACCACGTCGCCATTAGCTGGCTCATAAGCAAAGGAGGGATCGTCGGTTCCGACGTTGGTTCCGTTTACCAGCCACTGGTAGTGGGGCTCGGTGCCGCCGTTGACGGGCGATGCTGTGAAGGTCACGGTTTCCCCTTCGCAAAGGGTAGTGGCCGATGCCACGATATTGATGCTCACCGCCACGGGTGGGTTCACTGTGAGGGTGATGGCGTTGGAGGTAGCCGGCGAACCGGTACTGCACACGGCGTTGGAGGTGAGCTGGCAGGTCACCAAGTCGCCGTTCATTGGCTCATAAGCATAGGAGGGATCGTCGGTTCCGGCATTGGTTCCGTTTACCAGCCACTGGTAGTGG
>JAQVCV010000048.1 GCA_028689615.1 Bacteroidales bacterium | reverse complement strand
TTTTTGAATTTGATTTTGTGCGGAGTAGTGTCGCCTGTTCTTTTTTTCTTGCTTTCTTCATATTCGGAGTAGGAGCCCTCGAAATAAGTCACCATTGAGTCACCTTCGAATGAAAGGATGTGGGTGGCGATGCGATCGAGAAACCACCGGTCGTGTGATATGATAACAGCGCAACCGGCAAATCCTTCCAAGCCCTCTTCCAATGCACGAAGTGTGTTTACGTCGATGTCGTTGGTAGGTTCGTCGAGCAAAAGCACATTAGCTTCTGATCGAAGGGTGAGGGCCAAATGAAGTCTGTTTCGTTCTCCTCCCGACAAAACCCCTGTTTTTTTCCCCTGATCGGCACCACTGAAGTTAAATCTCGCTACATAGGCCCTCGAATTGATTAGCCTGCCTCCAAGCATGAATTGCTCGTTGCCTTCGGAAATCACTTCCCAAACATTTTTCTCGGGATCAATGGAGGCATGTGCCTGATCAACATAACCTGGAACCACGGTCTCTCCAATTTTGATTTCGCCCGAATCTGCTTGTTCTTGTCCCATGATCATCCTGAAAAGGGTAGTTTTGCCCGCGCCGTTAGGCCCGATGATACCAACGATTCCTGCCGGAGGTAGGCTGAAACTGAGGTTCTCGAACAATACTTTATCGCCAAAGGCTTTTGTTACATTGTTGAATTCGATAACGTTGGTTCCAAGCCGGGGGCCGTTGGGAATGTAAATCTCCAGGCGTTCTTCTTTTTGTTTGGTGTCTTCACTCATCATTTTTTCATAAGCCGACAAACGTGCTTTTGATTTGGCATGACGTGCCTTGGGAGCCATTCGCACCCATTCAAGTTCCCTTTCTAAGGTTTTGCGGCGCCTGCTCTCCGACTTCTCTTCCATTTCGAGTCGTTTCGATTTTTGCTCAAGCCAGGAAGTGTAATTGCCCTTCCAGGGAATGCCTTCCCCTCGGTCAAGTTCCAGAATCCAGCCAGCTACGTTATCGAGGAAGTAACGATCGTGGGTCACAGCTATCACGGTGCCTTTATAATTACGAAGGAAAATTTCGAGCCATTCAATGGATTCGGCATCCAGATGGTTGGTGGGCTCGTCGAGTAAAAGTATGTCGGGCGATTTAAGCAGCAGCCGACAGAGAGCTACCCTACGCCTTTCTCCGCCAGAGAGATTGGCTACCAAAGCTTCGGAGTCGGGACAGCGAAGTGCATCCATGGCACGCTCAAGTTTGCTGTCGAGTTCCCATGCGTCGTGGTGTTCGATCAATTCGGTTAGTTCTCCTTGTCGCTCGATAAGCTTTGTCATCTCGTCATCGTCAAGTGGTTCCGAAAACCGGTTGTTTACCATCTCGTATTCCTTCAGAAGATCAACCACTTCCTGAACGCCCTCTTCTACAACTTCGCGAACGGTTTTGCTATCGTCGAGTATGGGCTCCTGCTCTAACAATCCAACAGAATAGCCCGGAGAAAAGACTACTTCACCATTAAAGGATTTGTCAACGCCAGCTATGATTTTTAACAGGGTTGATTTCCCCGACCCGTTTAACCCGATGATGCCTATTTTGGCTCCATAGAAAAAGGAGAGGTAAATATCCTTCAGGATTTGCCGGTTGGGAGGGAGTATCTTCCCTACACCTACCATCGAAAAAATTATTTTTTTATCGTCTGACATAGAAATCGAATGTGGTCTGTTATTAATTTATCGTAAATGTATTTAAAATCAATGTGATAAGATTAGTCTGCTGCCGTTTGAGTCTTGATTGTTGTTGTGATGATGGTCTCTAACCTGCGAGTAGATGCTTCCCAATTGAAATTTGTTTTGACGAAGTTTTGCCCATGCTGCGCCAAATCTGATGCTTTCGCAGGGTTTTCAAGCAGGAGGAGGATTAACCTGGCGTAGTCCATGGCTGTATCGCCAATCAGCACTTCTTTGTTGGGATTAGCTCCAAGAGAACTGTTTGCCAGGGTTGAAGTAATGGAGGGTATTTTCATCGACATAGCCTCGAGTAGCTTGTTTTGAAGTCCGGTGCCAATTTGCATGGGAGCAATGAAAATTTTTGAACGGGCGTATGCAATTCTGATGTCGTCAATCCAACCGGTAACTGTTACCAGGTTTGAAGCCAATAATTTAACACGGGGAGCAGGTGTAGCTCCGGCCAACAAAACCGTGGGGGTAAACCCCAATTTCTGGCAAGCCGGAATAATCTGGTTAACTATAAATTCGGCCGCTAGTACGTTGGGCGGGTAACTCATGTTGCCTGTAAAAACCAGATCGGTGTCCTTTTCATGGGGGATTTCTGTGAAAAAGGCGGTGTCAACACCGTTTTCAATAACATGAATTTGATGTTTCAGCGGGTGCTGAATTAAATCGCGATCGGTGGCTGCAATGATGGTTTTGTTGTCGAAACAATCAAACAAGGCGCTTTCGTAAGAGGCCATTCTTTTGTATTCGGCTTTGAAAAAGGGTTTTACCCACCATGAGGCCTTTTCCATTCTGCGCTTCACCCCTTCAGAGAAAACATCCTGATAATCCAATGTTTTGGGCAGATGGATGCCTTTAGAGTATTCGCCCATCCTAACAAGCTGACAATAAAGGTGATCTGGGTTCTCTTCGGCTACCAAGGATTTGAGTTTTCTATAGGCTTTTTTGTTGAAGAAGTAACCTGCCTGAGCTGGCAACCCTTTTAGCCATGCTGCACCCATGTTGAACAAGGTGGAGAGGAGGGAGGTTTCCACCAAGTGCACGGTGTGACAGAATTTTTTGAGCTCCTCTATTGCTTTGGGATGAATACGGCCATGGCTGATAGCGAATAGTACCACAGTATGCTTTTCTGACAAGCAACGCAATTGATGGTATGCCCTGAGTTTATCTCCTTTTTCAAGAGGCCAGGGAACACGCGATAAGAGAGCAATAATTTTCAAAGATTCTTAAGGGCTAGGATTTCTTTTGCAAAATTAGCCAAAAAGAGACAGATAGCAATTGGGCTTTTTGTGTGATGTAGGGTGGATAAACTTTTTGCTAAGTTGGTGCCGTTTTCGTTTCTTATTTGTTAGACTGCAACAGTTAGCTGTATGGGCTAGATTTGTGAACCTCTGGTGGATTTCCTCTTGTTAAAAATGTTTAAAATGAGTGTTTTGTTTCCGAGAATTTCTCTTATTGTAAGAATCTTCATTATTTTTGTACCTACTTTTTGTGAATGGGGCTACTCCCAATAACTGAGATGAGCCGGATGGACGAATGATCTGGCCTTTTTTACTTTGAGATGTTTGTTTGATTAATACCATTTGCTATGAGATATACTTTTGCTGTATTGTTTTTTGGAATGTACTTGATGCTCACAAGTGTTGTGGCCAACAATATACAAGTTGGGAATATTGCCATTGTGGAACAGAATACTACAGCCAAGCAGTCGTTGGTGCAGTTTGATCTGACATGGGAAAATTCCTGGCGTACAAGCAACCTGAACGGAGCAGGCGTTACAAACTGGGATGCCGCATGGATTTTCGTGAAGTTCAGGGTGGGCAGCGGAGAATGGCAGCATGCCAAGCTCGATGCCACCAGGCATCAGACCGGGACGGGTACTGCGGCCACAATCGATGCCGGCTTGCTCGATCCCAAAACCGCATTCAATGCCACTACCAACCCTGCGGTTGGAGTGTTTGTTTACCGCCAGAGCGATGGCACCGGTGCTTTCATCCAGAATGGGATTAAAATATGTTGGAACTATGGTGTAAACGGGGTAACCGACGATGCCACCGTTGATATCAAAGTGTTTGCCATCGAAATGGTGTATGTGCCGGAGGGGGCGTTTTATGTAGGTTCAGGAGGAACTGAAAGCGGCAGCTTTACAGATGGAAGTTGGGCAGGGGGTGCACCGATACCTTTGTCGATATCCAGTGAGAATGAATTGCCTGTTGCCTCAACTGCTGGTAGCCTTTGGGGAGTTTCGACAGTAGGCTATAATACAATAGGCCCTGCTGGTTCATTGCCATCTGCTTTTCCGAAAGGGTTTATGGCTTTCTATTGTATGAAATATGAAGTTACCCAATCGCAATACGCCGAGTTTCTAAATACTCTCACACGTGTTCAGCAAAACACCCTCACACAGGCCAACCTAAGTGCAGGAGTGTCAAGTGTGACAGTGAGAAATATCATGGTTACTCCTTTGCCAGCCTCTCCAACAATTTATTCATTGCACAGAAATGGCATTTCGGTGGATGCAACCTTCGATCCGAATAATCCGGTTACTGTTTATTGCGATTTGAATGGAAATGGAATTCCGAACGAATCGGATGATGGGCAATGGCTTCCCTGTAATTTTCTTACCTGCATGGATGGTGCGGCTTACACTGACTGGGCAGGACTTAGACCCATGACAGAGTTGGAGTTCGAAAAGGCATCACGCGGTGTGCTAAATCCTGTTGTAGATGAGTTCGTTTGGGGGACTTCAGATGTTATTTTCGGGAATCGTTATTTGATTACAAATTCCGGGGCAATTAATGAGGCAATTTCGGTGGCGTTTAATACATCTGGCTTAGGGAATGTAAACTACATTTCTTCTTATCCTTCTGCAGTCTTAGACTATAGAGGGTTGATGAGGGTTGGCATCTTCTCTGGCAACATTCAGAATACAGGTCGGGTGTCAAGTGGTGCCTCCTTTTATGGCGTCATGGAATTAAGTGGAAATTTATTTGAGCGCACTGTTACGGTTGGTAAAGAGGTAGGGCGCCTGTTTGAAGGCAACCATGGAGATGGCCAAATCAGTGTTAATGGTTTTGCGAATCAAGAATCCTGGCCAGGTATGCAAGCTGGAGAATTGTCCACAGCCAATGGAATATGTTTTAGAGGCGGGGGCTGGAATGCCAGTTTAGGCTATTTGCGAGTATCATCTCGAATTTCTGCTTCGGCTGAAGATGACGCCTATAGAAAGAATTTTTCCGGTTTCCGTGCCGTCCGTTCCAAACCCTAATCACGTTAATTAAATAGCACAATGAAAAAGATATACTTTTTGTTTTCACTCACCGGGCTGGCTCTTTTCAGCCTGTCGGGCTTTGCCCAGTTCACGGGTGGCAATGGCAGTGGCGATGCCAAAGCAGAGGCCACTCATGTAAAACTGAACGAGGTGGTTTTTCAGGCCGATGGAAACTGGAACGACCCCACGAAATGGAATACTACAGCCGTGCCGGGTGCCACCCAGTGGGTGGTGCTGAATGCCAATGCCCAGATTACCGATCCTCAGGCAGTTAAGGGTTTAAGAATCAATGAGGGTTATGACCTTACGGTGCAAAATGGGGGCGGCCTCTCGATGGAAGGCGATGTTACGAATGAAGAGGGTGCAGATGCTATCGTGATCGAACACGGCGGGATGCTTCTTCACAACAATACAGGAGTTGAAGCCACTGTAAAGCTGAACCTTACTGGTGGCAACGAGGTTTTTCACCTCTTCTCATCGCCGGTGGCTGGTGCCTCGGTTGGCGATCCGTTCAACCCGGCTCTCTACCAGCAAATATGGGTTCGCCAGTACGACGAGCCTTCGGGCGACTGGGAAGAGTTGTTGGCCGCCAGCCCACTCGCTGTTGGCAAAGGGTATTCGTTTCATCTTGATGGGGCTTCTACCGAGGCCACCTTCGCTGGTGTGCTCAATGTGGCCTCTGTTACCCCAACTCTCTCGAACCTGAATACCGGCGTCGATCCTGACCGTGTAGGATGGAACCTGCTGGGCAACCCCTTTGCCACAGCACTCGACTGGGATCACGCTTCGTGGAACCGAAATGCCAGCGTGGATGCCCAGGTGGCTGTTTGGAGTAGCTCTGCAAATAACTATATTTATTGGAATGGTTCTGCAGGCGATCTTACCGATGGGATTATACCATCGAGGCAGGCCTTTTTCGTGAAGGTGAATTCGTCATCGCCGGTGCCCGCCATTACCATCCCAGCCGAGGCCAGAGTTGTAAGCGCCTCGCCTTATTATAAAGAAGGCTCCACAGGCTATATGAGGCTTGGAGTTACCTCCCTTGGCAATGGCTATCGCGACGCCATCTTCACCGGACTCAACGCGTCGGCCACCGAAGGGTTCGACAACCAGTTCGATGTGTGGAAACTCTTTGGCGGAGCCGATGCCCCACAATTGTATATCCCCCGGGGCGAGTCAGAATTTTCTATCAACACGCTGCCGCAAGTTCCGGCTACCGGCGAGATGCAACTGGGCTTCCAGTCAGGTGTAAACGGCGAGTTCATGATCGAAGCATCGCGTTTGGATGCCTTCGGCGAACAAGCCACCATTCATCTTCTCGACCAGGCCACCAATACCTTAATTGATCTTCGCTCAGAACCTGTTTACTCCTTCGCGGCCACAACCTCCGACAACGTTAACCGCTTCAAACTGCTCTTCGGCACCACAGGCATTACCAATCCTGCCCTTCTCCTAAGCGCGCGGGTGTATGCTACAACATCGGCCCTGATTGTGAATGTTGCCGATGCTGATGGATTTACCGTGGAGATGCGCAACATGACTGGCCAACTCTTGCTGAAAAAACAAGTTGCCCACGGATCGGAAGTAACCCTAAACGGTAACTATACACCAGGTGCCTATCTGGTGACTGTTACGACCAGCAGCCGTTCGGTTGCAAAAAAGATACTGGTGATGTAATCATCCGGATTATGATTGATTAATTTTTGGGATTGAGATCAGAGCCGCTTTGCATTAGTGAAGCGGTTCTTTTTTCTTTGCGCAGCATAGTTTCATCCATCAATGGCTGCTACTCGTATTACAACAGGTTGTAATTCAACGCAACCGATTAACCAATAAGGTGTTGCTGAAGAATTGAAGATTAGAATGGAAAGCAGTTAAGCCAGGACAATTGTCGCTTTTGCCCCTACCGGTGAAAAAGAGAAAGAAACCAGAGCGTAGCTGTTATTGATGCTGCCTGGTTGAAACAAGGAGTTTTGTAATCCTTCTCAAGCCCTTATGCCATGGGGCCGGCAATCTGCCTGTAATACTCCAGCAATTTAAACATCAATTTTTGGCGGTTATGGTTGCGGTGGGCCAGGAAAATGGCTTTGATGCCCAGGAAACGCCTGTAGTTGGCGTCGTTGAGCAACTGAACTATGGCGGCTGCCATAGCCGGGGCCTCATTGGCAACAACAAGGTTTTCGTTGTTTTGGTAATCAATGCCTTCGGCTCCGATGGAAGTTGTAACGATGGCCTTTCCCAGTGCCATGGCTTCGATTATTTTGATGCGGATGCCGCTGCCCGAAAAAAGTGGAACTACCATCACATTGCCTTGTAGAATGAATTGACGGGCATCGGCAACCTCGCCTGGCACTTCTACACCAGGTACTTTCAACTTGAGCAGTTGCCTTGGCATGTTGCGTCCTGCCAGCCTGAGAATGGCATCAGGGCGTTTTTCGATAACCAATGGCCACACGTTTTCTACAAACCACTGTATTCCTTCACGGTTTGGAATCCAATCCATCGAGCCAATATGAAAAACTACGGGCTTATCGGTTTGCTGGGTGATTTCGTTAAGAATCTGTTCTGAGGGAATGCCAAACGAGATTGAGATGACAGGAATTTTTAAATTTTTGGAACGGAAAATATCAGCATCTTTCTCGGTAATGGCAATGATCCCGTCGAACATAGGCAGCATCTTGTTCTCGTAGTCTTGCAGGGTTTTCCATACATGGTTCATATACCATTTTTTTACATGGTTTGAGGTGGTTTCCCATACCCGTTTCCAGATGAGGTGTTCTACGTTATGAGCTCGCAGGATGATTTTGGCGTTGCTTTTTTCCCGGATGAAAGGAACTGCATGTGCCATAAATAGAGTTTCGATCTGAACGATATCGAAATCATCAGTATTGAGGATGTTTTGCAAAGGATCAAGCCAACTCTTGTTGTTGAAGCGATAGGCATGGAACGATTGGTTTGTCAGCAGGCAATAAAGAGCTTTGAATGGATTGAGGCTAAGATCGGTATAGTGAAGCTCAATGCCTGTTTTTATCCTATAATCTTCGGGGATTGATTCGATTGGAGTAAAGAACTTGTTGGTGTTGATGGCCAGGATTTTAATTTGATGTCCGGCTTCAAGTAAACCCTCTACCATCATGTTCATGGCGATGGGGCCACCCTCCGATGGGGGGTATGGCGATTTATTACAGATAATTAGAATCTTCATATGGGGCTATCCTTTTATCGGTTCCTGAAACCGCAGGTTTCTGTTAACCCATTTTTCAATTTTTTCAGGGAAGATCTTTTTCATAAAGCGGTTCCAACTTTCCATGTCGAGCAAGGGGCTGTCGAGGGTAGCTTTTCGGGTCAAAAACACGCCAACGGGCAACAGAATCATAGAGGCTATCCACATTCCCTGCCAGGCAGGTAAGAGGCCAGCTCGTGTATATTTCTCGAATGTGATGCTGATGATGTGGTAAGTGATAAAAAGCAGGGTGCTGATGACAACTGGCAGTCCAAGACCCCCTTTGCGAATTATGGCTCCCAGTGGCGCCCCTATAAAAAAGAAAACCAGACAGGCAAAGCTAAGTGAAAGTTTTTGGTGCCATGCGATCTGGTGTTTGTACAGGGTTTCTTCGCGGCTTTTCCAATCCTCTTTGGAGTTGAAAACAAATTCGCGGTTTGCAGTGGCCTGAGCTATGGCTTCTTCGATGATCCTTTTCTTATCGGCTTGATTCGCCTTAGCAATCAACTGACCGGGCAGGGTCTTGCTTACGCTCATTATGGTGTCGCAACGCGAGAGGTGGTAGCTGCGGCTGGCAACCATACCTGGAAAATCGGTGTACCTTTTTTGGACATCGCGCTGCAGGCTGTCAAGTGTGTATTGCAATTGACTCATATTCATCATTTGGTAATTGCTCTTGAAAAACACTTCGTCGGTTCGGTTCAGGGCAAAACTTCCTAAATCAAAGTAGCGGACTGTTTCTCCAAAATGGGTGATCTGGAAGGGCCTGGTTTTTCGGTAGCTGCGTTGGTCGGTTTTTTCTTGGTAATCAATTCCATCAAAGAGGGTAAACTGAAGGTAATGCTGGTCGGCAGTCATTCGCATCTTTCCTGATTGAGCGGTGGTTAACCGGGTGTTTCCCAACTGATCGGAGTGGTTGTAGATCATGACATCGTGGATGGTTTGGCCATCGGGGTCTTTTTGTCCAACCCTTATCACAAAGTTTTCAATACCGTTGTAGAAAACCCCTTCTTTGATGTTGAGAGCCAGTTTTTGTTGCCGAACATCGTAGAGCAACGACTTGAATTTGAGGTTAGCAACCGGTAGCACGTTGTTGGAGAATAAAAAGGCAAACACGCTTATTGCAACCGAAACAACTATAAGTGGCAACATGATTTTGCGTAGCGATATGCCTGAGGCTTTCATGGCTACCAATTCATAATGTTCTCCAAGGTTTCCGAAGGTCATGATGCTCGAAAGCAATACTGCAAGAGGAAGGGCCAGAGGTACAAAGGTGCTGGAGGCATAAAACAGCAACTCCGCAATGATGTACCACTCCAGACCCTTTCCAACCAGATCGTCGATGTATTTCCATAAAAATTGCATCAACAAGATGAAAAGGGCAATGAAAAAAGTCATTACCAACGGACCCAGATACGATCGGATTACAAGGATGTGTAGTTTTCTCAAGTGAAGGGTATTTTCGCTTGCAAAGATACAGTTTTGCCTTGTTTCGCTTTCTATCTGAAGCTGATTAAAGGGTGTAGATCAGAAAATATTGCTGATTTTGTTGAACATGAGTAAAACAAGGGATGGCTTCATGGCAACTGAAAAACCAAAGCCAAAAACAGCACCCCAGAAATGGGCGTCGTGCCCCACGTTGTCGGTCCCTTTTTTTGCCATCCAGGCGGAATAAGCCAAATATAAAATCCCAAAAATAAACGAGGGAATATCAATCGGGATGAACATGATTCTGAGTGGAGCCAAGGGTTCAAACAGAATGGCAGCAAATACTACAGCAGAAACTGCTCCGCTTGCACCAACAGCATTGTAGTGAGGATTGTCTTTGTTTTTTGCAAACGATGCTATCACCGAGAAAGCCAGCCCTCCAACGTAAAGCAGCAGGTAATAGAAGGGAGCCGGAATTCCATAGTGCCACCTGTAATACTCTTCCACAAAAGAGCCAAACGACCAGAGGACAAACATATTCACCATCAGGTGAAGCCAGTCGGCATGTATCAAACCGTAGCTCACAAACCGCCATCCTTGTTGCTTGTTGGAGATAAGCCACGCGTTGAAGCGTAGTTTTTGAAACAATTCGTTGTTCTGAAATGCAAGAATGCTAACCAAGGCTGTGGTTATGAGAATAATAATGGTGAGGTGTAACATTAGGGAAATGGATATAGGATGTGCAAAAGTAGGAATTGTTTTACTAAAAACTGCGCCAGAGTTGGTGCTTTGGCGCAGGTAGTTCATTGATGATGGTTTTTATCTAATCCCTGTAGTTACTTGTCCGCTTTCATAATCCAGATCGCTTCCCAATACACTGTGAGGGATGAGATATACGGCTATGAGAATGAGTGCCGCAGCGATAACCCAGCCTCTGTTGCCCGGGTTTCGTCGCAGTCGGTTCCATGCAATCACCCAGCCCAGAAGGGCAACCAGCGTTTTGTTGTCGGTCAGGTCGTGCCCAAATGGCCACCCTGTCCAAAAGGCACCAAAGGCGTATTTTTGCACTACAGGGCCAAGTATGGCACCACCAACAACAAGCAACAGTGTGGTAATCATGGTAAGCTTAAGCAACGAAGGTCCTTTAGCCAGAGCTTCAATTCCTGTACGGAGCGAAAACCACATGGCAAAAAACATGAAGAAAATATGGGGGATCAACACCCCTTGGGGCACCCTCCCTTTGTATCTGATTACAATAGGCTCGGGAGTAAGCTGGGCAGTTTCTCCATTGAGTTGAAGTTCAACTTTGTATTCGAGTTTTCCGGCTGGCGGTTGGGCGGGAAGGTAAGCTGAAAGAGTACCGTTTTGGTTTGCCATTGATTGTGTTGTCCACTCTTCATCAACCCGCAGCCTTTTGTAGGCTATGGTTCCTGTTGTCAGAGGGGTGTTGGTTTTAATAACAATTGGTGCATCACCATCCGATTCATGGCTGCGAAGGAGTTTGAATTTGATGGTTTCACCTGAAAGCACTATTTTTCCACGTTCCGGATGGGTGGGCCCTGTGAGGCGTTGGTACACCGCAAGGCTTCCCATGAGTAGAAATGAGATGACCCAAAAAAGTATTGATTTCGTAAGTTGTGACATAATAATGATTTGTTTTCAAAGGTTATTCTGAATTATCGGTATTGCATTTCAGGTGTTCCATTTGGAAGGTGAAGTGTTTGATTCCAAACTGATTCCTGATTTTTTGTTCGATCAAATATCGTAGGTTGTCGGCCTCGTCGAGAGGGATGTTTTGCTTTGTTCTGATATGGGCTTCCATGTGAAATGTTTGGTCATCAAGACTCCACAAGTGAATGTGGTGCACGTTGTCAACTAAGGGGAACAGTGTTATGGCTTGTACCAATGTATCTTGGTCGAGTCCTTTGGGTGTTCCCTGCATGAGTATATGGATGGTATCGGATATAATTTGCCATGATTCTTTTATCAGGTAGAATGCAACGGCGAAGGTAATCACCGGATCAATCCAGTAGATATCCCATAAAATTATGGCCACACCTCCTGCAACCACTGCCAGCGACGACAGGGTGTCGCCAATAAGGTGCAGCCAGGCCGATCTAATGTTGAGGCTCCCGTGTTTATGCGGATTTAGCAGAAAAACACCTGCCAGATTAGCCACCAAACCTACCAAAGCCACTGTAAGCATCAAAGGCCCGTCGATGGGTTGTGGGGTTTTAAGGCGTTGCATGGCTTCCACCATCAGGAAAACAGAAACAGTTATTAAAATCACTGCATTGAACAGGGCAGTAAGGATCTCGGCACGTCTGTAACCAAATGTTTTGTTTTGAGTAGGTTTGCGAGCTCCTATTTTGAGAGAGAGATAGCTGAAAAAAACTGCAAGGGTATCGCCGGCATTGTGAAGGGCGTCGCTAAGCAATGCCAAACTGCCCGATACCAGCCCGCCTGTCAACTCAGCTAATGTAATCAACAGGTTAAGGGCTGTGGTGATAGCCAGATTTCTGTCGCGCGAAGTGCCTTTGACAGAAGGCGGTTTATCTACGGTGTTTGGAGTCAATGCCATGTGTTAAGGAACAAGCACATGGAGGAATTGTTTATTGTACGCACAATGGAATTGGTATCGGGTGTTATCAGGCTGATGTTTGGGCGCACTGCTGCCGACAGAGCTTTATAAGCGAGCGCATGGATTCTTGTTCTGATATTCAATTGAATCAACTTTTGGTTCCCTGCATCGGGCGATACCCTGTTGCTTAAAAATGTATATACGAGCTGGTTGCCTGGATCGGCCCAGGTATATGTCCCGGTGAATCCACTGTGTCCAAAGCTTTCAGGGGTTGCTTCGGGACAAACAGGACCGTTACCGGCATTGTCGATCAACGGTTTGTCGAATCCCAGAGCTCTCCGGTTGTTGTGGTGATTTTCCGGTCGGCTGGTAAACTTTGAAACCGTTGAGTTGTCGAAAAGCCTGATGCCCCCATAGCTTCCTCCATTCAAAAACAGCTGCATCATGATGGTTACATCGTTGGCATTTCCAAACAAACCGGCATGGCCGGCAACACCTCCCATGAGGGCTGCTGCCTGATCGTGAACGTATCCCCTCAGTATTTGCCGACGCCATATAGTGTCGTTTTCGGTTGGAGCAATTGCAGAGGAACTAAATCGTGTCCAGGGTTTGAAGCACAGACTGTGGAGTGAAAGTGGAGTGTAAATGTTTTTTGAAAGCCATTTGTCGAATCGTTCGCTAACCAGGTTTTCAATGGTTTCTTTTATCAGAATAAAGCCCAGGTCACTGTATTTATACCCTTGTTTTGTGTTCAAGGGTGAGTGGATGATTATGTCGATGAGGGTGTCGGGGTAACTTGTTCGCGCGAACATTTTATCTGCTACTTTAACCGAGTATTCTGCGGTAAGACTGTCGGCAAAATACCGTTGACGGTTTGGAAGTAGTTTTTGATAAAACGGAATCCAGGGTTGTAGCCCTGCCTGGTGTGTTAGGATGTCGGTAATTTTTATTTGTTTCAGTTTGGTGTTGTTAACCAATGGCAAATAATGTCCCAGCCTGAGGTTGATATCGAGTTCTTTGTTTTGGTTCAACATCATAACAGCCGGGGTTGTTGCTAAAATCTTGGTCAATGATGCCAGATCGTAAAGGTCGGTAGGCTTTACGGGCTGGTTTCCTCCTGATTCCAGGGTCCCGAATGCTTTTCTGTAAAATACCTTTCCATGAGCAGCCAGTTCAATCTGGCATCCGGGGTAGGCTCCTGCCTCGATCCCTTCTCGTGCTACAGAATCAATTCTTGCTAAGCAATTCAGATCGATACCCAACTCTTCGGGAATTGCATATTCGAGACGCCCGTTGGTTGAAGTTGTGATGCCTTCTCCACCAGTTGCCAATCCTTCCAAGGATACTGGCATTTGGCCTTGAAAGGGGATGGCTCCAAACAACAATTGGGGTATCAGCTCCTGAGTTTCGTCTGAATTGTCGGGTGAAATCACTACTACTTTTGCTTTGGAGGCTGTGGGAATTCGAGATGCCCCATATGGGCTTCCACAAAGGATGATAGCTGTTTGCTTTTCAGATTCAGTCAATATCTGGTGAAGCAGGGCTGTGCCGGGGGCAACACCATAATCGCGGCCGGGACCTTGGTTTTTTGATACAACATTGAATATTATGAGCCTGAATTTTTGAAGTTGGCTGGCCAGTAATCTTATTTCGTCCTCTTCCGGTTTTGCGGGCAGTGCAAAACCAGCACAATGGGCATAGCAGTTCATCCTGTCGGTGAATGGGTTTTCATATCCTGTTCCGCAATTCACTACCGCAATTTCCAGTGTGTCGGGATGTTGAAAGGGAATCAATCCCCGCTCGTTTTTTATTAACACGGCCGCTTGTTTCAGTATTTGACGACGGATAATCCTGTCAACAGGTTCTCCTGCGGCAACAGAGGGCTTTTCATGGTAGTCTGGTTGGCGAACCGTAGCGTAGTATTTTGCAAGTAAAATCCTTCTGCATCGTTTTTCAACCAGTTCTTTTGAAATCAGGCTGTCGGCAACAGCTTTGCTAATTGCTTTAATGGCGGCTTCGGCATCGGCAGGTAAGAGCAGGATGTCGGCACCGGCTTCCAATGCCTTTAAGGCCGGAATGCCCGGCTCCAGACCTATTGTCGCACCTTTCATGTCGAGGCCGTCGGTGATTACCAGTCCCTCGAATTTTAACTCGTTTTGCAGAAGTTCGTTTACAATTGGTCTTGAAAAGGTGGCGGCCAGGTTGGGAGTGGTGTCCAGTGCCGGAAGGGTCAAATGACCAACCATTATGGCTGGTATGTTGTTTTTTATCAGATGGATGAAGGGCTTTAGTTCTGTACGCGACAGTTCTTCTTTTTGTTTCTTTAGCAAGGGCAGGGTGTAATGCGAATCGGCATCGGTGTCGCCGTGTCCGGGAAAGTGCTTTGCCGTGGCAATGACTCCGGCCAGATGCAACCCATGTGCAAAGGCTGCTGCTTTGCGAGCCACTTCTGCGGGCGATTCTCCAAACGACCGCATGTGAATAACCGGATTCAGGGGGTTGTTGTTGACGTCAGCAACCGGAGAAAAGTTGATGTGAACACCTATTGATCGGCACATGATGCCCGTCCTGTAGCCTGACAGGGTTATAAGGTGGTTGTTGCTAACAGCACCCATAGTCATGAAGTCGGGATAGCTAAAAGCGCCGGTCAGTCTCATCCCAGGACCGTTTTCAGCATCCATGGCTATAAGCAGGGGAACCTTAGAACAGCTTTGCCATTCGTTGGTAAGTTGCAGTTGTTGAAGTGCATTGCCTTGAAAAAAGCACAAGCCACCTATCCCAAACTTGGTGATTAACTGGTCAATCGAATTGTTGAAACCTTCATCGCGGTTTGAATAGGTTCTGATCATCAGCAATTGAGCAATTTTTTCATCCAGTGACAGATTTGAAAGGATCGAATCTGCCCATCGTTCGGCATAGGCCGATGGCCGCGATAGGTTTTGTGGGGTCAGGGCTTCATAGCTGCTTGGAATTGCAGCTGCAACAGGCTTGTTTTTCTGAGCCTGACTGTTAATTGATAAAGAGTTAAAGAGGAAAAGAAGGGTTGCGCAATGCAATAATTTTGAAAACACCATCAGATATCAAGGTTTTGCTTGTATGAACGGTCAAACCTAAAAAAAATTTAAATGCCTGTGAAATTGTGTTGCATCATGAATCTTACAGGATTTTACAAGGAACTGGAAGCAAATGGTGTTGCGTGTGATAAAAATTATAAACTATTTTAGCTTTAAACTTTGAGCGACCACGCGGGTCGATTGTTTTCAAACCAACCCCAATTAACCATTGTCCACTCATTCTGACCAAGAAATACTGAATTTGCTTCATCGTGACTCTTCTGGCCGTGAAGAGGCCTTTCGTCTTTTGCTGACAACTTATCGTGAAAGGGTTTATTGGCTGGTGAGGCGCACCCTTGTGATTCATGATGATGCCGATGACGTTACACAGGAAGTTTTTATTAGAATATGGAAGGCACTCCCTGCCTTCAGAGGCGAAAGCTCTTTGTTTACCTGGATTTACAGGATTGCTACCAACGAGGTGAATCGCTATTTGAAGAAAAGACGGTTGCAGGTGTTTATCCCCTGGAACGATACCGCTGAAAGGGTGGCTCACTGTTTGGCTGACGATCGCTTTTTTCAGGGTAGTGAAGCCGAAAGACTGCTTTTTAAAGCTATTTCGCTTTTGCCCGAGAAGCAACGGCTGGTTTTTTCGATGCGCTACTTCGATGAACTTTCCTACGAGGAAATTTCTCGGATCGTTGGAACCAGTGAGGGGGCTCTGAAGGCTTCTTACCACCACGCGATGAAAAAAATTGAAAAATTTGTCGCCCAAAGTTAAACCTACTATAAACTTATCGGTCAAAAGATTTGATTATGTATTACAAAAAAGATTATCGGTTCTCGTCAAAAACGCCTCAGGGAGGTGACTCTTCTGATGTCAATCCGCTAAAAGTTCCGGAAGGTTACTGGGATTCGTTTGATGAGCGTGTGATGCAGGGAATCGTTGCCCGACGAAAGCAACAGCGCACCGTAGTTTTGTATGGAACTCTTGCTGCTGCTGTGATCGCAACTTGTCTTTTTGTTTTTTATACCCTGTTGCAACCGGTTAGTCCTGAGGCTACCATCACCGGTCCCGGCTTGGTGACCCTCACAGGCAGTGATCTCTCCGATCAGTTGTTGGCTGATGACATTATTGAGATGGCTGTGTCTGCCGATACCCTGCTTCTCGATATCAACTCAACCTGGATGATTGCTGATAGCGGCTCACTCCCGGTAGAAACGGTAGCAGAATACTTGCTGTTGAGCGGAATTTCTGCCACTGAAATTGCCCTGGCCTCGAACCATTAATAATTCAAATAATTACAGTCCTATGAAATCATTACGTATCTTTCTTGTGTTGCTTGTCGTTCCTTTGCTGGTCATCGGACAACAACGAACTAAAGACGATAAGCGTTTTGAAGAGATCAAAGCGCAGAAAGTTGCTTTCATCACATCCAAACTGGATCTTTCGCCTGCCGAAGCGCAGGAGTTTTGGCCCGTTTACAACGAGTATAGCCAAAAGAAGGAAGATATTCATAAAGAACGTTTTGGGCAAAAAAGAAAGGCTAAGCCCCTGGATGTTGACCAGTTGAGCGATGAGGAAGCAGCCCGGATTCTCGATGAAATGGTGGCCGATCAGGAAAAAATGGCAGCCATCGAGAAGGAGTACTCCCTTCGCTTCAGGAAGTTGTTGCCGGTTAAAAAGGTTTTGAAACTCTACGAAGCCGAAATGGAGTTTAAAAAAATGTTGCTGGATAGAATTAAAGATCATCGTCCCGAAAGAGGGAGACCTTAATCTGTCCTGTGCCTATTGTACTTCGGAGGCCGCTTCCTATAGGACAAGCGGCTTTTTTATTCGATCAGGCTGAGAAATTGTTTCATCGCTTGCCGTTTGGGGGCATCTAAAACGTAGCTGATAGCATTTGTTAGATAATCCAATGCTTCCTGCCGGCTGACAAGCATTTGAGGGCTTCCAGCCACGGCCTCATTAATGTTGCTGATTCCCCATCGCAGGGCTTCATCAAATTCTCTGACTACAGAGTCTGCTATCGGGTTGGTGCTTGCCCATACCGCAAATACAAAGGGCAAGCCAGTCATTTGGAGCCATTCTGTTGATAAATCAAAAATATATTGGAATTTTTTTCGCATCCCGAATGTTTTGTCGCCTATGGCTACCATGGCATCTGACTCAGAAGCAAGCTCGGGCATCGACGACATCGGAAGCCATTGCGGTTTTATCCCCCAGAAGTCGCGAGCCAGAATGGTGGCCAGCTTTACGCTGGTTCGTGAATCGGGATCAAGAAAAACACGTTTTATCGAATTCAACGGTACATGCGACATCAGCAGCACGGTTTTAACCTCGCCAGTAGAGCCTATGCAATGGTTTCCAATAATATGGTAGGAGGGAAGGTTGGGCAGTGCTCCAACCGGAACCAGGGCAATATCGGTTTTGTTTTCTGCAAGATCTTGAGCACAAGCTGATGGTACCTTGAGTTCAAGGCGGACATTTTGAAGCGTTTCCGATCGAGAAAGACCATAAACAAAAGGAAGGGTGTTGAGGTATGAAACAGCTGAAACGGTGATCATGTGATTTAAGGTTGGTTTTGGAAGGTTGGTTTTAAATCCATTTGTGTTGGAGGCGAGGCATTGTCAGCTTCGCGGGCTTCGTTGCGGGCATCGATATCGCGAATGAGGTTCCACCGGTTGTGTTCCCACACCAAAGCATCGAAAACATCGGCAGATGGATAAAGAAATGAAGGATTTTGTTTGAATCTTATATCCTTGGGATTTAGTCTGTTGAAAACTATCATCTCTTCCCTGATGGTTTTTATTCTCCTGAAAAGGCCACGCCGGGCTTTCCGTGTTTGTATCGAACTTTTCATCGAAAGCGATGCCGATGAGGAATAGTTCAGTACATAGCGGGGCACATTGCCCGGGAAGATCCTTTTCCCTATTTGAGGAATTCCGGTGGTCTGGTTCACCGCAAAGCATTCAATCAATTTCGACTGATAAACGGGATCAGTTTTGTTCCAGCCCAGCAGGAAGTAGAAGGTTTCGTTGCCAACTTTCTTCTCAACGAGTTGGTAGTAAATGGCTCCAAACCACGAACTGCCTTGATGAATGGCTTTTAGTGAACCTGCTTCAGCTGATTGGTCCCGAAGAACAAAGGTTTGAGAGCCTGCCTTGCTAAAAGTTTTTATCACAGCCCGATAGGCCCATGTATTGTTGCCAAGCGGAAAGGTCCAATTTATCAGTTGGAGGCGTCCATCGGTAGAAACAAATTGTGCCATGGCCTCAGGCAGTTGGAGCAAGTTGCAGGCAGGATTTGATTTAAGCAGCGAACAGATTAGCCCCGTAAGAGCTGTGTCGGCAGTTTTTCTGGTGTCTATGTCTTTGCGACTGAGAACAACAGTCGATAATTTCGCGATTGTATCGGGTTGTGAAGTGTGATGCAGCTCAAGATCCTGCGCACCACCTGTCTTCAACAATACTGTGGCAATGAGGGCTAAAATTGTCGATCGCATTATTTTAAAGGTTCATATCTTTCAAGGCTCTAAATTATGATTAATTTCGCTGCATGAAGATTACATTACCAATTCGGGAAAGAATTGTAGCATTTTCGATGCTAGGGGATACAATCAGGTCGTCTGTTAATCAGCTGGATGGGTTTTCCTTTGATTTGTTGTCAGGACCGATTTTAGAAGCAGTTCACAATTCTTCTATATCCAACAAGTGGTTCACAACTCCGATGATTCGCAGTGCTTTACTTGGCATAGCTTCCATGTTGAAGAAACCGAAGCTGGATAAATGGCTCTCGCGAGTGGAGTTGCCGGTTACTTTTTCTGACAGGAAGGTAATGGTGGTTTCGGCAGGAAACATCCCTGCTGTTGGTTTCCACGACTGGCTTTGCGTGATGATGGCCGGATTCAGGTACGTGGGAAAACTATCTACAGACGATCAGCATTTGATCCCTGCTATGGCCAAATTGCTGGAGGTGATTGAACCCAAATTTAAAGGCAGATCGGAGTTTACAACCGGACTCGTTTCCAATTTCGACGCGGTTATTGCCACAGGATCAAGCAACACCAACCGCTATTTCGACTATTATTTTTCAAAATGGCCGCGAATTGTCCGGTCAAATCGTTCGGGACTGGCCATTCTAAATGGAACCGAAACGCGTGATGAATTAGCCCGTTTGTCAGACGATGTTTTCTTGTTTTATGGCCTTGGTTGTCGAAATGTGTCGGCCTGTCTGGTGCCAAAACATTTCGACACCGGTTTGCTGGCCGACGCGTTGGCGGCTGGTGCCAACGAACTGACAAACAACCATAAATGGGTAAACAACTACGACTACCAAAAGGCTATCATGCTCGTCAACAACGAACCTTTTGTTGATAACGGTTCGTTGCTGTTGCGCTATGCTCATTCGTTGGTGTCGCCGGTAGCTGTGTTGAACCTCATTCCGTACGAAAATGTTGATGAAGCCCTTGATTTCGTAACAAACCATGCCACCGAATTGCAATGCACGGTTAGCAGCAAAGCTTGGTTTAACGGGTCTCTGGATTTTGGGAAAGCCCAACTTCCTGGCCCCGGCGACTACGCCGATGGCGTGGATGTGATGAAGTTTCTGACCACTTTACGCTGATTTTTTTTAAAACAAGGGTTGGTTATATCATAAAAGTTACTACCTTTGCACCTCTTAAAATTAAAGTGTTGATATCATGAAAAAAGACATTCATCCGAGCGATTACAGACTGGTGGTTTTCAAAGATATGTCAAACGACTACACCTTTATCACCCGTTCGACTGTAAAAACCAAGGAAACAATCGTGATGGAAGATGGTGTTGAATATCCGGTAGTTAAGCTTGAGATTTCGCATACTTCACATCCGTTCTATACCGGTAAAATTAAACTTGTTGACACCGCTGGTCGTGTTGACAAATTCAAGAGCAGGTATCAGAAGCACTACGATAAACGCGCCCAATAATCGGCAGAGCGTTTTTCTAACGAATATGAGCCCTCATTTTGAGGGCTTTTTTGTTTTTTTGTGATTTGAAAGAACAATACGATCGAATGTTTGTTGTTTTTTGTTGATAATATTTTAGGATTTGTTGCAATTTCTCACATAAAAATTCGTATCATTGAGAATTGAATGCAACCTCTAAAGGCTCTGTATTATCTACTATTTTAGAACACCATAAAATCCTGGATGCCATGAATTATATACTTTTCGACGATTATTCACGCAATAATCTTTTGCCCTTAACCTTTACCCGTCCTGTATGTGATATTCGCTTTGGAATTCTGACAATCAGAGAAAAATGGGAGAAAACGATGGGGATCGTCACTTCTACCCTAACCGAAGAGTACCTTTCGGAACGGTTCCCGATAGTTAAGGGAGCTCACAATATTCTGATCAACGGTTCGGTAAGCCCAACCCCTCAGCTAATTGAAGAGATCAAAGCGTTGCAACCCAATGAAGCGATTGTTGGAGCCGATACAATCATCGCCCTTCACGTGATTGCCGAAGATCTTGATAAAATTGGAGAGGGTGATACAGAAGGAATTGTCGAAAAACAAACAAATTCAGAGGTGTTGAAGATAACCTATCCGTGGGATCTGGTTGTTCATAACAATGCCGCTATTTCTCACGATTTCAGACTACTTACTGCTGGAAGGGCCAGTGCCCCGATTCCGGCTCATGTAAGGGCAACCTCTCCCGAAAACATTTTTATAGAAAAAGGTGCCCGAATCGAAAACGTACACTTGAATGCTTCTGATGGCCCTATTTACATCGGCGAAAATGTGCATTTAATGGACGGGGCAAAGCTTCGCGGGGCTATTGCCTTGTGCGATTCTGCAATAGTGAAAATGGGAACGAATATTTATGGAGCCACCACCATCGGTCCTCATGTGAAGGTGGGAGGGGAAATCGAAAACTCGATACTCCTGGCTTATTCCAACAAGCCGCATCATGGCTACCTTGGGCATTCGGTTATCGGGAAATGGTGCAATCTGGCTGCTGGAACCACTGTGGCCAACCTCAACAATACTTACCGCAATATCAGAGCCTGGAATTATACACAGGAACGGTTCATCGATACGGGGATGCAGTTCCTGGGTCTGATCATGGGCGATCATTCTAAAACCGGTATCAACACCATGTTCAATACCGGAACCGTGGTGGGTGTCAATAGCAACGTATTTGGCGCTGGTTATCAACGCAATTTTGTTCCCTCGTTTGTTTGGGGTGGCCCAACCGGATTCGATTCTTACGACATCAACAAAGCCCTGGAGGTTGCCAGCTACGTGTACAAACGGCGCGGGCTCGATTTTGATCAAACGGAAAAGAATCTGCTTACAAACGTGTACAATATTACGTTCAACAACATCAGGCTCTAGCTGTTTAACCGCATGTTCCGGCTTCAACGCTTCCCCTTGCGGCCGGAAACCCAAAGTGATTGAAGTGGTATGTATGGCATTGTTGTTGTCAGGCACCACTAAAAATTTGAAACCAATAATCTTTATTGGTTTCAAATTGTTTTTAAAACCATTGAAATTAATGATATACCCTGTTGCTTCTTCCGGAATCGGGCTTACAATGCCTGCCGGAAGATAACAGATGGTTCTGTCATTTTGACATAGAAACCTATGAACGATAAAAAGAATTCCGGCTCGTTGCTCAATCTAACCGATTTTATGCAGGGCGAAACAGAGTTTATCCCGTTGTTAACCCCTGAAGATGAAGAATCGATGAACAGGGAGGTACTCCCCGATACGCTGCCACTTTTGCCTTTGCGCAATACGGTACTCTACCCGGGTGTGGTAATCCCTATAACGGTAGGTCGCGATAAGTCGATTGCCCTCATCAGAGAGTATTACAAAAAAGGCAGAACCATTGGTGTGGTGGCACAGCGCGATTCCTACGTGGAAGATCCCGGGTTTTCTGATCTTTACGAAGTGGGCACCGTGGCCTACGTGATTAAAACCCTTCAAATGCCTGATGGCAATACCACGGCAATACTGCAAGGTAAAAGGAGGTTCAGAATCACCAAGCCTGTCTCCAGCGATCCTTATCTTACTGCTGAGGTTGAGCCTTACAACGAGGATAAAATTCCACGAAACAGCCGAACCTATGCTGCCACCATTGCATCGGTGAAGGATATGGCCATCCAGATTATCAACAAATCGCCCAACATCCCGTCAGAGGCGGCTTTCGCTATTGGAAATATTGAATCATCAACTTTTTTACTCAATTTCATTGCCTCGAACCTGGCGCTGGCAACCGACGAGAAACAGCGGTTGCTGGAGTCGGTAAGTCCGGTTAGAAGAGCACAGGATGTGTTGGCTATTTTGAGTAAAGAAATTCAGATGGTAGATCTGAAGGCCGAGATACAAAGTAAAGTGAAGGTGGAGCTCGACAAGCAGCAACGTGATTACATGCTTCATCAGCAGATGAAAACCATTCAGGAAGAGTTGGGGGGCGATCCCAACAAAGAGATTCTGAGTGAACTTAGTATGAAGGCCTCAAAAAAGAGGTGGAGTGACGATGTGATGGACGTTTTTCACCGCGAGTTGAAGAAATTCCAACGGATGCATCAGGCTTCTGCTGAATTCACCATTCAGCTCAACTATCTGGAAACCCTGGTGGCTCTGCCCTGGAACGAGTTTACTGCCGACAACCTGAATCTCGACCATGCACGCAAAGTGCTGGATGCTGATCATTACGGGCTGGAAAAGGTTAAGGAGCGTCTGTTGGAGTATCTGGCGGTGCTTAAATTGAAAGGCGACATGAAGTCGCCCATCCTGTGCCTGCTTGGCCCTCCGGGTGTGGGTAAAACAAGTCTTGGCAAGTCGCTCGCCCGTGCTATCGGGCGCAAATACATTCGCATGTCGCTCGGGGGCCTGCGCGACGAGGCCGAAATCCGTGGGCATCGCAAGACTTACATCGGTGCAATGCCCGGAAGGATCATTCAAAGCCTGAAGAAGGTGAACTCATCCAATCCGGTTTTCGTGCTCGACGAGATTGACAAGGTAGCCGGCAACACGTTTCACGGCGACCCCGCGTCGGCTCTTCTCGAGGTGCTCGACCCCGAACAGAACAACACTTTCTACGACAATTTCCTTGAAATTGAATACGACCTTTCAAACGTGATGTTCGTGGCTACCGCCAACAGCCTCTCAACCATTCATCCGGCCTTGCGCGACCGCCTGGAGGTGATCGACCTGAGCGGCTACCTGATGGAAGAAAAAATTGAGATTGCCAACCGTCACCTGGTACCCAAACAATTGGCCGAGCATGGCCTGCGCAAGTCGCAGGTAAAGTTCAACAACGAGGTGATTGAAGCTATCGTTGAGAATTACACGCGCGAATCGGGGGTGCGAACGCTGGAGAAATTGATTGCCAAAGTGATCAGGAACCGCGCATTGGCCATTGCCGAAGACCGAAAATACAATCCAAAACTCACGGCGGCATCGCTCAAAGAGATATTGGGCCCGCCCATGTTCCAACGCGAAAAGCAAATGAGCAACGAGGTGGCCGGGGTGGTTACCGGTCTTGCCTGGACCGCTGCCGGTGGCGAAATTCTTTTCGTGGAAGCCAGCCTGAGCCGTGGCGACGGCAAGCTAACTCTCACCGGCAACCTGGGCGATGTGATGAAGGAGTCGGCAACCCTGGCTTATGAATACATCAAAGCCCACAGCCATTTGCTCGGAATCGATAACAAGGTGTTTAAATCGTGGAACGTGCACATCCATGTTCCCGAAGGGGCCACACCCAAAGATGGTCCGTCGGCTGGCATCACCATGCTTACTGCCATGACTTCGGCTTTCACGCAGCGCAAAGTGCGCAGCCACCTGGCCATGACCGGCGAGATTACCCTGCGCGGCAAAGTGTTGCCCGTTGGCGGGATCAAGGAGAAGATGCTGGCGGCTCGAAGGGCGTTGGTCACCGACGTGATTTTGTCGGAAGAGAACCGCAAGGACGTGGAAGACATCAAGCCGGTATATCTGGAAGGGTTGTCTTTTCATTATGTTGACAACATGCTCGATGTGGTGAAATTTGCCGTTACCGATGAGGTGGTGGCAGAGCCCCTGATGTTGTTGGAATAATAGCTCTGGCAATGAAAGCAAACGCCCGGTTCGGAAGTCGAATCGGGCGTTTGGGTTTATTGGGTGCCTCCTGTGTGGGCCGGAGTTTGTTTCGGCTCTTTCTGCTTCAGGTACTGTTCCCAGCTCATGTTCTTGTAGATGTCTTGTCCGAAGTAGCGCAGAATGTCGGCAAGGCGGTCGGCGGGCTGGTAGCCGGCAAGGGTGGTGAGCAGGCGGTTTTGTTCGTCGAGGAACACGAACGAGGGGTACGACATCTTCCCGTTGAGCAGGGCTGCTGCCAATTGGTGGGTTGAGCGACGTTCGCCCGGTTTGGGATTCACGAAGGTGTGCCCTGCAAACACGATGGTGTCGGAGCCTTCGGCATCGAGCTTCACGGCGCGGAAATAGCGGTTGAACAGCGCGGCAACCGTGGTGTCGGCAAAGGTGGTGGCATCCATCTTTTTACACCAGCCGCACCAATCGGTAAACACGTCCACAAATATCTTCCTGGGCTCGGCCTGGTTGCGCGAAACTGCTTCACTAATGGTGAGCCATTCGACCGGTTTTGTGACCGTGTTTTGCGCTGATGCCGAAGCGAGTAGCATCAGCATTGAAACAAAAACGAAAACTCTGCGTAGATTTGTCATCACGAAATGGGTGTTTTGAGGCTCCAAATGTACGAAATGGAACCATCAACCCCGTTGTATCATTTAAAGATTGTTGGAACGATGAGACAAAAAACTCCTGAACTCACTTACGATTTGGTGAAAAAGCTGCCCAAGGCAGAGCTTCATTGCCATCTGGATGGCTCGCTGAGGGTTGAAACCATCCTTGATATTGCCGCTAAAGAGGGGGTTGAACTCCCGTCAACCGATCCGCAGATACTCCGATCGATGCTGGCCGTGGGGGCAGACTGCCCCGACCTGGAGACTTACCTGAAAACCTTCGACATCACCTGCTCGGTGATGCAGTCGGCTGAATCGTTGCGTCGTGTGACCTACGAACTGGCCGAAGATTGTGCTGATGAAAACATCCGGTACCTCGAGATCAGGTTTGCCCCAATCCTTCACACCAACCGAGGGCTGAAACTGGTGGAGGTGATCTCGGCAGTGCTGAAAGGGAAGGAGCAGGCCGAACGAAATCTCAACATCAAAATCGGGATTATCATTTGCAGCCTTCGCCACAACAACCCCGAAGAATCTATCATAGCTGCCGAGCTTGCAGTGGCTTTCAAGAACAAAGGGGTGGTGGGTTTCGATCTGGCAGGTGCCGAAAAAGATTTCCCGGCACGCGACCACAAAGAGGCCTTTAGCATGATCATCAAAAACAACATCAACACCACGGTACATGCCGGCGAAGGGTACGGGCCGGAATCCATCCACCAGGCTTTGCACCATATCAGCGCCAACCGTATTGGACATGGAACCCGCCTTCGCGAAAACGGCGACCTGCTCAACTACGTGAACGACCACCGCATCCCTCTCGAAATGTGCATCACCTCCAACGTGCAGACCAAAGCGGTGGATGCACTGGACCATCACCCCATCAGGTTCTATTTCGACTACGGGCTGAGGGTTACCCTCAACACCGACAACCGCCTGGTGTCGAACACCACCCTTACCGACGAGTACATGATTGCCATCCGCGAGTTTGGATTCAATGCCGAGGAGTTGAAGTACATTATCCTCAATGGCTTTAAGTCGGCTTTCTGCGGATATGCCACCAAAGTGGAACTCATCAACAACGCCATGAACGAAATGGAGGAGCTGGGATTGCTGGTTAAGCGCGACTACATCTGACCCATGGAAACCGGACGGATACTGCACGTGGCCTCTTATGCCGGCCAGATTATTCTGGAAAATGGTGGCGAAACCTACCGCGTTGAGGAGACTATTGCCAAGATTTGCCAGTCGTATGGGGTGGAAGTGGCCGAGGGCTTTGTAACTCCAACTGGAATCATGGCATCGGCCAGCCGTACCCCTGCCGATGTGCGATCGGTGATTAAGCGGGTGAAGCACCGCACGGTGAACCTCGACAAGATAGCCCGCGTGAACGAACTGGCAAGGCACAACATGAAGCACCCTGTTGGAGTGGATGAATTTTTACAGCGTCTGCACGAGATTGATGCCACCCCGCCGCGCAGTCTGATGGTGGTGGTGGGGGCGGCTGCAGTGGCCGCGGCCATGTTCACCCTCATGTTTGGCGGCACACCCACCGATGCCTTGTCGGCCATGGTGATTGGTGTGGTGGTGCGTTGGCTCACGGCCAAAGCATCGGGGCTTGGCATCAACGATTTTTTCATCAACGTGATGGGCAGTGCCGTGATTACCCTCATGGGGCTTATTTCGGTGTGGCTTGAGGTTGGCAACAACGGCAGCCTGATCATCATCGGATCGTTGATGCTTCTGGTTCCGGGGCTTGCCATCACCAACGCCATCCGCGATACCCTGGCAGGCGATCTGGTGGCCGGCGTGACGCGCGGCGCCGAAGCCTTCCTGATAGCCGTGTCGCTGGCTGCCGGTTCGGGCATCGTCATCGGGTTGTGGATGGAATGGATGGGAGGTGTGCTATGATAGTGGTTCATGCTCTGGCCTCCTACATGGCCACGTTGTGTTTTGCGGTGATCTTCAACATCCGTGGCAGTCATAAGTATTGGGCTGCCGTTGGAGGGATGTTGGGGTGGGTGGCGTATCAGGTGTCGCTGGAGGCTGGCCTGTCGCAGGTTTACAGCCTGTTGCCTGCCTCCATCCTTTTCAGTACCTGGGCCGAGGTGGTAGCCCGCAGGCTTCATACCCCCGTGACCACCCTCATCATTTGTGCCCTGATACCCTTAGTGCCTGGCAGCGGAATGTACAACACCATGTTTGCTGTGGTGCAGGGCGATACGCATCATGCCATAGCGTTGGCTGCAACCACGCTGGGGCAAGCCGGAACCCTGGCGGCCGGCGTAGCACTGGTATCGTCGGTGACTAATTTGGTGGTGAAGGTGAAACGACGGTTGCCGTTGTGAGAAAGAAAGATTCAAAGATTCAAGAATTCAAGCATTAGGAGAGGTCCAGCGAGGGGAGGAGGTTGCTTCGCTGCGCACGCAATGACGCCAGCATTTGGATAGAGCCAGCGAGGGGAGGAGGTTGCTTCGCTGCGCTCGCAATGACGCCAGCATTTGGATAGAGCCAGGGTAGAATTGAGGTTGCTTCGCTGCGCTCGCAATGACGCCAGCATTTGGATAGAGCCAGGGTAGTATGGAGGTTGCAACGCTGCGCTCGCAATGACGCCAGCTTTTGGATAGAGCCAGCGAGGGGAGGAGGTTGCTTCGCTGCGCTCGCAATGACGGGGCGTGTTTTTTAAAGAGGAGGTGGGGGCGGCGAAGACGCCCCCACCTCCTCTTAATATTTTTAGGCGGATCGTCATTGCGAGGGAGGAGGAAAGACGACCGAAGCAATCTCCTGAATTTTCAGGGGGAGTGTTTAGAAAAGGGTGTCATCTTTAATTTTAGATGGCAAAGGCATTCTTTGAACCTCCGGTATGTAAAACCCCGGACTGAAGGCCGGGGTTAACCGATGACGGCTCCGGTCATTCTGTAAGGTTATTGTTTTATAGACCTTACAGGTTTCAAAAACCTGTAAGGTCTGAAAGAGAAAAACAGGGTTTTCACAGTTGCTGTTTTCCATGTTGCGATAGGAGGGGCGTAAACTTACAAATGCCATCCACAACGTTGTGGTTAGGGTTCGTAAGCGTACTTATGCCAGTCTCATCGTCGAGACTGGGGTTCGTAAACTTACTTATGCCAGTCTCATCGTTAGGACTGGGGTTTGTAAACTTATTTATGCCAGTCTCATCGTCGGGACTGGGGTTTGTAAACTTACTTATGCCAGTCTCATCGTCGGGACTGGGGTTTGTAAGCTTATTTATGCCAGTCTCATCGTCGGGACTGGGGTTCGTAAACTTACTTATGCCAGTCTCATCGTTAGGACTGGGGTTCGTAAGCTTATTTATGCCAGTCTCATCGTCGGGACTGGGGTTCGTAAACTTACTTATGCCAGTCTCATCGTTAGGACTGGGGTTTGTAAGCTTATTTATGCCAGTCTCATCGTCGGGACTGGGGTTCGTAAACTTACTTATGCCAGTCTCATCGTCGAGACTGGGGTTTGTAAACTTATTTATGCCAGTCTCATCGTCGGGACTGGGGTTCGTAAACTTACTTATGCCAGTCTCATCGTCGGGACTGGGGTTCGTAAACTTACTTATGCCAGTCTCATCGTCGGGACTGGGGTTCGTAAGCGTACTTATGCCATCCACAACGTTGTGGTTAGGGTTCGTAAGCTGACAAATGGCATGTTCGCCGTTGAACATAGGGTTCGTAAGGTATAATTACGGCCTTCAGGCTGAGAATGGGATCGTCGGCAGCTCCGGGGCTTTAGCCCTGACCTGAAGTTCAGTGTTTTTTTCATCCTATCAGGGCTAAAGCCCTGGGTTACCCGGGTGCCTTCAAACCCCGGCCTTCAGGCCGGGGTTAACCGAAGATGGCCACCAACATGTTGAAAGGTGGTGGTTTGAGAGACCTTACGGGTTTCAAAAACCCGTAAGGTCTGAAAAATATTGCAGCGTTACGGAGGGTAGTCCGAAAACCTGGTGAGGTAATACCAAACTCCGCGAAGCTTTAGCGGATTGGGTATTATAGACCCGACAGGTTTTGGAAACCTGTCGGGTCTAAATTAATCTGCCAGAAGTCAACTATTTTTGCTCATCTCCCCCTTTTTTCGTTCCTTTACATCTCTTTTAAAACCGCTTACAGAAATGAAGAAATCGTTGCAGTTGTTGGTGGCGCTGATGATGCTCGCCACGTTGGTCACAGCACAGAATGCCGAGGATGTGAAGTCGAACCCGGGCGAATACCTTTATGGCGAAGGGGTGGGCTCCACCCTTCAGCAGGCCGACCGTCAGGCACTGGCCGAGCTCATCAGCCAGATTTCTGTAACGGTGGAGAGCAGCTTTACCCACCAGGTGGTGGAGGAGGGGCAGGGAGCCGGCTCGTTCAGCGAAAAGGTGAAATCGGTGGTGAACACCTATTCCAACGCCACCCTCACCAATGCCGAACGGCTCATCGTGAACGACGAACCCAACGCCAGGGTGATGCGCTACATCCGCCGTGCCGACCTCCAAAAAATCTTCGACCAGCGCCGTCGGCGCATCAACGATTTTATTGTCGAAGCCGGTCAGTATGCCAGTCGTGCCCAGGTGGCCGATGCCCTCAAATACTATTATTGGGCGCTGTTGCTGCTCCGCTCACATCCCGATGCCAACAGCCTCGTGCTCGAAGGCGATGCCTCCCGCCCGTTGCTCAACGTGTGGATTCCGGCCCGCATCAACGATCTCTTCGCCGGCTTGTCGTTCAGCCTTGGCCCGTGGCAGCAGGAAAACGGCTACACGGCGGCTTCGCTCCGCGTGAACTACCAGGGTGCACCCGCTCGCAACTTCGACTACACCTGGTTCGATGGCCGCGACTGGGGCGCGGTGGTGTCAGCCAAAGATGGCGACGGATTCGTGGAGATGCCCGGAACCAGCAAACCCGCCACGGTAAAGATCAAGGCCGAGTACATGTTTACCGGTGAGGCCCGCGCCGACAAGGAGTTGGAGCAGGTGTTGGAAGCCACGGTGCCCGTGCCTTTCCGCAATGCCTACTTCGTGGTGAATCAGGGGGAGGTTGCCCGAGTTTCGGCATCGGCTGCGTCAGAAGTTTCGCGGACAGAAGCGCCCGTTGCAGCCGTCTCTTTTGCAGGTGTGACCGAGGTGAAGTCGGTGGCACCCCTCGAAACCATCGTGAAACGGGTAGGCAAGGCACTCGAGGCAGGACAGGCAGAATCGGTGCGCGACTGCTTCACCGCCGAAGGCTACGAGATGCTGGAAAGGCTGACGAGCTACGGGCGAGCCCGCACCCTTCAGTCCGACGGCCTGAAAGGGATTGCCACCCGTGGCAAAACCATCGTGCGCCCCCTGCGGATGGCCTTTAGCTTCGAGAGCAATAAAAAATTCGTGGAAGACCTTGTGCTCACCTTCAACGAGAAGCAAAAAATAGAAAGCATCGCCTTTGGCCTCAACCAAACAGCCGTGAACGACATTCTGGCCAACGACACCTGGCCCATCGAAGAGCGGCTCACCATCATCACCTTCCTCGAGCATTACAAAACGGCCTATGCCCTCAAACGACTCGACTACATCGAATCTGTTTTTTCCGACAAAGCCGTGATCATTGTGGGGTCGTATCTGAAAATAAACCCCACGCCCGAGAACAGGTTTCAGAACCGCATCCTGAAATACAACCAGATGACCAAAACGCAATACCTGAAAAACCTGGAGGCCTCGTTTCGGAGCAAGGAGTTTATCAACATCGAGTTTGAAGACAACGTGATACGCAAGGCCATGACCAAATCGGGCAAAGGCAACCTCTACGGCATCCAGATCAAGCAAAACTACTACTCGTCGAACTATGGCGATGTGGGTTACCTCTACCTGCAAGTGGAATTCCCCGATGCCGACACCCCCGTGATCTACGTCCGCACCTGGCAACCAGAGAAAAATGCCGATGGAAGCATCTATGGCATGACCGATTTTTAAGCTCCTCGTCACCTCCCTCAACCCCGTCACCCTATCTTCAGTCCTCCCGTCACTCCTCACAAATTCCCCCCTTTTTTTCTGCCTTTACCCCCACAAAAACCAAATTCTTGTATCTCATGTACCGTAACTCCCTTATTCTGCTTATCGCGCTGTTGGCCATGGCCTTCGGCACACAGGCGCAACAGCTTGCCGTGAAATCGTTTCGCTCGTTGCCACACGATATGGACGCCCTCCAGAACTACCCTTTGAAAGACCAGAACGGCGAAATATGCGCCATCGTGAAGGTGCAAACCTTAGAGAAAGGGTTTCTTTTCGACAACGGTAGCATTGGCATCCACGAAATTAAATCGTCTGACAGGAAAGAACTACCGACTGCCCACTGAGGCAGAGTGGGAGTATGCCGCCGGAGGCGGCTCAACCAATAGAACCAAATGGGCTGGCACCAACAGCGAAAGCAGCCTGGGGAGCTATGCCTGGTATAACGGCAATTCCAACAACCAAACACACGCCGTTGGTACTAAAAGTCCGAACGGCTTGGGTTTGTACGACATGAGCGGGAATGTGTGGGAGTGGTGCCGCGACTGGTATGGAGATTACAGCAGCGGCGGCCAGTCCAATCCGCAAGGACCTGGACCTGCATCGGGCTCCACCCGCGTGAATCGCGGCGGCGGTTGGGACGACGACCCCTCCGACTGTCGTGCTGCCAATCGCTGCACGGACACCCCCGACACCCGCCTCATGGGCCTCGGTTTCCGGGTGGCACTTGCCCCGTAGTTCTGGCAGTTTAGGGGCCAGCCATTCAGAGTTTACTGTACTTTTAGTTTTTGTAGCGTAAAAGCTATTTTTTTGTTATGTAGCCATAATCCTATCGAACCGTTTTGCCGCAAAAGGGACTATCTTTGCCAAAGTTAACTGCCAAAAATGTGAAATTTTCCACGTTTTTGGCACTTATTCTGTGAAATTATCTTGATATGGAGATACAACGAACACTTATAAACCAGTTAGCCGACTGGAAAAACAGGCCACAAGCTAAGCCATTGGTGCTGCAAGGTGCCAGGCAAACGGGCAAGACATGGCTGCTGAAGCAGTTTGGCCGCGACAATTTCGACAACACAGCCTATTTCAACTTCGAAAGGCAACCCGCCCTGAAGCAGTTTTTTCAGGAATCGAAGAACCCGGCTGAGATCATTACCAAACTCTCGCTGGTAAATGGTGCGCCTGTGAAACCTGGCGCCACGTTGATTGTTTTCGACGAGATACAGGAGTGCACCGAGGCCCTCAACACATTGAAATACTTCAACGAAGAGGCTCCCGATTACCGCATTGCCTGCGCCGGCTCGTTGTTGGGGGTGGCCATGGCAAGGGGAGCCTCGTTCCCTGTTGGCAAGGTGGAATTTCTGACACTGCGTCCGCTTACCTTTTCTGAATTTCTGAAGGCTGCCGATCCTGCGCTTCTCGCTTACCTTGAAAGCATCATTAAGCCGGAGCCCATACCCGACATCTTTTTCAACCCCCTGAGAGATCGGTTGCAGATGTATTTTATTTCGGGTGGGATGCCCGAGGCTGCCGTCACCTTGCTGGCCGATCATGATGTGGCTGCCACCCAACAGGTATTACAGCAAATTCTGGAATCATATACCCTCGATTTTTCGAAACACGTGGCTAAACACGATATTCAGAAAATCTATTACATCTGGAATTCGTTGCCATCGCAACTTGCCCGTGAGAACAAGAAATTTCTCTACCAGACGGTGAAGAGCGGTGCCCGCGCCCGCGATTACGAGGAAGCATTGAACTGGCTGGTGCAGGCCGGCTTCGTGCACAAGGTGTATGCTGCCGCTAAGCCCGGATTACCACTTCCCGCCTACGACGACCTTTCGTCGTTTAAGGTGTATCTGAACGATGTGGGGCTGCTTCGGCGGCTGGCCATGCTCGACCCGGCCATCTATGGCCAGAGCAACCGGCTGTTTACCGAATTTAAGGGGATGCTCACCGAAAACTTCATCCTTACCAGTCTGGCAGGGCAGTTCGAGGCGTTACCCCGTTTCTGGCGTTCGGGCAACAGTACCGAAGTTGACTTCCTGTTTCAGCATCAAAACCAGGTGTTCCCAGTGGAGGTGAAGGCCGACGAAAACGTGAAGAGCCGAAGCCTTTCGCTTTACCGCAGCCATTTCAACCCGCCTCACAGCATCCGGTTCTCGATGCGCAACCTAAATGCCCACGACGGACTTATCAACCTTCCCTTGTTTATGGTTGATTTTGTGCGGAAGTTCATCGAACTGAACATGCTTTAAATATTCATGAAGGAGAAACGGTTGTCCACCTTTTTTCTACCTTTACCCACACAAAAACCAAATTCTTGTATCTCATGTACCGTAACTCCCTCATTCTGCTTATCGCGCTGCTGACCTCGGTCGTCACCCTGCAAGGCCAACAGCTTGCCGTGAAATCGTTTCGCTCGTTGCCACACGATATGGACGCCCTCCAGAACTACCCTTTGAAAGACCAGAACGGCGAAATATGCGCCATCGTGAAGGTGCAAACCTTAGAGAAAGGGTTTCTTTTCGACAACGGTAGCATTGGCATCGTGAAAACGGTGCAGAAGCCGGGCGAGATCTGGGTGTATATGCCCCATGGCTCCAAACGGCTCACCATCACACACGAACATTTTCTGCCCTTGCGCGATTATTTCTTCACCGAACCCATCGTGGAGGGGGCATGCTACGAACTGGTGCTGGCCTCGGGCCGCTCAGTCACCACCATCGTCGCCGATGAGATCGAGACCCAGTGGCTCATCATCACCAGCGACCCCGCGGGTGCCGATGTGTTTATCGACGACCAGCCTGCCGGCGTGACCCCTTACCAGAGCCTTTTGCCTCTGGGGAAACATTCGTACCGTCTGCAGAAACCTCTTTACTTGAACGAGGCTGGTATGGTTGAACTCATAAGCGGCCAGCAGAAGAAGAAGATTGAATTGAAGTTGAGGCCTAATTTTGGTCAGGTGCAACTCACTACTGTTCCTGAAAGTGGTGCCAGCGTGATGCTTAACGGAATAGAGACCGGACTCAAAACTCCCTGCACTCTTGAGCGCGTGCCGGCAGGGCAACACACCCTTTCGGCCAGCCTGAACATGTATGCCACAGCCACGCAGCAGTTTACCATGCAAGCAGGTGAAACATTGCCCCTCACCGTGAACCTGAAACCCAGCTTCGGCGAGGTATCCGTAAACACCAACCCCAAATCCGATGTGTATGTAAACGGCCAACTGAAAGGAAACGGCCTGTGGCAGGGGCGGCTGAACCCCGGCATTTACACCTTCGAGGCCAAATTGGACAAGCACGCCACCGCCACCGAACAACGCACCGTGGCAATTGGCGAACCCCTGGAACTCACCCTCCAGCCGGCACCCCGCACGGGTCACCTCAACGTGATCTCCAACCCGATGGATGCCACCATTCGCATAGCAGGCAAGGATTACGGCACCACCCCCACCACCTTGAAGAACTTTCTCATCGGCGATTATACTGTGGAACTTTCTCTGCCGGGCTACGCCACCGCCTACGAGAAAGTGTCCATCACCGAAGGGGAAACCGCCACTGTGAACGCCACCCTTCAAAACGGCAGGCAGGTAACCATCAGCAGCACCCCCACCGGTGCCAGCCTCTTCATTGATGGCAAACCCGCCGGTACCACTCCCTTCAATGGCTCCCTCACCTTTGGCAACCACACCCTGCGTATTGAGCAGGATGGCAAGCAAGCCGAGAAGCAGGTGACCATCAGCCAGACAGGGGGTGAATTCAATTTTTCGCTTGCGTTTGGCTTTGAGACTTTCACCGAAACGGTGAATGGGGTTAGTTTTAAGATGGTAGCCATTAAGGGAGGCACCTTTCAGATGGGGAGTAACATAGGTGAACCTGATGAAAAACCTATTCACAGCGTCCAGTTAAACGATTTTTATTTGGAGGAAACTGAGGTGACAGTTACTCAATTTGCTGCCTTTGTAATGGCTACAGGCTACTTGACGGATGCGGAAAAAAGGGTGGACAATTATGGATCTTATACTTGGAGTAAAAATGGTTGGGTAAAAAAAGAAGGTGTGACATGGCTTTGCGATGCGACAGGGAGCAGAAGACTCAAATCGGGATACAATCATCCTGTGTTACATGTAAGTTGGAACGATGCGTCAGAATACTGTAAATGGTTATATCGTGTTACGGGAAAAAAGTACAGGCTTCCAACTGAAGCTGAATGGGAGTTTGCATCCGGTAATGGATCAAAACATACCTTGTTTAGTTGGGGAGATGGTTATTTGATAGGTGCTAAGAGGAAATGGGCCAATGTAGCTGATGATGCAGCCCAAAGAAAGTATGGTTTTCCAATAATTAAAACTCAGCCTTATTATGAGGATGGGTTTGCAGAATCCTCAACAGTGGCTCAGTTCCCCGCTAATGACTTTGGTATTTACGATTTGGCAGGAAATGTATGGGAATGGTGTAATGATTGGTACAATAGTGATTATTATAAATCATCCGAACCAAATAATCCGATCGGTTCCTTGATAGGTACTGACAAAGTACAAAGAGGAGGAAGTTGGCAAGTAATGGAAAAATTCTGTAGAACAGCAAACAGAGGTTTTGCACCTCTTAGTTGTCGTCAAGGTGACCTCGGTTTCCGTTTAGCTCTTACCCCGTAATTCTGGCAGCTGTTGAGCCATACATTCTGAGTTTCCTGCTTCTTATGGCTTTGCAAAAGGCATAGAGAAATCCACACATCGAGGATGACACCAAACCCCAGTCTTGAGGCTGGGGTTAATTGTATAGGGAGGCGGGGATTCTAAAGGGTGGCGGGGTTAGTCCTGACGGGTTTTTGAAACCCGTCAGGATTGGGAAAGGGTGAAGCCTTTCAAATGGCAGTCTCATCGTCGGGACTGGGGTTCGTAAACTTACTTATGCCAGTCTCATCGTCGGGACTGGGGTTCGTAAACTTACTTATGCCAGTCTCATCGTCGGGACTGGGGTTCGTAAACTTACTTATGCCAGTCTCATCGTCGGTACTGGGGTTCGTAAGCTAACAATGGTATCCACAACGTTGTGGCTAGGGTTAAGATGGCGTTTGCCCAGCAGGGGGCTAAATCGCCTCTAAGTCTCTCTGGTCAAAAGACGTAAAAGTAAATGGAGACCACCCATTATTTTTTTCTTAGTATGTTGCCAATGTGGTAGTATTTTCTACATTTGTGTCTGAGTTTATAAAAACAGCGCCCAACTCTCAATGGGTTTCGTGCTATAGTACAAACTAAAATTCAAACAAAATGGATCCTTTTTTATTAACCAACGACCGTTTCGACAAGAAAGATTACAGTCGCAACGAGATCAATCTTTTTGCCTCCGATTTTGCCGGCAGGCTCGAAAACCTTCCCAACCCGGTGCTTTCGCCCGACGATAGGGCTTTGGTGCGGAGCCTGCTCACGGCTTTCCAGTCGGCCCTGGGGGTGCAGGCTACCACCATAGGTCAGCAGGTTGGCGGAACCCTCACGCGGCAACAGGCCGGCGATGCTGCCCGCGCCTTCATCAGCCAGCAGGAGGGGCTGGTGAGGGCTAAGTTTGGCAAAGCCAGTGCACCCTATCTCGAGTTCTATCCGCAAGGAATCAGCGAGTATCAAAGGGCTACCGTGGAAGGATTGCGGGCTTTGCTCGAACGCTATGCCAACGCCGCCACCAAGTACAGCCAGCAGCTTGGCGAGAGTTTCAAGAGCGAAGTGCTTGCCCTGAAGCAACAATACAACGCTGCCCGCGACAGCCAGACCACCGCGCTGGGAACCCACGACGGATCATCAGACCTGGTGAATGCCGCCCGCAAGGCCCTCACCGTGCAGCTCACCCGCTGCCTGCTGCTCACCGCCGCCGCCTGTGTTGACGACCCCGAAGCCTTCAGCCGCTGGTTCAACTTCGGCCTGCTCGAAGCCGATAATAAAAACAAACCGGTACAGCCCGAACCTGTGCCAGGCGAATAGGAGAAACTGCCACCGCCCTGCCTGAGTTATTTGTGCGGGGTGGTGGACAGTGGATGAGTTTGTTTAAAGGAATGGGATTGTTTATGTGTTTGTCATTTTTTTTTGACATCGAAACCAATCAAGAAATTACAGCAAATTCCCTAACCACCAAAGGCGACCCTTTCAGGTCGCCTTTGCTATAATCGAAAGTTTGATTGGGCTTAGTGGTGATGGCCGTGGGGGCCGTGCACGTGGCCGTGGACCGGTTCTTCGGAGGTGGCATCGCGCAACTCAACAATCTGTCCGGTGAAGTGTATCCGCCCCACGAACACCATATTTAGCAATAGCCGCCATCGCTCTACTTTTGCCTGAAAAAATTCAGATGAAGAACCAAAATAAGAACATGTATCCACATGTAGAGGCATGGAAGCAAAGCGGCA
>JAQVCV010000047.1 GCA_028689615.1 Bacteroidales bacterium | reverse complement strand
GGCAAGCAGGGGCATCACCTCGAAGGCTTTTTGCATGGTGCGGAAGGGGACTTCGGTGGCGTAGCGGGTGGCATCCTGTATGGCTTGCTTGCGGGCAGCTTTTTCGGCATCGGTTCCCTTGGGCAAACCAAAGGCATCCATGATGCGGTTGAAAGCAGCGGTGTCTTCGTCAACAAGGGCAAGGAGCTCGTCTTTGAGTTGCTGACCTTTCTCGGCCCAAGCTGAGAACTCTTCCCAACGCTCGTCCCATCCGGCTTTGTGCGACGAAAGGTTGGCTACCATGGTTCCCAAAGCAGCTGCCAGAGCCGCCATGTAGGCCGAGATTGAACCACCGCCCGGGGCAGGCGATTCGCTGGCTGTTTCGTTGGCAAAGCCGGTGCAGGTCATGTCGATTAGTTTTTTCTGCTTGTTTTCGGCAGCCAGCATGTATTCGATGATTTTTTCCTGAGCAACGAAGGGTTTCAAATCGTCGAGCCCCATCGACTTAACGGCTATTTTGATGATCTCATCTTCCGACACACCCACAGAGCGTTGCTGTTTCTTCAGGAAGTATTTGCCGGCATCTATCAAAGCCCGCTTGGGCACCAGTCCAACGATCTCGGTACCGGTTACACGAACTCCGCGTGCTTGTGCTTTGCTGCAAATTTCATCGAAGGCAACATGAAGCGGTGTAACTCCAATGTTGGTAATGTTCATCGAAACCTGAGCGATTCCGTATTCGTCGATAAACCAGCCAATGGCTTTGGTGGCCTTGAGGGTTCCGGGTACCATCACGGGGTTTCCTTTTTCGTCTTTCACAGGTTTGCCTGTAACGGGATTCCCTTCGCGCATGGGGCGGCCTTTCTCGCGCACGTCGAAGGCTATGGCGTTGGCGCGGCGGGTGGATGTGGTGTTGAGGTTGAAGTTAACAGCAATAAGGAAATCGCGGGCGCCAATGGCCACTGCACCGGTTTGTGGCACGAAGGAGGCCGGGCCGAAGTCGGGTTTGTTTTCAGGCTTGGTGAGCCTGTCGGGGAGGGCTTCGTATTCGCCGGCACGCACCACGGCCAGGTTGCGGCGTTGAGGTGTAAAGGCGGCACTCTCGTAGCAATAAACCGGAAATTGGAGTTCGGTTCCAACCCTTTCGGCGAGTTTGCGGGCATATTCCACGGTCTCTTCCATGGTGATGTTGGCAACGGGAACCAACGGACAAACGTCGGTTGCGCCAAATCGGGGATGTGCCCCTTTGTGGTGACGCATATCGATCAATTCACACGCTTTTTTAATGGCTCTGAAGGCGGCTTCGATCACTTCGTCGGGAGTTCCGACAAAGGTTACCACGGTGCGGTTGGTGGCCTGACCAGGATCTACGTCGAGCAGTTTCACTCCCTCAACCGTTTCAATTTGATCGGTGATCTGGCGGATAACGTTCATATCGTTCCCTTCGCTGAAATTGGGAACACATTCGATGAGTTTTTTCATGGTGATTTTCGTAGGGTTAATAATGATTTACACGCTATTTATTTGATTCATTGGGGCCATTTTGCCCTGATAAGGATCTCGCGGCAAAGGTAAAAAGAATTGCCCGATCGCGAGGAATGGGATCGGGCAAATGGCGCAGTATTCAGCACAACCTTTTGGGAATGGTACTAAGCTAACAATGCACTCAGAATTTTAAACAATTCCTGGGTTTGGATGGGTTTGGCAATATGTTCGTCGCATCCGGCCTCGATCGATTTTTGCCTGTCGCCATCAAGCGAATAGGCTGTTTGAGCCACAATTGGAATGTTGGGCAGTTGGGCTTTGATAAGGCGTGTGGCTTCGTAGCCGTTCATCAGTGGCATTTTCAAATCCATCAGAATAAGGTCGGGGTGGGGGATAGCCAAGGCCATCTCAACAGCTTCTTTCCCATTTTTTGCCCACACCACGGTGGCATTGGTTTTGTCGAGTGTTGCCTTTAGGAACTGGAAGTTTACGGCAACATCTTCTGCCACGAGGATGGTTTTTGTTTCGAGTGAGGGTACGTCGGTTGCAAAATCATCGCCGTAAATTCTTGAAAAGCCTTTCTCTACAGGGATAAAAGGGAGAGAAATAAAGAAGGCTGACCCTTTACCAGGTTCCGATTCAACCCATATTGAACCGTCCATCAGTTCAACAAGCGATTTCGAGATGGCAAGCCCCAGTCCTGTCCCTTCGTATTGCCGGTTGGTTGTGTCGCTCACCTGAAAGAAACGATCGAAAATGACTTGCTGTTTTTCCGGCGCAATACCTATCCCGGTGTCTTTGCAGAAAATCAGCAGGCGGTTGTCGTTAGATAGTTTGTACCCAAATTCAACGAAGCCTGAATGGGTAAACTTCATGGCATTGCCAACGAGGTTGATGAGTATCTGGGCGAGGCGTTGCTCGTCGATGCGCACCCACGATGCTTCATCCGAAAACTGAAGTTTGAGTCTGAGCTCCAGTGTGTTGTTTCTGATTTTTTCGTTGCTGTTAAACATCATTCCAACGTCGCGAAGAACATTATTGAGGCTGCAGTCTTCGGGACGGATATGCATCAATCCGGCTTCAATTTTCGAGATGTCGATGATGTCGTTGATAAGGTTTAGCAGTTGTTTCCCACTCCGTTCAACAATGCCCAGATACTCGGCTCTCGATTCCTGGTCGAGGCCGGGGTCTCGCAGCAATTCAGTGAATCCGAGGATGCCGTTCATGGGGGTTCTGATCTCGTGGCTGATATTTGCCAGAAAAGCCGATTTGAGCCTGTCAGACTCCTCTGCTTTTTCTCTTGCCCTAACGAGTTCTTCTTTTTGCATCATGTAGTCGTCAAACAAAAGGGCTATCCGGCGAAATTCTTCGGAGCTTTTTCTGAGTGCCGATAACGAAGCCATGTCCTCGTTTCTAAGCACATTGCTAACCAGCTTTAAGGGTTTTGAGACCCAGCGGCGCGATGTGTAGTAGAAAAAGGCAAGCGCTGTGAAAATCAAGAACAAAACAGCTCCAAACAAGTACCTGGCAGCGCTATCATAGAGTCGCAGGACAGGGAATTCGCGGCTTACAACCAGCTTGTCAACAAGTTTTTGGTCAAAGTCTTTTAATTCGTGTGTCATCTTCAGGGTGAACTTGTCGCCTGGAACAGAGTCTTTGATTTCGCGACCCAGTTGTATTCCGGCTCCTAAAATCCCGCTGAGTTCGTTGAGCATGGTTTTATCCCACTTTTTGGCCAGAACAAGATAACCGCTAACGGGTGTCCGGGTGTGGAATGGATCGTTGGTGCCATGAATGGTTGCAGCGCTAATGGCCAGCAGTGAACTGTCGTAAATAGTGAAATAATCAGCAAAACGGTTGGTGTTGATACAATCCAAGGCTTGCTGGGGCATGAAGTTTCCGGGTTTTATGTTGTCGGACCATGCTTCATGAACCAATTTTCGATTGACATCATATACGCCTGCATAATCAAAATGGAACGAACTAACTATGGTCGAAATGTTTTCGTCGAACCATTGCTGGTTGTCGGGCTTGATGTTTTCAACCAATTCGTCCCAATACGTGTAATCAAATACCACCTGCTTAAGTTTGGCTTCATAAAGGTTGAGTATCGATTGTACTTCGTGATTGAATTGGATCATCGATAGTGTAGCGATCTCTTCTTCTTTCTTGTTTTTAAAGTGAAAAAGGATTGAAAACGCAAGGAGTGTGAACAATCCGGATATAGTGAGCATCAGCAAAATACGCTGGGCTATGGTGGTTTTTTTTCTGATTTCGGAATACATACCCAAAGTGATTAAAGTGAAATGCCTGCAACCAGATACATACTTTTGACGGCAGGATTGTAGATAAGACTCATGCTGACCGGCAAACTCCAACGATCTGTGATTTCGATATTGCGCTTTAGCTGTAGCCCCACATTGACAATACCTTCGCGGTTTGAGTAGTATTTTCCTTTCGGGCAATACCCCACGAATGCCATCAATTCATTGCTTTTAAAAGAGTTTACATATTGCAGTTCGAGATAAAGGCTTTTTGTAGCATCAGCTCCATAGAAGAAATAGCTGCCCATGAAATTGAAAGGGATTGATTCTCCACCCGATATTTGTACCAGTGCTTCGAGCAGGTGGGTGGTGCTTTCTTTCTTGAAATCAAGAAAATCCATGGCGGCGGTGTCGTTAAAACTCCAATAATCCCAAACGGCAATGGTTACAGGACCTATGGTTTTCGAGAGATAGAAATCAGTTTCCTGTCCTCCTTCTCCATTCAGTTTGTAGGCACCCCAGGCTCCCAGGGTAAATCCTTGCCAGCTAGCACTCAGTCCGGGCTGGATGCTGGGTGCCTGACCATATTCCTGCCCCCGCCAGATGTAGCGACTCATCAAATCCACACCATAATTGACCTCAATGGCGGGAGTTGTATTTTCAATTGAATCATTCGATTGAGCAAAACTGCTCATCCCCAAGGCAACCGCCAGTGTAACAACAAGTCCTTCGATTTTTTTCATAACCTAATGTCATTTAATGATTCAGACTTCAGATGAACCGCCTGACGCAATCTTCCCGACGCCCGGGCAATTCATTATTCAAATATAGCTATAAACTGGAGGCAAGTTGCGATTCGCCTCTTTTTCCTATATGGAAATTTGTGAAAAAGGTTTCAATGGCGAATTGCAATTTTCTTCGTTTACCGGCAGAACAGAATTGGAACTATCTGAGATTTTTCAGGCCGTGGATGCCATTCATCAACTGACATGAGCACTGTGTGGTTTTTCAGGGCTTTCATGGTATCGGTTTTAAGCCTTAGCGAGATTTGAACCATCGAACGGGCAGGCAAACTTTCAGGGTAAATCACACCAAGTGCAATGCTCTGTGAAGTGGGGCTAAGGGTGAGGTTCAGATCGCTTTGGTTTTCCAGCAACATGGTAATTTTTCCATCGTCAGAGGCTTCGGGGCAGGGGGTGATTTTTACGACTGCCTTAAAAAGTTTGTTGAGCCACTCTTCTGTGCCGTATAAATGGCCGTTGAACATGGCAACGGTGCGATGGGCAAAAAGAGCCTCTTTCACTGCTTCTACGCTTTTGTCGGTTGCAAACAGGAGCGACATCGGGCGGTGTTGCCCTTGATGGATGGCGTATTGCTGATAAATGCCTCCATGAATATCGGAGTTGCCCAGCATCGTTAAATTGCGTTCGAGAGCCCACCGCATTACAATGGGGTACCACTCGTTGTAGTTGGCAACTTCAATCCCGTGCATGCAACCTGAGTCGTAAAGCATCTGGTGCTCAGGCAACCACAGTGCTGAATCGGGCTGCTGGGCTTTCCATCCAGGGTGGTTCCAAAAAATAAAGGCTCCCTGCCGCCTGGCTTCTCTGAAGGCATCTTTCCAGTCAGGAACGTCGAGTTTGTTGGCATCGGTGATGAAGAGGGCGTTGAAATGGCCAGGGGGCATGCGGCGCGTGATTTCTGAACCAGGTATAACCACGATGCCGGCTCTGTGGCCAGCTTCACGTGCAATCTGGTAAGCGCGGTTGTGGTCGCCGTTCACATCGGCTTTGTTGGGGCGGTACTCGATGTGCTCAGTAATTGCAATAACATCGAGCCCTTCCTGCCAGGCTTCGTTTACCCTGAAATCGGGCCATACCAGGCCGTCAGAAAAAACGGTGTGCATGTGGAGGTCGGCTTTCAGAACTTTGTAGCCTTCAACATCAGGAATATAAAAGGATTGTCTTGGCCCCTCCTGTGCTGACGAAACCAGCCGGAACAGTATAAATAAGAGGATTAAATTGTTTTTCATGATAAAAATGTTTGGTGCGCAAAGTTGCGATTTATATTGATTCGGCAGGTTATAGAGAGGTGAAGTTATTTATCATAGCTGCTTTTCAGCCCATTCAGGTATTTTGCAAGTGTTCCCTTCGCAAAGCATCCATGTGTTGGAATGGCATTGCAAAGCCCCGATGGGTAGCAGTTCCCAGTTTGCTTTTGCCGGACCTTTAGCTATCACTATGTTATCGTCGGAAATTGACGCGAAATGGTTGGCAAAACCGGCCATCAGCGGGTGGTGAACCGGAACTTTCCGGGGGCTTTCTCCCTGCAGGATGTCCCAGCGCAACAGGGCTGCATCGGCTGTGGATGCTGCCGACGGGAATGGATGGTCGTGGTAGCCGGCGGGGATGTCGCCTAAAGGACCTCCTGTTGAGTCGTACCAGCGCCCATGTTTTCTGAAGTTCAGGGTAGCCTCGCGAAGCAACTCAACGGTGGCCGGTTCGGTCAGCCGTTCTTCAAACAAAAAGGTGGCCAGAAGGAACATCGAGGCGGCATCCTCGAGGTAACCTTCAGGTTGCAGCCTGCTACCTGACATGCAGTGTGCTACCCGGCGATCATTGATATGATGTGTGAAGAGATGCTGGAAGAGCTGGTCAGTTTGATTCAGCGTATCGAGTCTGGCATAGCGATGGGCGAAAACCAGACCTATAGCAGCCCAGGCGTTCCACGAGGTGATGATTTTATCGTCGCGAAAGGGTTGTGGCCGCTGGTTTCTTTTCTGCAACATTTGGTTTTCCAGCGCGTCGGCTGGTTGAATCAGGTTGCGGCGCAGGTGGTTCAATTTCTCGAAAGGGATCAGGCTGTAGCGGCTACTGAATTTTTGGTAAAGGGCATCAGTAAGGGTCTCTGAAATTTCGTGATCGCTCCAGAGGTAGGTGAGCCCCTCGTGGTGGTTTGTGTCGGCATCGTGCGCCGAAGCGAAAGCATTCCCGTTGGTGAAAGTCTGGTTCAGGCAGTCAACCACCGAGCGTGCTGTGTCGCGGTAGTTTTCGTTGCTGAACACACGGGCAGCCAAAGAATAGTTGATAAGCATCATGCTTTGGTCGTAAAGCATTTTCTCGAAGTGGGGTATGTTCCAGTTGTCGTCAACGCAATAGCGAAAGAATCCCCCTTGCAGGTGGTCGTGAAGACCCGACAAGGCCAGGGTGTCGAGGGTTGTGGTAAGCCACGCGTTCAGCGTTTCACCGCGGTTTTGTTGATGCAATACATTGAAAAGTAGGGCGTGAGGTGGAAATTTGGGTGCACCCGAGGTTCCTCCGTTCACCCTGTCGAGGTATGGCATCACCATTTGATTATAGTCGGGGTTGTTGGTTGTTGCTGCTTCGGGATGACTCATTTTGAAGGGTTTCACCTGCTTTTCGCCGTTTGAATACCATGCCACAAGTTGGGTAACGATTTCGAGAAACGAGGGGTGTTGCTGTCGGCGACAGGGCGGAGCGTAGGTGAGTGCATAAAAAGGTTTGAGATCGGGTGTGAGGAACACGTTGAGTGGCCATCCGCCTTGTCCTGTAAGGCTTTGGATGTAGGTCATCAGAAAGGAGTCCACGTCGGGGTGCATCTCGCGGTCGAGTTTGATGCTTACAAAGTTTTGAGCCAGAAAATCGGCTGTGGTTTGATCGGAGAAGGCCTCCGACGCCATCACGTGGCACCAGTGACAAGTGGAGTAACCGCTTGAAATAAAGATGGGTTTGTTGGCCCGGCGCGCGTGTTCAAGCACTTCCGGGGTAAACTCCTGCCACCATACCGGGTTTTCAGCATGTTGACGAAGGTAGGGTGATGTGGACAGATGGAGATTATTTTTTGAAAATGAGGTCATAGTATGAAACTTTAAATGCGTTTGGGAAGTATAAACAGCCTGTTGCTCTAAAGGTTGGTGACGGATGACAAATTGGACGGCTAAAACTGGAGGCAGCAACAGGTTATTGAATGAATTAACACCTATGTACAGAATGGTTTTCATTTGGAAAATGTTTTCAGCCTTGTGGAGAATATCCTAAAACTCTCTACTTTTGAAATGAAGATATTCACGTGAAATCTCAATACTAACACAATGTAAATTTTAAAATCATGAAAAAACAAGTACCTATCATTCATTCATTAGAAAGGAATGGCAGCGTCTGGGCAACCCAACTCCTAACTATCACAGTCTTCTTCTTTCTCCAATCGCTTCAGGTGGCACAGGGGCAGCCCGAGCTGAACAAACTTTGGGAAAAACCCTGGGAGCCTTCACAGGGGTATTGGTTCAGCCATTTCGCCGATTTTAACTCCGACGGGCGAACCGAGTTTTCAATAGTAATAAACGACGGGAATTATGCAACAACCGGGCAGATAAGTATCCTGATCAATCAGGATAATACTTACAGCTTATCCAATACCATGACGATTCCCTCTTATAGTGATTGTTGGACTTTCCCACATTGGGATAATCAGGTCGCAACTCACAACCAATATTTTGCCGATGCTGACGGCGATGGAGCATTTGACTATCTGATTTCAGGAGCAAATAGCGGGAATTGCAGCAGCAATTTTGTACGGATCTATTGGGGTACCCCCGGCCAGGTGGGGTTTTCGGAATTGAATTATACCGAATTGAGCCCGTCTTCTCCATTTTGTGTGGGAGCATATTTTGTTGATTTTAATAACGATAACCTCTTGGATGTCTATATTCGTAGTGCCGGCTGGTCGAATGATATGGTTCAGAATCAGGGAGGGCGCGTGTTCAATACCGTTCCCACCACTTTTACCGGACGCGACATTAAAGCCCGTTTTGCCGACTACAACCAGGATGGGTTTAAAGATCTTCTGTACATTAAAAACGGTTGGGCCGATGGCCAATGGGGTGTGAGGTTCAGTGCCGGGGACGGGACTGGAAATTTCCCTTCAACCGTATCCTATTTTGATGCCGAGCAACCCAACGAGGTTTTCCCGATTCAGCTAAATCCTTTGACAGATAACCAGATTGATATAGTTTTTACCTGTGCTAATGACGGTACCAGTTACAACAGATTGTACTTCGGAAAATACTCGAATTCATTGTCACAATTTGAATTCTACACGAAAGACCTTCCGAATCTTCAAAATCCACGGTTAATCACACACATGGACTATAATCAGGACGGGCATAGCGATTTGATCGTTCAGTACCAGGTGGCTGGGTCATCGCCAGTGAAATTTAATCTGATAGCCTTGATTAACGATGGAAATGGTCTGTTTGATGTGACTGAATCAGTTGCATCTGATCTTCATTGGACACCGATCAATTGTTATTACAACAACAACAAACTTCATGTTGCTGGCTGGTACGATGATGCAAATGGAGGAGGAGGCTTGGATACGCTTTTCATTTTCGGAGAGACCCATCCTCCCGTCGCTCCCCCCACGCCCGTCTCCCAATCCATCTGCGGCGCGGGATATGCCACTCTTACCGCCACTGCCACCAGCCAGGGCATCATCACCTGGTTCGATGTTGCCACGGGTGGTTCACCGGTCGCCACAGGCAGCACCTTTACTACACCTTACATCACCGAAACCACCACCTATTACGTCGCTGTTGACAGTGCAGGAATATTCAGTCATCGCGTGGCCGTGGATGCTGTGGTGTTGCCACTGCCCGCCAACCTCAGCCAGGGTACGGGTGGCTACAACCTCACCGATGGTCTCGTTGCGTACTACCCTTTCAATGGTAACGCGAATGATGAGAGCGGCACAGGAAATAATGGTACGGTGATCGGAACCGTGGCTTTGACAACCGATCGCAATGGAAATGCTGCCAGTGCCTATGATTTTCCGGGTCAGCCGTTCAATTATATCACGGTACCTCACAGTTTGTCCCTTTCGCTCGATACCATGACATTAAACGCTTGGATTTACACCGATACCGACTATGGTTATGGCCAGGTGGTTCAGAAAAACAGAGACATTTTCCCCGGGCATTATGGATTATATACCACAAGTGTAGGAGGTACTGTTTCTTATGGTGTCGGTGTTGGTGCCGGAGTGCCCACACCGCCTGTCGTCGGTTCATGGCACATGGTTACCGGTGTTTTATTCGGCAATACGGCAAGATTTTACGTTGACGGAATGCTTGTGGCCGATACTGTTGCACCCAATGTTTTTGTTTATACCGACAACCAGCCTCTGGCCATCGGGATGCATTATTATGATGGTGTTCCTGATTACTATACCTACCCGTATAAAGGTAAAATTGACGATGTGGGGATTTATAACAGGGTTCTGTCAGATGACGAGGTTCTCTGCCTCTACCAGGGCAACTGCAACCCTCTCGCCGCCTATCTCACTTCCGACACCCTCTGTCGCGGCTCATTAGCCCAGCTCAACCTGTTGAACCCGCAGGCCGGCATCGGCTACGCGTTACAGGTTGACAGTGTGGATGTCACTCCGTTGATATTCAGCACATCCGATACGCTATCGCTGCTCACACCCGCCTTGTGGCAAAATGCTTCACTCACGGTGAGGGCCGTGGATACCGCCACCGGCTGCGAGATCACCTTAGACAGCGTGTGGGCAGTTACCATAGTAGCTCCCGAAGCAGTAGTCACCACCGGCGTGTCGGTCTGCCCCGGCGATACCGCCACGCTTATAGTCACAGGCGGTGTAAGTTACCTCTGGAGTACCGGTTCCACCAACGACACCATCGTGGTAGCACCGGTTGTCACCACAACCTATTATGCCATCGCATACAGCGAGATGGGTTGTTCCGATACCGCCTTCACCACCGTGACGGTGCTGCCGTTGCCTGTTGTACAGGCTCAAAGCAACAGCCCCGTGTGCGATGGCGACAGCCTGCTGCTCAACGCCTCGGGTGCGGCTACCTTCACGTGGACAGGCCCCGGCTTCAGCAGCAACCAGGCCAACGCCTGGGTGTTCCCTACTACTGTTTCAAACACCGGATGGTACTACGCCACCGGCACCAGCCAGCAGGGCTGCACCCAAACAGATTCGGTGTGGGCCGAAGTGCTCACAGCTTTCAACATCGTGCAACAAATCGGTATCTGCCAGGGTGAGAGTTATACCCTTCCCGGCGGCACCATCGTTACTACCGGCGGTACCTACGTAGATACCCTCTCCAGCAGCTTTGGCTGCGACTCGATCATCACCACCCAGCTCACCATCAAACCGCTGCCGCTGATCGCCATCGCCGGCAGCAGCCCGATGTGTCAGGATGAAATGCTGATGGTTTCGGCAGCAGGCGGAGCCAGCTACCAATGGACAGGCCCTGCAAACTTCACGGCCAACACCGCCACAGCCACCATCCCCAACGCCCAGCCGGTCAACACGGGCTACTATACCGTGGCCGTCACGGGACAGAACGGCTGCACTGCCTGGGATTCGGTATATGTGAAGGTGCTACCCCCCGATTATCGCGAAGAGAACATCGGCATCTGCCAGGGCGAGAGCTACACGCTGCCCAACGGCATTACCACCTACACCTCTGGCACCTGGGTTGATACCCTCACCAACATCTTCGGTTGTGACTCCATCATCGCCACCAACGTCGTGGTGAATCCCAACCCCGTAGCCATAGCCCAGAGCAATGCTCCGGTATGTGAAGGAAGCCCGCTGCAGTTCACCCTCAACGGTGGCGCAGCTTACCATTGGAGTGGCCCCAACAACTGGATCAGCAGCGAGCAGTCGCCCGAAATCGCCCATCCGATGCCATACCAGAGCGGCTGGTACTATGCCACGCTGATCAACGAGTACCAGTGCGACGATACCGATTCGCTGTTTGTGCTTATCAATGCCCAGAGCCTTAATGTGGTGAAAGACAGCCTGTGTCAGGGCAGCAGCTACCAATTGCCCGGCGGTTCGATAGTGAGCACCCCCGGTATTTATACCGACACGCTGGCTTCGCCCACCACCCAGTGCGACAGCATCGTACTGACGTGGCTCACGCTGAAGCCCCAGCCTCAGGTATCGCTGGCCAGCAACAGTCCCGTGTGCATCGGCAGCGATGTGATGGTGTTGGTGAATGGCGGCATCGAGTGGCAGTGGACGGGCCCCAACGGCTTTGCCAGCGACCAGCCCGAAGCGATGGTGCCCATGGCCACGGCAGCCGACAGTGGCTGGTACTACCTGCACACCCTGGGCGACAACGGCTGCACGCGCACCGATTCGCTGCTGGTTGATGTGCACGACTGCACCGGCATCGGCGAATGGCCCAACGGCCTCACGGTGAAGGTGATGCCCAACCCGTTTGATGAGAAGATTGTGGTAAACATTGAGGCTGCAACCCTTGTAACACTCAGAATCAGCCTTTGGAACTCCGCCGGCCACCAACTGTACGACCACTCCCTCGACCCAATCACCGGGAGCCACAGCGAGGTGATTGATGCCATGAGTTTCCACAGCGGAGTCTATTTGCTGAAAGTGGAGCACGCCACGGGCGAACAGGTAATCAGGGTTGTGAAATTGTAATAAAAACTACAAGGATATGAAAACTAAGAATTTATTGCTGGGTTTGTTGTTTGGCCTTTTTTGGCAGACGGGTTTTGGACAAACTGATACAGCATTCTGGTTTGTAGCCCCCGAGGCAGAGCAGGCACATGGTGATAGACCAATTTATTTGCGGTTAACCAGCCTGATGAATGAGGCAGATGTTGTTATTTCAATGCCTGCCGAACCCGCCTTTTCTCCTATTCAAATCACGATGGCTCCGAACAGCAGCCAGAGCATTGATTTGACCCCTTTTATTGATTTAGTAGAGAATAAACCCGGAGGTATTGTGTTGAACAAAGGGATTTATATTCGATCAACTTCTGAAATATCGGCATATTATGAGATTTTTACATCGTGTCATTGCAATCCGGAAATATTCTCATTGAAGGGGAGAAATGCGATAGGCAATAGTTTTTTCACACCTTTCCAAACCCAGTATAACCGAAGTGCAGGCTACCATGCAGCCATTAACATAGTTTCTACTGAAGATAATAATCAGATTACCATCATACCGTCAGTTGATTTATTTGATCATCCGGCTGGAATCCCTTTCACAATCACTTTAAATAAAGGGCAGACAATTGCATTGCAGGCTTTAGGTATCAACGGAACAGATAATCCGATGGGTACAAAGATTACCTCTACTAAGCCTGTTGCGGTTACTGTTAGTGAAGATACTGTTGGCGGTCCGGGTGGATGTGGGGATATGTTAGGTGATCAGATTGTTCCGGTTAATCTTATTGGAGGCAAGTATATAGTTCCAAAGGGTTTTCTCAATTTTGGGGAGTATGTGTATTTTCTGGCAGTTGAAAACAGCACTGATATTTTTATTGAGGGAAATACTGTTGCAGTAGCTTCATTGCAGTCTGGAGAATTCTATCAATACCCGGTTGATCACCCTGTTTTTGTGGAAAGTAGTAAACCTATTTATGTGTATCATGTAACTGGTTATGGGTGTGAACTTGGAAGTGCTTTGATTCCTTCATTTGAGTGTACAGGTTCAACCCAGATTGGTTTTACCCGCTCAACCGATGAATATTTTAGTCTTTATTTGATGTTACGTAGCGGGAGTGAGGGAGATTTTTTAATTAATGGAAACAGTTCTTTAGTGAGTGCTAATCAATTCTCTCCGGTATCGGGGACGAATGGAGAATGGGTTTATGCTAATATCGAGTTTAACACATCAGAAATTCCTGTTGAAGTTGGGCAACTGATAGCGAATAGTTCTGACTTATTTCATATGGGAATTATTAATGGTGGCTCTGTAACGGGTTGTCGTTACGGCTACTTCTCCAATTTCAACAGCCTCGAATTGGGTTCCGACCTCACGGTTTGTGCCGGTGACACCGCCATCCTAGATGCCGGTTTTGGCATGGAGCCCTACCTTTGGAGCACGGGTGCTACCACCCGCACCATTGAAGTCACGAATCCCGGCACCTACTGGGTTCAGGCGGGCAATGGCTCTTGCCTGCTGTCGGATACAATCTATGTAAGTTTCCAGTCGCTGCCGGTAGTTAACCTGGGTTCTGATACGCTGTTGCCTTGTGGCGTCTTATCTGGTACCCTCTCTACATTGTCTGGCTATGCCAGTTACCAGTGGAGTGTGCCTGGCGACAGCAACCAGCTGGAGGTGACCTCATCCGGAACCTATTGGTGCAGGGTTACCGACTCTCTTGGCTGTTCTGCTGCCGATACTGTTTCGGTAACCATCCGGCCGCTGCCCGCCAACCTTAGCAATTGTGCAGGAAATGTGAACCTCACCGATGGCTTGGTAGCCTATTATCCTTTCAATGGTAATGCCAATGATGAGAGTGGGAATGGGTATCACGGTATGGTGAACGGAGCAATTTTATCTGAGGATAGAAATGGATTCGCGAATAAGGCTTTTAGTTTTAATGGGTTTGACAACTGGATTGAGGTTCCTGCTATTTCTATCGAAATGCCTGGCGTTTCGGCTGCTGCCTGGATATATTGCAGTGATATCCTGCCCCCGGGAAGTCCTCAGATAATTGGTATTTATCCCGGGCTCCATCATGTTCTGCAGCTTGAAACCAATCAACTCTTAACGATGTTTTTTAATTCAACCCCGACTTATGCTACTGAAAGCGCCCCTGGAACAGTTGTTCCTCTTGAGTGGAGTTTTGTGTGCGGTACTTATGATGGCAACTATGAACGGATATATTTTAACGGAAACTTGGTTGCTGAAACCCCTAAAAATGATTCCTATAGCGTTGTTAATAAACTATTAAGCATTGGAAGACAAAATGACCCTATCGATTCTTATTGGAGAGGTAAAATCGACGACATCCGCATCTACAACCGCGCCCTAACTCCCGAAGAAGTCCTCTGCCTCTACCAGGGCGACTGCAACCCTCTCGCCGCCTATCTCACTTCCGACACCCTCTGTCGCGGCTCATTAGCCCAGCTCAACCTGTTGAACCCGCAGGCCGGCATCGGCTACGCTTTGCAGGTTGACAGTGTGGATGTCACTCCGTTGATATTCAGCACATCCGATACGCTATCGCTGCTCACACCCGCCTTGTGGCAAAATGCTTCACTCACGGTGAGGGCCGTGGATACCGCCACCGGCTGCGAGATCACCTTAGACAGCGTGTGGGCAGTTACCATAGTAGCTCCCGAAGCAGTAGTCACCACCGGCGTGTCGGTCTGCCCCGGCGATACCGCAACGCTCATTGTCACAGGCGGGGCAAGTTACCTCTGGAGCAACGGCTCCACCAACGACACCATCACGGTTGCGCCGGTTGTTGCCACCACTTACTATGCCATCGCATACAGCGAGATGGGTTGTTCCGATACCGCCTTCACCACCGTGACGGTGCTGCCGTTGCCTGTTGTGCAGGCTCAAAGCAACAGCCCCGTGTGCGAGGGCGACAGCCTGCTGCTCAACGCCTCGGGTGCAGCCACCTACACGTGGACAGGCCCCGGCTTCAGCAGCAACTCGGCCAATACCTCGGTGTTCCCCACTACTGTTGCCAGCACCGGATGGTACTACGCCACCGGCACCAGCCAGCAGGGCTGCACCCAAACAGATTCGGTGTGGGCCGAAGTGCTCACAGCCTTCAACATCGCGCAACAGATCGGTATCTGCCAGGGTGAGAGCTACACCCTTCCCGGCGGCACGATCGTAAATACGGCAGGCACCTATATTGATACCCTCAGCAGCACCTTTGGCTGCGACTCCATCATCACCACCCAGCTCACCATCAAACCCCTGCCGCTGATCGCCATCGCCGGCAGCAGCCCCATGTGTCAGGATGAAACGCTGATGGTATCGGCAGCAGGTGGAGCCAGCTACCAATGGACAGGCCCTGCAAACTTCACGGCCAACACCGCCACAGCCACCATACCCAACGCCCAACCGGCCAACACGGGCTACTATACCGTGGCCGTCACGGGACAGAACGGCTGCACTGCCTGGGATTCGGTATATGTGAAGGTGCTGCCCCCCGACTACCGCGAAGAGAACATCGGCATCTGCCAGGGCGAGAGCTACACGCTGCCCAACGGCATTACCACCTACACCTCGGGCACCTGGCTTGATACCCTCACCAACATCTTCGGTTGCGACTCCATCATCGCCACCAACGTCGTGGTGAATCCCAACCCCGTAGCCATAGCCCAGAGCAACGCGCCGGTATGTGAAGGAAGCCCGCTGCAGTTCACCCTCAACGGCGGCGAAGCTTATCACTGGAGTGGCCCCAACAACTGGATCAGCAGCGAGCAGTCGCCCGAAATCGCCCACCCGATGCCATACCAGAGCGGCTGGTACTATGCCACGCTGATCAACGAGTACCAGTGCGACGATACCGATTCGCTGTTTGTGCTTATCAATGCCCAAAGCCTCATCGTGGTGAAAGACAGCCTGTGCCAGGGCAGCAGCTACCAGTTGCCCGGTGGTTCGATAGTGAACACCCCCGGCATTTATACCGACACGTTGGCCTCACCCGTCACGCAGTGCGACAGCATCGTGCTGACGTGGCTCACGCTGAAGCCTCAGCCGCAGGTATCGTTGGTTAGCAACAGCCCCGTTTGTATTGGGAGCGATGTGATGGTGTTGGTGAATGGCGGCATCGAGTGGCAGTGGACGGGTCCCAACGGCTTCGCCAGCGACCAGCCCGAAGCGATGGTACCGATGGCCACGGCAGCCGACAGCGGCTGGTACTACCTTCACACCACAGGCGACAACGGCTGCACGCGCACCGATTCGCTGCTGGTTGATGTGCACGATTGTACCGGCATCGGCGAATGGCCCGACGGCCTCACGGTGAAGGTGATGCCCAACCCGTTTGATGAGAAGATTGTGGTAAACATTGAAGCCTCTCTTCCAATCAAGCTTGGCTTTGCTTTGCACGGAGCCAACGGAAAAATGGTGAAGTATGTCCAAAGCAATCTCGAATCGGGGTCTTCAACGGTTGAAATACATACCGGAGATTTGTCGGCAGGATTTTATCTGCTGAAAATTTCCGAGCAGGACACATACAGGGTATTTCATCTGCTGAAAGCCGAATAAACTGGAAATGAACCTTGTGAAACCGGTCTGTTGTTTATTTGAGCGATAGGCCGGTTTCCTTTTTTTCTGACGCCTGTTGCCGGTTTAGTTGCCATTTCGCATCTTTGCGGCCATTCCCGAAAGGGGTAAACCAATTTACAAACCTATCCATTATTTCATGAAAAAAATTTTCATTTTTGTCACAGGGCTTGCTTTCGCTGCAGGCCTTTCGGCTCAGGTACTTGTGGGTACCGATCCCATGCTGAAAAACTCCATCCTTGAGGAATACACCGGCATCCATTGCGGCTATTGCCCCGACGGCCATGCCATCGCTCAAGCCATTATGGACGCCAATCCCGGCAGGGCTTTCACCATTGCCATTCACCAGGGGTCGTTTGCCACCCCATCAGCAGGCGAACCCGACTACCGCACCGATTTTGGAGATGCTTTGGCCGGCCAGACTGGTCTGACAGGCTACCCTTCGGGAACGATCAACCGTCACGTATTTAGTGGGAATAAAACTGCCCTTAGTCGTGGCTCGTGGAGTGCTTCCGCTGCCCAGATCATGCAGGAGACCTCGCCCGTGAACGTGGGAATCAGCAGCGCGTATGAGGCTGCCTCGAGGCAACTCACCATCAACGTGGAGTTGTACTACACCGCCGATGCCCCCACAGCTTCCAACTTTATCAATGTAGCACTGATCCAGGACAGTATTTACGGTCCGCAATCGAGCGGTGGTGCTGGCAACAACTACCGCCACATGCACATGCTTCGCCACCTGATTACAGGTCAGTGGGGCGATGAAGTGACCACAACCACAGCCGGATCGCTCGTAACCCGCACCTACACCTACACCGTTCCCGAGAATTATCGTGGCGTTGCTGCTGTGGTGGAGAACATGAAGGTGGTGGTGTTCGTTACCAAAGATCATCAGGAGATTTATACCGGCGACGAGGTGGATGCCATTGGTGGTACCAACCTCTTTATCGGCAAGCTCACCTCTTCCGAAGCCTACATTCAGCGTGGTTATCCCACAGCTGTTAACCAGTTTAATCTCGAAGCCCTGAGCAGCATCGCCGGCACCGAGCCTTTCGAGTTTACACTCGAGAGCGAGATGGCTCCCGCCGACTGGCAAGCCTCGTTTGTGATTGACGGTCAGGAGTACACCTCAACCGCTTTGGTGAACCTAACCAAGGGCGAAGCCAAACCCATTGTGGTGAAGGTGACGGCAGGCAACCTCGCAGGGTTTCCGGGCTACGTGCTGAAAATGAAATCGGCGGCTAACCCCACGGCTCCTGAAAAATATTTTCGCGTGATGGTGGTTTCGGGTGTTACCGACCTGGTGGTGAATGGCACCGGAGGAACCCAGTCGGTGGACAACCAGGCTGTTTATCTGAACGGCCTTCAGGCTTCTGGCATTGATTCGTATGCCGTGGTAGATGCCAATGTGATGCGCGACATGGTGAACGCCAACGCTTTCTGGGATGTATTCAACCTGTGGCTCAACATCGCCTGGACCTTCCCCGCCCTCACCGACGACCAGGCTGAAGCCGTTATGGATTTCATGGATGCCGGCCACAACGTGCTGATTGCCGGACAAGACATTGGCTGGGACATCATGAGCGGCGCCTCAGGCTCGAACGGAACCGCTGTGACACAGAATTTCTTCACCAATTACCTGAACGCAGGATTCGTGGACGATGGCTCAACCGCCAACAATAAACTCACAGCCGTGGCCACCGATCCGGTTTTTGGCGCTGTGCCTCAAAGCAACATAGTGGATGTGTATGCTGGCAACATGTACCCCGATGTAATTACTGCCAATACCGGCTCCGATGCCATTTTCAATTACAACGGCAACGCGGCTAAAACTGCTGCCATCAAGTACCAGGCTGCCAACTACCGTTCGATCTATTTCGGTATCGGCTTGGAAATGATTAGCGATGCCGCCGTCCGCAACCAGATTATCGAAATCAGCCGTATCTGGCTCACCGGCGATATGACCGGCGTGGAGTTCGATCAGGCTGTGACGGCCCTGATGGGTGGTGCGCTTTATCCCAATCCGGCTTCGTCAATTGTATGGCTGCCCTTAACAGAGGCTGCAAACGGTGCAACGGTTTCTGTTGTTAATATGAATGGAAACACTGTTCTGACAACTGAAGCAGGTGAAAATCAATTGCTTGCTGTTAATGTATCGTCGCTTCCCAATGGAGTTTACGTGGTAAAGGTTGCCGGTAACTCTGGCAATGTGGCCACGCGCCGCCTGGTGATAAACCGGTAGTTTTTATTCTACCGTATGCAAAGAGCACCAGAGCAGTTCAACTCTGGTGCTCTTTTCTTGTGTTTGCAACCTTTATTTTGTAGTTTCGCAAAAAAACCAAACATGGAGATAAACCATCAGGGTGTGCTGGCTGATCACGACAAGGAGTGGTCGCTACTGTCATTCAATGTCACGAAAAATGGCGTTGTTAACGATCTGTTGTTTATCGAAAAAATAGTTCTCTTCATGGAATTGGTCGGCAAGGTGAAACCAAAGTATGTGCTGTTCGATAAATCGGAAGTTGATTTTGAAATAACTCCCCGGCTGTTCAAATTTGCCGAACACAACGTGATTAGCGAGATCATGGGCTATGGTGTGAAGTTGATCTTTTTTTGCGTTACTCCAAACCGTTATCAGGCTTACAAGGCCGATACCAACAAACCCCCTTTCATCGTCCCGTGCCTGCATTATCAGGAGGTGCTCGATGCCATTGCTGCCAACAGGGCGCTGGTCAGGTAGGTAGCACCTGCTTTCGCAGTTTTTCTTGGATTGTTCCCGCTGCACTTTCCTTGAGATTCTTCAACCCGATCTTCCTTGTAGCACCCTGCTAAAATCTTCCCGCGCCATCACTGAATCTATCAGCCATACGCGTAGGGTCGCTCTTACTCACCGCCACAATCCACAACCACCTCCTCGAGAGGTTTGCCCACGTGCCGGAGACCTTCTTCGAAGCTCTTTGTTAGTTTCTCGTCACTTTTTGGGTTGGTAAAACCATGGCTTAGGGTGGTTATTCCTCCTTTTTGGGTTGGCAAAACCACCTCACAAGGTGGTTTTACCACCAATCGGGGTTGGTAGAACTATGCTTTATGTTGGATTATTCATCTTATCAGGGTGGTTTTACCATGCCGGCCACTGCCCTTGAGAGGGGTGTTACGCGGCTATCAATAAAAAAAGCCTCCCGATGTGGGAGGCTTTTTTTACTGAGGCCGGGCATTTTAGTAATTTTCGGCCATCTCTTCAAAGTAAGCCTGAGGGTGGTCGCAGGCGGGGCATTTTTGCGGGGCATTCTCGCTCTCGTGCACGAAGCCACATTTGCGGCACACCCAGCGCACCTTTTTCTTCTTTTTAAACACTTCGCCGTTTTCGATGTTGGCCAGCAGTTTGCGGTACCGCTTTTCATGTTCGGCTTCCACTTTGGCGATGGCTTTAAATTTCACGGCAATTTGTTTGAAACCCTCTTCTTCGGCAATTCGGGCAAACTCGGGATAGAGGTCGCTCCACTCTTCGTTTTCGCCTTCAGCGGCGGCCAGCAGGTTTTCGGCAGTGGTGCCGATCATTCCGGCAGGGTAGGAGGCAGTGATTTCCACCATGCCACCTTCCAGAAATTTGAAGAATTGCTTGGCATGGGTCTCTTCCTGACGGGCTGTCTCTTCAAAAAGGGCAGCTATTTGCTCGTAACCCTCTTCGCGTGCTTTCTTGGCAAAGAAGGTGTAACGGTTGCGTGCCTGCGATTCGCCGGCAAACGATTTGAGCAGGTTTTGTTCGGTGCGGGTGCCTTTCAGGCTTTTCTTTTCTTCCATATCTTATGTATTTAGAGGTGATGTGTTTTTTATACCCAAATGGTTGTGTATAGTTACATTGCGCGGATTTCAAGTTTAGTGGGTCAGGGTGACACGAGCCTTGTATTGGTGGTTGTTCCCTTTGATCACAAGGAGCAGCCACCCGGTGTTTCGTGAGCAGAAGGGGGTGAGGTTTGCCTCACCGCGCAAACCGCTGATTTCGATGTTGATCATGCCAACCCATCGTCCGGCAGGGTCGTAAAGGTTGATTTGATGCACGCCGTCTTCGCCATCGGGAAGGGTGATTACCACGTGTCCTGAAGTGGGGTTGGGCGATACCGAAGCAATTTTATGGCTGTAGGGTTTTCCCATTCCTGCACCCGATTGCCACTCAAAGGCCCCGATGTCAACGCGGTTTCTTACCATGCGGGGATTTTGAGCGAAGTCTGTCGTGGTGATTTGCAACCCGGTGGTATCGGGTGTTCCTGCATCGCGCAGCAACGACGAATCGGATAGAATCCAGGGAAATGCTCCGCCTGCCTGGAAATTGTTGGTGGTGTCGAGGTTGTTTTCATAAATGCCATGGTAGCCACCCTGCGCACCACTCCCATAAAACCCTTCAAGGCCATCCTGGATGTTGCAATAATAGAAGTTGGGATGTGAATACACGTCCCATATATAAACCTGAGCCCCCGAGGGTGCAAAGCCAATATTGTTGGAAATAATGGTGTTGTAAACTGTGGGTGCAGCAGAGTCGTTGCAATAGAAACCACCTCCATAAATGGCAAAATTTTCAACAATGGTGTTGTTTGCAAACACGGGGTCGCTCGCGTTGTTGCAGGCTATTCCCCCCCCGAAAATTGCCGGACCATTGTGGTGCAACACGTTGTTGCTAATTACACGTTGCGGGCGGCAATGAACCAACGAGATGCCACCCCCGATGTAGGCGTTGTTTCCTCTGAATTCGTTGAAACGAATCAGGGGGTTGCTGTAATAAAAGCACAAACCTCCACCCAGCCAAACGCCCAGGTTGCTGTCGAAAAGGCAGTGTTCAACAACAGGCGACGACTGGAAAGCATAAAGGGCACCCCCGTAGCCCATCAGGCTGTCGTAAACGCGGCAATTGGTGAAAACACAATTCTTGAAAACGATGTCGGCGCCACCGGTCATTGCTGCTGCTCCTCCACCGCTCCACGAATGGGCTTTGCTGAAGGTGCAATAGCTGAATCGGAGTTTGCTAAACCCATTTACGGTGAAAGCGCCACCCAGCGAGGTTTCGCCATTATCGCGCTTGTCTTTGGTATATTCAAACCAGGTATGTTGAAAAACAGAGGAATCGGTGGTGGGAACCATGTGAGAGTACACCAACCCCTGCCAGGCTCCTGCAAGTGAGCTGGAATCGGCAAAGCCTGTAGTATCGCTAACGGTGAAGTAAATAGGTTCATCTGCAGTGCCGTTTGATTGCAGCGATCCGCCAACATGAAAAATGGCTGGCGTTGTGAAGATCACTTTGGTACCGGCAGCTATCTGAAGCGATTCCCCTTCTTCTACGATCAAATCGCCATCCACATAAACCGTGTCGGACCAATTGCCGCTAACCGGTCCTGAAACATGAATCTGACCTGTTGTAGCGACGGCGAACAGCAGGGCTGATAAAAAGAACATTAGGCGTGGTTTCATAAAGAAAATGATTTTTTTTTGGTGATTTATTTGAATGATTGGTAGTTTCTTTCTCCAAAAATGGCTGTCCCGATCCTTATGCAGGTGCTACCTTCTTCTACAGCCGTCTTGTAATCGCCCGACATTCCCATGCTGATTTCCTTGAAACGGTCGTCAGCAGCAAAGTAAGTTGATTTTAATGTTGTAAATATTTTATGCAAACGCCTGAATTCTGTTCTGATAGTTTCCTGGTTATCGGTATAGGTGGCCATCCCCATAACTCCTGATATTATGATGTTTTTGAAATCTGACCCCAGAGTGTGTTTCATCAGTTCATGTGCTTCGGCTTCGTCGAGGCCGAATTTGGTTTCTTCAGTTGCGATATGGAACTGGAGCAAACACCTGATGGTGCGGTTGGCTTTGGCCGCTTCACGGTTGATCTCGGTAAGCAGTTTCAGGCTGTCGATGCTGTGGATGGTATGAACCACGGGGGCTATCATTTTAACCTTGTTGGTTTGCAGATGCCCGATGAAATGCCATTCAACATCGTTTGGGAGTTGAGGTGCTTTGAGGGCCATTTCCTGGGCTTTGTTTTCGCCAAACTGCCGTTGTCCGGCCTGGTAAGCTTCTTCCAGCAGCTCGATGGGCTTGGTTTTCGACACCGCTATCAGTGTTACCTCTTTGGGCAGCTCGTTTCGCAAGGTTTTCAGGTTTTCGGCAATGCTCATGGTTTGGTGTGGTTGTTATGAAATTGAATTAACGGTACGATTGTAAAAGGTTTTCAACCTGACGGATGGCGCAAAGGAGGCGGTCGGTTCCCTGTCCGCTTACAACGGCAAAGTTGACGCCACGCCGGCTCAGGTTTTCGTGGTACAATTGAAACAGGTGCTCTCTGAGGTGAGGGTGCTCTCTTTGCGGATCGTCTTCCCACGCAAGGTCGATGTTGGTGAGCAGGTAGAGCGGGTAAGGTCTTGCTGCCATGGTTTGGCTGATCCACGGATGGCACCTGTTGTACTTTACAAGGCTCCATATCTGACAAACAGTGAGTTCGGTGTCGCAGAACAAAAGGTTGCGGGCTCTGCCGGCTTTTTCTTCTTCGTTGGCAAGTTGTCCGCGGGCAATCTGTAAAATGTCGTCTTCTGAATACTGTCGGCCCAATTGGTCGATGTATTCACGGGCATATTCTTCAACAAAAAGGGTGTTGTAATGGGCGGCCAGCTCTTTGGCCAGGCTCGACTTTCCGGTGCTTTCGGGGCCGGTGATGGCTATCCTCAGGGGGGTGGGTTTCATTTGGCAAGGTTGGTTTTATACGATTTTGTCCATTCTATCCATCCCGAAACGGCCAATCCCAAAAAAGCGAGGTATTGAACGGCCGTGAAGTGGAGTCCCATCACGATGCTCAGGGGGATCATCAACACATCGCCAGCAATCCACAGCAGCCAGGTTTCCCGTTTCTTGATGGCTTGCAACCACATGGCTGTAATGAAAATCGCGGTGGTGATGCTGTCCATCAGGGGTGCCGGACTGTTGGTAAAACGGGTGAGGATGAAGTACAGGATGATAGAGATCAGGATGGTAGTCATCGCGAATATCCATATCTTGCTGCCATGCAGGGTTGTAACAATCAGTTTCTCATCCGATGAACCGCGGCTCCAGTTGTACCATCCATAGATGCTCGTGATAAAAAACACTGCGTTGATTCCCATGTTGGCATACATTCCTGCTTTGAAGAACAGATAAACGTAAATCATGACATTGACCAATCCGGTGGGAAATACCAAAATGTTCTCACGGCGGCAATACCAAACGCTCAGGATGCCTGTAAACACTGCAATGTATTCGAGGGGTGTTGTGTTGGCAATACCGCTCATCAAACCGCTGATAAAATCGTTCATGAATGACTGGTTAAAGCAAAATGAAAATCATGGTCAAAGTTACGGCTTTGCTTTATGTTGTCAAAAACAGAGTTGGGTTCGAGTGTGCATCTCTGCGAAAAGCAAGGGAATGAAGTTTCGGTCAATCAACTATTTCCCTTGTTCCCTTGGTTGATGTAGTGGTAAATTTTTTGGTTTAATTCTTCAGGAATGAACGGTTTGTTAAGAATATCAGTCATACCTGCCCCCATCACCCCTTCTTTCACTTCGTAGAAGGCAGAAGCAGTAAGTGCTACAATAGGGATGGTTTTTAAATAATCGTCATCAAAAGCTCTGATTCTGCGGGATGTTTCGTAACCATCGAGTTCGGGCATCTGCAAATCCATCAGCACCATGTCAAACCTATGGTTAACAATTAATTCAAGGGCTTCAAATCCGTTTGAGGCAATGGATGTCTGGCAGTTCCACCTGTCGAGGAATTTCTTGGCGATCATTTGGTTGATGCGGTTGTCTTCTACCACCAACACTCTTACTCCGTCGAGAGGGTAGATTTTTTTTCCGCTTCCATCCACATCGGGTTTGGCCGATCTGGTTTCGGAAGTTTTTAAAGGCAACGAGAAGGTGAAGGTGCTGCCCGTACCAACTTCGCTGGTTACCGAAAGGGTGCCTCCCTGCAGGTTGATAAGTTTCTTTGAGATGGCCAGTCCAAGGCCTGTTCCGCCATACTTTCTGGTAGTATTGGCATCGGCCTGGCTGAAGAACTCGAAAATGGTTTCTAGTTTTTCGGCAGGAATTCCGATTCCTGTGTCTTCTACCTCGAAATAGAACAGGTTGTCTGATTGTTTTACCCTCACAAATATTTGCCCCTTTTCGGTAAATTTCACTGCATTGCCAATCAGGTTGGTGAGTATCTGGTTGAGCCGCATGGGGTCGCCGGTTACAACCTCTTTAAGATCGGGATCATAGGCTAAATCCAATCCTATTCCTTTGTCGGATGCTTTGTAAGAGAACATCTTAAGTTGCCCTTCAACAAGTTCTTTCAGGTTGAATTCAATCGATTCAAACTCGATGCCTGTAGCTTCAATTTTTGAGAAATCAAGAATGTCGTTAACAATGGCAAGGAGTTGATTGCCCGAAAATTCAAGGGTTTTTAAATAGTCAACCTGGTCGGCTCTGGGATCTTCATTTATCAGCAGGTTTACAGCTCCAATGATACCATTCAGGGGGGTTCTGATTTCGTGGCTCATCACCGACAGGAATTGTTGTTTGGCCCGGGTGGCAGCTTCGGCATTTTCTTTAGCCAATACCAATTCAGCCTCACGGCGTTTTCTTTCGCTAACATCGCGAACGATGATGAGCGACCCTGGTTTTTCTGCAGTTAGAAAAGGCGAGAAGGTGGCTTCGCAGGTAAATTGGTCACCATTGGCTCTAACAGCTTCCAGTTCGGTTGCTGAGTTGTTGTTTCTGGGAGGTGGGTCTGATGTTTCAGTCCATTGGAAATGAGGGAAAAGGGTTCTCAGGTTTCTGCCTGCCATCTCGGTAGTGGTATAACCGAAAATTCGTTCGGCGGCATTGTTCCAGAAAGTTACCGATTGACTGTTGTCAACAACCACTATAGCATCGGCAGCTGCAGAAGCCAGGGTTCTGAAGCGTAGCTCGCTTATGGCGGCTCTCCTGCGCGAAATGGTCTCTTGTGCAATTCGTTCCAGTGTCGAGAACATGGTTTGTCGGTTCACTGGTTTGATCATGAAACTGTCAACACCAACCTCGATGGCTTCCACAAAGAAATCGGCCTCGTTGTGAGCCGATAGTATGATGGTTCTCACTTCGGGCATTTTTGCTTTCACCTGCCTGATAAGTTCCAGCCCCGACATTCCGGGCATTTTGATGTCGGTTAGCAGAATATCGGGCTCAAATTGAGTTATCAATTCTAAGGCCTCAACTCCTGATGCTGCTGGTTTTATAGCGTCCACCCGTCGGGCAAGCATCTCGGCCATCGGGTACCTGATGTAGTCGTCGTCTTCAACGTAGAGAAGTCTGATTGGGATTTTATCCATGACCTTGAATTTAGGGTTGATCGTGATAGGGCTTGAGGATGAAGGCTACCTTGGTGTTGTTGCCAAACACTTTCATGGTGAGATGGAAATCGGTGTCGGTGGTATAACCCGCCATGTTGATGATGGTGTTGCGCTCCACTCCGTTGAGTTTCATGAAGGAGTCAATCCATCTGATGTCCTTGGTGGTGTTGTATCTGAACAATTTGTCGCTGTTTTTTTGAAAAAAGTCGGTGGGACTGGCATACTGGCTGTAGAAATCATCGCGTGAGGGGATCTTGAAATACTCCAAAAAATCGCTGTTTATGGTATTGGCGTTTTGGATTGCAGCCCAGATGATGATTTTGTTTTCACCTCTGATGATAAGGTCAATTAGTTCGTGATGGTCTGATAATTTACGTTGAAACTGCACGAGAGTCATCATCTCTTCAAGGGCCAGTGTTACCGATTCCTTTTGGATTGGTTTTACCAGATACTTGTTGATGCCCACTTCGATAGCCCTGATCAGAAAATCGCGAAATTCGTATGCCGTGGTAACAATGATGGGGATGTACATGTTGGTGCGCCTGATTTCGGCTGCAAGTTCCAAGCCAGTCATCACGGGCATCCTGATGTCGGTAATGATCAGGTCGAAGTGGTTCGTGTTGTACTGCTCGAGGGCTTCTTTCCCGTTTTTAACTGCCGTAACTGACTTTACTCTTCGTTTGAGCATTTCAACAAAGGGTTCCCTGATGATTTCTTCATCCTCGGCGTAAAGTACATTCAAATCGAGAAGTTCTTTATTGTTTGAATTCATTTATTTTGATGGTTTATAGGTAGGAAAATATTGAAAGTTGTGCCTTTCCCTGGTTCACTTTGCAGGTCAATGGTTCCGTTGTATTTTTCCACAATACCGTGGATGGTTGCCAATCCAAGTCCGGTACCTTCTCCAACCGGTTTTGTAGTGAAAAAAGGCTCGAAAATCCGTTCCTGTATTTTCGGATCAATGCCTGTCCCTGTGTCGCGCACGGAGATAAGTAAGACGTCATGATCGCCGTTGTTATGGAGTTGCTTTTTCGCTCTTTTAATCTCGATAGTTAAATTTCCTCTGCCACTCATGGCATGACTGGCATTGGTGCACAGGTTGATGAGTATCTGCTGCAGATGAGTTGGATCAAGTGCCATACGGCCTGTTTCTTCAAGATGCACTTCCATATTGATGCTTGGAGGCAAGGTAACCCTCAACATATCGATGAAACCTGAAGCCGCCTCCTTAATTTTGATTTCATGCAGCACTTCGTCCTCTTGTTGGCGGCTAAAAAGCAGTATTTTTTCAACCAATGCTCTGGCACGAAGTTGTTCTGATCGCACCTGCATCAGGTATTCCCTGATGGTGCTGTCGGTGTTTAATTCGTTGATGGCTAGTTCGGTATATACCGACATGCCCATCAAGAGGTTGTTAAAATCGTGGGCTATGCCTCCTGCTAGTGTCCCAATAGCTTGCAGCTTCTGGCTCTGACGCATCTTCTTTTCCATCTGCAAGTCGTTGGTTATATCGCGTTTTACTGCCACAAAATGAACAATATTGCCAAGTGAATCGGTAATAGGGCTTATGACCGAGTGTTCGTGGTATAAACTACCGTCTTTCTTTTTATTCACAAGCACACCAGTCCAATTGCTTCCGTTTTGAAGGGTTGACCACATATGTTGGTAAAAGGTGTCGTTGTGTTTTCCGCTCTTGAGGAGGCTGGTCTTTTTTCCAATAACCTCTTCTTCTGTGTATTGTGTTATTTTACAGAAACTTGCATTGACATACTCGATGATCCCGGTGTTGCTGGTAATCATCACCCCTTCGCCAATTTGCCCAACAGCACTGGCAAGTTTGTTGCGCTCTTTTTCAATGGAGTGCCTGTGGCTCAGATCGCGGATTATAACCACGTGGTTGAGGCTGTCGTCCTGGTTAATCCGGCTGACGTTGAGTTCAACGGGAATAAGTTTTTGATCAGCAGTAGTAATCTGGGTTTCATAAATATCCGGAACATCCTCTCCATTAAGCCTCTTTTGGTGGATGTTGTTTATGTGGTCGGCAATATGGTTGCTGAAAAGCGAAAGCAAGCTTTGTCCAACAAGGTCTGCGGGGTTCATGTTCATCAGTTTCCCGAGGGCTGAATTTGCCAGGGCAATGGTGTTGGTATGGGTAATCATGAGCCCGTCGTTGAGCCTTTCAATCAGATTTTTGTACCTGAACTCGCTGGCCAGCAGTTCGTCGGTTCGCTGCTTAACCAGATCTTCAAGGTGAAGTTTGTAGCGGTTGATCTCTTCTCTGTTTTTCTTTTTCTCACTAATGTCAACAAGCATGATGCTCACTCCGCTGATATTTGATTGTTCGGCACAGGTAATCGGCCAGCAGTTCAATTCGTAGAGCTTGGTTCCGGTTTTGTCCCAGAGTATGTCTTCAATAGGAGTAACTGTTTGGCCATCAAGTGTTTTTTGCACCATTTCAATCAATGGGTGATTGTCTGACATTCCTTTCCACAGAGGGAACAAAGGTTGAAGGGTGCTGACGGGAGCGAGGTTTTGCTTGGTAAGCCACTGGTTTATAATTATGTTGTTCAATGTAACTTGCAGAGAAGTATCAGCCGAAATAAAGCCAATTTGGTTGGCACTGTTGATCATCGACTCCAGAAGTGCTTGTTTTTGGGCTATGAGGTTGTTTTTTTGCGCAAGTTCATCCTCAAACCAGATCGACTGGGCAATTTGTTTCAGGGTATCATACAAACGGGGCCAATGGAGGGGTTTTAACACAAAACTGTCAACACCCAATTCGATAGCCTGGGCAAGAAACTCGGTTTCGTTGTAAGCGCTAACAATAATTATGTGTTGCTGCGGATTTTTGCCGCGGATTTTTCTAACCATTGCCAGCCCGTCAAGTCTGGGCATTTTGATGTCGGTGATCACCACATCGGGTTTGAATTGCCGGTAGATGTCCAGACATTCCAAACCATTGCTAGCGCTCATAACCGATTCTATTCGTCGGCTGAGGATTTCGTATGTATTGTCTCTGATGTCTGAATCATCTTCAACATACAACACTTTTAAAGGAAGTTTATTTGTTGTTGATTGTTCCATGTCAATGTTTTACCTCAATGATGAACTCAGCACCCCCTGTGGTGTTTCTGACCCATAATTTGCCATCCATATTCTTCTCTACAATCATCTTCGACATGTACAGGCCCAAACCTGTACCAACCGCTTTGGTTGTGAAGTAGGGATCAAACAATTTGTGGATGATGTCGGGGTCGATACCTCCACCATTATCAGAAATTTTTACAATGGAATGACTGTCAGTTTTTTCGGCTGTAATGAAGATGGTTGGATTGGCAATTTTCCGCTCGATAAGAATGTCGCGGGCATTGTTTAAAATATTGAGTAAAACCTGGGCGTACTCGTTTGGATAACCCCATATGGTGGTGTCGGTTATCAGTTGATATTCAACAGATATGTTGTTGTGTACAAAGTTTGCTTCCATGAAATTGACAGCACTTTTCAGAGCGTCGAATACCTGAAAGTCTTGTTTCTCTTTATCGGGTTTAAAGAAGTTTCTGAAATCATCGATGGTGTGCGACATATAGTTGAGTTGATTCATCACCGTGGCAACTTTTTCGTTCAGGTAATCTTTTGTCAGTTCATTGAATTCATAGGCATCTTCAATGTTTTGAATAATCACTCCAATGCTGTTAAGTGGTTGCCTCCACTGGTGTGCTATGTTTCCAATCATTTCGCCCATAGCTGCTTGTCTTGATTGTTTGATGATCATGTGATCTTTCTCGCGCAACTGTTTTATTCCTTCTCTGATTTTGTTTTCCTGCTCTTCGTACAGGGCTTTGAGCTTGTCGGTCATCATGTTGAAATTCTCCGATAAATCGTCTATCTCATCCACTCCAACCGGTTGAATATGGGTAAATTCCAGTTTCTTCGACATGCTGGTAGTGGCTTCAAGCAGGAAGTGCACAGGGGAAGTAATTCGCGAACTGATTTGCTCTGACTTACGAATCAGATAAATAAAGAAAGGAATGTAGAAAAGGATAAGAAAGGCAATGGCCAGATAACCCAGAATGTTGCTCTGGCGTGTAAGCATGGTTACGGGTTCCAAAACAATATCCTCATCAACCAAAGTGTAGAACCGCCAGCCAGTCTCTTCTATAATGTGCTGGGCAACAATGTAATATTTTTCGCCAATCTTGATCTCTGCAATTTTCTTTTTCTGCTCGATAAGCCTTTTCATCTCGACTGGGATCGATTTGTTTTTAAGCAGGTTATAATCCTCTGGTTTGTATGTGTTTTGGTGAATGCTTTGGGTATAATCGTGGCGGGTGAGTTCGGCCAGTCCCATAATCTTTTCAACAGATTTTGGCATGGCCAGAATCACCCCTTTGTCGTCGGCCAGAAAGGGCATCCCTTCCCATGGAATTTTCATTCCAAGGGTATTACGGCTAAAATTCTCGACAGTAATATCAATTCCCACAACCCCTTCCAGAAAGTCTTGTCGGTAAACGGGAACGATGCAGGAGGCCATCCATCCCATCCCGGCCGGATCAAGGTAAGCGTCGGTCCAAACCACTTTTCTCGATGGGTTGTGAGCACCATCGGCCTCGTAGTAAAAGTTAAAGGAGGTTATGTCCATGTTGGGCATGTACTGTTCGTAGGTTTTGTCGATAAAGGGATAATACCTGTTCATGTTATCAAACGTGTTGATGTAAACAGCCACAACATTTGAGTCAATATCGGTAATCACTTTATACAAGGGGTCTAAAGCCTCAGTTCTCCTTGCTTTTTCGTACTCATTTGGCCCAAATTTCGTAAGCCCTGAATAATAAATCGATCCTCCACCGTTGTTGTTCTCTTTATACATGGTGCCGTTTTCCGCAACTTTTAAAATGGGTTGCACATCAGGTAAAAGAAACTTCTCAGGATTTTCAAAAAAACGTTGGTTTTCAGTTTGTAAAATTCTTGCATATTGGCTAACCGTTGCCAACTCAGCGTTGATTTTGTTTGCCTCTCTGAATGCCATTTCCGATATGTTCTCCTTCACTTCTTCAAGCAGCGTGATTTTGGTTCGGTGAGTTTTGTAGGCATTAATGCTGAAATAGAGAACCAGCAACATTATCTCGATGATTATGATGGGGATAAGTGCCGACCTAACAAATTCCTTTTTTATGAGGTTCTGAAAAGAAGTATTTTTCATAACAATGCTACTTAAAATGTTTGTTTTAAAATAGTTGCGATACGCCTTTTGGTAGCAACGGCTTTTCCGTTTTTTCTATGTTTCTGGATTTCAGAACTAGAGGACCGGATTCCCAATTGCTCCGATTCATCGGGATTTATTACTTTCGCCAGCATAAAATTAAAAGTTTCCGCGATGAAAAAAAATATTCTTTTCTGTGTATTGGCAGCGTTCTCTCTGTCGGCCTGCCAGCAATCCTCAGTTGAAAAAGAGGGCAACAACGATGAAATCATAGGCCCCAAAAATGTGGAAGTAATTGAAAGAAAGCTTACTCCCGAGATATTGTGGGCCTTTGGCCGCGTTAGCGAACCACGGTTAAGCCCCGATAAACAGTACATTCTCTATGGTGTAACCTGGTATGATGTTGCACAAAACAAAGGCAATCGTGAGCTTTATACCATACGCACCGATGGTTCAGAGTTTACGCAAATCACCAGAACTCCTAAAGGCGAATACGATGCCCAGTGGCGCCCCGATGGCCTGCGAATTGGCTTTTTATCATCAGAATCGGGCTCCATGCAGCTCTGGGAAATGAATCCCGATGGCTCGGATCGTAAACAGGTTTCTTATGTAGATCAAGGGATTACAGGATTCAAGTACTCCCCCGACGGTACCAGGGTCTTCTTCACGGCAGAAGTACCTGTGCAAAAACCCGGGCAAGAGCTTTTTACCGGTCTCGACAAAACTTCCGGAAGGCTCATGACCGACCTTTTTTACCGCCACTGGGATAGCTGGGTCGATACCTGGTCGCATATATTTGTTGCCGATTACTCCGACGGGAAACTACTTAACACGCTCGATATCATGAAGGACGAGCAATGGGATGCGCCTCTGAAACCTTTTGGTGGTACCGAACAGGTGGCTTGGTCGCCCGATGGCTCTAAGCTGGTTTATGCCTGCCGAAAACTGGTTGGCAAGGCGTGCGCTCTGAGCACCAACTCCGATTTGTATGAATATACGGTTCAAACAGGGGTCACCCGCAATCTTACTGAAGGTATGGCCGGCTATGACCTCAATCCGGTTTTCTCGCCCGATGGAAGGTTCGTGGCTTGGGAAAGCATGGAACGCGATGGTTATGAGGCCGATCAGATCAGGCTTTTTGTGCTCGATTTAACCAACAATTCTAAAACCTATCTCACCGAAGGATGGGACAACGATGTGCACAACCTTGCCTGGAACCCTGATGGCACAGGTTTGTGGTTTACTACTGCTGTTGAAGCTTGCGATCAAATTGCATTCATTTCGTTGGCTGATAAAAAAGTGAAAATCGTAACCAATGGAATTCACGATTACCAGAACGTGATTCCGGCCGGCGATGCTTTGATTGCGGCGCGAATGAGTATGTCGCAGCCAACCGAATTGTACAGGGTTGATCCTAACTCTGGTGAAGCCCGCATGATTACTGCTACCAATACCGAACTGTTGGCAAAACTGGATTTTGGCAAGCCTGTTAAAAGATGGGTTACTACCACCGATAACCAAAAAATGCTCACCTGGGTGGTGTTGCCCCCCAATTTTGATTCTACCCAATCTTACCCAACTTTGCTGTATTGCCAGGGTGGGCCGCAGAGTACCGTCAGTCAGTTTTGGTCTTACAGGTGGAATTTTCAAATGATGGCTGCCAATGGTTATGTGATAGTTGCTCCAAATCGACGTGGTGTTCCTGGTTTTGGAAAGGCCTGGAATGAACAAATAAGTGGAGACTACGGCGGGCAAAACATGAAAGATTACCTGGCTGCAATTGATGAAGTGGCCAAAGAGTCGTGGGCCGACGAGAACAGGTTGGGCGCTGTCGGAGCCAGCTATGGCGGATTTTCGGTGTATTGGCTGGCCGGAAATCATCAAAAGCGTTTCAAAGCATTCATTGCTCACGATGGTATGTTCAATCTCGAACAGCAATATGTTGAAACAGAGGAGATGTGGTTCGCCAACTGGGATTTAGGCGGCCCTTTCTGGGATAAATCCAACCCTGTGGCTCAACGCAGTTTCGCCAATTCGCCTCACCGGTTTGTTGACAAGTGGGATACTCCTATCCTTGTGGTTCACAGCGAACTCGATTACCGAATCGTAGCATCGCAGGGAATGGCTGCCTTCAATGCCGCTCAACTGCGTGGAATACCTTCTCAATACCTCTATTTCCCCGACGAAAACCATTGGGTGCTTCAACCACAAAACGGCGTTTTGTGGCAAAGAGTTTTCTTTAATTGGCTCGATAAGTGGCTTAAGTAGATGCATTTATGCGAGCCGGTCAATAGGCCGGCACGCATTTATCTGTTTTTTGGTGTGTTAATTGTTTTGTTTTTTCTGGATTGGCTTGTTGTCAGTCTGTTGTAAAAATTCTTGAGATGTCGTTAAAATATTATTCTCTTATTACGGGTGCCAGCAGTGGTATTGGTGAGGCATGTGCCCGACGCCTTGCAGCCCGAAATCAAAATCTGATTCTAACCGCTCGTCGCCTCGACAGATTGGTTGCTTTGGCAGAAGAACTTACCCAAAAATACCAGGTAGATGTTAAGGTGGTCGCAGCCGATTTCATGAATCTTGCCGATATCGATAGCCTGATGGATGGGTTATCCGAACTGAAAATCAATATTCTAATCAACAATGCGGGATTCGCTCTCGGTAAGTCGCAGTTGCATGAATACGACTGGCTCGATTTTGAACAAATGATCGGTGTAAACGTGAAGGCCTTTACCAGGGTTGCGCAGTTGTGCATTCCTAAAATTATTGAAACAAAAGGCCATATCGTTAATATTAGTTCAATCGCGGGAATCGAAGCTTACGAAGGCGGATCGGTTTATTGCGGAACAAAAGCCTTTGTAAAAATGGTAAGCAAAGCCATGAGGATCGATCTTGCCGGAACCGGTGTCAGGGTAACCGATGTGGCACCAGGGGCTGTTGAAACAGAATTCAGTCTAGTTCGTTTTAAGGGCGATAAGTCTAAGGCAGATGTTGTGTATGAGGGTTTTGTACCTCTTGTAGCCGACGATGTGGCCGACGTGATTGATTTTGCAATCACCAGACCTGCGCATGTTAATATTGAATATTTGGTGATTACTCCCACCGCTCAGGCTTCTGCAACGCGGATTTCACGGGGGTAAGTGGTTTTAATTGCTTGTTTAAATTATCACATTGTGGTGTGTTGTAGGCTGTTCACCCGTTTTTTGGTTTTGTGCATGCCATGGAACCTGCATTCAATCGTTTCAGGAACCTTTTTGATGCACAATTGTTGTTAAAATACTAATGCCCATCGTAATGAAGAAACTCTTGCTTTTTTTAGCTTTTCCGCTTTCAATGATTTCTGTTTTTGCACAGAATTACCCAAACAGGTATGTAGCTTTTCTTTCAGATAAAAACAACAGCCCCTGGTCGCTTTCCAATCCATCGGAATTCCTCTCCGAGCGGGCTGTCGAACGAAGGATTCGTTATGGGATTGCTGTCGATCAGCTTGATTTACCCGTGAACCCGGCCTACATCAGCCAGATTGCCGGTACTGGTGCTGCTGTAATCAATACGTCGCGCTGGTTCAATTCTGTTACTTTTGCTGCTGCCGATACCGCCGTGGTATTATCTGTAGGTGCTTTGCCTTTTGTTGATAGCGTCCAGGTGGTTGCAACAGTTGCAAAATCGGCCGTAAAGCAAGGTGCTTCGGGGGTACAGTCGCTCACTTCAATTCCCCCTTTTCAAGTTGTCAACCCGTTGGCTCAACAAGTGAAATCATCCCGGTTCGATTCCTCTGTAATTGATTATGGATTGGCCAAAAATCAAACAACCATGATCAATCTTCAACAACTTCATAACCTTGGATTTCAAGGCCAGGGGATGTTGATTGCCGTGATCGATGCAGGTTTTGCCAATGTCAACAACATCGCTGTGTTTGACAGTCTTTGGATCAACAACCGCATTCTGGGTTGGCGCGACCTTAGCGTTCCGGGAAACGATGTTTTTGCCCTTTCGATGAATTCGCATGGAACAAGTGTTTTGTCGGTAATGGGTGGAAATCTGCCAGGGCAAATGGTTGGTACTGCACCTATGGCGTCTTACTATCTGATCAGAACCGAAGAGGGTTCTGCCGAGATGCTGGTGGAGGAATACAACTGGGCTGCTGGTGCTGAGCTGGCTGATAGTCTTGGAGTTGATGTTATAAATTCTTCGCTTGGATATACCACCTTCGACGACCCCAGGTTTGATCACTCTTATTCTGATATGGACGGAAACACAACCCCCGTTAGTAAAGCTGCCGGTATTGCTGCTACCCGTGGAATGGTGGTAGTGAATAGTGCAGGAAACAGCGGTGGAGGAGGCTGGCAATTTGTTGGAGCGCCAGCCGATGTAGCATCTGTGTTTACGATTGGAGCCGTTGATTCACAGGGTGTTTATGCTGGTTTTAGTTCTACCGGGCCTTCTTCTGATGGTCGCATAAAACCCGATGTAACGGCTCAAGGGCAGGCAACCATCATTTCCAATGCCGGAGGGATGATATCGGCCGGAAGCGGTACCTCGTTCTCATCACCAATCATGGCAGGCGCCGTAGCTTGCTTGTGGCAATCATCTCCTGAACGGAGTCCGGTGGAGATTGCTGAAGCTATTAAGTTTTCTGCTTCCAGAGCTTCGAATCCCAATAACTTTTATGGTTACGGTATTCCTAATATGGAAACAGCCATGCTTCATATGGGATTGTCAGATGAAGGCGGGCAGGTTTCTGAAGAGTTCCGTATCGTGCAAAATCCGGTAGCAAACAGGTTGGTTGTGAAATCTGAAACAGCCAATGGAGAAATTCATGGTTTTTCGTTGGTCGATTTGTATGGCAATAAAACAATTGAACACCATTTCAATACCCCGCTGGTTGGCGATATGATCCATTTAGCCGACCTTTCTACCATTCCTTCGGGGGTGTATCTGCTCAGGTTGTTCACTCCAGGAGGGCAAGTGGTTCTGAAGCTGGTTAAGGTTTAAGTTTTACAAAATCTGATTTCCTCATTTAATTGCAACCTTTTTGAAGTGATTTTCTTGCCTTGACAGGCACAATATTTTTCGAAGCCCTCATGTTCGATGTGAATTATGAGGGCTCGGCTTTTTATGTGATTGTGTGGTTGAAGCAAACGAATGTGACAAAATGACGTATTTCATTGGTTGGGTTTTGGTGGATTTATGACATATTGTCTTGTTTTTTGACTCTGAAACTGGTGGAACGCCATTTGAAATGTTCGCTGTCGAAAGTTTAACTTAAAAAGAAAGGAGTCAAAATTATGTTACCGATGTTGAGTCATTCATTGAATTGGTCCCCGTTGCTGACCAGCTTCTTTGGGAAAGAATTGGCGCCGGACGACTTCTCAGGCAATAGTTTTTCGGTGCCGGCAGTCAATGTGGCCGAATTTGGCGACAAGTATCAAATTGAAGTTGCTGCCCCTGGCTTATCGCGCGACGATTTCAAGGTTGAAATCAAGAACAATGTTTTGATTGTTACCTCTGAGAAGGAAGAGAAAAAGGAGGAAACAGAACGAACCTTTCATCGAAAGGAGTTCTCATTCTACTCGTTTAAGAGAAGTTTTGCTCTTCCTGAGCAAGTTGATGCCGATCAAATCAAGGCAACACACGAACATGGTGTTCTTAAGATTGATATACCAAAAAAAGAGGAAGCCCGGCAGAAACCTGCTCGTTCAATCCAGATTGGATGAGGTAAATACCAAAAAAAAGGCCGGCTTTAGCCGGCCTTTTTTTTGGTATGACATTGTATTACAAGATTTTAATGCGATAGTCGAGTTTGGCAGCTTTGCCAAGCATCGCCGAAACACCACAATACCTTTCCTGCGATAGCGAAACAGCTTTTTCAAGTTTATCTGGTGGTAGATTCTCCCCTTTGAATTTATAAATCAGTGTTATCTGGCTGTAAACTTTTGGGTGTTCTTCTGTTTGCTCTGCTTCAATTTCAATGTTAAATTCGCTGATTTTCACCCTCATTTTTTCCAATATCGATATTACATCCATCCCCGTACATCCGGCTAATCCTGCAAGAATAAGAGCTTTGGGGCGTGGACCCAGGTTTTCACCTCCTACGGTTTCGTCAGCATCCATGATAACCTGATGCCCTGTTACACCAGCTTCAAATGCCCTGACTTCGACAATGCGCCACCCTAAATGGATTTCCAGAAATTTTCCTCGAATAATTGAGCGATAGATCTGTGTCTTTGGGTTAGGAGCATTGTTTTTGTAATAGTGCTGCTGCTCTTAGGTAGCA
>JAQVCV010000046.1 GCA_028689615.1 Bacteroidales bacterium | reverse complement strand
CGTTACTATTCAATTTGAGCACTACTACAAAGCTTACACAGGGTCGTCGGGGTCGCTCTATTACAGCACCAACAACGGTTTGTCGTGGACCCCGATTCAAACCTGGACCACAACCACCAGTTCCAACCCCACCACCTTTAACCAAACGATAGCGGCTCTGGACGGCCAAAGCCAGGTGAAACTGCGTTGGAACTATACAGGAATCTGGGGTTATTATTGGGGAATTGACAACATACAGATCACCGGCACGGCAGCTGCCACACTCAGTGTAACCCCGTCGAACCAGAATGTGTCGTCAGCCGCCGGCTCAACACCTTTCTCGGTCACCGCCAATGGATCGTGGAGTGCTGTCAGCAATGCCGGGTGGTGCACTGTCACCCCGTCGGGGAGTGGCAACGGAACCCTCACAGTTAGTTACGATCAGAATGTTACGGTAAGCCAGCGCGTGGCCACCATTACCGTGAGCAGCAGTGGTTCCACTCCGGTGGATGTTACCGTGACCCAAAGCGGGGCTGATCCTGTATTGGAGGTGTCACCTTTAAGCCAGTCGGTATCTTCCCAATCTGGCACAGCCTTTCTCTCCGTAACCTCCAATACCGGCTGGACTGCATCTAGCAACGAGGGTTGGCTCGCAGTTACCCCTTCTGGAACCGGCAGCGGAACCCTCACAGCCACATACGAAACCAACCCCGGTACACAACGCGAAGCACAGATAACTGTTTCGGCCACCGGAGTTTCACCGGCAACGGTGTCCATTCTTCAGGCCTCAGCAGAGCCTTCCGGTTATGCTGCCAACTTTTCAGGCTACAACATCATCCTAAACTGGACTGATGCCGCCGGCACCATAGTTCCGACGGGTTACCTGCTTCGCATCAGTGCGGTAAGTTTTGCTGCCATAGAAACACCCACCGACGGGGTGGCCGTGGCCGACGACGCTTCCAATCTGAATGTGGCCCAGGGAATCGGGACTGCCGTATTTAAAAACCTCACTCCCAACACCACCTACTACATCAAGATGTTTGCTTACACCGGAAGTGGAAGCCTGATAGATTACAAAACCGACGGTGCCGTGCCTCAGGCAGAAATTACTACCGCACCATAAAAGAAATTGCTCAACCGAAGGAACAGCAAATCCTTCGGTTGAGCATTCGGCTGAAGACCTTGTTGGCGGTGTTAATTTCTACGGGTTTACCAGTTGGATACTGTTCGCCGCATTGTTATCACCCACAATCAGATCGAGAGCATCCACTACACCGTCGCCGTTCAGATCGGTATCTTCGTAACCTCGGCGAAATGCGGCGGCTTTAGTCGAGATCAGCACCATGTCGGCGTTGTCAACATCGCCATCGTGGTCGGCATCGCCGGCATAGAAGCCCCACACACCGCCTCCGAGGTTGATCTGGTTGCTGCCAAAGGCTCTGGAAGCGGCATCGGTGAAGTTGTAGCTGATGGTGTCACCGGCAAACGACACGGGCACCGCCGACCAGGTTTCGAGGTGGTTGCGGTTTTGAATGGCTATGTAGTAATTTGCTCCATAATTGCCCGGAATGGTGCATTGTGCCGACCCATTGGTGTTCATCTCCACATTGTTGATGGTGGTGACGGTTGAGTAGGGCGAAGCCGATTGTCGCAGCACCACGTCGATAAGGTCGGCTACAGTGCCGGCATACTGGTCGCCCGCACTGTTTTGCGCCTTGTGCATGGCAGGTCCGTCGTAAAGCCCCTGGAGGAAAAGGGTGAATAACAATTGCTTCAACTGGGGCGGATAGACCTGTTGGAAACCTATGTTGAGCGAGTGAGTGGAGTTTGAATACCAGGCCTGTACCGCTTCACCCATGGTGATGCTGAGAGAGCCGGAGGAGTTGGCATAATAGCTTCCCGATGCAGAAATTGCTTCAATAGAAAGCGTTTGTGCTGAGAGTGCCAGCGACAGGAGTAATAAATACAGGTTTAGTACGATCACTTTCATGCTATACATTTCAGTTTTTATTTGTTATTTTTTCAAGTTTTTCTATTCGTTCAACCAGCCTGGAAATCATCATTTCCTGCTTATCAATTCTTTCAGCTTGACCTGCAATGATCTCTTTTTGCTTATCCATCGTCATTTTCTGCTCCTGAACTGCTTTCAGCAAGGGCGAGATCAAGGCAGAATAGTTGACTGTTTCCACCTTGCCGTTGCGGTAGCTTACAAACAGGGGATTTACCTGTTCAACCTCTTCGGCAATTAATCCGTACTGTTTCAGCTTCAGGCTGTCGTTTTTGTATTGGTAGTTTACCGGCCTCAAGCTGTAAAGCCAGCCTACATCTTCCATGGAGGTGATGTTTTCTTTGTAGCGCAGCGAGGAGGAGAGGTACCCAATCTTGCCGGTGTTATCGGCAAACAGGTCAACATTGGTTGAGCCGACGATACCTGTGAAAGCACCCATACAATAGAACGATGAAATGCTCGAATTTCCCAGCCTCACCTGATCCGAGGCGGTGGTTACGGCATTGTAACCGATAGCAATCGAGTTACTCGCATAGTTGAGCGAGGCATCCGAATCCTGTCCGATCATCACGTTGTAGTTTCCTACGGTCAGGTTGTTCCCGGCGTCGGTTCCAATAGCCGTGTTCCGTTCACCGGTAGTGGCAGTCTGGAGTGCCCCTGTTCCAACGCCCACGTTTCGTGTACCACTCGAATTGGCGGCAAGGGCATTGGTTCCAAGGGCTGTATTGTAACTGCTTGTTGTATTGGCAGCCAAAGCGTTGGCACCAATGGCCGTGTTTCCCCAACCTGTGGTGTTGGCATAGAGGGCATGGTAACCCAATGCCGAGCAACTTGCCCCGCTGGTATTCCCGTAAAGCGATTGATCGCCAATGGCCGTGTTGTATTGGCCGGTATTCGCCGAGGCTGTGCTATTACCTTTCAATGCCTCAAAACCAAGCGCTGTATTGAAAGTTTCACGCCCGCTGGTTCTGTTATCGGCGTAATGCATGGCCTGATACCCGATAGCCGTACTTCTCGAATTGCCTGTGTTTGCATATAATGACATAAATCCGATAGCCGTATTATCATTTCCTGTCGTATTGTTAAACTGCACATCAGTGCCGATGGCGGTGTTTTTTACACCTGTTGTTGTGGATGTTAAAGCACCCGTACCAATTCCTACGTTCCTGTTGCCGGTAGTATTTGCTGCCAGGGTATTGGTTCCAATGGCGGTATTATAACCGCTTTCGGTATTTGCTGCCAGGGCATTTGCACCAATAGCTGTGTTTCCCCAACCTGTGGTGTTGGCATAGAGGGCATGGTAACCCAATGCCGAGCAACTTGCCCCGCTGGTGTTTCCGTAAAGCGATTGATCGCCAATGGCCGTGTTGTATTGGCCAGTATTGGCCGAGGCTGTGCTGCTTCCTTTCAATGCCTCAAAACCTAAAGCGGTGTTGTAGGTTAACGTTCCAGACTCCCTATTGTCGGCATTTTCCATAGCTCCCTTACCAACAGCAGTTGATCTTCCGTTTGCTTTGTTATTGTATAAAGCCATAGACCCGATAGCCACATTCGAACCCCCTGTTGTATTCCTTGACGACCCATAGCCTATTGCAATATTATCTTCACCTAGTGTGTTATTATACAAAGCCCGGTAGCCAATGGCAGTATTGTTAGATCCCGAGGTGTTTGAAAATAGCGCGTCATTTCCATTGGCAGTATTACAAAATCCTAAAGTGTTTGAATAAAGAGCATTTACTCCATTAGCAGTGTTGTTATGACCTTGGGTGTTGGAAATTAGCGCGCTTGCTCCAGTGGCGGTGTTGTGATTACCGTAAGTATTTGAAAAAAGAGCCGCCAATCCATTTGCGGTATTGTAATTACCATTGATGTTGGAATATAAGGCCTGGTCACCAATGGCCGTGTTGCCTTGGCCCGTATTGGCCGATGGATCGTTACTACCCATTAAGGCTTGATAGCCTAGGGCGGTGTTGAAGGTTTCGCGCCCACTGGTTCTACTATCAGCATACATCATTGCTTGATAGCCGAAAGCTGTGTTGCGCGAATTGGCTCTGTTGTGATAAAGTGCATGTTCACCAATGGCAATATTGTAACTGCCAGTGGTATTGCTATTTAATGAAAAGTAACCATTGGCGGTATTGTAACTGCCTGTCGTGTTATTTTCAAGTGCTCTTACTCCATAGGCAAGATTACGACTGCCGGTTGTATTGCTGTAAAGAGAAAAAGTACCAGTGGCTGTATTGAAATTACCAGTATTAGCATACAGAGACCGCGACCCAATGGCAGTGTTTTCATAACCTGTTGTGTTGGAATATAGTGCATTGGCCCCATTGGCGGTGTTAAAATTACCAGTAGTGTTTGAGTAAAGAGCATTTTCTCCACTGGCAGTATTGCTCTCGCCACTGGTGTTGGAATATAGCGCTCTTGCACCAGTGGCAGTATTGCTCTCGCCACTGGTGTTGGAATATAGCGCTCTTGCACCAGTGGCAGTATTATTATGGCCGGAAGTAATGGATTTCAAGGTTGAATGACCAACTCCGGTGTTGTAACTTGCGTAATCTCCGCCCGAATAACCCATAGTGAAGTTTCCGGCATTCACGCCAACGAAAGTGTTTTCTCCATTGTTTATAGTCGGTTTGAAGCTATGAATAAAAGGTAATGTACCCATATAGATCACCCCCGTCAGGCTATTGGTGGTGTTGGGAAGTACCAGCCCGCGGTGGTTCACCATGAGCTTTTCGGCTCCTGCTACATCAAATCTGATGATATCTTCGTCGGAGCTTTCTTCCACCTGAATTTTGGTGTCGCCATCGGTGTCTGTCAGTGAAATTCCACTTCCTGAGCTTTTGGCATACAGCGCATAAGGCACCGATAGCAGTTGGGTGGTGCCCATCGGGGTGAAGCTGCTTCCGCCTGTGGCATCCATCTCTGTTTTCAGAAAATGGGGTTGGCTTCCCCAGCTAATGGTGTCGAAAGCCCCGACAACGGGTGTGCCTGCACCCACCGACAATGTTACCTGCCCATAGGCATTGGTGGTGGTGATGTGGGTTTCGGAATAGACCACCGGACCGGTGATTGTCTCGCGCAATATACTCAGTTTAAAGGCTATACTTTGCTCCGAGAGCACATTGCCCGAAGCATCGTGCGCCACGGCCTGGTAGTTGAACTTTTCGGGGGATTGGGCTTTAGTGCTTAGGGAAAGAAGCAATCCAATCAAAGCCATAATCATTTCATTCCTCATTGCAATCATGTTATTGGGTTTTGTTTAATTCATCTATTTTGCTGTTTTGCAAGCGAATAGTCTCTTGAAGTTGATCAATCATTTCGCATTGCCTGTTCATCTTGCTTTCCAATTCCTGTATGGCTTTCACCAAAAAAGGTATCATTTCGAGGGAATAGATTCCCTTAGTGCCATCTTCGTTGGTGTTCACCAGTTGAGGGATCACTTCTTCAACTTCCTGGGCAATGAAACCGATACCACTTGCTCCATTCGATTTCCAGGTGTAGGTTACCGGGTTCAATGCCATCACCTTATCCAAACTGTTACCAATGGGGACAATATTTTCCTTGAGGTTACGGTCGGATGGGTTGGTGTTGGTGAGGATGTTGTTATTCGAATAGACCGGCCCGTTGGTTGAAAGGCTAGAAACCCTGAGTGTACCATTGCCTTTGATGCGTGCCAGTTCGTTCGATGAGGAAGAACCATTGCCTGCATAGAAAATATGGTCGCTGTCGGTGCCGGCTACCTGGTAACGCACGGCAGCCGTGTTGATGCCGAAGCCGAAATACTGGTGGTCGTTGTTGGCGTCTTCGTAGAGGACAATTTTTCGGTTGGCAGTATTATTGCCCAATTGGAGGGGAGCATGAGGCGCCGTGGTTCCGATGCCAATATAGTTGTTAATCAAATCACCATAAAGAGTTGATGAATTGCCGATTACCATTTGATTGTTTGCTGTTGCCGAGGGTGGATTAATGTCGTATCCGATAACTATATTATTCGATCCGGTTGTGATGTTGTCTCCTGCATTATAACCCAGAAGAAGATTGTTTGAGCCTGTTGTTATTTCATATCCGGAATAAGCACCAAACAAAGAGTTATTTGAACCATTGGTAACGTCATACCCAGCTCTATAACCCAAAAAGGAGTTAAAAGAGTATGAGGCATTGCCATTGTTTGCAGCCGCTTCACTGCCAATAATTGTATTGCTGTTTCCGGTTTGGTTATTTAGTCCGGCCATATAACCAATGCAAGTATTTCTTATTCCCGTTGTATTTTTATAAGCTGCCATACTGCCGAAAGCTGAGTTTCTTTCTCCAATAAGATTATAAAAAAGAGCTTTATTGCCCAAAGCTGCATTATCATCTCCAATAGTATTAGAATACAGTGACTGATCTCCAACAGATGTATTATATCGTCCTGTGTTATCCGAATAAGCTGCACTTCCTTTTAGTGCCTCATAACCGACAGCAGTATTATATGTATCTCGGCCTGATTCCCTGTTATCTGCATTTCGCATAGCCTGATGACCTACGGCTGTTGATCTTGAGTTTGCTTTGTTTTCGCCCAAGGCACTTGCCCCAATTGCCGTGTTATTAGATCCCGAAGTATTTTTATTGCCCGCTTTGTCTCCAATAAAATTATTACTTGAACCTGACGTATTAAACTCACCTGCAAGAAATCCGACTACAGCATTTGAACTTCCGGAGGTGTTATGGAATAATGCTCTATATCCTAAGACAGAATTATTTGCGCCGGTTTGATTCGATACAAAGCCATTTGAACCTATTACCGTATTATAACTTGCCTTTAATGGGGAATACCCGGGGGTAATGGGGCTTCCGCTTGTCATAGTAAAATTACCGGAATTTTGACCTATGAATGTATTATTGCCATTATGCAAATCTGGATAGAAGTTATGAAATAATCTTTCTGTCCCTTTATAAATCACCCCTGTCAAACTATCGGTGGTGTTGGGAAGTACCAGTCCGCGGTGGTTCACCATGAGCTTTTCGGCTCCTGCTACATCAAACCTGATGATATCTTCGTCGGAGGATTCTTCCACCTGAATTTTGGTGTCGCCATCGGTGTCTGTCAGTGAAATTCCACTTCCTGAGCTTTTGGCATACAGCGCATAAGGCACCGAAAGCAGTTGGGTGGTGCCCATCGGGGCAAAGCTGCTTCCGCCTGTGGCATCCATCTCGCTTTTCAGAAAATGGGGCTGGCTTCCCCAGCTTATGGTGTCGAAAACCCCGACAACGGGTGTGCCTGCACCCACTGATAAGGTTACCTGCCCATAGGCATTTGTGGTGGTGATGTGGGTTTCGGAATAGACCACCGGACCGGTGATTGTCCCTTGCAATATGCTAAGTCTGAAGGCTAAACTTTGCTCCGCGAGCACGTTGCCCGAAGCATCGCGCGCAACAGCCTGGTAGTTGAACTTTTCGGGGGATTGGGCTAACAGTACTCCCGTTGAACACAACACCATGAACAATAAAAACAAACTCTTTTTCATGTCAATCAACTATTGGTTTGCACTCCATCCATTTTTGCAGCAACCGTTGACCAGTTTTCTGTTGTCACAACCCGAAGGCTGGCAATAGCTTTCAACAGAAAAGACCCTTCCGGTGGTCAGTACAAAAGTAATAGGTGGTGTAACCCGTGTAAATCACCAAAACTGGTGAAAATGGATCTCACCGGTTTGGACATTGAGTCACAACCCGGGCAAACCTACAATGTAGTTTGCCAGATTTTTCTTAAACAAGGTTTGGCTTACAAAAAACTGTCAGAACAATGGTTCAGCGTTGGGAAACGATTGTCCGTGAGGAACCTCCCCGCCGATCAGATCAGCTTTTGCCGGATGGCTTTTGCCACGGCTTCACCCTTGGATTTGACGTGAAGTTTTTCGTAGATGTTTTTGATGTGTGAATGTACGGTTTCGTAGCTGATGCAGGCCTTGTCGGCAATAAGCTTGTAACTTAGCCCGTCAACCAGCATCCGGAGTACCTCTTTTTCACGGTCGGAGAGCTGGATGAAGACACCCGGTGCCGGTGAATCCTGAAAACTTTTCAACACTTTGCGGGCAACAGACGAGGAAAAGAACGAGCCTCCGTCGGCCACTTCCCTGATGGCCTGAATGACCTTTTCGGGAGGTGAACTCTTTAGTATATAACCGGAAGCGCCATTGCAGAGTGATGCAAATATCTTGTCTTCATCCTCAAACACCGTCTGCATACACACCTGCACCTGAGGAAACTGCTCTTTGATAATCCGCACGGCTTCTATGCCGTCAACACCGGGGATGTTGATGTCCATCAACACAACATCGGGTCGAAGTGCCTCAATGCGTTGCTTCAGCCTTTCGGTGCTGTCAAACGACCCGCAGAGTTCCATCCCGGGTGTGGTGACAATGAGCAACTCCAGGCTTTCGCGGTATTGCAGATTATCTTCAAAAATGGCAATCTTCATAACCTGATGGTTTTTCGTGCAAAAGAACAAAAGGAACCTGAGAAAAGCAATCCCCAAATGTGGTGAAAATCTTTTCAGCAATCAGGTTTTCCATTGGAGATCAACCTTTGTCCCTTTCCCGGGTTCCGACGTAATTACTTCACTCCCGCCTATTGAAGCAGCTCTCCTTTGGATGTTTTTCAGCCCGTTACCCCGCGTAACACGAGCTACATCAAAGCCTTGCCCATCGTCTTCCACCACCATCCGGATGGTTTTCCCGTCGGTCCGCACCTGCACGCTGATGGTTTTGGCTCCCGAATACTTGACCGCATTGTTGATGGCTTCCTTGAAGATTAGAAATACATTCTTTCGGCTCTCCAATGGCAGTTTTAGCTGCAAAAGAGCTTCGTCAGATCCGAACTGCAACAGGATGTCCCGAGCCTGGCACATATCGGTGGCGAAATTGCGCATGCGCCTGACGAGCCGCTCAAGTGTATCGTTTTCGGGATTTACCGACCAGATGATATCGCTCATGCTGGCAACCATTTCGCGGCTTCCTTCGGCTATCTTTGTCAACACATTCTTCACGTGAGGGGAATCGTCGCCAACGCTTCTTTTTAATGTTTCGGCGTACAGCGACACCGCGCTGAGGGTAGCTCCAATGTCGTCGTGAAGATCGGAGGCTATGCGTGTTCTCAGTCGTTCAAGCTCAAGGGCCTTCCTCATTTCGTAACGGTTAAAAAGATAAAACGCTGACAACAAGGCCGCGATATTCAGCAAGATAAACCACCAGGTAAGGTAAAACGGTGGATGCACCACGAACCTGAAAACAGATTCCGGGCTTTTGTGCCCTTCGGCATTCTGCTGCCAGGTTTTGAAAGTATATCGGCCGGGAGGCAATTGCTGGTAGATGATGGGGTTATTTCCCTGAAATTCATCTGCGGCATCCTTCCACCCCTCTAATTTGTAGTAAAGCTTTACCTCTTTCACATTGGTGTAATTCACACCTGAAAGCTCAATTTCTATTGATTCACGGTATGAGAGGTGGATGCGACTGAGGGAATCATCGAGCATAAATTTTTCGTTGTCGCCATATTTTATGCGGCTGATCACGACCCGAGGCGGCAGTTGACTGCTTTGCAGAGCCGTATCATTCACGATGCCGATTTTACCCCTGGCACCAAAAATCAATGCCCCATCATTGCATGGAAGAATATCGGTAATCAGTTCATTGTCGCTCCAGGTGAGCCGGTTGCCGATGTTGAACCAGTTTTGGAAGGAAGTATCGGTGCTGAAAACTCCTTTCGAGGTGATGAACAGAAACTTGCCATGGGGTGTAAAAAACATCCGTTCTATAAAAAAATCGGCATAACCTTCTTTCGGGAATACCCTCTTCAGCCTTCCAACATTATAACGAAAAATCTGAAGCTTGCTGCTAACAAACAGATCTTTATCAAAGGCAAGACACAACTGGTCGGGTGCTGTCTTCTGAATATCTGTTCGACTTTGGTGTTCAGGCAAGCCAACAGTTTTAAAAGCGAAGGCTGACCCGGATAAAACATACAACCTGCCACCCGCAGTAAAAAAAACTTCACCCCCTTGAGCCGTCAGCATATCTCCGAAATCAGTTCCAAAAATATGATCAGGCCTGGTAGTATCGGCAAAAAGGAGTTCCGATTTCCCCGTTCCCCGGTCGAGCTGCAACAGTCCGCTCCGGTATAGACTAATCAGCAGTTTATTTCCGGGCGAAGCCACAATATGATGCGCTGCCTTATAAGGAGTTCGCGCGGCCAGATGGTGGGTCAGATCGGTCAGGCGATTTTCGGATGGGTTGTAATAGCCCATACCGTTCATCGAAGTAAACCAATAACCCGAACTGTCGGTCACCCAGCGGTTGATAGCTACCAAAAGACTGCGCGGATCGGCGGGAAGTGATTTGGTCTTTAACTGGTTGGTAAGGCGGTCAAACTCGAACCACCCCCCGAGGGTGCTGAGGAAGAAAACATTTTCAGGATCTAAAACCGAGGGGATGATATGGTAAACCAATTGCCTGCTATGTGAAGCCGGTAAACCGATCCATCGGAAGGCAAGGCTGTTCGCGTTGAGCTTATACAAGCCGTTGGTGCTGGTAATCCAAATATTTTGCTGCCTGTCGCGACACAATTGGGTCAGTACCTCATCAGGCAAAGCAATCTCTGTTTTTTCCTGCGTCTCTGGATTGAAGGCGATGAGACCATGCGATGAGGCCAACCATAAATAATCGGTCTGAAACATCCTCATGGGCATGATGTCAGCTATAACCAGCCGGACCATCGTTGTGAGGGAACAATCCACAAAAACAAAGGCCTTCATCTGTTCATCGAACCGTAAAAGACCGTCGCCCCAGGTTCCGGCGTACATCACACCATCGGCACTTTCGCTCAAGGAAACCACCGCATACGAAGGAGCTTCCCTGTCGGGTTTTGGAAACAGAAAAGTCTGGAATGTTTCTTTCTGATAATCGAAAAGTTTAACACCATAGGAGGTTGCCAGCCAAAACCTCCCCTTGCTGTCCTCAAAAATTTTTGAAATAAACTTATTCACCCGCCCTTCCTTTTTACACACCTCAACGGCGTGGTTGCGAAACGAGTTGGTTGCCTTATCATAGCGCGCTATGCCTTTTTCGGTTGAGAGCCAGAGAATCCCGCGTTTATCCACATACAAATAATTGCACCACCTGAATGGAATGGTGCCTGGTCCATCGCCCATGAAGTATTGGGTAATGACATCTGATCGCGAATTTAACCGGTTCAGCCCGTTCTGGGTTCCAATCCAGATATTGCCGTCGGCATCTTCAGCAATTGTTTTGATATTGAGATCGGTAAGTCCACCTTCTCCCAGTTTTTCATAACGTTTAAAACTTCTGCCATCAAACCGGTTCAGCCCATATTCAGTTCCAATCCAGATAAAACCCCGGCGATCCTGAATCACGGAAGTGGTGTAGTTGTCGGATAATCCGTCGCTGGTCGTGAAATGCGAGAAACGAAGACCTGATTCCTGTGCCAGGCCAAAAGTGGGAGCGAAGTTCAACATCACGACAAATGCGGCCAATAACCAACCCACCCTTTCAGGCGACAGACAGCAAGCCGGCAACCCATTTGCAGGACAGCCAACCTTCAAACTGAACTTCATTTTATGTTTCAATATTGACCTCATCTTTTTATTTCCCATTTATTTCCCTTGAATGTGTTTCACGGTTCATCCGGTCTGTTTGCTGGTTATCTGACAATAAAGACTGAAATATCCACACCTGCCCCCCTTCTGAGTGTGAAACCTGACAGCCTGTTTATGTGAATGATTAACAACATACGGTAAAATAGTTTTTTTCGAGTGGATCTATCAAAAAGATCAATAATCTTTTCAGGAAATTCTTTCGTGTTTGATGGTATAGCAATCGTTCCACTAATCAATCCAATCGAAAAGGTAATTTATATTATACTCAATTGCAAACTTTCTAAGAAAGTCGGTATATTCTTCCTTAAAATAATTCTTTTTGTGGTGGTGTTTATGTTTTAAAATATAGTTGCAAACATTATCAATTTGAGAATGACTGTAAAAAAATGCGCCAAACCCCTCCTGCCTCGAAAATTTGAAATTAGAAAGATGATTTTCGTTGATAAATGTATTTGATGATATTTTTATTTCCCGAATTAAATCTGATAAGCAACAATTTGGTTTCATTCCCAAAAACATGTGAATATGGTCGGGTACTCCGTTTATTGCAAGCATTTTCTGCCCTTTGTTTTGGAGAATGCCGGTGATATATTTATAAAGTTGTTCCTCCCATGATACATGAACTAGGCTTTCCCTGCCTCTCACAGCAAAAATGGTATGAATGTAGATTTGACTGTAGGTTGACATCTTTTATCTGCTTTGTTATTCTCATCCCGAAGGGATGACATGGTTAATGGCTGGATGAATGGGGATGAACGTACGACCCCGCAGGGGTCGAACATCCACCAAACATCTGTTTTGTTACAAACATTTGACCCCATTGGGGTCTGTTGCATTCCGATTAAACTGTAATCCCAATCCGAATAACCAAAAACACCTCTCCTGTGTTTCTTTTTCTCATTCAATAATCCATAAACAAAATCGTCCCCCCCCCATAATTGCAAACCCTTATCTCCAGAATTATCAACCACCAATACCACTACCCGGTGAGTCACCAATCCCATTACCCCTGAAAATCCCCTGACAGGTCCCCTGCCCATCCCTTTCTTTAGAAAGGAACCTGACTGTTTAGTTTTATGAATATTTATCAACATAAGGGTCGGTGCAATTTAAAAGCTAAGATATTGTTTTCTGGAGAAACAAAGGTCGGGGAAGTTTTAAATCGGGTTTTCTATAAATATTTGACAGCAAATAATCACTCTAATTTGCAAAGCATTCGATATCTCCCTTTGTATTCCAATTGCTTATCTCTACTCGCCCATCCAAATAGAAGCTTCGCTCGTGGTTGATATACCCTTGTTCGCGGAGACATCTCCGGCAGGCTCAACTGTGAAAAGTGTTGGATCCGGGGGCTTGGTTGATTCATCATTTCCGTGATGTATAGGTCTATAATATTTGCAACCATTGTAGGGGCAAAGGTTAAGAACAATCAGATTAGGGAACACCCCTCCAAAAAATGATCGCTCACTTTTAGTGATTGCATACATGGTTGATTGAAATGGCGCAAAAGAGCGTTTACTTGCTTCGGGTCGTGGGCGAAACCGGGGCTTTCAAGCGTGTTATGTGCCGCCCGGCGGCTCTACAGGGTTCCCTGTTCAGCGGGTTGGTTGTGGTTGACTTTGGTACTGTTTCCAATCACCCTGGCGTTCTTATACCCTTCGTAAAACGCGGGCTGGGAAACGGCCATCATCTTTTCAAAATTGTAAATATGATTTACAAATGCATATTGAGAGCATTGAACAAATTATGATGTAGTGTATGTCGAATTTTTTGGGCTGTAACGCAGATTGATTACCATGTAAGTCATATTAATTTAATTGGATAACAGGCAATTTGATCTGGTCCCTCTAAATCAGGTCAGTACGAATCAATAGTCAGGGTATTTATGTGTATTGCTATCTCCAGAAACACGATAACACCAAACAAGGAACATGATGCGGTTATAGTTGAGTGTATGAATGATAACTGTGGCAACCAATGCATTGGCTTTATGCTGAACCAATCGGGTGTTATTTTCTACGGAGGAATAGTGCGAGATTGATTCTTTAAGCATTCGACGGATTCCGCACCTTCCAAATTTAAATTGATTTATTGACTTTGCCGCATATAACCTTCAGGTAGTCGTAGTACAATGTGATTCTGTCCAACCAGGCGGCAATCAACCCACAGCGTGAAACGAATAGAAAAACTTTGAGATTCAGGAAAACCGGGTTACAAAAAAGCCGGCTATTCGCCGGCTTTAACTCAACAAAAGGCCAACCTACTTACTCAGAACCATTCGTTTTATCAATGAATAATTCCCATTCTTTATTTCAAGGCTATAAATACCAGATGGTAACCCCGAAAGGTTGATTACCTCGCGCAACGAGGTTCCTCCTTGATAGGTGTTGTTCCATACAGGTAATCCTATGGCATTGCGAACCTGAAGAGTGTAATCACCCGTCGTGCCGCCCTCTACGTTTACAGTAACCACACCGGTACTGGGTACAGGATAAAGGCTGCAATTCATCACTCCGGCCTGCTCATCCACGCCCACATAAGTCATCAGCGTGTTGCTGGGCAACGAGCTACAGCCATTAACGGTAACCACCACGTGGTAAACACCATTCACCACAGGGGTATAAGTCTGGTAAACGGCTCCCGTGATGGCCACACCATCGAGATACCATTGATTTCCTACTGCACTGCTGCTAACCAATGTGTTGGTGCCTGCAAGCTCGATCACAGGTGTTGCAGGAACAGGCGACACCTGTACTGCGAGGTTAGGTGAGGCTGCGCCATTGCCGCAACCATTAACCCCTTGCACCGAAAGGTTGCCACCGGCAGTGCTCCAATCAACAGTGATGGTGTTGGTGTTAGCTCCGCCAACAACTGAGGCTCCGGCAGGAACAGACCAGGAATAGGAAGTGGCATTAGAAACCGGATTCACCGAATAAACCACACCGGTACTTCCGGCACATACCTGTGTTGCACCGGTAACGACTCCGGCAGCAGAGGGAAGGCCGTTCACAGTCACAGGATATGCAGGCGAAACAGCTCCGTTTCCACAAACATTGGCTCCCTTTACCGTCATGGTTCCTGAAGTGGCACTGGTGCCGTAATCCACCACAATCTGGTTGGTATAATTACCCGACACGATAGTGGCTCCGGAAGGAACAGTCCACAAATATTCTATTGCACCTGCTATAGGCGAAACAGAATACTGTACACCGGAAGTTCCGGCACAAACAACAGGGGTTCCGCTGATTGAACCTGCGGCTCCGGGGAAACCGGTAACCATTACTGGCAATACCGTTGGTGATGGAGCCGGGCAACCGGTTACAGGATTATAGTTAACGCTGACACTCTGTGCACCGGGGGTGGACCAATGTACAATCAACTGGTTGGTACCCTGACCACTGGTAATGGTTCCTCCTGAAGTTACAACCCAGTTGTAGCCTGTCATTCCTCCCTCGGTAGTATAAGCATACAACCCCGAGTTAATACACACTTCCGTATCACCTGTAATGGTAGGCTGCGAGGGATTGCCAACAGCTACATTATAAACCGATGGAGTAGGAGCGGAACATCCTCCGGCATTGGTGTAGTTAACACTCACTGTTTGGTTACCGGTGGTATTCCAAGTAACAGTAACTGCACTTGTGCCTGCACCGGCAGTAATAGTGCCACCCGTTGAAACCGTCCAGTTGTAGCCAGTCATACTCGATTGGGTTGTATAAACATTACCGGAAGATCCGGCACAAACGTTAGCCGGCCCCGTAATCACGGGCACAGGAAGCGCATTTACAGCCACTGGGTATGAAGTAGCCGTGGAAGCGCTGCATCCCGAACTGTTGGTATAATTCACCGAAACACTTTGTGCGCCGGTTGTGTTCCATGTAACCGTAATAGAATTGGTTCCGGCACCTGCTGTAATGGTTCCGCCTGCCGAAACACTCCAGTTGTATGCTGTCATTCCGCTTTGGGTTTGATATACATTGCCGGTGGAGTTGACACACACGGATGATGGGCCTGTAACTGTGGGAACAGGCAAAGCATTCACCGTCACTGGGTAGCTAACCGGCGCAGAAGCACTGCATCCCGAACTGTTGGCATAATTCACCGAAACACTTTGTGCGCCGGTTGTGTTCCATGTAACCGTAATAGAATTGGTTCCGGCACCTGCTGTAATGGTTCCGCCTGCCGAAACAGTCCAGGTATAGCCAGTCATGCCGCTTTGGGTTTGGTAAACACTCACGGTTGATCCGGCACAAACAGAAGAAGGACCTGTAATGGTAGGCACTGGCAGTGCGTTCACCGTAACAGGATATGAAGTAGGTGTAGCTGCATTACAACCCAAACTGTTGGCATAAGTAGCGGTAACAGTTTTAGGGCCTTCACTAAGCCATGTTATCGTAATGGCATCTCCACTCGGTGATATATTTGTTTGCACACCTCCCATTGAATAGGTCCAGGTATAGCCCGTCATTCCCGACTCAGTTTGATACACATTGCCGGTGGAATTGACACATACCGACGTCGGTCCCGTGATTCCGGGTACCGGAAGAGCATTCACGGTGACGTTGTATGTGGTCGGAGAAACAGCAGTACATGAATTGCTGTTGGTGTAATTCACCGAAACGCTTTGGTTACCAGCCGTACTCCACGTAACCATAATAGAATTCGTTCCTGAACCGGCAGTGATCGTTCCGCCGGCAGAAATAGTCCAAATGTAGCCGGCCATGCCGGCCTCGGTAGAATAAACCACATTCGTTTCACCGGCACAAACGTTGTTATCACCACTGATGGTGGGAACCGGTAATGGATTGGCCACCACAACCGCGTTTCCGGTCATAGTGGTGGTACCCGAACTGTTGGTGCCACTTACGGTGTAAGTTCCGGCGGTTTGCGCACCAAACGAAATGGCGTTCCCGGTTCCGGCCACGGTGGGAACCTGCGCTATCGTATTCTTAAACAAGGTATAGGTAACTCCAATTTCTGAATCATCGAGGCCGACAGCTACTCCTGCACCTCCGGTACAATAGCTCCCTCCTCCGGTAACATTATAAGCCACTGGTCCTGGTACTGCCAGAATAGTAACCACTGCATGAGTAGAAAAAGCTTCTGAGCAGGTGCCATTCTTCACTATTGCCCTGAACCAGGTGGTTTGTGTCAGAGCACCGGAAGTGTAAGTGGTGTTGGTATTGGCAATATCAATCCAGTCAATACCGCTGTTTACGGATGACTGCCAACGCTGTACATCACCGGTCTGCCCCGAAAGGGTAAGCAACCCGCTGGTGCTGCCTGAAGGCAGTGGGCCTGTGGATGCCGGTGAAACGCCACCCCCAACCGAGAGAGGGTCGGTGGTAACCGAAACGCTACCAGTCATCACGGTAGTAACCGTGCCGTTATAGCCCTTTACAGTATAGGTCCCAACGGTTTGTAAACCAAATGAGATAGAACTCCCGGTTCCTGCTACAGTCGGTGTCTGTGCCACATTATTTTTGTGAAGGGTATAAGTAACCCCACTCTGCGATCCTGATAGTGTAACTTCAACACCGGCTCCACCAATGCAGTAGGCTCCACCGCCTGTAACAGTATATGCCAAAGGACCTCCAACCGGAGTGCCACCCGTGCCCGTAGGATCTAATCCGGTACCACCCGGATTCCCTGGCTGTGCCATGCTGGTAAGACTCACCATCAGGGTAAAAATAACCAATAAAAAGCGTATAGTGTTTTTCATACCTTAAAATGCTGATTTAAATAACGTTAATATTTCTCTTGCGTTTCAAAAAATCAATGAAGAATAATTTTTTTGCGCAAACTACCATGCCTGCTCTCTGTCGAAACTACATAACAGCCTGCAGGGACTGGCGCAATGAATGAATAATGAGACTGACCGGCTAAGGGTTGTCTCCAAACGACACGCCCAAGCATGTCTGTCATGGTAACTGTGCCGGTATAATCTTCTGGAACAAGGAGTTTAACCGTGTGGCCGACTGTAAATACCACAATGTTATAAGTTGCAGAAACAGACTGACTGGCTGTGTAATCGTCAAACAGAACCAGAAACCGGGCAGGATCATCTACAGGTGAACCGTTAAAACTGTAAACAGGATTTTGCGAAAGCACCTGCGTTGTATTGGTAAGTTGATCAACCAAAGTGATGACCACATCATCCGAAAACGATTCAATACCCGATGCCTCCAGGATAAAACTACCCGAGTTACCAGCGAGAAAACTGAGATGTACAGTTTCATTTCCCTCTATCCGGGGCAGCACGTTCCGGGTGAGGTCGGTGAAATTATCGGAAGCAACAACCGAAAAGAGCTGCGGAGCCTCTGCCAAACCCATCTTCTTGGGTGTATCGAAAGAATGATCGAAAGTTGCGGAGGAACCCTCAGCAAAGCGGATAAAAGCCTCGTCGCCATAGCCGTTTCCTGAAAGTGAAAGGGTCAACTGGTTCAATACCTCCGATTTATAGAGGGGATCACTGGTATGCACCCTCGCTGAATTGGGAATAGTTAAGGTTGGTCCATTACCTGTAGTGCGGATAAAAAAGCCCTGTGCAGGGGGAATGGTGGTAACGGTGGTACGGTAATTACCAAAAGCCTGATCCCACACATACACATCGCTGGAAATCTCAGACCCCCAGGTGGAAACAGCCGAAACATCCAATCCAGACGGATAAGGGTTGCCAACCAGGTTATATCCGTGCAGGTTGCCACTGTATGTAACCCCAAACGGAAGCGATAAATCGCCGGTATTGAATACCCCTGAATAATTCTTTGGGCTGCTCCATACAGAATAACCAAGTCCGGGCCAGATAATAGTATCGGCAGTAATAATCTGATTCCAAGTATCAGTCGGTTCATTATAAGTTTGAACGAACTCTCCTAAAAAAGCAGAAGATTGAAGGTCGGTAACAGGCGATGCGATGAGATGCCAGACATTTGATGTGATATTAGATGAAAATATCCCCGATCCGGTAACCGAACCCATTGTAATTAAAGATGCAGTATCGTGAACCAGTAAACACGAATCAGCTCCTGTGTTCACCAAATTTCCTTCGACTCTGATATATCTGTTAGCGGCGAATACAGAATTATTCAACAAATTTAAATTATTGAATGAAGCTTCAGAGAGATGTTGTTGTGTCGGGATGGCAAATCCTTCCCAAACTGTTGTACTGACAGCCTCCTCCCAATTAATATACTGAATATTATTAACAGTCCCCCCCAACTGAGACCATCCATAATTAGAAGAGAAAATACGTCCTGTATAGGTATTAAGCAAATCTCTGGAATCATATAAACTTGGTGATAAATAATACCCTACGGTCAAAGGACCTGTAATATATTGTTGTGAAGTAGCTGGGTTCATTCCAACTTCGTAGAAATCTATTCCAGCCAGATCGTCTCCGTTAGCTGTTGAAACAAGACGTGCATTTATTTGAAGAACAGTAATCCAATCAACTGGCACCTCAATAAAATCGTCGGGATTGGGGCCATTCGAAAAAGCATTCACATCACCAGTCAACGAAATATTTAGTACCTTTGAAGGAGAAACACCCGTAATCGTTTTTGTTACAGAATATTTCAAGCCTCCAACAGAATTTAGGGAATTAAAATCCCCGGTTTTGTTAACACCCCACTGACTTACTGAGGTGCTAAAAGCAGAATTATTAAAAGTAAACTTAAATGTTCCTGCCCATAAAAATGTTCCAGGTTGATCACATTTAAACTGAACATCGTACTGAAGATGCTGAAAGTTATTGACTCGAATAATCCTGGGATTTATAATCCGAAAGGACAACTGTTGGGCAAAAAAAGGAATAGACAACACTACAAAACTAAAAATTCCAAAAAATCTTTTCATAACAATAAAATAGAATTATATACAAGCGATGTTTAAAACAAAAAAAATGCGGGATGCTCTTGTCAAGCACCCCGCATTAAAACAATTATTCCTGAGCAGGAACCTGACTCTTATAGAGAATCACGGAAACCCCGCCAGCTTCAATTAGATTCGATATTCCAAAATTCGCTGCCCACTTCGTAAAGTCATTCACAGAAATATCTGAGTCCAGATCAGAATCAGATGTGAAATAAACAGGTGAATTCCCAAAATCTACAGCCCACATAGTAAAGTCATTGACACCAACCTCCGAATCTCCATCAAGATTACCAGATACCATGCCATAAACTCCAGTACTAATTTCTTTATACCCTAAACCTCCACCATATGCCTGATCAATTCCTGAAGTGAAATCATAGCTATAGGTATCGCCAGATAAGTTTAATCCTGCATTACTCATTACAGCTAAATGGTTTCTGTGACGAATAACAACATATAGATTACTCGAAACTACAGGATTACCGATTGTTGGATTCGATCCATCCAAACCCACCAGCGAACCATCGCTCTTGAGGAACATGGCTTGTGGCCATCCCGTAAGGGAAGTAGAAGGAACTGCATTCTCAGGAGCATCAGCATCGCGAAGGTCAACCAGCACCCAGTCCACAACATCGGCAGGAATAGCAGCCACTTCTTCGGTTCCTTCGTAGAACCAGGGGTCAGCATTGTAAGGCTGGGTCAGAGGGATTAAATTACTTGAGTTCAGTGTTGCATTCATGGCCGCACCATCAAAAGGTCCTTCTAAGAATACAGTTACATCCAACGTTTTATCGGAAGCTCCGCCCAACGTGGTGGCAGTTGCCTCCGGGGCTGAGCCGGTCTTGTAGTCAATCAGGGTACCGGAGTTGGTGTAAGGATAAATTTTGAAGTAATAGGTGGTGCCTTCTGTCAGACCGGTAAAAGTGTAATTCTCTTCACCGTAGGCAACATTCTTCACCAGAGCACCATCAGCTTCGGGTGTACCGTCCACTGGGTCGGCAATATCGCCATAACCCACGCTGCTTCCTTTGATCAAATAGTTTTCGGGGAGCACGCTGCCGGTAGCATCAGTCCAGGTAAGCGGAATGGTGGTTTCGGTGGTGGTGGATGCTGTGAAATTGGTGGCGTGGTTGGTAGGTTCGCCGGCGATGTTCAGGTCAATGGTATCAACCTCTCTGCGGGTGATTGCATTGGTAAGGGCGTTGTTGCCCCAGTCGCCGGTATTGCTGGTAAAGAATGTGGCAATGGTATTGTCGGCATTGCGGAACTCGATACGGCGAATACCATTGGGATTGTTGGCTCCGATAGGGGTAACAAAGGCAAACTCACCCACGGCACTGGTTCCGCTCTGCATATACACATCGTTAATCACAGCTGGTAATTCACTGTAAGAACTCTGTGTGGCTGTGGTGGTTATAACCTGGTACGAGGAAAGAGGACTGCCGCTTCCCGAGGAATTGTCAAAAGCTAATACCTGCAAGCCAGAATAGGAGGCCTGACCGATACCTTTGATAAACGCACCATCATCGCTGGTGGCACCGGTAAGCTCAGTAGTGGCAATATCAACAGCGGTAAAGGATTTTGCAGTAATAAACTGGGGATTGGCAGGGAAGCTGGTTGAACCGGGAACAACAGCTACACGAAGGTTATGAACCTGGCCGGCACCGAAGCGGGAACTATTACCGGTGGGTTGCATATAAAACCACACAGGGCCACTATCTCCATTAGCATCGGTGGTAAAAGCGCTCAATACTGTTTGGTTGCTGAAGGTTGAACCAGTCCAGATGTTACCTGCTCCCCAAACGGTTGCAGCCTCTGATGTAAGTCCGGCAGCAATCTTGGTATCATACAAGGTATTCGGTTGGAGGTTGGCAAAACTCAGGCAGAAAGAGAAAGGAGTACGGGTGTTGTTGGTCCCCGAAGCCGATTTCGACCCGATGTACTGAGGAATCACCAACTCGGTCATAGCGGGGGCGCCAATCACAGTATGTGTATTACCACCTGTAAAAGTGCTACCAGGGAAGGTGGGTGAACCTGAAAAACTAAAACTTCCTGTAACGGGGGCAACCACCGAAAAAGTGTGTCCAACAGTAGCAGCAACGTCAGCATCTACGGTCAGGAAAAGGTATCCGGTACCAATGCCGAACGCCTGCGAAAGGCCGGTAAACGACAACACTTCGCCTGCACCGGTAACTGATGAAGAAGTACCCAGTTCCACATCACCGCCAAAAGCGTCATCGGAAGAGTAGTACAGTGTGAAGCCATCTGCAACTACGTCTCCATTGGTATAGGTGCCTGAAGTGGTAAAACTTGCCGAAGAGAGGATTGAACCATCATTGGTCACCTCCACCTGAACTCTGTAAAGAATGTTATCGGCTGAAGAAGGATAAATATTATTCAAATCCGGGTCGGTTCCGCTCAAAGTAATAGCAGGATTCAGGCTTGTATAGCTAAATGGTGAACCCACGGTGGACGAACCGCCAGCTGTTTTGACCTGAACATTTAAACCATCGTTACCATCAACTACAGCTGGAATCCCAACATCAAAGGTAACCACACCTAAGGCATCGGTAACGTTCACTAGAGAAATATTAGTTGCGCTGCTGTTATAACCTGTACCATCAATGGTATAAGTTTCATCTGTCGTACTGCTGTTATCGGTGACATTTACATCGATGGTGAAACTGTATCCACTTATGCCATTCAAATATTGGTCATAAGCAGTGCAGGTTACCGTGCGGGTATCATTCAAAACAAGCGGGCTGCTGATGGTGGCTGTGCTGTTGCCTGCAACCATGGCTCCTACGTTAATCACCTGATCGACTGTAGCATTGCTGTAACCAGTGGCTACTACCACCACAGTCTTGGTTCCGGCGGTTGTCAAAGCGGTATTTCCTCCCGATGGAATCAACTGCAAAGTACCAGCCGATAATAAGTAATCAGTTCCAGAGGCAAGGGTTGTTCCATTAGCTTTTACCTCGGTAATGGCAAGACGCCAAGAAGGGTTATCAGTAAAGGTTATATCAATGTTAAAATCAACATTGTTGTTGGTAACATCAGCAGTCAGAACCGGGGAAGGAAGTCCCCCAGTGTTTACCGTTACTGTGTAGGCTGGAAAAGTTAACCAGGAATTACTTTTATAATGTAGTGAAGCATCGTTAAACAATGCCAGCAATTCCAATTTTGTTCCTGACACAGAAACGGCAGTTTGTGTACTACTCCCATTAGCAAAATAAGCATTATCCGTCTCTGAGGAACTAGTTGTCATGGCAACAGAAAAATTATTCAACGCGGCAGGCAGATAGGAAGTAGTGGAACTGGTACTGCCGGACGAAATAAAGTTTTCCAAAGAGTATGCGTATAAAAACTTCGGGTCACTTCCGTTATCAGTAGGGCGTTGATCCCAACTGCCCGTGAAGGCGATAAGTTGATCTCCTGAATTAGAAAGACTGGGTGCAGTACCACCACTGGCAATACTCCCAAGATCAACAGTCCATGGAGAACCTTCAGTAAAAGTAATAACACTACCTGCAGAAACCATCGAATTATGACTCCATTGCAGGTAACCTTCAGTTGTACCGAAAGGCCCGTCTGCTGTAGTCCAGGCATTGTCAGTAATTGTTATCGTTGTGTTAGCCGGTATATCAGCCAAGGCAACCATAACAAATCCGTCAGGTGCATCCGCATTAACAGCAATAATTGCGATATCTCCGGCCACTTGCGAATACAAGACCGAAAATTGCAGCATAAAGGCAATCAACAGGATCGCCAGCTTGTTGAGAATTTTCATAAATAGGGATTTAGTTTATATATATAAATCATTTGTATTAATTCACCAGATTATCAGCACAATACTAACAAACACTCCTGAATCAAAAAACTCAATTTATTAATGCAAAGGAATGGAAATTATGTAACCATAACGTTAACAAACTATGAAACAGAAGTAATTTTTTCTTGAAATAATTCCATTCCAAAAATACTATACTATAAAAATCATCGGGTTAACTCTGTTTATGCTCAAAGTATAGCGCATCACACATATGTTGGCGATGAAGCAATTCATCAACACAAAAAGCTGTTATCCTGCAGGTTAGGCTAAATAAACTAATAACAGCGAAGCTATACCGAATCGACTTGATTTTGTGAAGAAAAATTATTATCAAGTCTCTCGGTACGATCTTCGTCCCGAGAGCGAAGCGCTTCGGGATTAACCGCCTCTAGGCTCAAATGCTTCGCATTTTCACCAAGACGCGGTATAACAATTCTCACCAAAAGTGATCATTTCGTACTCGGGACGAACTATTCTCACCAATGATAAATCGTAACGAGGAACATAAACTGTATTACAATAACACCCACCACATTCATCCTTCGTTCACCCCCAGAATCACTATGCATATAAATTTGAACCTTTTCGATATAAAACTTAGTGAAACTACTTATCCATACTCGAACCAACATTACCGCGATTCGGGTATTAAGTATTGTAAAACTCATTAAAATTTACGTCGCATAATTGCATATGGGCTAAGATTATTAGGATCAACGGGAAAAGAGGCCGACAGTCAATTCAGACTGTCGGCCTTTTATAAATTATCAGTCAGACTGAATAGGTTTTACTCTGCCAGTTTCTTCTTGGCATCATAAACAGCACGTCCGGCATAACCGGCAGCAAGACCCAGCAGCAGAGCCAAGCCTCCGCCAATGGGGGCGGCACCACCACCAACCTGGTTACCTGGTGTAGGAGCTCCTCCACCAGGATTGTTGTTTGGTGGCTGGGGCTGGCTGAAGGTAATCAGGGGAAATGCAACAAGTGCAACAATAGCAAACAATTGAATGTGCTTTTTCATCTATTTGTAAGGTTTAATGTTTAACAATATTATTTCACAAACACCTGCTTGTTCACGGTACCCACGTTGCTCTTCACCGAGATCAGGTAGTTGGCAGCGTTGAAATTCAGGGCGATGGTGTTCAGTCCGGCATGGGCCGAAACTTCAGTCAGTTTTTTACCTACCATGTCGTAAACGGTCACGATACCGTTGACGTTGGCCGGCATGTCAACGTAAGCCTGGTTGTTGAAAGCATAGATACGGATTCCGTAGGTATCGTTTTCCACATCGCCGGTGGCCGATTTGAACTGGATAAGGAAGCGGGCTTCGTTATCGGTGGGCTCAGCAGTGAAAGTGTAAACAGCATTGTCGTTCAGTTTCTGGCTGATACCGGCCTGAAGGTCAACGAGGGTAGCAGTCACATCGTCGGTAAACGACTCGAGATCCGAAGCGGTGATGGTGTAAGTACCTGCGGCACCCACTTTCAGGTTCATCTTCACCACATCGTTGCCATCAATCTGGGGCAGTACGTTGCGGGTGAGGTTGGCGAAATTGTCGGAAACAATCTGGGTGTAGAGTTGGGGAGCATCGGCAGCACCAAACATCTTGGGTGTATCGTAGTCAAAATCATACGAAGAGGTAGAACCCTGATCGAAACGAATGTAGGTATAATCAGCACAATTATTTCCTTCGATGTGTATTCTAAGTTGATTAACAACTTCACTCTTCAGGATACCAGTTGCACTATGCGCACGACCGGTATTAGGAATTTGGAATGAAGGAGCACCGCTGGCCTGCACAAAGAATCCCTGACCAGCACCGATTAAAGGCAGGTTAGTCTGATAGTTGCTGATGCTTTGATCCCATACCCATGTATTGGCCGTAATATTGGAACCCCATGTATTTACCGATGAAATATCCAACCCTGAAGGATAAGGATTTCCAACGAGATTAAAACCATGTAAAGCACCACCAAAGGTCAGTCCGGCTACAGGGTAATCTCCGGTATTGAACACACCGGCATAGCTTTTATCCGATGCCCAGGTGGCATAGCCTTTACCGACAGTGAGCGGAGTTGTTTCGTCGGTGATGTAGCTCCAGGTATTAGTAGCCTCAGCATAGGATTGCAAATATTCACCCATAAAATTGTTGGCAGTCTGTCCGGGAATTGGCATAGAGATAAGATGCCACTCGTTGGCAGCAACAGCAGTAGAAATGGTTCCTTCACCTGTAACAGTACCGTTGGTGATAAGCGAACCGCTGTTGGCAACGGTGAGGTTGACAGCAAGACCGGTGTTGGTGAGGTCACCGTTCACAGTGGCATACTTGTTGGCAGCGATGTCAAGAGTTGCGCCGTTTAAAATGTTAAGATTGTTAAACATAGCAGCGGTGTTGTCAGCTTGCTCTATTGCGGCATTACCCTCCCAGATCGTAGTGCTTACAGCCGTGCCCCAGTTGGTGTACTGCACATTATTGGTCAATCCTCCAATTTGTGACCAACCATGAGTGGTTGAATAGAAACGACCAGTGTAAGCACTCAGGAAATCACGTGAATCGAATAAGCTGGGGTTCTGATAATACCCAACTTCACCTGGTTCAAAGCCTGTCTGGTACTGTTGGCTTGTAGGACCATTCATACCCGCTTCGTAAAAATCAATACCAGCAATTGCGTTGCCAGAAACATCCAGTAAACGGGCAGAAACTTGCACTATGGTAGTCCAATCATCAGGTATTTCTGCAAAATCATCACCATTCGGACCATTCCATGCTGCATTTAAATCGCCTGTCAAAGCAATGTTAAAGGCCTTTCCACCAGTAATACTTGTAATAGTTTTTGTTACAGTGTATTTCAAACCTCCGGCAGTATTTAAGCCACTAAAAGCACCCTGGGTAAGAACAGACCAAGAACCTGCAGCGTTATTAAAAGTTGCAGTGTTAAAATTAAACTTAATGGTGCCTGCCCAGAGGTAAGTTCCAGGTAAATCAGCCTTTACCTGCACATCAAATTGCAAATGTTGGGCGTTTGAGATACGAATTATTCTGGGATTCGCAAACCGCCAGGATAATTGTTCGGCAAAAGTTGTTCCAAGAAGAAACAACGCAAAGAGTAAAAGAATTGGTTTTTTCATAGAAATTAAAATTAAAAATTAATTATTTATTTTCGCGAATTTGAGATTTATACAATTTTGCAGGTACTATCCCTTCAACAGGATTTGCAATACCAAAGTTTACAGCCCATCTGGTGAAGTCATTCACCCCAATATCGCCATCCATATCCATATCACTATTAAAATAAACTGGGGCATTACCAAAATCAACAGCCCAAAGAGTAAAATCATTCACTCCAATTTCGCCGTCAACATCAGCATCGCCAGCCACTAATCCATATACTTCAGGAGAGACATCAATCTGTTTGTATCCTGCTCCACTATTAAAGGCCTGATCAATCGAAGTTGAGAAATCATAGGTCATCACTCCAGCGATGTTTTGCAACGAACCGCTGCCGATTACATCGAGATGATTCCTATGCCGGATAACCGGGAAGATAAGATTCTCTGGAACAAAATTAAGCTCAACAGACGATAGACCGTCAAGACTGATGATCTGCCCCTGATCGGTAATGAAACAAGGTCGTTTGCTTCTGGTTGTAGAGGCATCTGCTAAAGAAGCTTCAGTTGCATCGCGGAGTTCGACAAGCACCCAATCAACAGCATTTGCAGGAATCTCAGATACACTCTCAGTTCCGGTGTAATTCCACGGTTCCACATTGAAGGGCTGCACCAAAGGCAACACATCGTGCAATGTGGCATTCATGGCATCGGCATCGGCATCATAAGCACCCTCGAGATAAGCCTTCATGGCAATCGCACGGCTGTGATTTGCACTCTCAGTAATGATGGTGTTCACTTTCTGATCGGCCGGACCTACGAAGGCCGAAACTACCGTGTTATAGGGTTCGACAGAGAAATTCCAGTCGGGAGCCATAGCCTCTGAACCAAAAGCTGCCGTGTTGGTCAGTCGAACTCTACAAACCCTTGTGCCATTATTCTCAGCTATCAACGTACCGGAGGTGGCCGAAACACCACCACCCAGAAGCTCGCGCGGGGGAGCTGCCGGAGCTAACATGATACAGGAAGTAGCCTGATCGAAACTTATGGCAGAAGGTTGCTGATCAACTGTGAGTTCAGAACTACCACTTACAAGGGCTGCACTGATGGTACCTCCATTGACAAAAGAGGGTGCCACCTGAATACCAGCCTGGTAATTGGCAAGTTCAAAATCAACCGATCCCGAATTCGAAATGAACAGATCAAATTCAAACTCGGTTGGCGAAACAAGGTCGTGATTTCTGATATCGCAGGCATATACCGGATTCTGACCAAACAGGTTGCTTGAGACACCGACTAGCCCTATCAGAAAAAGACTTAAAAACAACAATTTCCGAACCATAATCTTTTAGTTTTAAAGGGAATACATACCCGTTGGTATGTATTCCCAAAATTACACTATTTTTCTATTCCAGGAACCTGCGACCTGTAAGTAACAGGTGCCATACCACTTTCGACAGGATTTGCAATACCAAAGTTGGATGCCCATTTGGTAAAGTCGTTTACACCCACATCAGAATCCATATCAACGTCAGTATTCATATAGACTGGGGCATTACCGAAATCAATTGCCCAAAGCGTGAAGTCATTCACACCAATATCACTGTCTCCGTCCATATCACCGGTAACCATTCCAAATACACCGGCAGATATCTCTTTATAACCATTTGCACCTCCATAAGCCTGGTCAATACCAGTGGAGAAATCATAGCTATAAACATCACCTGTAAGCGAAAGTCCGAAAGCACTCATCACATCAAGGTGGTTGCGGTGACGGATCACGATATAGAGGTTGTTGGTAACCGTAGGATTACCAATATTCGGGGCATTACCATCCAAATCCACCAGCGAACCATCATTCTTTAAGAACATGGCCTTGGGCCAGCCGGCAAGTGAATTGGCGGGTAAAGCATTCTCGGGAGCATCGGCATCGCGCAGGTCAACCAACACCCAATCCACAACATCGGCAGGGATAGCAGCAACCGATTCGGTTCCTTCGTAGAGCCAGGGGTCGGTGTTGTAAGGCTGAGTGAGCGGAATCAAGCCTTCGGTATTGAGTGTGGTTGTCATAGCACTTCCATCAAACGGACCTTCTAAGAAAACAGTTACATTGAGGGTCTTATCGCTAGAGGCAGCATTCACTGTCAGTACACCCGAGATGCTTGAGGTTCCGTTCCATTGTCCGTCCGTACCACCATAGTAATAGGCAGCACTTTCACCAAACCTGTAACGGTAAGTATAGTAGTAGGTTCCCTCAGTCAGGACAGAGCCGATTGCTGCAGAGAACTCGTCGTTATTACCACTCTGGGTATTGAATGTAGCAGCAGTCCAGGTAAGCCATGTAGAAGGATCGGTGTTTGCATCGCTCACACCAATTTCTGCCGTAAGACCGTATGTAGCACCGGCAGCTTCGGTGATGCCGCGGTCAATAAAGGCCTGACCATAGATAGTTTCAGAACCACCCACGGTAATGGTAGCTGTAGCAGGCCATTGCAAATTAGCCCAGCCAATCACACCATGGAATACTTCCTCCTGGGTAGTAGTTCCACTTACTGTAAGGGAGCGGTTGGAATAAGCTCCACTCCACTCGCCACCTTCCCAACCGGTTCCGGCAAAATACTTGTACTGTATGTCTCCGGCACTCAGGCTCAAGGTAATTGTAAAGATATCGGTAACACCAACACGAGCCATCTGAAGAGCGGGGTTGGTACCGGGCTCAGGCCATGTGGCAAAACTTCCGGAGATATAAACCGAACCTGTTTCAGGATCGAAGCCTTCGGCGGTGCTCATGTCCACGTTGAAAGTAACGGCGTGAAGCGTGCTAAAGGTCTCTTCGGATCCGTAAGAAGTACCCAAGGCATTGGTAGCATAAGCTCGCACGTAGTATGGTGTTCCGGCTGTTAAACCAGTCATGCTGCTTGTAAAGGTTCCTGTGCCGGTACCGTCGGTGGTCTTACTATCTGCCGTAGTAGGGGTTCCTGTAGTATTCCAGCAAACGCCGCGTGCAGTTACCGGGAGGTTTCCATCAGCAGTTACATTACCGCCACTGGTGGCAGTGGTAGCAGCAATGGCTGTCACGGCGTCGGTTGTTACAGAAGCATAAGTAGCCGTCTGTAAAAGAATGTCATCAATTGATACTGGTGGTTGTGTTCCATCAATTCCATCATTTTTCCAGGTAAACACAAGCCGTTTCGTAGTGCCGGCATGGGTGTTGGGTATCATGATAGTAGGATTCTGCCAGGTTTCCTGATTGTAGTAATTGGTTCCAATTTGCCCGGAGGACAATAATGTACCAGCAACTGGAACAACAGAGGTTTCAACAAGACTTACCCTTAAATAATCATATAAACTTGTTTCGCCCAAACCCTTCCACCAGAATGACAAGGCATAACCGTCGGCTCCGGCGGGGAAAGTGATATCGCGGTAGATGTGAACAGTGCTTGAAGATGTGATAGTATAAGCGTTTGTAACCCCTGCATCATTTGAAATATAGGCAGATTGAGTACCGCCATGAGCTACCGCAGTGCCGGCCACCCATTTGTTAGTTTGGGTGCCATTGATTACAGTCCAGTTTCCAAAGCCAGTTTCAAAATCTTCGGTAAAGGCCAGAGTCGCAGGAACCTGGGTAGTTGAAAAATTCTTCACAACCGACCAGTCGCTGTAATCGCCACCACCACAATTTGCACGCACATAATAACTGTAGTTATAATTGGCGGTTAAAGGAGTAAGAGTGTAAGGATTTGTAACATCGTTAACCGTTGTTCCGGCTCCAAGTACAAATCCCTGATCGCCGTATTCAACATCCCACAAGGTTGCGGTTCCGTTTTCAGTCCAGGCAAGTTCTGCGTCATTCACTCCGGGAGTGGCGAGCAGGGCTGTAGGCACAGGGCAACTCGGCAGGGTTGTAAAGTTCTTAGCAACTGACCAGTCGCTGTAATCACCGCCACCGCAATTTGCCCTGACATAATAAGTATAATCATGTTCCGGGGTAAGTGAACCTAAAGTATAAGGATTGGTTCCGGCTGCTACAGTTGTTCCGGCTCCAAGTACAAATCCCTGATCCCCGTACTGCACATCCCAGGAGGTAGCAGTTCCGGTTTCTGTCCAGGAAAGCTCGGCCGAGTAAATGCCAGGTGTGGCCAATGGGCTGGTGGGCTTCAGACAGGTAGCAGGAACCCTGATTTCAAAATTATCGAAGTCAGCATAGTAATCACCATCAAGCCATTCAGCTTCAAATTTGACGATTATACTCTCGCCCTCATAGGCAGCCAATGAATAGCTCATAGTAGCCCAGTCTGTAGTAGATGTATGATTGGTATTGTTGATTACAGCTAAATCAGCAAATGATGTTCCGCAATCTGAGGATACCTTAATGGTAATTGAACCCCAATCAGATGAGTTTGAAAGTGCAGTAGCGGGATAACCAGTAAAATTCACCAGACGGTAATCAAACAGAAGTTCGTTTCCAGCCACAACCGGCCCTACTTTGGGTAATATAAAAGTTCCAGTAGTTGCACTCGACCACATATTCTTATAAAGCCCATTGCCATCTCTTCCGTGTGAGGAGGCAATTGTCCAACCACTAGTATTCCATCCGGCAGGAGTCGTAGTTGCAGCATTGAACGTTTCACTGAACGGAATAGCAAGTGAAGCAGTAACAGTCCGGGTGGCAGCAGGCATAGCATCATTCGTTGCGTTTCCATCGCCGACAAGTACGGTTGTGGCATTGAAGGTATAGGTGCCAACGGTGGTCATGTCGAGCGTACCTGTCATCGGAACATCCATCGTAGCATCTGGTTCCAGTGTGCCGGTATTTACCGTCGCTGTGAGCGATTGGGTTACAGCGCCAGTTACTTCTGTGTTTACAGTTACAGGATTCACACTAAAGTCAAGGGTATTTGGACCCAGATTCTTAATTGTAACGGTTACAGTTTCAGCACTTCCAAAACAGCCTGCTGAGGCCGGAGCCACGAGAGCTGTTGCACCGGCATCAAGAGTTGGAGGAGTCATCACTTCGAAGTTATCGAAATCAATATACCAGTCACCATTAAGACGTTGAACATCAATACGAATAATTATATGATCAGCTCCGTCGAAAGCGACAAGGCTAAATATTTTTTCAGCCCAATCTGTTGAAGATACGTGATTGGCCGGATCAATGGAGCCAATCACCGACCAGTTGACACCGCAGTCGGTTGAACCATAGATATCAACAGCACCCCATTCAGGAGTATTGGGAGTGGCAGTTGAGGGATATCCCGTCCAATCTACAATACGATATTCAAAGCTCAGGTTATCAGTGGCAACCACAGGGCCTAACTTGGGCATGTATATTTGACCAGTAGGAACGGTTCCGTAGAGATTTTTGTATAATCCATTTCCGGTTGATGGATTGGCGTGGTCAGTTCCAACTGACCAACTGGTAGCAGTCCATCCGGTTGGCAAGGTGGTACTTGCGTCAAAATTCTCAACAAACGGTATGGCATTGGTAGCCACCACAGTTCTTGTAGCAGCAGCCATAGCATCGTTGCCAGGAGTTCCATCACCAGTAACTGATGTAGATGCATTGAAGGTATAGACACCTGCTGTGGTCATATCCAATGTGGTACTCATCACTACATCCTGGGTAGCACCCGGGGCAAGAGTGCCACTGCTAACCAGCGCAGACAAGGTTTGAGTAACAGCTCCGGTAATTTCAGTAGTAACCGTAACAGGATCAGCCGAGAAATCAATGGGATCAATTCCCCAGTTTTTAACCGTAATGGTTACCGACTCAGCAGCGGTGTAACAGCCAGTAGTAATAGGTGTTACCAAAGCGGTGGCACCCATGTCGAGAGTAGCAAGATTGGGGTTACGACCCTCGAATTCAATAGCTCCCAAGTCGGGTGAAATACCTGTACCAGCATATCCAGCAGATCCTTGACGGATATTTTTATCGTAGTCGTCATTGATCCCGCTGATAGTGATACCGCTACTTTCAACTACGGTATTCTCATCTTCGGCGAAGCGAAAGTTGTAGGGTGCTACTGAACTCAGGAAGGGGGGATTTTCCGTTACAGAAGCGCTTTCACGTGGCGCTACCCTTGTTTTGTAGGCCTCGATGGTCTGATCAGAATTGGTACCATCGTAGAAAATAAGATTCTTTGCACCTGGTGTTCCGGCGTAGTACAGATTGTTATTAACAGTAGAAGCCAGATTGGTAAGAGCAGTGCTTGATTTATAAAACGCTGCCGCCACAGTTCCCGTTGTCATGTCACAATTGTTCACAAAAATATTGTTGTTCATGTTGAGGGTGGTGGGGCTTGTAGTCAGGTACAAGGCAGCACTTTTATTGGTGGCCGCTGTCGAGGTGTAGTCAATATAAACAGTGTTATAATACACATTGGCAGTAGTGCCACCCCCAAACGACAGTGCTCTGACACCAGGAGATCCGGTGGAGGCGGCCGCCTTGATATCATAAATAAAGTTGTTAAAGATATTAAGTGTTGTTCCTCCTCCTATATGCAATCCATAAGCAACAGAGGAAGATGAGCCGTTGTAATTTACGCCACTAATATCGTTGCCTGAAAAATCCAGCAAAGTGTTGGATCCTCCGTACAGATATACTCCGTATGCACTGTAGGCATTCACAACATTCTTAACTATATTACCACTAATATCACCTGTTGCATCATTCGATAACGACAGATACATGCCATATGCGGTGGAAGATGTGCTGGTTCCTGTATAGTTTTGAACTGTATTGCCCGTACATGTCAGGTTACCAAAAATTCCGGAAGTATAAAGACCGTATATTGAACCTGCACCTGTTATGTTTTGGATTGTGTTACCTGTAAAGGTCAAATCTTCCTGATAGTACAAATAGGCAGGGTAAATTGCTGTGCTCAGGTTGCTACCCAGGTTCTGGAAGGTACAACCTGTAACAGAGTTGGAATAATCGAAGTAAGCCGAGTTCCCCGACATATAAACGCCGCTGTAGGCATCCTGAACCACTACATTCTGGAAAGTGTTGTTGTGATTCGACCCGGCTGTCGTGGTGGGAGCGTTGGCGTAAGTGTAGATACCCTTTGAACTTGTGTTGGCTGCATTGAGATCAATCAAACAGTTCTTGATAGTAACATACATACAGTTGTCGTCAGCTGGCCCTTGAAGGTAAAAACCGGCTTCCAGATAATCGGTACTGGTTGTACCGGCAGAGGAAACATCTATCCCGTTAAAGGTAATATAGTCGGTTCCATAGAGGAACATACCGAAATCGTTGGTTGCTGAAGAACCTGTTATGCTTAACACAGGATTGCTTCCAGAACCCGACTTCTGAAAAGTGATGGTATTCACGGCTGTCCCAATATTTAGAATAGCATAGGCATAGTTATAGGGTGTGGTTCCTACAGTTTTTGCAAAAGTCTGACCTGCTGTAACATTGTAAACAACTGGACCACCCAATGGGATGCCGTTCAAATCGTCAATGGCTTCGGTAAAAGAGTTGTAGTTGGTACCGGCTGTTGGCATCGTGTTATCAATGGTATAGGTTCCGGATAATGGGGCTCTGACAGTTCTGGAACCAACAGGATTTGTTTCAGTCGGAAACCGCGTAGTGGATCCACTTTCGGTTGTGACAAACTGTGTGCAGGTTGCGTCCACCACGTTAAAAGGTGTGGCTCCGGCAGCAATATCGTAACACAACCAGAAGTAATTGTTTCCTGAAGAAAGAGCCTGTGTTCCTGTAAAAGCCAGAGTACCCGAGGGACTTGAAATGGCTGAACCGTAAGGAACTGCATTGGAGAAAGTTGAACTCGTAGTATAGTAAACCTTCGCGGATGAGAGGTCAGCTACATTTGTTGTTCCGGATGTTGTAAAATCAACACCACTGACCGAAAACGGGCTAACAGAACCATCAACCACAACCTGAAGCGCTACCACTGGCTGATCGGTACTACCTGGTAAAACAGGATTGCTGGAAGCTGTAACGGTGGTTGAAGAGGTAAAGGTCATTCCACTTTGATATACCAATTGAACCTGATTCACCGAGGTACTCCGGGTTCCGGTTGGAGGCGATGCCGGATTTGGGTTGGTGGCATCCGCATAGTAGTAAAGGCTTCGATAATCGGTTCCGGGTACAAATGAATACCAAGATACACTGCTCGAATTCCAACTTGTAGTATTCTCATCAACAGCAATCACAAGATTATCAGTGTTGTTGTAAGAAAAGGGAGTACTCAATGTAATCTCCATCCATCCTGATGATGGGAAGGTCACAGTACCATTAAATACAGTAGTCAGACCGCTGCTGGCAATCCAATCTGTTGTAGATGAATAGGATGTTTTCGAGGTATGACCCATGTAAACGACCCATGCACCGCTATTACTAACAGTTCCGGTGGTTGATTTATAGAATCTGATTTTTTCAATCACTCCGGCAGTTCCAATTTGCGCCTGAGTATAAATTTGTTGTGAATAGCTGTAGCCGTAATAGGCATTAATGGGTAGAGAACTGGATGTTGAGGTTCCCGTACCAATGGTAACCGTTTGTCCCCATGACGAACCCGCCCACAAGAACAACGCAATTAACAATGTGAAAAGTTTTCTCATAAAAAAAATTTAAAAGGTTTAACAGTTTATTTAATTGGTTTAAAGCAATTTAGATTGTTAAAAACTAACCACATTGTTCAAGAGCAAACCAACACAAACAATCTGAACTACGGATTAACTGTATATTAAAAAACAGTTAATCAATCATTTCAAATCGTCGAGCCGGAAATCCTGTCGTCTATGGTTTGAGGCGGCAATTTAATCGAACGGCTAAATATTGCAAATTAAAAGGGGTTCGAATTCTTGAATTCGGCACTTGACATTCAGTTTTTGATTTCGTACCTTTGATGCTTCATCGACACCAGACTCCAGTTTATCATATACTTAAAAATATTTATGCAAAACCTGTCATCAGCGATTGCTTTTTCCGGTATAATGATAGCTTTTATTTTAGCTGCTATCGCATTAATTCAGACAATACTACATGATAAGAGAGCTTTGCTTTGGTTGACTGTCTTGCTGCTGGTTTTGGCAGGTTATCAAATAACTGCATTCTCTCAAATGTTTGCCTCAACTCCCTGGTGGCAAATATCCGGCAGGTTAAGAACACCAATTGCCCTTGCTATCCTGCCTTCGTTCTATATGTTCGTAAATTCTCTGGTAACCGGGAAAACAGTACCGCGCATCAAATGGATTGCCCACTTTCTTCCACCTGCAGGATTGCTCTTAATGGGGTTAATGCCGTTAACTCTTTGGATAATTGGAGATGGTGTTTCCCCACAGCCTGAACTCTTCCCATATGTCGGTCTCATGGTTTTCTTTCAAGCATCTATTTATGTAGCTTCATTTCTATATCGATTTCAATACCTTTCGATCCGTATTGGAAATTATAGTAAAAAAACATCACCAAAAAACCGTAACAGAATTGAATGGTTGTTGCTAAGTTTTACTGTTCTTATGCTTTTACTGGACACGTGGTTCATTTCCTTTATTTTTAGTATCGATGCCCATTACTCTCTTTATTCCATCATGATTACTACAACTATAGTGCTCTTATCTTATTTAGGACTCTCTGCTGAAATGCTGCCTGAAAAAGAAGTGCATGAGACCACACCATCATATCAACAAAGAGATTTATTAAAACAAGCGGATGCAACAAATGATCAGGTTTCGTTTTACAATCCGCTTCTTAATAGCAACAATTCATTGGCAGACAACAACATAAGAACTTTTACTGGGCCAACTGACAAACAAGATGATTCTTTTTCTTCACAAGAAACCTCAACAAGGCAACCCTTTGGGCCTGATCAACAAGAAGATTTATATCAGAAATTAAGGGATTTCATGGTTATTCAAAAAGCCTTTATGAGACGTGATTTGTCCCTAAAACAAACAGCCTCCGAGTTGGAAACGAATACTAGGTATCTCTCACTGGTAATCAATAAGTATGAAAAGCAAAACTTTCAGCAAATGCTGAATAAACACAGGATAGATATGGTAATTAAAATGATGAACAACCAAGAAATGTATGCGTACAGCATATTCGGTCTGGCTCAAATGGCAGGCTTCAACAGCAAATCGACTTTTATCAGTGCATTTAGAACACAAACGGGAGATACCCCTGCCGAATTTTATAAGAAACTGAAAAATATGGAGGAATCCTCATTGAAATAGACCTTAAGTGAATATTTTCAATGAAGACTAACTCCATATGCAACCAACCTGATAGGAAATATTTATAAGCTGAAAATGGGGGGGGTGAGTTTGGATTTGTGTACTGTTGATTTTTGGTGTACTAACAAAGTCATTCACATTTATTAGACGAATTTAAATGTAATAACTAGACACGTAAACCGGGCAACCACCCTATGATAATTCAGCAAGCTAATAGTAAATGCTATCGGCTTGCTGAATTTTAGGACTAGAGGAAGGAGTGTTTATGTTGAAACCAGTGGCTATTTTAAGGAGCGGTAACCATAACTGCTTGTGGCACATCCCCGTCGGTTTTGTAATCTATCAGGCTTCCACTTCCGGTGTAAGCAAACATCTTGATGTAGTAGGTGGTGTTGGGAGTGAGGTTCTTAAACGTGGCTGTGCCTATTCCCTGTGCCACATTCAGATTGGAAGCGTCATCGGCTACAGCCACCCCGTCGGTGGGTGTTTCAATGGCGGCAAAACTTTCAGCACTGATGCGAAGCAGGTAACCCGTCGGAACTATGGTGCCGGCGGCATCAGTCCAGTTCAGGATGATGTTGTAGCCTGAAAAGTCGGCAGCATTCGCGTCAGGTTCTGCAGAGGCTTGCAGAATAATTGCCGTTACCGGTGAAACTCCGGTGGCCGAAACAGTTATCTGTGCTTCGCGTAGTGTCCCTGCATTGGTTTCGTAATTGGCAGTGAGGGTTCCGCTGCCGGTTCCAGAAGGGGTAACTGCGAGCCAACCCTGGTTGCTTGATGCAGTCCAGCCAGTATTGGAGGTTACAGAGAGAAGGACAGCACCGGCCTGCGAAGAGACCGTTTGACTCAGAGGTGTTACCCCGAGCGTAGGATCAACCCCGCTTTGGGTCACAGTCACCTCAACAGGTGTTGCCCCGCTGCTGCTCACGGTGACGGTAGCCACGCGCTGGTTTACCGTGGTGTTCTGATCGTAACTGGCCGTAAGGGTTCCGCTGCCACTCCCTGCAGGGGTTACGGTGCACCACCCGGCATTGCTCACAGCACTCCACGACCCGCTGGAAGTAACCGAAAAAGATGTTGAGCCGGTTGCTGACGACACATTCTGGTTCGACGGGGTTACACCAAGGGTGGCAGCTGCCGTGCCGGTAATCTGTATGTTGTCAATTCCCCAATAGTAACCATAAGTACCGGTGTAGTTCCAACGCAGTTTCACCTGGCTTTGGCCGTCCAGAGCCGCTATCGTTTGGTTAAAGGTGGTGGGGTTGGAACTGGTGGTTGTGGTCCAGGTTTGAATCGGTGTCCACGACAAACCGTTGTTGGTGCTGTAATAGAGCGACCCCGACGACCCTGAGTAAGCTTTGTAGTAGTGCTCAAACTGAATAGTAACA
>JAQVCV010000045.1 GCA_028689615.1 Bacteroidales bacterium | reverse complement strand
AAAACCTGAAAAATAGTAGTCCCTAAACCTAAAGCATAATCTCAAAACCGTGAAGTCCTTTGCCAACGATAAAATGAATGTAATGGTTAAAAAGAACCTTAACATCAGAAATAAATTGATTGCAAAAGTAAAGATTAATCGGGAATTATTTTACTTTCTATCTCTGCTGCAAAAGCGTACCTTTGTGACCTGCTAATCTATTGAGCTCTTCATTGACGATGAAAATTGCTTTCAAAGCCATTTTGTTGATAATTTTAGTTTTCGGTGGGCAACTCCAGGCCACCAATCCCGACTCGGTCGCAAAAAAATCAATTTGGGTATCGGCCAGATTCAGTCATGGTTTCATTATCCCGCATCACCGCTCCATGGAGGTTTTCACCCGGAACCATGTAGAGGTGTTTGAAGCAAGTGTTTGTTTTGCCCGTAAAAAAATGACAGGCTCTGATCTGGGTGATTCCAGGTGGGGGGTAAGTTATTTGTATTCCTCGTTGAGCGATACCCGGATCCTGGGCGACGTGCATGCTCTGGTTCCCTATGTGGAATGGACCTTTTTGCAAGGTGATTTTAAATTCACAACTCAGGCAGGGCTGGGGCTGGCCTGGGTTACCAACCCGTTCAACCTGCAAACCAATTACCGAAACACCGCCATCGGATCTCATCTTAATGCTGCTATTGCTCTTGGAGCAGGGGTGAGCTACCAAACTACACCCCGATGGATTTGGTCGGCCGGAATGAGTTTTATCCATTTCTCGAATGGCTCTTCACGGCAACCTAATTATGGAATCAACCTCCCTCTTGTCTATGGAGGTGTCTCTTATAATTTGATTAACAGAACTGATTATCGTCGAAGAGAGGTTGACAGTAAGGCTTTTAACCGATTTTTAGTAGCGATGCAATGGGTGGGTGGTTCAAAAGAGGTGTTTCCCGTTGGAGGCCCGTCTTATTTTTCAACACTAGGAGCCCTGCAGGCGGGGTACAGGTTGCGGGGTAGTATGGCTGTAATTGCTTCATTCGATGTGTCGTATAATTCATCTGACCGCGATTTCCTGAAGCAAAAGGGTGTGGTTGTTGCCAACAATTCCGAAATCGTTAAAACAGGTGTGAGTCTGGGTTTTGAAAAAAGCGCGGGAAGACTCAATTTTGGATTCAGATTCGGCAGGTACCTGCACCAACTCGAAGTGTCAGATGGTTGGTATTACGACGCTCTTTCTTTTTCGTGCCGGATTGTTGCAGGCTTGCAGGCTGGCATCTTGCTGAAAACCCATTTTGCCAGAGCCGATTTTATCGGGTTCGGGCTCACTTATCAGTTTGAATTTTAGTGCAAACAGAATGTACTCTTTGAATAAAATCTTCAGGTTACCTTTTTTTTGTTGTGTGTTGCTTTTTGCTGCGGCATGGGGCTGCACCCCCGTTGATTGTTTTCACACCAAGGGTGATGAGATTGTGTCTGACCGAGAGGTGCCCCAGGTGATTGATTCGCTTGTTATTCGTGGTGAAGTGAATGTTATCATCAGGCAGGATTACAGAAACAGGCTGATACTTAAAGGCGGGAGTAATGTGTTGCCTTGGATATCTACCCTTGTCAAAGGGAAAACACTCACAATTACCGATGAAAACGAGTGCTCTTTTCTACGGGATTTGGGTTTCGTGGCTGATGTCGAAATCACGGTTACTAATTTGAAGTATTTCGCCATTGTTTCGTCGGGAACTATCAAGAGTGAGGGTGTGCTGGATTTTGATACTCTCGAGTTTGAGTACCTGGATGGAGCCGGCGAGGTTTCACTCGATGTTGATGCTGCTTTCTTCAGATACCAGGTCATGAATGGAGCCAGTGGCGCTCGGCTTTCGGGTAGTGCCGGTCAGTTCTCGCTGTTAGCCGATGGCTTCGGACCAGTAGATGCTTCAGGCCTTACTGCTGGTTACCTTTTTGTTTACCATAAGGGTAGCAACCTCCTTAAAGTTCATCCTGAACAAGGGGGATCGCTTTATGCCGAAATCTATTCCAATGGCGATATAGGATACTTGGGAAATCCCCGGGTAATTTCGGTGAAGCAATCGGGGAGCGGGCGGTTGATCAAACTTTAAACAGTAAATTGGATGGAAATTTTACGCGATCACGATCTGAAAGCATTCAACAGTTTTGGAATTTCGTCAAGAGCTGCCGTTTTGGCTCGTGCCTGCTTCACAACCGATGTTGGTGAAGGGGTCAGGATGGCATTGCAAGAGCAACTTCCTTTGAAGATATTGGGAGGTGGCAGCAATATTTTGCTTCGTGGAGAGCAGGTTGCTTTTGTTATGAAAATGGAGATACCGGGGTTGGAAATTACCCGTAGGGATGGGGCAAATGTGTATGTTACAGCCGGTGCCGGATGTGAGTGGGAACAATTAATCAATTTTGCACTGTCAAATCATCTGTGGGGTATCGAAAACCTTACGCTGATCCCCGGAAGGGTTGGGAGTTCCCCCATTCAGAATATCGGGGCATATGGTGTTGAATTAAAAGATGTTTTTCATTCGTTGGTTGCATATGACCGCCACACATCGGGCTTCGTTGAGCTTGGCCGCGACGATTGCCGGTTTGGTTACCGCCAAAGTATTTTCAAATCTGCTGCAAAAGGGCGTTACATCATTACCCAGGTTACATTGAAACTTTCGTTGGAGGCACGTCCGGTGCTGCGCTATAGTCATCTGAACGAAGCTCTTAGTGTGCGTGGCATCAGCAATCCCGAATTGACAGATGTAGTTGAGCTAATCAGGTCGGTAAGGCAGACCAAGCTTCCCGATCCTTTGCTGATTGGCTCGGCCGGAAGTTTTTTTAAGAATCCGGTAGTTAAAAACGGCATAGCGGATGTCATTAAAGCCAGCCACGCCGATGCTCCTGTTTTCGACGCTGGATCGGGCTACAGCAAACTCGCTGCCGGCTGGCTTATTGAACAGTGCGGATGGAAGGGTTTCAGGGATGGCGATGCTGGCGTTTGGCCACATCAGGCTTTGGTTTTGGTGAATTACGGCAAGGCCACTGGCGTTGAATTGTCGGATCTGGCCAACAGGATTATCGAATCGGTTTCCGACAGATTTGGCGTTGATTTGGAGCCTGAAGTTAATTTTTGGTAGATGAAAACATGGAGGGGCGACGGTATTACTGGTTTTTATTGAAGCGCTATTTTGAGGTGCTGGTCTGGATTGGAGCCATGACGGCTCTTGCTTTTTCGTCCCTCGATTTTAACGATCATGCAACTCTGTGTCCGTTCAGGAGTCTGGGATGGGGGTTTTGTCCGGGGTGTGGCCTGGGACGCAGCATCATCTTGTTTTTTCATGGCCGTATTGCCGATTCATTTGCCATGCATCCTCTGGGAATGGTTGTTCTGGCGGCTTTGGTGTTTCGAGTTGTAACCCTTGTGATAAAGAACCGTCAAATTTTGCGATATTTGAACCAATCAAAAAATAATAGTGATGATACACCCCTTGTATAGCATGCTCCCCGAGCTGGAGCCCGATGAGATGGCTTATGCCCAATCGGTAACTAAATCGCTCTCAGATGAGGAACTTAAGCAGTTCGTCAATATGTATCGCTACCGTAGAAAAGATCCTCAAATCATCCTTCTTACTTGTTTGGGTGGTTTCTTGGGATTTGCGGGTATTCACCGCATTTTGCTCAACCAGATAGGGATGGGAATCCTTTACTTACTCACAGCCGGTTTCTGCTTCATCGGCACGATAATCGATTTGGTTAATTATAAATCGCTTACCTTCGAATACAATCAGCAGCGGATGCACGAGGTGATCAGCCTGATGCAGGGTTTTCGCAGTTAAGTTGTTCAAATTAAAAAGAAAAGGGGGGGGGGCCTAAGCGAAGCCCCCTTTTTTGGTACGGTTGTGAATGGTTATATACCAACTTCTACCTGAAAGCCGAACTGGAAATCACGGGTGGTTCCGGTAGGAAGTTGGTCTTCGCGGTGGCTTACGTTTAGTTGCAGCTTTACTTTGTGGTTGTTTAAATATTTGTTGAGTCCGAGGGTGGTCACCCTGGCTTTGGGTTCAACGGTCGAAATTTCACTATCGGGATTTACCATCGAGTAGCGGGCTGCAATTTCATACTTGCTTTTCAGGCAATAACTTGCCTGAGCGGTGAATCCTTCGCCTGTTAACACGTAGAGGTTGTTTTGGGCGGGGGCGTCCCAGGCCGAACCCTTCACCTCACGGTTAATGTATTCCAGATAAACTGCCCACCCCATGTATTTTGCTGCAATATCGGCAAACAACGAGGTGATGTTGTGAGGATTGATCAGGAAATCGCCACGTTGCCCAAGCGTTTTTTTTGCATTTTTATTGAAACTTATGCCACAGGCCATGCTTAGTTTTGGCGATGTTTCAAACTCTAAATCGCCTTCACTAAAATCGCCGTCATGAGCGAATTCGCCAAGTGGCAGCCATTCGATACGACCGGTATAAGCATACCCGTTGTCGGTTGACGGACTGTTGCGTCCTTCTCCGCTGCTCAGAGCCGCTTTGATGTTCAGAGGCATCGTGTTGCCAAACAGGGTGTAGTAGGCAAACAAACCGAAATCGCGGTCGATGTTAAATTCGTTGTTGTTGATGCCCCTGTCCATGAATTGCTGCGACCCTGAACTGGTAATTCGTTGCCGGTTGCCAGGCAATTTCCCCTGCCCAAAACCAATATAGAAATTATCGGAAAAGTTGTAATAAATCATGGCGTCGCGAATGATGTTGGGTTCATGACTTCCTTCCCAGTCCTGATCACTCCGTGTGAAGGCCAGTTGCAGGTAGTAGGTGAACCTGGGAGAACCCAGGTAACCGTCGAATCTCAACCTGAGTCGCCGCACCAGGGCTTCAGTTTTTTCGATGGTAAGGTCATCGTCGCTTACAGTAGTGAGTTGAACCCTGTTTTGCATTCTGAACCTGATGTTGATCCCGAAAATGGAATCGGGATCAAAGAATCCAAGTCCTTTGTCGAATCTGATAAAGGCCTTCTCGTCGGTTTCGCTCTGGGCCACCACTGCTGATGAAAAAATACAACTGATAACCATCAGAAGTATATTGATTTTAAATAATTTGCTCATTGGTTTGGGGCAAATGTTAAACTAATGTTTAGTAAATGTAAATTGTTTTGCAAAGTTCCGAATTACTTAGCATCCAATGTTACCGTAAGGTTAAATCTTGGTGATCGGTTTTTCCAATATTCGTGCAGGTTTTTTTTACAAGCGTTGAACACAAATGCAGTTTTTTTATTACTTTTGATAATTATTAATTCCCTTACTAACCATTATACCATGAAAAATCTACTTTATTTGTTTGTTATTGTTGGACTGATGTTTGCAGGTTGCAGCAAAGATGACGAGGAGGCAAAAGCCTACTCATTAACCGGACAGGTTAAGAATGTTACCGAAAGGCTTGTTAAAAGCGGTACGGTAAATCTCTTATCGGGAACCACCGCTGCCTATACTACAACGCTGAACGCCGATGGCAAATACACCTTTGCTAGTGTAAAACAAGGAAGCTACACCCTTCAGATTGTTGCCCCGGGTTACGAAACTTATACAGAAGACGTAAGTGTTTCGGGAGCTGTTACCAAGGATGCCAAGATCATGGGCGGAACCACCATGTCGGGCACCATCATCAACAGTCAAACAGGGCAGGGGCTTGCCAACGCTCAACTGGCTTTCACCTTTGCCGGCACCAAAGCCAGCGATGCCATAGCTGTTGATACCACCCTTGCAGGAGCCGATTTCGTGATCACTACTGATGAGTATGGTTTTTATGAACTAGAGGGTATGGCCTACGGCATTTTTGTAGTCGTGATTCGTGCCGAGAACTTTACAACCAGGGTTATGACAAATGTGGTTATTACAGTAGGTATATTTGAAATGCCTGAAATCACCATAGTTGAGAATGTTCCTGTTGGAAGCCTCCGTGTTGTACTCACTTGGGGAGCAAATCCTTACGATCTCGATTCACACCTTACGGGCCCCGGCTCCGATGGCAACAGGTTCCACATGTATTACTCAGACCAGAGTCCTTATGGCAGCGATGTGAACCTCGATGTTGATGACACCTACAGCTTTGGTCCTGAAACAACCACCATCGAGCAGTTCCACAACGGCATGTATCGTTATTCTATCTTCAACTACTCTGATCAGGGTTCGGATGGAGGCAATGGTATTTACACTTCGCCAACACACGTTGAAGTGTATGATCACACTGGCTTGATTCGTTCCTATACTGCTCCCGCTTTTACTCCAGGCACTGGCAATACCTGGCGTGTGTTTGAACTTAATGTTTCGGGTGGAATGTATTCCATTACCGATATCAATCAATATGTTTACGCTTCAGGTTCGTCGTATGTTGAGAAAAGTGGTATGGCTGGTGTGAAGCCCAGTTATAGCTTCCGTCCCAACGATTTTTAGTTGTAAGCCCAACAGATAAAACAAAACGAGAGGGAACCTTTGCAGGTTCCCTCTCGTTGCATTTGAATGGTTCCTGAACTAGCTTGTTCTCAATCCGCCAATGAGCGATCGTACATCGGCAATCTGATGGCGCTCAAGGTAATCGCTTATACCTGCTATGATTTTAGGCCCCACGGCAGGGTCAATAAAATTTGCAGTTCCTATCTGTACTGCTGTAGCTCCTGCCAGCAGAAACTCGATAGCATCGGTGGCGGTCATTATGCCCCCCAGGCCAATTACCGGTATTTTAATGGCTTTCGACACTTGCCACACCATTCGAAGTGCAACAGGTTTTATAGCTGGGCCTGAAAGCCCTCCCGTAATGGTGCTCAATACCGGTTGTCGTGTTTCGGCATCGATGGCCATCCCAAGCAGAGTGTTGATTACCGAAACGGCGTCGGCACCGGCTCCTTCAACGGCTAAGGCCATCTCGGCGATGTTGGTGACGTTGGGCGATAACTTTACGATGAGTGTTTTTTTGTAAACCTCTCTCACTGCTTGTGTTACGGCTATGGCCGACGGGCAACTGGTGCCAAAGGCCATGCCACCTTCTTTAACGTTGGGGCAAGAGATGTTGAGTTCAATCGCCGGTATGTGCTCAAGGGCATTGATTTTTTCAGCCACTTCAATGTATTCTTCTACTGTCGAACCACTCACGTTGACGATCATGTGGGTGTTGTAGTGACTGATTTTGGGATATATATCTTTGATGAATCCATCAACTCCTTTGTTTTGAAGACCCACGGCGTTGAGCATTCCCATCGGGGTTTCGGCCATTCTGGGATAAGGGTTGCCCTGTCGGAGTTGCCCTGTGGTTCCTTTTACAACAATTCCCCCCAAAACCGAAGGGTCGTAGAAATCTTCAAATTCGGGGCCATAGCCAAACGTACCCGACGCAGTCATCACGGGGTTTTTGAGCAGGAGTTTGTGGATGTTTACTTCTAACAGTGGTTTCATGATGATGGCAGGTTAATCTATCCAGTTTTTAAGTTCTGAGGCATCAAAAACAGGGCCGTCGGTGCAGGTGCAACGGTGGCCCGTGGTGGTGTCAACCACGCAGCAAAGGCAGGCGCCCACGCCACAGGCCATGGTTTGCTCGAGGCTCACCTGGCAGGGAACGTTGTTACGGGCAGCCAGTCGGGCCACAGCTTTCATCATGGCATCGGGGCCACAGGTATATACCCTGTCGAAGGCAAAGTTGCGTTCGCGCCATATCTCGTGATGTATTACGAACCCTTTTGTGCCTTCAGAGCCGTCTTCTGTTGTTATCAGAAGTTCTCCGTTTCGTTGGTATTGTTCGGGTTCCATCAACTGATCTCCTTTACGGGCACCCATGAGGGTTGTAACCTTGATGCCGTTTTTTGCCAGTATCTTTCCCAGATAGAGGAGCGGTGCAACGCCGCAGCCGCCGCCAACCAGCAGCACTTTCTCTCCTGCTGACCCGATGTGAAATTGGTTGCCAAGTGGATAGACCATGTTGAGTGTGTCGCCTGGTTTGAAGGTTCCCAGATGCGTGGTGCCATCGCCTTTTCGCTGCACCAGCAGTGAGATGGTGTTGGCGGCATAGTCAACGTCGTGAATCGACAGCGGCCGCCGCAGGAAGGTGTTGGGCGAACCCTCAATTTTTACTTCGGCAAACTGACCAGGGAAAACTGGGGGAAGTGGTTCGGAAAGCTTGACAACCAATACGAAATGCCCTTCGTTGATTTCGCGGTTCTCAATGATTTCAAAATCGTGTATGTATTTCTTCATAGCCTCGTAAAGGTATAAAAAAACCGCCCCTTCGCGGAGCGGTTGTTTTGTTATTCGTTTTCAGCAGCAGCTATTTCACCAGAAGGGGTTTCATCTTCAGGTTGCCCGGTGAAATCGAGCAGGTTGTGTTGTTGTAGCTGGTTGTACCATGCTATCACTTTCTTGATATCGGAGGTGTAAACGCGCTCCTGGTCAAACTCGGGCAGAACCTGCTCAAACCAGCCTCGCAGTTGGGCGCCGTCGGAACCAACTTCGGGGATGGCTCCTCCTTCGTATTTGTCGAAAATAGCTTTGAATACCTCTTTTAACGGTTTGTCCTCATCACCTGTGGTGAAGATGCTGATTTCTTCAAGGCTGCTTAGTTTGTCGTGCAGGAAGGCAGGGAAGCGCTTGCCGTCGGTAAGCGATTCAACGATGACCCCCTTTTTTGTTTGCGAAACCATCTTGAAAAGTCCGCCTTTCCCTGATATTGCAAGGATTTCTTTCAGTTCCATCATTTCGTTTTATCAATTGGTTTTAACGGCCGCAAAGATAGAAATTTAAATCAATTTATAGTTTTTGTATTCACCGGGGCGAATACCTGTCAGCTTTTCAAAGTACCATAATATCCAAGCTTTGACGCCGAAACGTTTCCGCGAGGGGTTGAAATCGAAACTCCAGTTTTTTTCTCTGATTCGTTTTTCCATCACCCGGGGGTGGGTTCCGCGAAAGGGGGCAAGACTGTCGATTTCTGAATAATCGAAGGCTACAACCTGTTTCACGTTCCTTTTAACCCATTCATCGGAATGCCACATTTTGTGGAAGTTTTGTTGCTTGGCTTGTTGTTTTTCGGGTGGTTTAACCCATCCGTAATGGAAAATCAACGCTCTGGAGTGTTTCACCTTAAGCGGTTTTCCGTCGAGTCTGAATCCCTGGGCATCGCGGTAGCTGGCAATGCCTATGCCCGGACGCACAACGCGCACCTCACGACGGTACCAACGACGTGAGTCTCCAACAAAATCATACGAACCATAAAAGTGGGTATAGTCGAATAGCAATCCTTGCACGTTTTTGTTGTTCAGGTGTTGCTGCATGCATGCTTTCACCGCTGCATGACAGCTTTCGTGCAGAACCTCATCGGCCTGGATGTAGAATGCCCAGTCGGCTTGTGTGCTAACAGCTGCCAGAGCTTTGTCGGTTTCAACGGCCAGCACCCTGCCTCCCTCTCTGAGGTTCATATCCCATTCGGTTTCCACTATCTTTATTTTGGGATCGCTCAAGCCACGAATCAAACCGAGCGTATCATCGTCGCTGCGTCCTACGGCCACAATAAATTCATCGCAGAGGGGCAACACCGACCTGATGGCTTCCTGTATCGGATAGTCGTAGAGGACGGCGTTGCGAACAATGGTGAAGCCTGAGACAAACATGAGGTTATTCGCTTACGAGGCCGTAGTAGTTATGTGGAGTGATTTGCAAAAGCTCGTTTTTTACTTCGCTGGCAACGTTAAGTTGGTCGATAAAGTTTTTGAGCGTTTCGGCGGTGATGTGCCCTCCTGTTCGGGTAAGTTGCTTCAATGCTTCGTAAGGGTGAGGGTAGTTTTCGCGGCGTAGGATGGTTTGAATGGCCTCGGCCACCACAGCCCAGTTGTCGTCGAGATCGGCTGCCAGTTTGGCTTGGTTGAGCAACAGCTTGTCGAGTCCTTTTAGTATTGATTCATTGGCAATCAGCATATGAGCCAAAGGCATCCCGATGTTGCGGGTCACGGTGCTGTCGGTCAAATCGCGTTGCAGGCGCGATATGGGGAGTTTGGCCGAGAAATGGGTGAGCAGGGCATTGGCAATTCCCAGGTTTCCTTCGGCATTCTCAAAATCGATGGGGTTTACTTTGTGAGGCATGGCAGAGGAACCCACCTCGCCAGCCTTCACTTTTTGTTTGAAGTATTCGAGTGAAACATAAGCCCAGATGTCGCGGCAAAGGTCGGTTAGCAGGGTGTTGATGCGGCTGAGGTTGTCGAAAATTGCTGCCATGCCGTCGTAATGTTCAATTTGAGTAGTGAGTTGCTGCCGCTCGAGGCCCAGAATGTCGTTGACAAACACGTTGGCAAAGGCTACCCAATCAACGGTGGGGTAGGCCACGTGGTGTGCATTGAAATTTCCGGTGGCACCTCCGAATTTTCCCATGTGCGGCAGGTAGCGAAGGGTGGAGAGTTGGGTTTCGAGCCTTTCGGCAAACACGCCAAACTCTTTGCCAAGGGTTGTGGGCGAAGCCGGCTGACCATGAGTGCGGGCTAACATGGGTATTGATTTCCAGTCGGTCTGACGTTGTCTGAGCTGGATTCCAATCCTCGTGAGCGAAGGAACTACCACATCGTTAAGGGCATCGCGCAGCATCATGGGCATGGCGGTGTTGTTAATGTCCTGCGATGTAAGTCCAAAGTGAATAAACTCTTTGTAATGGCCAATTCCAAGCCTGTCGAATTCTTCGCGAAGGAAGTATTCAACCGCCTTAACGTCGTGGTTTGTAGTCCGTTCGGTCTCCTTGATTCGCTTGGCCTGGTCTTCCCCGAAGTTGAGGTAGAGGTTGCGCAGTTCGCCAAATAAACTCCTGTTGAAATCAGTGAGTTGTGGCAAAGGAAGGCGACAAAGGGCAATGAAGTATTCCACTTCCACTTTAACCCTGTAAGCTATCAGAGCTTGTTCGGAGAAGTAGCCCGAAAGGGGGGCGGTTTTGGATTGATAACGCCCGTCAACGGGCGAAACTGCGGTGAGAGGTGTCAGCATATAATGTCTCTATTTCGTGTGGCAAAGGTACGAAAAGGGGGGCAGGCTCGTGTTCTTAAGGTTGCGATAACTGATCTTTCTTTGCTGCTTTGAGTTGATTTGGCTACCTTTGCGGCCAATTTTGCTGATTATGATTTCTGTTGACGGCCTGACGGTTGAGTTTGGTAACACCACCCTTTTCAAAGATATTTCATTCGCTATTAACGATAAAGACCGCATCGCCCTGATGGGAAAAAACGGTGCAGGGAAATCCACTATGTTAAAGATTATAGCCGGATCAAGGGCTCCGTCGAAAGGGCGGGTTTCGGCCCCTAAAGATAGTGTGATTGCCTATTTGCCTCAGCATTTGATGACCGACGATTGCCGAACTGTTTTTGAGGAGGCTTCGCAGGCTTTTGCCCAAATCTTCGAGATGGAAAACAGAATCAACCTGCTGAATGAAGAGTTGGCCAGTCGTTCTGATTATGAATCGGCTGAATACTATGCCATTATCGAGGAGGTGTCGGCTTTGAGCGAGAAGTTTTACTCTATCGAGGAGATCAATTTCGACGCTGAGGTTGAGAAAATCCTGATCGGTCTGGGTTTCAACCGTTCCGATTTCAACCGCCCAACGAGCGAGTTTAGCGGTGGCTGGCGGATGCGCATCGAGTTGGCAAAAATCCTGCTGCGCAAACCCGATCTCATCCTCCTCGACGAGCCCACAAACCACCTCGACATCGAATCGGTGCAGTGGCTCGAGGAGTTCCTGATCAACAGCGCCAAGGCAGTCATGGTCATATCGCACGACAGGGCCTTTGTTGATAACCTGACCACCCGAACCATTGAAATCACCATGGGACGAATTTATGACTACAAGGTGAACTACTCGAAGTATCTGGAATTGAGGCGTGAACGTCGTGAACAGCAACAGAAGCAATACGATGAGCAACAAAAAATGATAGCCGATAACCAGGAGTTCATCGAAAGATTTAAAGGCACCTACTCCAAGACCAACCAGGTTCAATCGAGGGTGAAAATGCTCGAAAAGCTCGAGCTGATAGAGGTTGACGAGGAGGATACCTCGGCTCTCAGATTGCGGTTTCCGCCATCGCCGCGGTCGGGGAGTTTTCCGGTGGTAACCGAAGGTTTGTCCAAAAGCTATGGCGATCACCTGGTGTTTGCCGATGCCTCTTTCTCAATAGTAAGGGGCGAGAAGGTGGCTTTCGTGGGGAAGAACGGCGAAGGGAAGTCAACGCTGGTGAAAGCCATCATGGGTGAGATTGATTATCAAGGACAACTCACCATGGGGCACAACGTGATGGTTGGCTACTTCGCACAAAATCAAGCATCTCTCCTCGACGAAGAGACCACCGTATTTCAAACCATCGACGACGTGGCCAAGGGCGACATCCGAACCAAGATCAAAGACATTCTCGGTGCCTTTATGTTTAGTGGCGACAGTTGGAACAAGAAGGTGAAGGTGCTTTCGGGGGGCGAACGCACCCGCCTGGCCATGATCAAGTTGCTGCTGGAACCGGTCAACCTGCTGATCCTCGACGAGCCTACCAACCACCTTGATCTCAAAACCAAGGATATTCTCAAAAGTGCCCTGATGGATTACGACGGAACTCTGATCGTTGTGTCGCACGACCGCGATTTTCTCAACGGTTTGGTGAGCAAGGTGTATGAGTTTGGCGGACGCAGGGTTAAGGAACACCTGTCGGGAATTGCTGAATTTCTGGAGAAGAAGCGGCTCGATCACCTGCGCGAACTCGAGCGAAAGGCTTAACCCTCGCGATCGGTCTTAGTCTTCGGTCTCATAATCAACCGATGCACGCTCTTGGCGGATAGTGGCAATCCATTCAGCCAGTTCTATGTGTTTGGGATGCGTTTGGTAACGTTCTAGTGCTTGGTAATCGTCGAACAAGAGGTCGAGCACGGCGTCATAATTGGCATAGGCCGATCGGGGCATATTCAGAGCCACTTTCATTGCCTTAATTTCGGGAATTGCCTGGTGCAAAGCAAGCAGCCGCTGTTTCAGAATCAAGCCATTTTCGGCAGCCGTGCGCCCGTCGGCTTCGGGTTTCAGCTTCCACAGAACGAGGTGTCGGAGCATAGGTTTAAAGTTGAAATGATTAGGTTTAATCTTCCCGGTATTAAAGGTGCAAGGTTTCTGGGGAATACATCACCCTCATAATCGAATCCCCAACTTTTGGTCTGAAGTGGTTGGTTTCGTAATAGTTGTGCTTGTCGTTGGTGAAGGTGTTGGCTCCAGTGAAGTCGAAGAAACGGTTGCCAAAGGTTTGTTTAAGGATGTTGGCGTCGGCAGGGTTTAGCTTAATCTGTTCGTAAAGCGGACTCATCACTACCCTGTAGTTGGTTTGGTGTTTTTGCAGGATTCGGGCAATGGTTTCCAAGTGTTTTTTTGCTTCAGGAGTGATGCGCGGCATGGGGTCGGTGGTTTCGGCCGCACGGTTGTAGAAAACTTTGGCGCGCTTTGCGTAATACTGATCGGGCCGGGTTGTTATTTCCAGTTCCTGATCCACGATGTTGGTCTCGTTGGTCAGGGTGTCGTAGGTTATGTCTTTTTGTTCGATGTAGCCTCGCATAAAAGGGCGGTAGCCTCCGATGAGTTTGTAGCCATAAAAGGCGGCCAGAAAGCGGGGCGACGTGTAAGCCCTGAAAAAGGACACGTGAAACCACAAAGGGTTCTCGCCAGAGGTTGCCGGGTGTTTGATGAAAAGGTGCCCCTTGTGGTTGGTTGTGTTGGCAAAAGAGTAATCGCGGCACAGAACAATGAGCACGTTTTTGATTTCCACCCCGTTTCTGTCGAGCCACTCCAGTTTGGTACTGATGCCGTAAACCGATTCCTGGGAGGCATCGAACATGAATACCTTTGCGCCATCGGGCAAAAATTTTTGCCAATGGGAGGGTTTAAATCCCATGGTTCTTGAACTTCCGAAGATGAACGAATCATATTGTTGTGTAGGGTTTTGCCTGAGAAAGATGGTGGTGCTTATGAAGTCGCGGTTGGGTACCACTGCCGGATGCGAAAAGTCGCGGGGCGGTCGCAGCACTTCAAAGGGGTCGTTTATCACGTAACCGCCTGCCAACAATAGAGTTGCTGCTAACGGAATGGTTAAAAACCAAAGCAATCGTGTTAAAAAAGGTTTCATCAGAACTGGAAATAAATGAATTGTTGTTCGTCGCCGCCATACCAAACAATGGCTGCAATCAGGAAATAGTAGAAGGCATAGCGCCATGGCCGTGACCAATTGAGCCCTAGTTTCTCTGTGGCATACTGGTTTTCGCGTCCGAGCCACTCCATCCAAATAAAAAAGGCTAGATAAGCCAGGGTTGTCATGGCTTTCTGCATTCCTCTGAAATGGGGGAAGGCAAAGAGGGAAGGAGAGGCTATCCCTTCAAGGTAAATTAATGCATGTTGTATGTTTTCGGCTCTGAAGAAGACCCAGGCAACCAGCGTGAGACCGAAGGTAAACAGCACTTGCAGCAGTTCTTTCAGGGTTGGCCAAACACGGCCTTGCGCCACCGTTTCGAGGTGATTGCGGTTTTGGTTGTTTAGCAGCAGGGGCAGGAAGTAAAGGGCATTGAGGGCTCCCCATGCCACGAAGGTCCAGTTGGCTCCATGCCAGAATCCGCTCACCACGAAAATGATGAAGGTGTTTCTTATTTTCATCCATGTGCCGCCTCTGCTGCCGCCAAGGGGGATGTAGAGGTAATCGCGAAACCAGGTTGAGAGCGAGATGTGCCACCGCCGCCAGAATTCGGCCATGTCGCGCGAGAAATAGGGAAAGGCAAAATTGCGCATGAGGCTGAAACCAAAGAGTCTTGATGTTCCGATGGCAATATCGCTGTAGCCAGAGAAGTCGCCGTAAATCTGGAAGGCAAAAAAGATGGCGCCCAGCACCAGGGTGCTCCCGTTGAAGTGTTCGGGGGAATCGAAAATCTGGTTGGCCAGGGTTGCGCAATTATCGGCCACAACCATTTTCTTAAACAGCCCCCAAAGAATTTGCCTTAACCCATCCACAGCCTGTGAATAATCGAAGGTGCGCCTGTTATAAAACTGGGGTAAGAGGTTGGTAGCCCGCTCAATGGGACCTGCCACCAATTGTGGAAAGAAGCTTACAAATGCTGCAAACGCCACGAAATCAGTAGTGGGTTGGAGTTTGCGACGATACACATCAAGGGTGTAGCTCAGGGTTTGAAAGGTGTAAAAGCTTATCCCTACCGGAAGGATGATGTTGAGAGACCGTGCACTCAGGGGATAACCCATGAAGGTAAACGCGGCAATGAAATTATCGAGGAAAAAATTGTAGTATTTGAAAAAACCCAGAAATCCCAGGTTCACGATGATGCTTACTGTGAGAAGTGCTTTGCGGCGTGCTGGGTTTTGTTCTTTTCTGAGCAAAAGACCCGAGGTGAAATCTACCAGGGTGCTGAAGAGCACCAGCGACAAAAATCTCCAGTCCCACCAACCGTAAAATACATAACTGGCTACCACTATCAAAAGGTTTTGTATCCTCAGATTTTTCTGAAAAACAAACCAATAAAGCACGAAAACTATAGGCAGAAACAGCGCAAAATCAATGGAATTGAAGAGCATGATCAATTGTTTTTTGTTTTCATTACCGACCGGGCAAAGCGTTGCAACTCATCGTGCGGGTTTGTTACAACAGCTTCTTCAAAGAAAAGGATGCGATCGGCCAAATGTCCTGCCAGGGCCGCGGCGGCGGCAGGTAAACCGGCATCGGGCCACACCAGCAACACCATCGGGGCGGCAATGAGCAACGCTGCCCGTGTGTTGATGAGTATTTCAGCCAGGAGCAGTGGTGCTTCTTCGCGTGACTTAATCCTGTTGAAGAAGAGGGCTCCGGAAATGGTGGTCATCAGCATCAATACAAAGAACAACCCGCTGGCCGCGCTCCAAAGCAACAGTCCGCCGATTAGAGCACTGCTGCTGTGAAAAAGAAACTCATTTCGTGGGCGAACGAAGCGGTAAACCCTGTCGATGGAGACAAGCGTGGCTATGCCGGATGTCATCATGAGGCTCTTGGGCAACCAACCTTGTCCAACGAAAAGGTAAAGCAGGCTGAACGCCGAAAACAGCGAGAAGAAGGCAATTTCGCGGCTTAACCATGAGTGCTTCACGTTGGTGATGGCTCGCCAGGCTCGTTCTTTTCGGCCAAGGTGCATCATGCTGGCTATTCCCGAGGCTGCCAGCGCCACCACAATGGCTGCCGGCATCAAGGTGGTATCGGTGGTCAGGTGGGCTCCCAGCCACGCTACCAGGGCAGGCACCACTGTGGTGAATCCCACCAGACTCCATTCGCTCCGCGCACTGATTTTTCGATGAAGCTCTTGTTGGTTTGCAGCCAATTCATCAAGGTCTCCGGCGGGTGCTGCATCGGTGATAACGGCGGGTTGTATGGCATCGTCTCGCAACGGCAACAGGTGAATGCGGGGACCGGTTTGTTGTTGCACGAAGCCGGGAACGATCCTGTTGTCGCCATTGGCAATCAGGTTGTCGTAGCTTAAGGCTCCGGTGGGGCAGGCTTCGGCACAGGCTGGCTGGCCGCCCCGATGGAGCCTGTCAACGCACCAGGTGCACTTGCTTACCACCCCTTTCGAGACCTCAAATCGCGGGGCATCGTAGGGGCAGGCCCAGGTGCAGTAGCGGCAACCAATGCAGGCTTCGGCGTGATGGATCACCGCGCCGGTGGCTTCGTCGCGGGTGTAGGCTTGCGCGGGGCAATTAGCCATGCAGGGAGCCTCGTCGCAATGGTTGCAGGCCAGGGAGTAATGAAACACGGGCAGCATCGGGTGGCGCAACAGGTTGTGGGTGTTCACCTGCCGCCAGGCATGCGACGCGACAAGGCCGTTGGCGTTGTTGCAACCCACCTGGCACGCTCCGCAGGCTACACAACGGTTGGTATCGAACACGAAGTTTTTTCGATCCATGGCTTATACCCTCTTTTTTAGTTCAACAAAGGTGTCGTGAAAGGCCGTTCCATAACCCATATCGGTGTGTCGTCCACGGGTGAAAAGGTTGGGACTGGCCCCGTGTTGATGCCAGTGGCCGTTGGTGAGCACTACGCCTCCCTGTCTGATGCCGGCATCGAGGCCAATCACAACAGGGGCTTCTGCCACATCGTTGAAAAGTGTGGCTTTGTCGTGGTTTTTCAACCCGCGCGATGATGCATCAACCGGGTTGACCCACAAAACGGGCTCAGATTCAAACTGCCTGATCACTTCCAGGTTGCCGAATTGCGAGTGGATGCGGTTTTTTGAGTTGGGCGACATGAGCATCAGGGGGAATTGGTGGTTGGTTTCGAGCGGGATGTAGTCGGGCAGGGGATCTACTCCCCACCTGCGGGCGGCTTCATCGCTCCATAGTTCAATTTTCCCCGACGGGGTAGGGAAGTGGCCATTGGCAAAAGGGATGGGTTGGTGCGTGGGGGGCAGCACCGGACCCTCTTTGAGTTTTTCGAGCGTTAAGCCGTCGAAGGGTTTTAGTTTTTTGGCAAGCCAGTTTTCGGTGTTTTCTTTCCCTGGCGATGGCAGGGCCAAGGCAGTGGCTTCAGCATCAAAGCCGAGCCTGCTGGCAAGCTGGTGGTAAATTTCCGATTCGGGTTTCACCTCTCCGGCGGGTTCTGTCACTTGTTGCCGCAATTGCACGTAGGGGTTCCAGTAAGATCCCACCAGATCGGCTTGCTCAAACATGTTTTTGGCGGGAAGCACCAGATCGGCTTCCAGCGCGGTGTCGGTCATGAATTGGTCAACCACCACTCTGAATTCGGCCTTGCGGAAGGCCTGCCTCACTTTGTTGGTATCGGGGTTCTGGGTGAGGGGGTTGCCCCGTTCTACCCAGATCATCCTCACCGCAGGGTTGGTGAGGTTGAGCAAATCGTCGCCCAGGCGGGCCATCGAAACGGCGCGTCTGAAACAGGGGGCTTCGGTGCCTGGATAGTAGTTTTCGGGTTCTTTCAGGGCATCGAACACGTAACTCTGCAAGTTGGCGTAGTGCCAGCATCCGCCTGCAATGCCAATGTTTCCGGTGATAACCGACAAGGCAAGCAATGCCCTGATGGTTTGTCCCCCGTTGCTGAAGCGTTGCATGCCATAGCCCGGCACCAGAGTCATTGGGGCGGTTGTTCCAATGATCTCGGCTAACATTGGGATGGATTTTGCCGGTATTCCGCACACAGCGGCCACTTTTTCTGGTTGGTAGTTTTTTACCCGTTCTGCGAAGCTGTCGAACCCCAAAACATGGGTTTCGATAAATTTTTTGTTGGTAAGCCCCTGTCGTATCAGTTCGTTAGCCAGCCCGAGAGCCAGGGCCGCATCGGTTCCTGGTTTGATCTGCACAAGCCATTGGGCTCTGTCCGACGAGGCTGTGCGCCGCGGATCAACCACCATCAGGCGGGCTCCGGTTTCCTGGGCTTTGGCAATGTGAAGCATCTGCTGAACGTTGGTCTCGGCTGGATTTTTTCCCCAAAGCACTATCAGTCGGGCGTTGACAAGATCCCAGGGATCGTTGTGGAGGTTGGCTCCCAGTGTAAGGCGGGTAGCTTCAAGTCCGGCAGGCCAGCAGAGGTTGCCGTAGGTGGTGGTTGCGCCGCCAAAAAGTTTCCAGAAGTTGGTGGCAACCCCGTTGAGGAGCCCCGACATTCCGCTGGCAGCGAAAAACATCACCGAGTGTGGCCCCGACTCGTCGCGGTATTTCCGCAGGCGGTTGGTGAGCAGGTCGAAGGCTTCGCCCCAACTGACGCGCTCGAATTGCCCGTTGCCGACTTTCCGAAGCGGGTACAAAAGCCTGTCAGCGGAATTGGCGCGTTCTACGTATGCCAACCCTTTGAGACACGGCCCTTCTGGTGTGGCCAGGTTGGCGGCATGCGGTCTGATGGCTGCAATCCGGCCGTTTTCGGTCACTACTTTGAAGCTACAGGTGCTGTAGCAATTGCGCGGACAAACTGTAGAATATTCGGTCATTCAACGAAGGTTTAGCCTGACAAAAATAGCGATCCACATCCGAACAGTCTAAAAGCTCTCTGAAAGGGATGTGCACGATAAACACAACACTTTTAGAAAACCAGAGGAATGAGTCGCCAGGTTCTGGCCGAATAGGTAGTATATTCAGCAAAAGCGCTTTTGAGTTGTTTCTCTTCGCGTGCCATTTTAAGCAAAAGGGAGAGCAGCATCAACAAGAGGGCTAGAAGTCGCGATGTGGTAAAATCAACAGCCACCCAAGGAACAAAAACTACCAGAAGCGAGGTGTACATTGGATGACGCACCACACGATAAGGACCAGTGGTGATCAGTCGTGAGCCCGGCAGCAGGTCGGGCAGGATGTTAAGGCGCGATTGTCGCATCTCCCAAATAGCCCAGAATGCAATCAGGGCACCTGCCAGAGCAGCTACCATCGTCGGTGGCGCCAGAGGGAATGAAAACTGGGTGAAAAACAGGTAAGCAATTGATGAAACCTGCACAGCAACATAGATGATTGATTGGTAAGCGAGTGGTTTCACAGGTATGCTTTTTTATTTTGCCTTGCGGGCAGCAAAACCTATTGATTCGAGCAAAGTGCGGTTGGGTCGTGGCTTGAAAACGCCGCGGTTCACGGCTTTGATCTCCTCGATGGTATAGAAGGCATTGGGGTTAAACTGGTTGATCACGCTGGTAACGTGCGGAATGTCTTTCCGTTTGATGATGGTGAAAATGATCTTCACCTTGCCGGTCGATCCTTCGGCGTCAACCTTGGTGAGTCCGAAGTGGTGTTCGATGAAGTAGCGTTCCAGCTCGGTGGTGTCTTTTTTTGGGATGATGCGCAAAAGGACGGTTCCGAGCGATATTTTTTCGTCGAGGCGGATGCCGATGTAGTTGCCCATGGCGAAGCCGGCGCCGTAGGCTATGTAGCAAAAGATGTTGCTGTCGATGTATTTAAGTGCAAAGCGTACAGCTATCAGCCAGATAATCACTTCGAAGAAGCCAAGGAAAGGGCCCCAGAAACGGTAGCCTTTCGATACGAAGATGATACGCAGGGTTCCGATGCTCTGATCGCTGATTCGGGCCAGGAAGATGAGCGAAGGAACCACGATGTAGGTGAAGAAGAAGGAGTCGTGGGCAAAGAGGGTGTCCATGAATCGTCAGTTTTTTTGCAAAGGTAACGGTTTCGTACCGCGTCTGCAACCTCAGAGTCCCATCACCCTGAAGGCTGTCCGGCGGTTTTGGGCACGACCGTTCTCGGTGGTGTTGTCGGCCACAGGGGTGGTTTCGCCATAACCGGCATAGGTGAGTCGTTTGGGGTTCGTGGCTTTGGCTGCCAGGTAATCGAAAACAGCGCGGGCGCGGTTAAGCGACAGTTCGAGGTTGTAGGCATCGTTGCCCTGGCTGTCGGTATGTCCGCCAATTTCGATTTTCATGGTGGGGTTTTCGTCGAGCAGCATCGCCAGGCGGTCGAGTTCGGCGCGCGATTCTGGTTTGAGGTTGAAACTGTCGGTATCGAAGAAAACATTCTTCAGCACCACGCTTTTACCCACTGTGATGGGCTGCAGGGGGACATCGCGCAGGAAGGGGTTGCCAATGCCGTGGTCGCCCGCGAAGTCGAAGTGATCGGAGTAGAAAAGGTAGCCTTTTCGCGATACGTTGAGCGCATACGTTTTTCCCGAAGGCAATGCTACCAGGAATTCGCCGGTCAGCGGGTTGCTCACGCTGCTTACAACCACCTGGTTGTTGAGCAGGTTGATGAGTTCAAACCGTGCTTCCAGTTTCTGGTTCGACAGGGCATCGTAAACCGTTCCCTTGAGGTAGGTGATGCGTTGGGGGCGCAGGGTATCGGGCATCTCGAAGCTGTAAAGGTCGAGGCTCCCGAATCCTCCTGGCCGGTCGCTGGCAAAGTAGCCCAGTTTGCCATCGCCCGAGACCAACAGGCTGTTCTCGTCGCGCCAGGTGTTGATGGGGTATCCCAGGTTGACGGGTTTCGACCATTCACCGTTGTCGTGGCGGCGGCTCATGAAAATGTCGAGGCCGCCCATCCCCTGGTGACCATCGGAACTGAAATAGAGGGTGCGTCCATCGGGATGTATAAAAACGCTCTCTTCGCGCCCCGCGCTGTTGATGACGTCGGGCAGTTTTACCGGAACACTCCACTGACCATCGGACAACATCTCGCTGGTGAAAATATCCTGTTGGCTCTCGCCTTGTTTGTCGCGGTAGCCTCGCACGAAATAGAGGGTGCGCCCGTCGGAAGCAAACGAGGGTTGTGTTTCCCAATAGCCGCTGTTCACGGGGGTTCCCAGGTTGACCGGCTCTGTCCATCCGGTTCCCACGCGGCGCGAGGCAAACAAGTCGCAACTGCCATAACCTTCGCGATCGGGACCGTAATCGCGGGCAGCGTTGGCGCAGGCCGTGAAGATGATGTATTGCCCGTCGGGCGAAAGGGTGGGAGCTCCCTCGTTCCATCGGGTGTTGATGGGAATCCCAACGGGATGGGCGGTTTGCCAGCCGCTGTCGGCCCGTGTGCTCATGTAGAAGTCTTCCTGCTCGAAGTTTTCACCTTCCAGCTTTTCGCGACGGGTGAAGAGAAGGGTTTGTCCGTCAACGGTGAGGCATGGAAAATACTCTGCTTTGGATGTGTTGACAGCCGATCCCAGATTCTGGGGATTGAACGGCAGCGGGTGTTGCATCTGCTCGATGGCAAACCGGCAATCGCTTATCAGCGATTCTAAAAGAATTCTTCGCTCGTCGTTGCGGGTTGAGTTTTGAACCATCAAGCCGTAGTTGGTAATGGCCTCTTCGTAGCGACCGCTTTTGTGTTGAAGCTTGGCCATGTAGAAGTAGGCTTGCGGGTAGAGCCTTCGTCCTTTGGTGATTGCATAGCCATAGAAGACGATGGCTTTTTCGTAGTTTTTCTGATCGGTATAGAGATCACCCAGCACCATGTAGGCTTCCGAAAACTGATCGTCGGCAGCCACAGCTTGCTGAAGATCGGCTTCGGCATTGTGATAATCGCGCAACCTGTACGATTCGCTGCCTTTATAATAATACCTGATTGCACGCTGCGATTCGGTGCTTAATTCGCCTTGCTGGGCATGCACCAACCCTGTGGTTGTAAGTATTAAAACTAGAAGCCATCGGCCGATGGTGTGGAGGGTCATAGGAGTGACGTTTTGATTTGGTAAAAGTAGTTGTTTTTGGGATTGGGTTGAGGGGGTTGTGGGTTTGAGTGGCTTTATCTTGTTTCCTGCGGTCTGCTTAGGTCTGTTCAAATAACCATCGGTATGAAAAAAAAAGGTTCATAAACTTGCAAAGGGCATCCACAACGTTGTGGTCGGGGTTCGTAAGCTTGCAAAGGGCATCCACAACGTTGTGGCCGGGGTTCGTAAGCTTGCAAAGGGCATCCACAACGTTGTGGCCGGGGTTTGTAAGTTGACTTATGCCAGTCTCATCGTTGGGACTGGGGTTTGTAAACTGACTTATACCAGTCTCATCGTTGGGACAGGGGTTTGTAAACTTATTTAAACAGTGCGCATTTTGTAGTCTTGCGATCTTTTGAAGCAGCGATTGTATCTTCATCTACCCCCAAAACCCGACTAATTTCCCCGAAACCTCATTGCCCGCCGACGAATAAAAATCGAGCCGGTGGATTATCGATTAGGTCGGTGCGCTCTTGACAATGTTTTTCGGGGGAAATAAAACAAACCATGCAAACCAAACCTCCCCTAGGGTATCCTCAACCATTTATGCACCTGCAACGACAACCGCCAGCGTGGGTTTTGTTGCACGTAGTCGATCAGTTGCGGCAGGAGTTGTTCGCGGCGGCTCCATTCGGGTTGAAGCAGCAGGAAACAGGTATCGGCAACCAGGGCGGCATTCTCTTCGGCCCACAGCAAATCGGCCTCCTCGTGTATCACCACTTTCAGTTCGTGCGCATGCTGGTGAATGTTTCCAACCGGTGGTGCGTTGCGTTTGGGCGACAGGCAAATCCAGTCCCAACGGCCTGTGAGGGGATAGGCTCCCGAAGTTTCAAGAAAGGTTTTTATTCCGGCCTCCATGAGTTTGCTTGTAAAGTAGCCCAGAGGGTAGGTTGTAGGTTCGCCGCCTGTAACCACCACCGCTTTGGCTGCAAAGGAGGCGGCTCGCTGCACGATGTCGTCGGTGGCTACGGGAGGAAAAAGCGTTGGGTTCCAACTGTGCTTGGTATCGCACCAGGCGCAGCCCACATCGCAACCTCCCAGTCTAACGAAATAGGCGGCAGTACCTGTTTGTATTCCTTCGCCCTGAAGGGTATAGAATTCTTCTACCAGGGGTAGTTTTTTCCCTTCGTCGAGGAGGTTGAGGTCGTATTTAATCATGATTCGGAATTCGGTACAGCTGTTTTCACAGGGTTAGAGGTTGGGTCGAACAAAGGTGTTCACGTTGAGCTGATAAATCATTTGAGGACGCACTTTGGTCTTTTCGGCAGAGAACCAAAGCTGTCCGTTGTCGCCAAAGCAGATGCCTTCGGCCTGGGTGCCGGCCATACTGGTCATGTCGATTCTGATGCGTCCGCCATCGGCAGGTATTTTGGGATGGAAATTGGTGAAGAGCCACACAGAGGGCAAAAAATCGATGTAGCCCACCAGAGCCAGTATGCGGCGGTTGGTATCGTAGTCGGCACCAGTTACTCGCAGATTGGCATCAAATTCATAAACGGGTTTCAGGTTGTAGCTCCCGGTTTGTGCAGGCAATTCGTAAAGGCGCGAGTTGAGGTTGTTCCAGTTTTTTGTCCACAGCCACACGCTTCCACCTGCACAAAACATAGCTTCGCAATCGAAGTTGTGCCTGTAGGCTTTCGGGTGGAGGTCGGCCTGATCGGCCCAGGCAAACCTGATCACCTGAGGTTTAAGGGTCACGTTGCCCTCGTTGGGGATGTTGATCCAAGCCACTTTATACACGGCAAGGTTGGTCCGTTTGCCGCCGTTGTTGCCAAAGTCGCCAACATAGAGCCAGGTTCCATCGGTGGCCAGGTCTTCCCAATCGTTGTTTTCTACGCCCGACAAAGCCACAACCTGCTCTATCCGGTTTCCCGATTTGCTCAGCCTGTACACTTCGGGTTTCCCTCCGCTGTCGTTAAGAGTCCACCAGGCTCCCCTAAACCAAATGAGAGCGCTGGTTTCGCGCAGGTCTTTTGGGAGTTTTTTGGATGCTTTGGCGGGAGTGGCCTCAAACCGGGTGAATCCCTCCATCACGGCAGGGGTGTTGTCGATACCAGGCAGGGCATCGGGCGACTGCTGAGCATTCACGCAACAATTCATAGGGAAAACCAAAAGGGGCATCATCATCACGATGCCCGGTAACGAGAGGCGACCACGGAGCCTGAAGTAGGCCAGTATCATGGCTATCAGCATGGGTTACAACTCCTTTTTAAAGGCTTTCATCGTATTCATAATCAATGCTGCAATGGTCATCAGTCCTACACCACCAGGAACAGGGGTGATGGCGCTGGCAATTTTCGATACTTCGGCAAAGTCAACATCACCGGCTATATGGTACCCTTTCTCGCTGTTGTCGCTGATGCGGTGAATGCCCACGTCGATCACAACAGCCCCGGGTTTCACCATGTCGGCAGTCACAAAACCGGGTTTGCCAATGGCGGCAATCAAAACATCGGCCTGGAGGCAGAGTTCTTTGAGGTTTGCGGTTTTGCTGTGGCACAGGGTTACGGTTGCATTACCGGGATTTCCTTTGCGGCTGAGCATCGTGGCGATGGGTGTTCCAACGATGTTGGACCTGCCCAGAACAACCACGTGTTTGCCTTCGGTTTCAATTCCTTCGCGGCGAATCATCTCCACGATGCCCATGGGGGTTGCCGGCAGGAAAGTGGGAAGCCCTATAGCCATTTTCCCGACATTGAGCGGGTGGAAACCATCCACGTCTTTCGCGGGGCTGATGGCTTCAATCACTTTATCGGGATTGATATGGGAAGGGAGGGGTTGTTGCACAATCAGGCCGTCAATATCGGGGTCGTTGTTGATGAAATGAATCACCTTGAGCAACTCCTCTTCGGTGGTTTTTGCATCGAGCTTGTAGAGTGACGATGTTATTCCCAGTGCTTTGCAATTGCGATCCTTGGAAGCTACGTAAGTTTCGCTTGCCGGGTCGTTGCCAACCAAAATGGCTGCCAGGTGTGGTGCCCTTTCGTCGCGGTCGATGATGGCGGCTACTTCGGCTTTAATCTCGTTTTTTATTTTTTCGGCAATAGCCTTTCCGTCGATGATTTTCATGGATGTGAACTGAATGAGTGTCTGCAGCCTCATTGGGGCGGCTACAGGTTATAAATAGCAATTGGTTATAAGTTCGTTTTACCGTTTTTTGGCGTTTTTCATTTTTCCGGCCATTTTCATCAACCCTTTTCCTCCGCCGGTGGTCATCATTTTCATCACTTTGCGGGTTTCATCGAATTGTTTGATCAGTCGGTTTACCTCCTGAATGTCGGTGCCACTTCCCATTGCAATGCGTTTGCGACGCGACCCGTTGAGGATTACCGGATTTTGGCGTTCCTGGGGTGTCATGCTCTGGATGATGGCCTCGATGCTTTTGAAGGCGTTGTCGTCGATGTCGATATCTTTCATCATTTTTCCGACGCCGGGGAGCATCGATACGAGGTCTTTCACGTTGCCCATTTTTTTGATCTGTTTGATCTGCGACATGAAATCGTCGAAGTTGAACTGGTCTTTGGCAATCTTTTGTTGGAGTTTGCGGGCTTCCTCCTCATTGTATTGCTCCTGTGCACGTTCTACCAGCGAAACGATGTCGCCCATACCCAGGATGCGATCGGCCATACGGGTGGGGTAAAAGATGTCGAGGGCATCCATTTTTTCGCCCAGACCAACAAATTTGATGGGTTTATCAACCACGGCCCTGATGGTGAGTGCAGCTCCACCACGGGTGTCTCCGTCGAGTTTGGTGAGTACCACACCGTCGAAGTTCAGCTTGTCGTTGAAGGCTTTGGCGGTGTTCACGGCATCCTGACCGGTCATGGAGTCCACCACAAACAAGATCTCTTCGGGTGTTATGGCATCGCGAATGCGGCCAATCTCGTCCATCATCTGTTCGTCAACAGCCAGACGGCCGGCAGTATCCACCACAACTACTCCTATCCCTTTCTCCTTGGCATGTTTGATGGCGTTTTTGGCAATTGCAACCGGGTTTTTGTTTTCCGGCTCGCTGTAAACCTCAACTTCAATCTGGGCTCCCAACACTTTCAGCTGATCTATAGCAGCAGGGCGGTAAACGTCGCAAGCGGTAAGCAACACCTGCTTCCCTTTCTTTGTTTTGAGGTAATTGGCCAGCTTGGCCGAAAAGGTGGTTTTTCCTGATCCCTGCAAACCGGCCATCAGGATAACTGCTGGCGATCCTTTGGTGTTGATGTCGGTTTTGTCGCCACCCATCAGTGCTGTAAGCTCGTCGTGAACAATCTTTACCATGAGCTGACTGGGCGAGATGGCTGTAAGCACATTCTGACCCAATGCTTTCTGTTTCACATCGTCGGTAAATTGCTTGGCAATTTTATAGCTTACGTCGGCATCAAGTAGCGCTTTGCGCACCTCTTTCATGGTTTCGGCCACATTGATCTCGCTGATGTGTCCCTGGCCTTTCAGGACTTTAAACGCACGGTCGAGTTTTTCGCTTAAACCTTCAAACATGGGGTTTTACTTATAATATAGATTTTTACTTTTTACAAATTTGGGGGCAAAGGTAAGTTTTTTTTGGCTTGGCTGATTGGGTACTACTAACTGACGGGCCACAGGTCGGAATTCAATCGGGCAACAAATCAGCTTGCTTGTTCGAGTAAAAAGGACAGCCGGAACAACCGTTTTCAACCTCACTGATTGTCGGAAAATTTCCCGCTGGAAGCACACAAGAGCCGAAGCGAATGGTTTGGTACGTTGCACCTCACGCCAAATTCCCGTACCTTTGTGCCATTAAAAGATATTCCCCAATCTGTTAACCTACACAATACAAAGCATATGCTGCTCTTTTTTGAAGGAAGACCTAACGTGGTGATTGTAGTAGAAACCAATCAGAAACCTACAGCTCCCGATCTTGAAAAACTAACATGGCTTCTTGGAAATGCCCTCTGGATTGACAAGGAGTGTATTGAGATGTCGTTCATCGGCCCCCGTCGCGAAATGATAACCCCCTGGAGTACCAATGCTGTGGAGATTACACAGAATACCGGGCTGGTGGGGATTGTAAGAATGGAGGAGTTTCGCCGTGTTTTGACCCAGACCCCGGAGTTTGATCCCATGTTGCAAGCTTTTTATCCCCGTCTCGATCAAACCATCTTCTCCATCGACCGTCAACCTGATGCAGTAAAGTCGGTAACCGACATTGCCTCCTACAACCAGCAGGAAGGGCTGGCTTTAAGTCCCGACGAAATCGCTTATCTTGAAGAGGTGGCTGCCCGCATTGGTCGCCCCCTTACCGATAGCGAAGTGTTTGGCTTTTCGCAGGTTAATTCCGAACATTGCCGCCACAAGATATTCAACGGCACCTTTGTTATCAATGGCAAAGAGATGCCCGATACCCTGTTTACCCTGATCAAACGCACCTCGAAAGAGAATCCCAATACCATTGTATCGGCCTACAAAGATAATGTAGCCTTCCTGCTGGGACCCCGCGTAAGCCAGTTTGCACCCGACTCGCAGAATAAAGCCGATTTTTTCTCTCTTACACCCTTTGAATCAGTAATATCGTTGAAGGCAGAAACCCACAACTTCCCCACAACCGTTGAGCCTTTCAACGGGGCATCTACCGGGAGTGGCGGGGAAATCCGCGACAGAATGGCAGGAGGAAAAGGGAGTATGCCTTTGGCAGGCACCGCCGTTTACATGACGTCGTATCCGCGACTGGAAAAGGGGCGCATGTGGGAAGAGTCGGTAATGCCACGCCCCTGGCTTTACCAATCGCCAAAAGAAATCCTGATCAAGGCTTCAAACGGTGCCAGCGACTTTGGAAACAAGTTTGGCCAACCCTTGATTTGCGGAAGCTTGCTCACCTTCGAGCAAACTGCAAGCAACCGGACTTATGGATACGATAAAGTGATCATGCTTGCCGGTGGCATAGGTTACGGAAAACATACCGACAGCCTGAAGGCTGATCCCGAACCAGGCGATGTTGTTGTGGTACTCGGTGGCGATAACTACCGAATCGGGATGGGAGGCGGAGCTGTTTCGTCGGTCGCAACCGGAGAATATGGAAATGCCATCGAACTCAACGCGGTTCAACGTGCCAACCCCGAAATGCAAAAGAGGGTTTACAACGCCATCAGAGCTATGGCCGAAAGCAACGACAACCCCATCATCAGCGTCCACGATCACGGAGCCGGCGGACATTTAAACTCCCTGTCGGAATTGGTTGAGTCAACAGGTGGCGAAATAGAAATCGACCAACTCCCCATTGGCGACCCAACCCTCTCCGCACGTGAAATAATTGGCAACGAATCACAAGAGAGAATGGGGCTTGTGATCAAAGAGAAGCATCTGAACCTGTTGAAAGAGGTGGCCGAACGCGAGAGGGCACCCTTCTATGCTGTTGGAAGAACCACAGGTAACCATCAGTTTACCTTTGTGAACCGCAAAACCGGCGAGAAACCCATCGACCTCCAGTTGGCCGACATGTTCGGCAAGCCTCCCCGCACAGTGATGAACGACCACGAGATCGTTACCCCCTTTCCGCAACTCACCTGGGACGAGACCAAACTTCACGATTACCTCGACATGGTGCTTCAACTCGAGTCGGTAGCCTGCAAAGACTGGCTTACCAACAAGGTTGACCGTTCGGTAACAGGTCGTGTGGCTCTTCAGCAAACCACAGGGCCGGTGCAACTGCCGCTCAACAATCTGGGTATTATGGCTCTCGATTTCAACTCAACCCACGGCATCGCCACCTCCGTTGGTCATGCTCCTGTGGCTTCATTGGTTGATGAAAAAGCTGGTGCCCGACTGGCTGTTACCCGCGCACTCTCCAATATAGTTTGGACTCCGCTTGCAAATGGTCTTCAATCGGTTTCGCTAAGTGCCAACTGGATGTGGCCCTGTCGCAACGAAGGCGAAGATGCCCGCCTCTACCATGCTGTCAAAGCTCTGAGCGATTTTGTAATTGATTTGGGAATCAATGTCCCCACAGGGAAAGATTCCTTGTCGATGACCCAGAAATACAACGACGGTACCACCGTGATGTCACCCGGAACGGTCATTGTGTCGGCAGCAGCTCACACCAACGACTTTACCAAGGCAGTGAAACCGGCGCTGATCGCTAATCCTGATACAACAATTGTTTATGTGCCTCTTGGAATTGAAGGATTCAGGCTTGCCGGTTCGGCTCTTGCTCAGGTGCTCGGCACTCCGGGGCTTCACGTTCCCGATGCCGCTCCCGCCAGCTACCTGCGGAAAGTTTTCGCGGCAGTGCAGCAAATGATCTCATCGGGGATGGTTGTTGCAGGCCACGATGTATCGGCCGGAGGACTCATTACTACCCTGCTCGAGATGTGCTTCCCGCACCAGCGACTTGGAATGAAAATCAGGTTGGGGGAATTTGGCGAAACCGATATGGTTAAAATGCTTTTCAGCGAATCGCCGGCTCTGGTAATTCAGGTTACCAACGAGATTGAAGCAACCAACTTCCTTTTAAATGAAGGGGTGAAATACACGGTGCTTGGTGTTCCTTACCCCACTGATGAATTGGTGGTTGAATTTCGGGGAATTGAAACCATTTTCGACATCAGCACCCTTCGCGATGTGTGGTTTAAAACCTCCTACCTGTTCGACAAAATACAGGCTGGTACCGAACAAGCCCTGAAACGTTTTGTCAATTACCATCAACAACCCCTCACGTTCAGGTTTCCCCATAGTTTCGACGGCACCTTTGCCTCAATGGGGCTTGATCCCCATCGCACCGAACGCAGCGGCATCAAAGCCGCCATCATCCGCGAAAAAGGGGTGAATGGCGACCGCGAAATGGCCTGGATGCTCCATCTGGCAGGGTTCGATGTAAAAGATGTTCACATGACCGACCTCATCAACAAACGAGAAGATCTTTCGGATGTAAACCTGATCGTTTTCGTTGGTGGATTCAGCAATTCTGATGTGCTGGGGTCGGCCAAAGGATGGGCCGGTGCATTTCGCTACAACGAGAATGCCCGCCTGGCCCTGAAAAGGTTCTATGCCCGCAAAGATACCCTAAGCCTTGGTGTTTGCAACGGTTGCCAGCTTATGATGGAACTGGAGCTCATCACAACTGAACACAGGGCTCACCCCTTTATGGATCACAACGAATCGGGCAAATTTGAATCGGCTTTCCTTACAGTTGAAATCCCGCAAAACCACTCGGTGATGCTTGGCTCCCTGTCTGGTTCACGCCTGGGTGTCTGGGTGGCTCACGGCGAAGGACGCTTCAGACTTCCCAATCTCGAAGCCGATTACAACATAGCCATGAAATATGGCTACAACGAGTATCCGGGTAGTCCCAACGGCTCCGACTACAATGTGGCAGCCCTCTACAGTTCCAACGGACGACACCTGGCAATGATGCCCCACCTCGAAAGATCGTTCTATCCCTGGCATTGGGGATATTATCCCGCTGATCGTCAGTCGGATGCTGTAACCCCTTGGATGGAAGCCTTTGTCAACGCACGTCGCTGGATCGTGAAAAACGCTGTGATAAAAAAATAACCGAACATAAAATTTTCTATGGGAATACACATTCAGGCACAACAAGGCGAGATTGCCGAAACCGTTCTTCTTCCCGGCGATCCGCTCAGGGCAAAATATCTTGCCGATAACTACCTTGATCAGGCAGTTTGTTATAACAATATCCGTGGAATGCTTGGCTACACCGGCTTCTACAAAGGGCAACGGGTCTCGGTGCAGGGCACCGGCATGGGTGTCCCTTCAATAGCAATTTACGCCACCGAACTGATGGATTTTTATGGCTGTCAGAACCTGATCAGAATAGGTACGTGTGGCGCCATTCAGCCCGATTTGAAGCTGCGCGATGTTATTCTTGCAATCACCGCGAGCACCGATTCCAACTTCAACCGACTGCAATTCCGTAACATGGAATTTGCCCCTGCTGCCAACTTTCATCTCTTGCGCAAGGCATGGGAATCCTCGGTTGAACTGGGGCTTACAACTCATGTAGGGTCGGTTCTTACCACCGATGCCTTCTTTGTTGATGACCTGATGGCCGAATATGCCATTTGGCAGAAACATGGAATTCTGGCTGTGGAAATGGAAACCACAGCTCTCTATTCACTTGCTGCCAAATTCGGACGTAATGCCCTGTCGCTGTTAACCGTGAGCGACCAGCTTATCACTGAAGAGAGGTGTACAGCCGAAGAACGGCTTACTTCATTCACCAACATGATGCAGATAGCCCTTTCTGCTGTAAAGAAATTGTAAAATTCTTTCGCTTTTTTCAACACAGAAGCCCGCCTAAGCGGGCTTCTGTGTTGAAAAAAATCTGGATTCCAGCTGATCGACCGATAGGACTTCTAAAAGAAGCAGCGCCTCGAAAGGGTCGCCAGAAAGACCCAAAACAGTTGCAAAAGCTGCCTCTGTCTTAGATCCGCTTTCTCGTTGCTCAGCCACAAGCTTGCGAAAGGATTCTCCCCCGGCCTCCAGCAAACGTTGTTCAACAACCAGGTGCCGCCAGGCATATTGTTGATGAACGGCCTTATTCTGCCCGAAAATCTCAACATCCGTCCCGTTAGCAACAAACTTGCAAACCACGCATCTTTCGCTGCGTATGTTTTTCACTGCTAACTGAAAGTTTTGATAATGTCCGAAAAGTTGCCTAAGGGCCTCTTCAAATTCTTTGATCTGACTGAAAGAACAAATGATGTCTATATCGCTGTCAGGCCTCTGCAACCCCAACGGAAAACTCCCAGCCAGTACAGCCCCGAATCTTTCCAGTTTACAACAAAGCCAGGAAGCTAAAGCACTAATATCCATAAGTTGTGAAGTAACTTGAACCCCGGTAAAAAAGAAGAACGGGGCTTCCCAGCCCCGTCTCTCCAAACTTTAACCAAAAACAATTTACAAACCAATGAAAACAAAATCTAAGATTCCGTTTAAATTGTAGTGCAAAGTAATAAAAAAAAAATCGGATAGATGTAGTTTTCTATAATTTTTAACAAAATTTTTTTAATATTTTTATAGTCAGATATTTAGTATGTAAAATGTTTTTAAAAAATTTTAAAAGTAAGACGGGTTTTATATTGCATCATTTCATAAATTTGTGGTATGGTAGCAAAGCATAAAATTACTTTTTTGGGTTTGTTTGCCTTGTTTTTTTCGGGTATGTTGACTGCTGGCGGCAGGGTAGGGGAGTTTGCCTTTATCGAGAATAAGGGACAGTGGCCCTCACAGGTGCTCTATACCGCCAATCCCGCTCCCAACGTGACCCTCTTCGTGGAGCACGACGGATTGAAATTCAACATCACCGATCCAAATTCGGTAGGGCACAGTCATGCCCATCATGGTGATCAGCAGCAAGCTCACAGTCCTGTAGAAAAGGGACACGCTTATAAAATGGTGTTCGACCGCTTTAACAAGGGCACAAGCCTCACAGCAGAAGGACAGGCTCCCGATTACCTGAATTTTTTTCTTTCAGACAGGGCCGTGAGCGGTGTGCGCAAATACCATTCAATCAGATTTAACAACCTTTACCCAGGCATTGATCTGCTGCTAACCTCGAAAAACGGCAACCTGAAGCTTGAGTGGCAATTGCAACGTGGTGCTGATCCGCGTTCTATTCGCATCCGCTACGACGGCATCGATAACTTCACCATCCGCGATGGCCAATTGAGTATTCAAACAACGGTGGGCGAGGTGAATGAAGGCTATCCCGATTCGTGGGTGGTGCATGGTACTGATAAAACAACCCTCAGTTGCGACTATTCCAAATACGGCCTTTCTGTGGGATTTGCATTGTCATCGATACCCATTGTTTACGATACTTTGGTTATCGATCCTGAGTTGATTTTCAGTACTTACAGTGGCTCAACTGTTGACAACTGGGGCTTCACAGCCACATACGATCACCTGGGAAATGTCTTTTCGGGAGGAATAGCCTCAGGTGCCGGCTATCCGGTGACCGTTGGCGCCTGGCAGCAAACCTACGCAGGAGGCTGGGATGTGGCCATCATCAAATACGACAGCACCGGAACCCTGCGCCGATGGGCCACCTACTTGGGGGGCAACAAAGCCGATATACCCCACAGCATCATTTGCGACGAAGCGGGCAACCTTTACATCATGGGAACCACAGGCTCGGCCAATTTCCCCATGACAGCCGGAGCTTATGATCCCACATTCAATGGCGGCACTCCGCTTACCTACGACGATGTTTTGCAATATCCCCAGGGAGTTGACCTGTTTGTCGCCAAATTGTCAGCCGATGGAACTCAATTGCTTGCCAGTACCTTCTTGGGAGGAACGGGCAACGACGGACTGAACTTCCGTTCGCGTTACGACCCTGTGAATCTGACCGGCAACGACACCCTGTACTACAATTACGGCGACGGTGCCCGTGGCGAAATATCCATCGATGGTCAAAACTATGTATATATCGGCAGTTGCACTTTCTCAACCAATTACCCGGTAACTGCTGATGCTGTTCAACCACAGAACAATGGCAAGCAGGAAGGTGTTGTAAGCAAATTGTCGCCAACGCTCTCCTCGCTCACCTGGAGTACCTACATGGGAGGATCGGGCGACGATGCCATTTATTCCATTGATGTGAATACGAGTGGGGTGTTGTTTGCCACCGGTGGAACAACCAGTACCAACATCGGCACAACTCCTGGTGCCTGGAAAACCACCTTTCAGGGTGGGTCATGCGATGGCTTTTTGCTGAAACTTTCGGCCAATGGGCAACAAAAGCTTGGTCTCACTTATTTTGGGTCCAACAAATACGATCAGGCTTATTTTGTGAGAGCCGACAGGCTGGGCAATCCTCATCTCTTTGGTCAAACAAAGGCTGCCGGTAACACCTTGGTGTACAACGCCACCTATTCCGTACCCGGGAGTGGACAATTTTTGGCCAAATTCAACGCTTCGCTTACCTCGTTGATCTGGAGCTCGGTGTTTGGCAGCGGAAGAAACTCCCCCGACATCTCCCCCACGGCATTCTCGGTGGATGTGTGCAACCGTATTTATGTAAGCGGCTGGGGCAGAGAGTGGGGCGGGCAAACCGCTTCGTGGGGTAGTCAGTTCGGAACCAAAGGGATGCCCATCACCCCCGATGCCTGGCAAAACCAAACCGACGGGCAGGACTTTTATATCGGCGTGTTTGGCGAGAATATGGACGGACTTGACTATGCCACCTATTTTGGTGAAATCCACTATGCCGGTTGCAACTACAGCGGACACGACCACGTGGATGGTGGCACGAGCCGCTTCGACCGCAATGGCAACATTTACCAGAGCGTGTGTGCCAGTTGTGGGGCATGTCAGCAGTTTCCCACTTTCCCCAACCCCGGGGCCTGGAGCAATTCCAACAATTCCAGCAATTGCAACAATGCAGTGTTTAAAATCAGACTGATAACCGACTATGCCCTGGCTGCATTCAATCCGGTATCACCGGGTTGTTCGCCCTATGCCGTTCAGTTTCAAAACACAGGAAGGGGTACACAATGGTTGTGGAATTTCGGTGATCCTGCCTCAGGATCGGCCAACACCTCTACGCTGAAAAATCCGCAGCACACCTTTCAGCAAGCCGGCAATTACACCGTGCGACTCATAGCCCGCTGGCCCCAGAGCTGCAACATAGCCGATACGCTGTACCGCAGCGTGAGCGTACTCTCCGACACGGTTTATCAACTCGATACCATCACCACCTGCAATGGGCAGCCGGTGCAGATTGGCATCCCCCCGTCGCCCGATCCGTCTATCACCTATGCATGGTCACCTTCCTCAGGGCTTAACGATCCCAATGTTAGCAACCCTACTGCAAAACCGGCCACTTCGACACTCTACCTGCTTGTAACCGGGAATGGCATCTGCACCGATTCCATTTACCAGATGGTTATGGTTGATCAGGTATGGCTCGAAACCCCAGGCGATACCGTTGTTTGCGATACTACTGCTTTACTATCTGCTCAGGTTTCACCATCATCTTCTCTGCTGTGGAGTTCGCAACCCGATTTCTCCGATACCCTCAACGTCTATCCCTCAGGAAACGCAATCACTGTAAACGGGCAGGGGACTTTTCATTTCTGGCTGAAGGCTGTTTCGGAATTTGGCTGCATAGTGATTGATTCGTTGACCCTACAACTCTCTAAACCCGATGTGAGTATTGCTGGTCCGGCGCTGGTCTGCCAGGGTGATTCTGTTTGGTTTCATGTGATTCAACCAGAAGCCGGAATGGAGTACCAATGGAAATCATCAGCGATGATGATCACCGGACAGGGTACCGACAGCCTGTTGGTTCGACCTTTTACGGGAGGTTATGTGGCTGTGAGAGCTACCGATACCCTCACAGGTTGCAGCGATACAGCCATTGTTTTTTTCGAAGTGGAGTCGTTTGTTATCAGACTTCAAACCATTCCAACTACCTGTTTCGATACATGCGACGGGGAGGCCAGCCTGATGATTACTGGTGGAACACCACCTTACCTGGTTCGGTGGAGTAATGGCCAGATGGGTTTTAGTGCCAACGAGTTGTGCAGTGGTTCTCAGTGGGTGCGTGTTGTCGATTCCAAAGGCTGTGATTCTCTTTTTCTGTTCGAGATGCCTTCTCCACCCGAAATTCTCACCAACGACACCTCGGCCGGTGTGAGTTGTTATGGCTATACCGACGGCTTTATCACGCTTCAAACAACTGGTGGAGTGCCCCCATATACCTGGCTTTGGAGCAATGGAGCCAACACCGAAAGCTTGTCGGATTTGTTGCCCGGTACCTACACCGTGATGATTACCGATGCTTCGGGATGCCGCAAAAGCAAAACCTGGATTCTCACCGAGCCTCAACCTGTTTCAATCACTGCACAGGTGATTCAGGTAGCCTGTCACGGCGATTCTACCGGGGTGATTAAGCTGTTGCCAGCAGGAGGAACACCCCCCTTCAATGCCTTGTGGAGCAACGGGATGACAGGATTAACCATCGAATCGCTGCCGGCTGGTGCTTATCAAGCTGTGGTAACCGACAACGAAGGGTGCCAAATGGCTTTCGACACCCTTGTGAATGAACCAGATCAGCCTTTGGCAGTCACTGCACACGTTACACCTCCTCGCTGTTTTTATTCAGCCGATGGAGCTGTCAACGTTGATGTTAGTGGCGGTGTTTTACCCTATTCGGGTGTTTGGAGCAACGGAACTACTGGCTTTTCGTTGGTTAATGTGGCCGGAGGAGCTTACACATTGACCCTCAGCGACGGGGCCGGTTGTGTCGAAAACCACGATGTTGTTGTTCCAGTGCCTGATTCAATGCAGATCGAAGCCACGGTGGTTCATCCAACCTGTGCTACCGGCCCGGCCAATGGTTGGGTGAACCTTGTTGTTACAGCGGCGGCTCAACCCGTTTCAGTTGCCTGGAACAATGGTCAAACAGGGACTTATATTTCAGGGCTTCCCGAAGGAACCTACCAGGCTTCCGTTACCGACTCCAACGGATGCAGGCAATACAGGTCATACCACCTGGTGGCACCTCCTGCTTTGATGGTTACTCCCTTGTTGGTGGAGCCCACTTGCTTTGAATACTCTGATGGTTCTTTGCTTGCCAGGGCTTCGGGCGGAATAGCTCCCTACAGCTACCTGTGGTCAACCGGCAGCACCTCCGACGAAATCTTTCACCTCCCTTCCGGAATCTATACCCTGCAACTCACCGATTCGTTACGATGCCGAAAAGATACTGCCATTTTCCTTCCGCAACCCACACAGGTTACCTTTGAGAAGGAGGTGGTTTTGCCTGAGTGTCGGGGAGCTTCCAACGGTTCGGTGTTGCTAAAGCCCTCAGGTGGAACGCCTCCATATCAGGCCACCTGGAATGATGGTATTGTCACCCTCCTCCACACCGATCTCAGAGCAGGGGAGTATGTCTTTACCTTGTCCGATACCAACAGTTGCACCCTTTCGGATACTGTGGTCGTGAGAGAACAGGATTGCGAACTCGAGATTCCCAACGTGATAACACCCAATGGCGATGGATTTAACGATTATTTTACCATACCTAATATTCATTATTATCCTGATAACGAATTGTTTATTTATAGTCGCTGGGGCAACGAGGTTCGCCATTACAACAGTTACAAGGGCGAGTGGGACGGGCGCGATCAAGGCGGAAATCCAGTCTCGGAAGGCACCTATTACTACATCCTTGTTTTGCGAAATATCAAACAATATCAGGGAGTTATAACGGTTTTGCGATGACCCGATAAATAATTCCGTTAACACCCATTTGATTACGGTTAACTTTATTAATTTTGTATGACAATTTTAAAATCACCCCAAAATGAATAAAATACTTGTTGCTACCGACAAACCTTTTGCCGCTTCGGCTGTGAACGGAATCAAAAAAATAACTGAAGAAGCCGGATACGAATTCAGGCTTTTGGAAAAATACACCTCCAAAGCACAGCTTCTTGAAGCAGTTGCCGATGTTGAGGCTTTGATTATCCGCAGTGATGTTGTTGATGCAGAGGTGCTTGATGCTGCCAAAAACCTCAAGATTGTAGTGAGAGCCGGTGCCGGTTACGACAACATCGATCTGGCTTCAGCCACCGCACATGGCGTGGTTGCTATGAATACACCGGGACAGAATTCCAATGCCGTAGCAGAATTGGCACTGGGAATGATGGTTTACATGGCTCGTGGAGCTTTCAACGGTGCATCGGGTACCGAGCTTAGAGGGAAAACCATTGGAATTCATGCCTATGGCAATGTTGGGCGCTATGTAGCTGCTATTGCAAAAGGGTTTGGGATGACAGTTTACGGTTTCGACCCTTTTGTTTCTGCCGATGTTATGAAAGCCGACGGAGTAATCCCAGTGGCAACGGTTGAAGAACTCTATACCAAATGTCAATATGTTTCGCTGCACATTCCTGCAAACGATAAAACCAAGAAATCAATCGGTAAAGCCCTTCTTTCGCTTATGCCCAAAGGAGCTACTCTTGTTAACACCGCCCGCAAAGAGGTGATTGATGAGGAGGGACTGATGGAAGTTTTTGCAGAACGTCCGGATTTCAAATACCTGAGCGATATTGAACCAGGCTGCAAAGAGGCTGTGATTGCTAATTATGCTGGCCGCTTCTTCTTTACCCCCAAGAAAATGGGTGCCCAAACCTCTGAAGCCAACAACAACGCTGGCTTGGCAGCTGCCAACCAGATCGTTGCTTTCTTTAAAGATGGGGTCACCACTTTTCAGGTAAACAAATAAGTCATTCAAAGCCGGCCGGTTTTTTTTGACAGCGTTCCCGGCCGGCTTTGATTTCGACATCTCAAGCATATACTAAATCCCCTTTAAATAGCAACAAAATGCAAAAAGAACCTCAAAAAGAATGGAACAGTTTTAGGTTTGATGAGTTAAGGGTTTATCACAAAGCTCTTGACTTGGCAGCCTGGCTCAGAGCTCACACTTCGGTGAACAGCCTGTCAGAAGATTGTGAAGCCAACAAGTTGGTAAATTCTGCTACCCAAATCGCGATTGCCATCGCCGAAGGATCGGCCAGAAATAAAGCCCAGTTTGTCTATTTTCTCCGAGTCGCACTTTCAAATGTAAGAGAAGTAGATGTAAGAGCAAACCTTTGTATCAAGCTTCATCTGATGCCTGATGAGCACGGGTCATTGGTCAGAGAGCGTTTGGTTGAACTTACAAGGATGCTGACATCGCTCATCAATTCTATCCAAAAAACTGCTGAACCGGATGATTGTGACGACGATGGTAATGTTTTTCCTGAACCAGCGCATAAGAAAAACTTCGATATGGATAAGAATCGAAACTTTACTACACCAATTAAATAAACATTATTGCTATGGCAATTCTTAAACCTTTTAAAGGGCTGCGTCCGCCAAAAGAGATCGCCAAACAACTGGCTGCCCGCCCCTACGATGTCATGAACTCTGATGAGGCACGCGAAGAAGCTAAAGGAAATCCTTATTCGCTGTTGCACATCACCCGACCAGAAATTAACTTTAGTCAGGGATACGACGAACATGCACCCGAAGTGTATGAAAAAGCCCGTGAAGTGTTTGACCAGTTCAGAGCTAAAGGCTGGCTCGTTCAGGACGAGGCCGATAAACTGTATGTTTATGCTCAGACTATGGACGGTCGCACCCAGTACGGAATTGTTGGTTGCGCTGCCGTGGATGACTATTTGAATAATGTCATTAAAAAACACGAACTTACACGTAAGGACAAAGAAGAGGACCGGATGAAGCATGTGAGGGTAAACAACGCCAACATGGAACCTGTTTTCTTTACTTTCCCAGCAGTTGCCGAAATCGATGAAATAATCAATAAGGTGATTGTCAATCAACCCGAGTACGATTTTGTAGCCGATGATGGTTTTGGTCACCATTTTTGGGTAATTGACGATCAGGCTACCATCGCCCGACTGGTTGAGCTTTTTGCAGCCATTCCTGCTACCTATGTAGCTGATGGCCATCACCGTACTGCTGCTGCTGCCCTGGTTGGTGCCGAGAAGCGCAAACTCAATCCCAGCCATCAAGGAAACGAGGAGTACAATTTTTTCCTGGCTGTTCATTTCCCCGATAATCAATTAAAAATTATCGATTACAACCGTGTAGTGAAGGACCTTAATGGCCTTACCGCTGCTGAGTTGTTGACTAAACTCGAGAAATCGTTCGTTGTTGAGGCCAAAGGTACCGATATCTACAAACCTGCTGCTCTTCACGAGTTTTCGATGTATCTCGATGGGCATTGGTATGCGCTCAACGCTCGCCCCGGGACCTACAACGACAACGATCCTATCGGAGTGCTCGATGTTACTATTCTGTCGAACCTCGTTCTCGACGAATTACTTGGTATTAAAGACTTAAGAACCGACAAACGGATTGATTTTGTTGGTGGAATTCGTGGTCTCGGAGAACTCAAACGGAGGGTTGACAACGGTGAAATGAAAGTAGCTTTTGCTCTTTATCCTGTTTCGATGAAGCAGTTGATAGATATTGCCGACTCTGGCAACATCATGCCACCAAAAACCACCTGGTTTGAACCAAAGTTGCGCAGCGGCCTGGTAATTCACGAACTGGAATAGAACTGTTTTGGCTCGTTGTTTCAATATTGTAAAAGACCCCGGCAACAGTCGGGGTCTTTTAATTAGTATTTGAGGCTGAAAATGGTTGCATCAAAATCGTCAACGTAGAATTTCTTGTTGTATTTGTTCCACAAATATATTTTCAGTTCAGATCCACTATCGGGTACGGGCGCTGTAAATCTGAAAGAAGCTTTACGCCACATACCGGTAGTTGAATCGGGAATCTCTTTGAGTGAAGCCCCTTTATAAAAAGTAGAAACCCCTCCCGGAGCCTGGATGTCGATCACAAGCGGCGACTTCAACACAGCATCGGGTTCCAGTTCCAGATACCAGAAAGTACCATCAATGAGCAGGTTCCGCGCTGTGCGGAACAATTTGGCCGAATCGATGCCTATACTCATGCTGTAAGTTTGAACCCGATCGTAGGCCAATACCCAACTTCCAGAAAAGGCACTGTCGTGAACCATTCTTCGTGGCCAGGGCGTCCAACGGTAAGCGGCTCGCTCAAAATCGTTGCGGATGTTCAACAGTGTATCGCGTTGCAATC
>JAQVCV010000044.1 GCA_028689615.1 Bacteroidales bacterium | reverse complement strand
CCCCTGGCATCTATCCTGTAATGCTTACTACCCTTACCAACGGGGGGTGTGAATCCACCTCGAGACAGTTGGTATTTGTTGGCGATACAATGTCCATGCAAACCATCCAGGGACAAGTGATGGCAGGAAGTGCCAACTCGGTTGAAGGTGTCGTTTTGCTGATGCCGCTCACAGGCATATGGAACTGGGGTGCCCAGGTTGCTATGATCGACTCATCAGGATATTACCATTTCGATGGAGTAATGCCCGGAAGCTATCACATACTAGCCCTCCCCTTCAGCGTGTATGGCGACACCACGGCCTACCTGCCAACCTATTACGGCGATGTGGTTTTCTGGGAGCAAGCCTCTGTGGTTACCCTTGGTACTGCCTTACCTGCTTACGATATTCATCTTGTAGCATGCAACGGAATTCTTCCCGGCTTGGGTCTTATCAACGGTAGCATCACCGGCAACGGACTTAAATCGGGTATGAGCGATGTAAACATCCTGTTGCTCGACAGTCAGAACCAGCCCTTGGTGTTTGATCGCAGCGATGCAGCAGGCTCGTTTAACTTCAACACCCTTGCTTACGGCACCTACACCATTTGGGCCGAAATGCATGGCGTGAACACCACCCCGGTTACCCTCACCCTTTCGCCTGAAACCCCTTCGGTTACTGTCAACTTGAAGCTTAGTGGCAGTTCGGTGATGGGCATTGGCGATCAGATCCCCGACCTTGCGACCGTGAAGGATGTTTACCCCAACCCCGTGAACGACAAGTTAAACATCGACCTGACTGCCAAAAAAGCGGTGAACACCACCCTCACCATTTACAGCATGACCGGTCAGGCCATGGCAGAAACTGTTGTTACCATCTCGGGAAATGAAACAGTAGTGTTGGATACCCAAGTCCTCAATGTCGGGATTTATAGTTTGGTGATAAGAACTGATGATGGAACCACAATCCGTCAGAAATTTGTGAAAGCCAGCCGGTAACGGTTTGCCTATATACTCCTGCAAGGCCTCCCCGAAATATTTCGGGGAGGCTTTTTTGGTTTTCCGGTTTTACCCTGATTTCACAATCCTTTCACAAACTTGCGCTACCTTTGCCAAAAAAAACCTATGATCGACTCGCGCAAACGACAATTCCTTTTGTTGTCGGTGGTTTCAGCATTGATTTTGTCGCTGGGATGGCCCCGTTTCGGCTTCCCTGGTTTGCTGTTTTTCGGGTTTGTACCACTCTTTTTTATCGAAGAGACCATCCTGAACAACCGTGAGAAATTTGGACGGTTTCACCTATTCAGATGGGTCTGGCTCACCTTTTTCTTCTGGAACGGGCTCACCACGTGGTGGATATGGAACTCAACCATCTTTGGAGCTGTTATGGCCATTATCCTGAATTCTCTTTTTCAGGCTCTGGTGTTCGTTGCTTACCATTTTGTTCGCCGCAACCTCCGTCCAATGGCAGGAGGTCCCCTTTTACTCATCGCGTTCTGGATCGGGTTTGAGTATCTTCACCTCGACTGGGATTTGTCGTGGCCCTGGCTCAACCTGGGCAATGGCTTCGCGGCTTATCCCCGTTGGATTCAATGGTATGAGTACACGGGTTGTTTTGGCGGGAGTCTCTGGGTTTTAATAGCCAACGTTTTTGCGTTCCTTACTATCAAAGCTGCAATAAAGCGCCAGAAACGGCTTGTGCTCCAAAACGGCTCTGCTTTCACAGTGCTGCTGGTCGTGCCGTTGGTTGTGTCGGGTATTCTGTGGTGCCAATACACAGAACAGGGGAAACCCATCGATGTGGTGGTGGTGCAACCCAACAACGACCCCTGGAGCGAACAATACGGACTGCCAACCCAAAACGTTGTGGATCGTTTGTTGGCCCTGTCGGAAACCAAAACCGATAGCGCGGTGAAATATGTGGTATTCCCTGAATCAGCCATTTACGACGACATTTGGCTCGATAATATTGGTTCACCCGAAAGTATCCGCAAAATCGCAGGTTTTGTAAAGGCCCACCCTCAAGTTGCTGTGATTGCAGGAGTTTCATCATACCAATATTATGGCAAAGTGAAACAAACCGAAACAGCCAGGCGCTTCAGTCATGGCGACGAGTTCTACGATGCTTACAACACAGCCATCTGCATCGACACCTCCTTCAAATTTGAATACACCCACAAATCAAAGTTGGTTCCGGGTCCTGAGCGACTCCCTTTCCCTTCGGTTACATTTGCCTTACAAAAGATTGCTTTCGACCTGGGAGGCACGGTAGGAAGTTTGGGAACCATGCCAAACAGGGTCGTGCTGGGACACAGCACATCAACCCCGGTGTGCGTCCCCATTTGTTACGAGTCTATTTACGGTGATTTTCTGACCGGGTTCATTCGCAACGGGGCCCAACTGATTTTCGTGATAACCAACGACGGCTGGTGGGGGCATACTGCAGGTCACCGGCAGCACTTCACATTCTCGCAGCTTCGAGCCATCGAAACCCGCCGTGATGTTGCACGCGCTGCCAATACCGGGATTTCAGGTTTTATTAATCAACGCGGCGAGATAATAGCCGAGAGCACTTATTGGCAGGAGGCAGTAATGCGTCATACCCTGTATGCCAACACTTTCCTCACCTTTTACGTGAAATATGGCGATTACATTGGCAGGCTGGCCGCTTTCACTTCGTTGCTTTTTTTGTTGCTGGCAATCAGCATGGTATTGCGCCATAAGAAGAATTATCCATTGAAATAGCATCCAGCCTTAACAGTTACAGGCAGAAGTTTTCGACGCTGCCTGGCACAATATCTTTACAACTGAGGAGTCAACTTGCATTGCCGGTTTAACAAACGGTGGAGGAACCGTTTGATCATGCAGGCCATCGCACTGTGAAAGCCCCCCGTGTTCCGGATTTGGAAAATGAACCGTTTGTTTAGGGATGATGCCTGTTGATTGCCTTTACAAATTTTTTCAATCGAACTCTTGAATGGGTCAATTCATGTATCTTTGCACCCGTTATGGCTCAACAAGAAGAGAAATACACCCGCAGGCGATTGGCCTCCTCCTACATCACTACGGTGGTGAGCATTTCCCTGGTATTGTTCCTGCTTGGAACCGTAGGCCTGGTGCTGCTCTATTCCCAAAAGCTTTCGCAGCATGTTAAAGAAAATTTGGGTATGTCGGTAACCATCCGCGAAGGGGTTCGGGAATCGGAGGTACTAAAACTTCAAAAGCGGCTCGACGCTATGCCTTGGGTTAAAAGCACCCGATACATCACAGCCGAGCAGGCTGCCAGGGAAATGGAGCAAGATCTGGGCGAAGATTTTGTTGAATTTTTGGGATTCAATCCCCTGCTCCCCTCCATTGAGGTAAAGATGCATGCCGATTGGGCCAACATGGACAGCATTCCGGCACTCGAAAAGAAGATTGCCGCCCAGCCCGATGTGAAAGAGGTTCAGTATCAAAAATCGCTCATCAACCTGGTAAACGATAATGTGAAGCGTATCAGTGTAGTCCTTACCGGTTTCAGCATACTGCTGATGGTGATAGCCTTTGCTCTTATCAACAACACCATCAGGTTGGCGGTCTATTCTCGTCGTTTCCTGATTCGGACGATGCTGCTGGTTGGTGCCACCCAGCTTTTTATCAGCCGTCCGTTCCTGCTGCGTGGTGTGATGCAAGGAATATTCGGGGCAACGGTCGCCATCGGCCTGCTTTCGGCACTTCTTTGGTATGGCAATGCCGAACTTCCCGAACTTATCAACCTGGCCGAGCTCAACCTCTACCTGCTTCTGTTTGCCATGGTGCTGATCCTGGGTATCACACTCACCTGGATATCGAACCTGTTTGCTGTCAGGAAGTTCCTGCGCATCGATCCCGATAAACTGTATTACTATTAACCCCCCTTATAAACAAAGAATATGTTACAAAAAGAAACGAGAAAAAACGATCAACCCCAATCAACGGGCGAAAACCCGACCCGTGAATTTGCTTTTGGTTCAGCCAATTACAAACTGTTGTTGGTTTCGGTTGTTCTGCTTCTGATAGGATTTGTTCTGATGGCAGGCGGAGGCAGTTCCGACCCCAATGTGTTCAGCTACGACCTGTTTAGTTTCCAACGCATCACCCTTTCGCCCATACTCATCATTGCAGGGTTCATCACAGGGTTGTTTGCCATCATGAAAAAGACCCGCGATTAGCCACCCCGCAGGGATAATGAGTACCGTTGGTAGGTTTGTGCCAATTTCTCTGTCGTGAATTGTTCTGCATGAATATGTTGTAAAATGCATGGCCTGTTTGGCAGACTTTATCAATAGTTTTAAATAAAATTCAAATCACCCGATATGACCTGGATTGAAGCCGTTATTATTGCTATAATTGAAGGAATTACTGAATTTCTGCCGGTGAGTTCCACAGGGCACATGATCATAACCCAAAGCATCCTGGGTGTTGAATCAACCGATTTCACAAGAGCTTTTGTGGTGAACATACAATTTGGGGCTATCCTTTCGGTAATCGTGCTTTATTGGAAGAAATTTTTCCAGTCGCTCGATTTCTATTTTAAACTCTTCGTGGCCTTTATCCCCGCGGCTGTTATCGGTTTTTTGGCTGGCGATTTAATCGATAAAATGCTTGAGAGTGTGTTGGTTGTAGCTGTCATGTTGGTGCTTGGGGGTGTTGTGCTTCTTTTCGTTGACAAATGGTTTAACCGGCCTGCAACCGACCAGACCATCACCTACAAAAAAGGTTTCTGGATAGGTGTGTTTCAAGTTATTGCCATGATACCGGGTGTTTCGCGGTCGGCTGCTACCATCATTGGGGGGATGGCACAAGGCCTCACGCGCAAAACAGCAGCAGAATTTTCGTTCTTTCTGGCGGTTCCAACCATGTTCGCGGCATCGGCCTACAAACTGCTCGAAAACTACAAGCACATAACTTCCGACAACATCGACATACTGATCATTGGAAACGTGGTGGCTTTTGTAGTGGCCATTGCCGCTATCAAAACTTTTATAACGCTCCTCACCCGTTATGGATTTAAGGCCTTCGGGTGGTACCGCATAGTTGCCGGGCTTGCCATATTGATCTTAATGGCTTTAGGCCACGATCTCAATATTATAGGATGATTCAACACGATTTTGCTGAAGGAGCCATCCTTCTGTTCGACAAACCCTATGGATGGACCTCCTTCGACGTGGTGGGAAAGGTTCGCAACACGGTACGGCGCTATCTCGGCGTGAAGTCAATCAAAGTGGGCCATGCCGGAACCCTCGATCCCCTGGCTACCGGCTTGTTGATTGTTTGCACGGGTAAAGCCACCAAACAAATCGATCAGTTGCAGTCAACCGACAAAGAATACACTGGCACCTTTGTACTGGGAGCCACAACTCCTTCTTTCGATCTGGAAAAAGAGATCGATGCCCGGTGGCCTGTTGATCACATCACTCCGGAAATGGTTTATGCAGCGGCACAAAGCCTCACAGGGTCGATAATGCAAACCCCTCCGGTGTTTTCGGCAGTGAAGGTTGACGGTAAAAGAGCCTACGACTACGCCCGTGGAAACGAAGAGGTGGTTATTGCAGCCAAACCCGTTGTGATCAGTACCTTTGAAATAACGCGGCTTGACATGCCCGAGGTTGACTTCAGGGTGGTTTGCTCCAAAGGAACTTATATTCGTGCACTAGCCCGCGATTTTGGCCTTGCCCTTCACAGCGGAGCCTATATGAGTGCTTTGCGCCGCACCCGCTCCGGTTCTTTTTTTGTGACTGATGCACAACACCCGCTGCATTTTTGCGAAGTTTTGAAAAATCAAACTGTTGCAAGGGAGTTGTAACCTCGAAATTTATAAGAGACGAAGCGTAGCGTCTGATACCGATTAACTCAAGAAGCCCCTGGTTTTCTGAGTCATCACGATTCAACAGCCCTTTTGACTCAAGTTCTCAGGAAAAGTCAGGATAATTGCAGCATCATGTCATCGTTCGGCCCGTTGTGTTCGAATCCTCCCAATTTCACGAAGCCAAGTTTCAGGTAATAATTCACTGCTTTTGTGTTGGTGCTTTGCACCCCACCCCATAGCATCACATTTTTATAGCCCTTTGAAGAACAATAAGCAGCAATGCATTCAAACATCTGCGATCCCAATCCGCAGCTCTGCCATTGATCGGCTACCGAAGGGGCAAAAGTACACCAGGAATTTGCATCGGGCAACAAGCCGTAGCCCAGGAATCTGGGTTGATCTTCATCAAGCACGCCCCTTGCAATCAAGGCATAGGCAACCACATTTTGTTCCTGGTCCATGGCCACGAAGCCTGTCACATCTTTTTGTGATTGATGAAATTCTTCAACAGCGGAGCGGGTAAACGGATGTGGGCCAAAACGTCGTTTCGATTCATCGGATAGGTTTGTCAGATAACTCGTAAGTTTGTCGTAATCAGTATGTATAAGTTCTCTGAAAAGAACAGTGCGGTGGTCACGGGTTCTAAGATTTTTCATGATCAGATTGTTTCTGACAAATATAGGAGAGAAAAACTAAAATTTACAACTCTTCACCAGAAGTGAGAAAGTGTGGCTAATCAGGGTTTTAGTTTTTACATCTCGTTGCTCCGCCGAATACCGTTATATTTGTGCCGGTTTATAAAGAAATGTCATGACAGTTGTATCGGGGAATCTGCTAAAGCAGATCGATTCACCATCCGATTTGCGCAAACTTGATGAGACACAGCTCAGTGTCGTTTGTGATGAATTGCGTCAATACATCATTGAGGTGATTGCAAGCAATCCGGGTCACCTGGGTGCCAGCCTGGGGACCGTGGAGCTGGCTGTGGCCGTGCATTATGTGTTCAATACCCCATACGACAAGCTTATTTGGGATGTCGGACATCAGGCTTATGCTCACAAGATACTGACCGGACGACGCGACCAGTTTCACACAAACCGAACCTACAAAGGGATAAGCGGTTTTCCCCGTATAGCCGAAAGCGAATACGATGCATTCGGGGTCGGGCACTCTTCAACCTCCATCTCCGCAGCGTTGGGCATGGCGGTAGCCTCCAAACTTAAAGGCGATACCCGCAGGCAACATATTGCCGTGATAGGCGATGGGAGTATGACGGCCGGCATGGCCTTCGAGGCCATGAACCACGCCGGTGTTGCCAATGCCAACCTGCTGGTGATTCTTAACGATAACGGTATTGCTATCGATCGCAACGTGGGAGCCCTCAAAGACTACCTCACCAACATGGTAGCTTCGCGCACCTACAACAGGGCTCGTAATAAAATATGGCAACTCCTGGGTGGCGATACCAAGTATGGGCACAACACACGAGCTATTGTCAAACAAATTGGTGGTGCCATCAAAGGGACTCTTTTGAAACGGAGCAACCTGTTCGAGTCGTTGGGTTTTCGTTACTTTGGTCCTGTTGATGGCCACGATGTGGCCCGGCTCACCCGTTTGCTGCGCGACCTGAGCCGCATTCCGGGTCCTAAACTGCTTCATGTTATCACCAAAAAAGGGAAAGGGCTTGAAAGAGCCGAACAAGACCCCACAACTTATCATGCGCCCGGTGCTTTCAACAGCCATACAGGCGAAATCATTGAAAACAAATGTTCTGGAATTCAGCCCCCGCGCTATCAAAATGTTTTTGGGAAAACCATCATCGAGCTGGCACGCATCAACCCGCTGGTTGTGGGGATTACCCCGGCCATGCCTACAGGCTGTTCGCTCAACATGATGATGCAAACCATGCCCGAAAGGGCTTTCGATGTCGGGATTGCCGAACAACATGCCGTGACCTTCTCGGCAGGGTTAGCCGTTCAGGGGCTCATCCCTTTCTGCAACATCTACTCTTCGTTTATGCAACGTGCCTACGACCAGGTAATTCACGATGTTGCCCTTCAAAATCTTAATGTGGTGTTTTGCCTCGACCGGGGCGGGTTGGTTGGCGAAGACGGAGCCACCCATCACGGGGTATTCGACTTAGCCTATTTCAGGGCCATCCCCAACATGATAGTAGCCGCTCCCATGAACGAAGAAGAACTTCGTAACATGATGTTTACAGCTCAGAATCAACCCCACGGGCCTTTCAGCATCAGGTACCCAAGAGGTCGCGGGGTTTTGACTTCATGGAACACACCTTTCAGGTATATTAAGCCCGGAACAGGTCGTAAAATAAGCGATGGCAGCCGGATAGCAATTCTTTCGATTGGTACTATTGGCAACACGGTGACCAAGGCTATTGCCGAAACTTCCCGGCAGGGAATTGTTCCGGCTCACTACGATATGCGTTTCGTGAAACCGCTCGACGAGCAACTTCTTCACGAGGTGTTTTCGGGGTTCAAAGCGGTCGTCACCGTCGAAGACGGTACCCTTACAGGAGGGCTGGCCAGCGCGGTATTGGAATTCATGGCCGACAACATTTACCGGGTTCCTTTAAGGCGTGTGGGGGTGCCCGATCGTTTTGTAGAGCAGGGAACCATCGAGGAGTTGCATCGCGAATGTGGGATGGATCAGGACTCGATAGCCAGGGTCATCAGCATCCTTTGGAATCAAATTGACTGAGCTATGAATGTTCTGGATGTGGTTTTGCTTGTTGGATCGGGTGTTGTGGTAGGCTTTATCAACACACTGGCCGGAGGCGGAACCATCATCTCGCTGTCGGTGTTCATGTTGTTGGGGCTGCCTCCGGTGACAGCCAACGGCACGCATCGCATTGCTGCTACCTTTCAAACCCTCACATCTTCTGTAACTTTTGTCCGAAAGAGGGTGCTCAATCTCAGACAAGGATTGCTGCTCAGCATTCCCATTGTGGTGGGAAGCCTGATAGGAGCTTTGATAGCAGTGAAAATAGACCAAAAGCTCTTCAAGCACCTCGTTGCTGTTGTGATGCTGCTGATGTTGGTTTTTGTTGTCTGGAAGCCGCAGTTGTGGCTTAAGGGGAAGATGTCGGGCTCTGTTGCAATTCTCAGGTGGTGGCACTATGGTTTGTTTTTTGCCATTGGTATTTATGGCGGATTTGTTCATGTAGGGGTGGGCTACCTGTTGATTATAGCAGGTGTATTGGGGTTGGGACTCGATTTGGTTCGCAGCAACGCTTTGAAAGTTTTCGTGGTGTTTGTTTACACTCCTCTTACCCTGCTTGTTTTCCTGTGGAAAGGGCAGGCTTGTTGGTCCTTTGGTCTGACGCATGCCTTGGGCAACGTAGCAGGCGCCTGGCTGGCAGCACGCTATGCCGTTGAATGGGGAGCCAACTTCGTGCGTTGGGTGATTGTGGTGGTAATCGTGCTGTCGTCGGGACAGTTGTTGGGCATATTCGACCTGGCACCCTTGTTCAGGTCGTTACCAATCTGAGAAGAATATGACAACATCTTTGCAATTGATCATACTAGGGCTGGCAGGAGTGGTGGTGGGCATAATCAACACTCTGGCAGGTGGCGGATCGGTGATATCGCTGTCGCTGCTCATGTTTTTCGGGCTTGATGCCAATCTGGCCAATGGAACCAACAGGGTAGCCATCGTGTTTCAAACTATGGCAGGGGTTAAAAAGTTTTCCGACAGCCGCCGGCTCGATCTCCCCAGGGGTTGGCATTATGCCCTGCCCGCCTTGCTGGGCTCGCTGGCAGGAGCCTGGGTGGCTTCCGACATCAACAAGCAGTTGCTTGAATACCTCCTGCTTGGGGTGATGGCCTTCATGGTGGTGTTGATGTTTGTTGACCCTGAGGCCTGGATTGCAGGCAATACCTCGCGTCATCAGGCAAAGCCCGGAGTTGTTGCCTGGCTGATGTTTGCAGCAATCGGATTTTATGGAGGATTCGTTCAGGTGGGCATCGGATATTTTCTGCTGGCAGCTTTGGTGCTGCAATCGGGCTACGAACTGGTGAAAGCCAATGCCCTGAAGGTTTTTATTACATTTCTGTACTCCCCTTTTGCATTGGCAATTTTTGTGTGGCATCACCAGGTTGACTGGCTCTACGGCTTAGTACTGGCTATGGGAACATTTGCGGGTGGATGGATTGGGGCAAGGATGGCCGTGAAGCGCGGAGCTTCGTTTGTGCGTTGGATCATTGTGGCTGTGGTGGTGATGACTTTTGTCAAGACTCTGCTGTTGCGCTGAGGTGTGCTGTCTTGTGAGTAGAGCTGGTTTTGCTACCTTTGCAGCCACTTAGAAAAATACTGTCGATGGATTACAATTTCAGAGAGATAGAGCCAAAATGGCAACGCCGCTGGAGCGAACAGAAGACCTTTAAAGCCGACAACCAGTCGGACAAACCCAAATATTACGTGCTTGATATGTTTCCCTACCCTTCCGGAGCCGGATTGCATGTAGGGCATCCGCTGGGATACATTGCCAGCGACATCTTCAGCCGTTACAAGCGTCTGCAGGGATTCAACGTGTTGCACCCCATGGGTTACGATGCTTATGGCCTGCCCGCCGAGCAATATGCCATACAAACCGGCACTCATCCCGAGATTACCACCAATAAAAATATTGCCCGTTATCGCGAGCAGATGGACAAGATAGGCTTTTCGTTTGACTGGGATCGTGAGGTGCGCACTTGCGATCCGGCCTATTATAAATGGACTCAATGGACTTTCATCCAACTTTTTAATCACTACTACAACCGCACTCTCGACAAAGCTGTTCCAGTCAGCGATTTGGTGAAACACTTTGATGCTGCCGGAAGCCAGGGGATTGATGCGGCCTGCGATCCCCATGTTTCGTTCTCGGCTCAGGAGTGGCGCTCTATGAGCGAGAAGGAACAACAAGAGATGCTGATGAACTATCGGCTGGCCTATCTTTCCGATTCGTGGGTAAATTGGTGCAGCGAACTGGGTACCGTTCTGGCCAACGACGAGGTCAGTAATGGCTTATCGGTCAGAGGTGGTCATCCTGTAGAGCGCAAACTCATGCGCCAATGGTCGTTGCGAATTTCTGCCTATGCCCAACGCCTCCTCGACGGACTGGAGCAAATCGATTGGAGCGATTCCCTTAAAGAGATTCAAAAAAATTGGATTGGCCGCAGCGAAGGTTGTGAATTGGAATTTGCACTCGTACCAGGCAAATCCGAAAGTGAGGCTCCCGCGGGTGGTGTCATCAAGGTGTTTACCACAAGGCCTGATACTCTTTTTGGTGTCACCTTCATGGTGGTGGCACCCGAGCACGAAATGGTGACCCAACTCACCACCCCCGAACACGCGCAAGCAGTGGAACAATATACCGCCTGGGCTAAAAACCGCTCGGAGCGCGAACGGATGACCGAGGTGAAGCAGGTAAGTGGTCAGTTCACAGGTTCCTATGCCGTGAACCCACTCACAGGAAATCAAATCCCTGTATTCGTCGCCGACTACGTGCTTATGGGCTACGGCACTGGCGCCATCATGGCCGTTCCGGGACACGACAGCCGCGATTTTGCTTTTGCACGCCATTTTAACCTCCCCGTGGTGCAGGTGGTTTGCGCTCCCGGCGAAGTTCCTGCCGACCCTTCAACCTGGACCGAATCGTACGACTCCAAAGAGGGGGTGATGATCAATTCAGGATTTATCAGCGGGATGGAGGTAAAAGCAGCCATGCGCGCCACCATCGATCGTATCGAAGAGATGGGAATCGGCAGGGGAACCATCAATTACCGACTGCGCGATGCCATTTTCTCGCGCCAACGATACTGGGGCGAGCCATTCCCAGTGTATTACAAAGATGGCATGCCCTACATGCTCCCCGAATCAGAACTGCCGCTCATGCTCCCCGAAGTGGATGCTTACCTCCCCACAGCCTCGGGCGAACCTCCGCTGGCTCGCGCCAAAAACTGGACTTACAAAGGTTTGCCGCTCGAAACCAATACCATGCCCGGATTCGCCGGATCGAGCGGATATTACCTTCGTTACATGGACGCTTCAAACCCCGGACACTACTTCTCCAAAGAAGCCGTGAACTATTGGCGCAACGTTGATCTGTACATTGGTGGTGCTGAACACGCCACCGGGCACCTCATTTATGCCCGCTTCTGGAACAAGTTCCTTTTCGATATTGGCATGGCCGTCGAGCCCGAACCCTTCCAAAAACTCATCAACCAGGGGATGATCCAGGGCCGATCGAGTTTTGCTTACCGAATCAACGGAACCTCTACTTTCGTTTCGTATAACCTCCGCAACAACTACGATGTGCAACCTATTCATGTTGACATCAACCTGGTTGACAACGACGTGCTCGATACCGAGCGGTTTCGCCAATGGCGCCCCGATCTGGCCAATGCCGAATTCATCCTCGAAGAGGGAAAATACCTTTGCGGCCACGAGGTGGAAAAGATGTCGAAATCGCTCTACAACGTGCAAAACCCCGACGACCTGGTGGAACGCTATGGCGCCGATACCTTGCGCCTTTACGAGATGTTCCTTGGACCTCTTGAACAGGCCAAACCCTGGGATACCAAAGGTATTGAAGGTACTTTCCGGTTTATTCGCAAATTTTGGAAACTCTTTCACGATCGCGACAACAATTTCGCCGTGAGCGATGACCAACCCTCAGATGCCGAAATGAAAACGCTGCACAAAACCATCCGTAAGGTGCAGGACGACACCGAGCGGTTTTCGTTCAACACCTGCGTTGCCAGTTTCATGATCTGCGCGAACGAACTCACCGATTTGAAGTGTAACAAACGTGCCATTCTCGAACCCCTTGTGATCCTTATCTCGCCTTTTGCCCCTCATCTGGCCGAAGAGCTGTGGAACCTGCTCGGACATAAGCAAAGCGTGAGCTATGCTCCATTCCCTGCTTTCGACGAGAAATATTTGGTGGAGAGCGCTTTTGAATACCCGGTGAGCTTCAACGGGAAAATGAGATTCACCCTAACTCTTCCTCTTGATATGGCTGTACCCGACATTGAAAAAACAGTGCTTGCCAACGAAAAAACTCAAAAATACCTCGACGGCAAACCTCCCCGCAAAATGATTGTGGTGCCTGGCAAAATCGTTAACATCGTGCTGTAAAATACCCGCGAACTTGATAAGGCCGGAAATCTACACATTTCCGGCCTTATTTTTGCATCAGCAGGAAGTTCAAAAAATGAACATTTATGAAACGGATCCTTGTTGCTTTGATGCTTTTGGCTGGCGCACATTCAGGGGCTCAACCTCTAAATTACGCTTTTCTTCCCGGCGAAGAACTCACCTACCGCTTCTATTACGATGCATGGCTGGCCAATGTAACGGCAGGCTATGGAACCGTTACTGTAAACAAAAAAACCGAAAACACTGCTGGTGTGCCCACTTACCACATTGTGGGTGAAGGGAAATCAAAAGGAATGTTCAACCTCTTCTACAAAGTACACGACCGCTTTGAGAGCTGGATTGACACGGCCTCGCTGTGGCCTGTGAAATTCAAACGATACACCCGCGAAGGGGGCTACAAAAAAGACGATGTGGTAATGTTCGACCACAACAACGGGTTGGCTCAAAGCTCTACGAAAAAGAAAAGAATTGAGCCCGGAACCTTCGACATCATTTCAGCATTCTATTATGCCCGCAACCTCGATGCCTCTAAACTAAAGCCCGGCGACCTGTTTTTTATCCCCTTCTTCCTCGACGATTCGGTTTACCATTCGGCCATCAAATTTATTGGTCACGACACCATCAAGATCGAGCCGGGGAGGTTTAGCTGTCTCAAGTTCAAACCCATGATGGCCACAGGTGGTGTTTTCGCTGATCCTTACCCTATGGTGCTCTACGTGAGCGACGACAGAAACCACATCCCGTTGCTGGCCGAATCGGCCATCGTGGTTGGGAAAGTAAAAATGGAACTTAAAAGCTATAAAGGGCTTCGGCACCCGCTTACATCAAGGTTGCGGAAATGATTGCTGCAGTTTCATTTGTTAATCTCGATTTTCAAATCGTCGATGAACACCTTTGACTTGGATGGATTGTACAGATAAACTTTTAACATGCTGGCATTCCTAATTGAATCGGGGATGGTCATCTCAAAATGAAAGGGAAACCACCTGTCGTTGGCCGACATATAGGGTAGGACAGGGATTCCCTGCCAAAAACCTGAAAAATCATCGCCTTCAGCCTGTATTACCAATTTGGCATCGTGGTTTGTATTTCTTTGCATCATCCAGAAATCTACGCTAATTGTGTTCACCAGGCTGTCAGGAATTAAATTTAAAGGGTATTCAAGAGTGATGCTGTAATCGTTACCATTCCCGGTTTGTGATGAAAAAATTCCTGAATGTGCAAACTCGTCAGTAATGGTTTGCATCTGACCCCAAACCATTTTGTGGTCGCAATCGTTATAAAAATGCGTTTGGTACAAATCAACAGGTTGGAAATCTTCATATTCAGATGGTCTCCATTTTTTTATAGCATCAGCTACATTTCTTGCCACGATTCTTCTTCCCGCCTGAGCGTAATGTTCGGTTGGATAATCCTGATCAACAAATTGATCGCTCGGTACAACCATTCCATTGTTAACCACAACAACGCCCTTGCGTTTGTAATAATCCACAAGCAATTGCATGTTCTCTTTGATCATATAAACCAACGTATCGCCCACCAGTTTGCTGGCTAATTGAACGTTTTCTGGCATCAGGTTAAATACAAGAATTTGGTTGTGTTTTTGTGCCCAGTCAACAATATGGTTAAAATCCCTAATTCGAGGATTGCTTGCTGTATCAATTTGAAAACCATAGGCTTTAATGAAGTGGCAACCAAGTTCTGTGAGTTTTGAATTGATGGCTCCGCTTGAATCCCGAAACCCTTTCAAGGCATAGGCATTGTCCCAATCGGCCACATTGCGGTATGAAAACTTGAAAGGGAGATGAAATTCATCCTTGACCCATTGAGCTTTGAATTGATTTGTTCGTTCAGCATCGGTTTTAATATCGTAAGCTTTAAATGAGAGAAGAAACCTGTTGAAGAACGGAGGATACGGTTGAAGCAGAACCATACTTTTTTGCAAGGCTGTTTCAAGATTCGAATAAATCCATTGAGCGTTGAAAGAGCGAAGATTCATGGTTACAACAACAATTTTTCCAGATTCGAAATCAGAAAATTGATCCAAAAGAACCTTATACACACCTGCATGAGCCGCTGGTTTGGTGACATCGGTAACCAACAATGAAGGGAAGTAGTCGCCTAGAAAGGCTGAAATAGAACGTTTGTCAATATCGTTAGCCCGATAAGTAATGTTGGATGATTCTCCCAAATAAATAACAGCTGCTGAATCAGGCACATTTCGTATCAAATTGATAATTTCGGAATGTTTCTGTAAATCACCCTCAAAAAACCACTTTTGGTAAACCACGCCCAGAAATATCAGGAGAACTGTTAGCAAGGCAAATTTGATAAATATCTGTTTTAACATGACTGGACTTTTTTTAAAACTGAAAATAGATAAAAGGGAAGTTCTCTACTCCGGCGTAAACCACGATACTGAATATCAGAAAAGCATAAATAAGCCAACGGCCAACAACATGAACTTTGCTAAGCCATCCATCAAACCTTTCATTATAAAGAGCCAAATCACTAATGATAAAAACAATTGTTAGAAACCAAATGTATTGTGGAATGAGAATGACATCAGTTGCCTGACGATCGAAGTGGCTTAGCAATCGAAATATATTCAGAGCTTCATCGAAGCTTTGACTGCGGAAAAACACCCAGATAACCGTTACCAGTATAAAAGTTTTGAGAGCTAGTAAAAGATGCCTTATTGAGAATGGCTTGCACTCCTTATCCATGTTGATAAATCGGTTGATACCTCTTTCTGCCAGATACACCAATCCATACAACGAACCCCAGATCAAAAAGGTCCAGTTGGCACCATGCCATACTCCACTTACCACAAAAACTACAAAGATATTGAATGCCCATCTGCTTATTTTCACTCTGTTCCCTCCTAAAGGATAATACAGATAATCACGAAACCATGTTGACAGCGAGATATGCCACCTTTGCCAGAACTCAGAAATGCTTTTGGCCAGATAGGGGGTTTTGAAATTATCCATTAAATGAATCCCCATAATCAGGGAGGCTCCGATTGCGATGACGGAATAACCATAAAAATCGCTGTAAATCTGCAACGAGTAAAAGAAAAGACCCTTCAAAATATCTAAAGAGCTGAAGTGTTCCGGGGTCTGATAAACCTGATCCACGATACCGGAAATGTTATCGGCTATTACCATCTTGATGAACAGGCCGTACAGAATCAACCTTAAGCCCTTAATCAGATTATCAGATGAAAACGGATGTTGCGTTTTCAATTGAGGGGTAAGTCGGGAAAATCTTTCTATAGGGCCAGCAACCAATTGTGGAAAATATGAAACATAAAGCGCGAAATATCCCAAGTGTTTTTCAGCCTTCTGGCGGCCATAATACACGTCGATTGAGTAACTCAGGGTTTGAAAAGTATAAAAGGATATCCCTACAGGTAGAAGAAAATCCATCAAAGGCAGCTGCGTGGACAGACCTGTTGCATGAAAGAGATTGTTGAGATTGAGAGACACAAAATTGTAGTACTTAAAGAAAAACAGAAAACCAAGGTTAGTAATTAAACTTGCAACCAGCCAGGGTAATCTTGATTTTCGATCAGATGCTCTTTCCATCATCAACCCGGCCAAGTAATCAATCAGAGTGGAAATAACAATCAAAAAGACATATTCGACCTTCCAGCACATGTAAAAATAATAGCTGGCGATCAGAAGTAAAATCCATCTGAACTTGTGCGGTATAGCATAGTATAGCACAAGAATTACAGGCAGGAAAACAGCAAAGTCAATTGTGTTAAATAGCATGACAAACTATGAGTTATATTCTTGGAAAACAAGTGCGTCGTTGCAGTCTGGCATAGTAGAACCATGGGGTATCATCCGATGTATGTCAGATTTATAATTGCATCTTAAGCATTTGTTTGTCAAGGATGGAGTGAATGGCATTATTTCGTAACCACGAAGAATCAACAGCTCAGATTTCAGCAACATACAGCAATTTATTGTCATTCAATACTTAGATGGTATAAAAAACGAAAGCGTTGCAAAAATACCCCTTTTAGCGGATTTCCTAAAAGAGCTCTGCGATCGATACTTTGTTTACACCGAAAGAATCAATTCTAAAGGATTGATTTAAAAGACAATTTCACGCAGGGCATCTTGCGAGAATGTGTCGTGTTGAATTGTGATTTGTCGGGTTTTGGTCCCTTTTTCATTCGCCACTCCTGCAACAGGTAGCGTTTTTATTCATTCAACCCCTTGTTTCGTTAGATTGAGTATTTTCGCTGCGAAAAATATGCATAACATGACAGACTTTTCTTCATTAGCTACCAGTATGTTTGCCCAGGGTTTCAATTGCGCGCAATCGGTTCTTTACGCTTGCGGAAGGGAATACTTCAAAGAGGATGCTTCGGCCCTGAAACTGGCGTCGGGTTTTGCCGCCGGAATTTCGTACCGTGGTGAATTGTGTGGAGCCGTTAGTGGCGCACTGATGGCCATAGGGCTTCATCACGGTTATGCCGATCAGTCGCAGGAAGCACGTGATCAGGTTTTCAGACTTACAAAAAGGTTTCTTTCGATGTTCGAGACACTCCATGGATCGGTTCATTGCAACCAATTGCTCGAAACCGATATCAGTACACCCGAAGGGTTGCAACAGGCACGTGAAAAGGGGGCTTTCAAATCAAAATGCCCCCTCCTGGTGGGTTCGGCAGCACAAATTGTTGGGCAACTGCTGGCAGAAGAGGAGGTGAAATAGAGCACCATTCAAATCGGCACCGCCCTTTCTTTACAACCCGGCGGCAATCCCTATCTTTGCCCCATGAAAGCCGGAATAGCATCAAACAATCTGTCGGGTATCCGCTTCGGGGTGTTGCTCAATTCTGTTGAAGCGGAAGCCTGGCAGGCAGAAGCCCTCAACCATCTGGTATCGCGCGGCGCCGTGCTCGATTTGGCGGTGATGGATGCCACCCCTTTCTCAAAAACACCGTGGGTGCAAAAACTTTGGCATTACGACTATTCGCGGCTTTTGTTCAACCTTTACTACCGTTTCCTTTTTCGTCCGAAGGCACTTCAGAGGGTTAGCGTTGCCTCGCTGCTTTCAGGTGCCGGGGTGATGCATGTGGTCCCTGTCAGCAAAGGGATAAGCAACTACCTGCCTCCTGATGCAGTGGAGGCCATTCGTTCGCGCGATCTGCATTTCCTGCTCCGTTTCGGATTTGGCATTGTGAAGGGCGATGTTTTGTTGGCGGCACGCCACGGGGTGTGGTCGTTTCACCACGGCGACGAGCAGCTTTACCGCGGCAGCCCTCCAGGCTTGTGGGAGATCATGCATGGCGATCCTGTTACGGGTGTCATGTTGCAACGCCTCACCCAACGTCTCGACGATGGTGAAGTGCTTCACAAAGGGTGGTTTCGCACCATCAACCGATCGTGGAGCGATCACCTCGACCAGTTGCTGTGGGGTGCAGCCGACTGGCCGGCACGGTGCGCTGCTGCGCTTTCAAAGGGTCAAACGTCGGGGCAGCCTGCCCGTTCATCTGCTCCCTTGTTTCGCCCACCGCGCAATCTAACTTTTGCCTGGCTTTTGCTCAAAATGATGGTTCACCGCCTGACGTTCCACTACAGCGAGCTTTTTAGTGCCGAGGACTGGAACATAGCGCTGAAAATGAGCAATGAAAACGATTCGTCACCTGTTTGGTTTCCCAAACCGTCGCGGCATATTTTCGTGGCCGACCCCTTTCTGGTCACCATCAAGGGCGAGGAATACATTTGGTTCGAAGAGTACGATTGCCGCTCGGGTAAGGGGCACATCGCATCGGTAGCAGTTAGCCAGATTGCGTCTTACCCTGCCTCAAAAAGGGTGATCCTCAGCGAGCCCTGGCACCTTTCGTTTCCATCGCCGGTAACCCATGATGGAGAAATATTTTGCATTCCCGAAGCTTTTTCATCAGGCCAAATCAGACTTTACCGGTTCGACGAGTCTCTTGATCAACTTGTTTTCGACACGGTGCTGGTTGACAACTTCCCGGGCGTTGACCCGATGTTGTGGAACGATGGAGAGCGCTGGTGGCTTTTCTGCACCTCGAAAGAGGCTCCGAGCATCCACCTCTTCGTGTTTTATTCCGACGATTTGCGTGGCCCTTACCACCCGCATCTGCTCAACCCTGTGAAGAGCGATCTGCGCGGCAGCCGTCCGGCTGGTCCGCTTTTCTTCGATCAGGAGAAACTTATCCGTCCTGCGCAGGATTGCAGCATCCACTACGGTCGGCGTGTTGTGTTGAACCACCTCCTGAACCTAACTCCCGATACTTTTCTTGAAAAGGCAGCCGGATATGCAGAGCCCGACCTTTCGTCGCGTTTTGGCAGGGGCTTGCATACCTATGGCAAAAACCGGTACACCGAAGTGTTTGACGGCAAACGCTTCGTGTTTGTGAGTTCGGTTTTCAGGGCTAAATTTGCCCTTCACTTCAAACGTGTTTTTCATCATGTTTAAAAAGGTTGTCATTACGGCCGGAGCCCGACTCCTCAACGCAATCCTTGGCGTTGCCATGGTGGTGATAGCAGCCCGCTGGATGGGGGCACCGGAGTATGGCGTTACAGGAGTTGTTTTGCTCGATGTAACGGTTGTTGCCATGGCCAACGATTTTTTCGGAGGCAGTTCGCTGGTTTTTTTCACATCGCGCATGGGAGTGTGGCGTCTCATGTTACCTGCTTACATCTGGGCCGTTGTGGTGGTGGTGGCTGCTCTCCTGACAGGTCTTTTTTTGTCTTGGTTTCCCGAAATATATGCTGCCGTGGTTCCTCAGGGTTACGGGTGGCAGATATTGGGGTTGTCGCTGTTGGTGTCGTGGGCTGGCATCCACCAGAACCTGTTGCTGGGTAACGAACAGGTGGCAGCTTACAACCGGGTTTTCTCGCTTCAGGTTACGGTGCAATTTGGTGCTTTGATGCTTCTGCTTTTCGTTGCCAATCTGCGCGATGCCAGGGCATGGGTGGGAGCTATGGCGGCAGGTTATGGTGTTTCATGGCTGGCGGGGATGTGGGCCACGAGGCAACTGGTCAGGTTTGAGTCGTTGGCAGGATGGCGCGGGAGGCTGAAAGAGATTCTCGCCTTTGGAATGCAGGGACAACTTGCCAGTTTGGTGCATCTGGGCAACAAGCGTTTCAGTTTTTACCTGATTGGTCCGTTACTTGGACCTGCCGCGCTGGGCGTTTACAACGCCGGGGCCCAACTCACCGAGGGGTTGCGCATCATTGGTCAAAGCATTGCTCTGGTACAGTTCAGCCACCTGTCGAACAGCACCGATCATGAGCACAACCGCCTTATCACCCTGGTTCTTCTCAAATTCACTGTTTTGCTCACTTTTGCAGCCATGTTGATTTTGGTGTTGATTCCCCCGCAATTTTTCGCCGCAGTGCTCGGAAGCGACTTTGGGTTGGTGCGTCCGGTGATAATTGCTTTGGGTGCAGGAGTGGTTGCTTTGGCAGCTACCATGATTTTCAGCCATTACTTCAGCGGAACAGGGAGACCGGTTTACAATTTCAGAGCATCGGTTGCAGGGCTCGCAATTACGGTGTTGACCATTTACCCGGCTGTAAAATACCTGGGAATCACAGGAGCGGGGCTCACGGCATCAGCAGCCTATATTGCCAGCGCTGTTTACCAGGGGGTGGTTTTTTGTCGCCTTTCGGGAAGCCGCCCTGTTGAGTTTCTGGTTGGAAATTCCGATTTGAGGCTTTTGCGACAGGTTGTTGCAAAGCGGCTGGCACGCAAATGAACTGATCCGTCACACGTCGTTATATTGCTGCAACCATTCCTGTCACAGCCAGCACCATGAATACAACACTGGCGATTCCGTTGAGTGTAAAAAAGGCCAGGTTGATCCGTTCGAGACGTCCATTGCCAACCACAACATGCTGATAAGCCAGCAGCAAAAGAAAAACGGCTGTACCCATCCACGATACCGCACCGAATGCCCGCAAACTCACCACCACGAGAAACCCGGCCGAAATCAGGTGCAGCAACGAGCTGATCGCCAGCGACCACCTGGTGCCAAACCTGGCCGGGATGCTTAGCAGTCCCTGTGAACGATCGAATGCTTCATCCTGAAGGGCATAAATGACGTCGAATCCGGCAACCCAGAAGAGCACAGCCAGACTAAGCATCACCGGTGTGATTGCAAAAGAACCTGTTACAGCCAGGTAGGCCCCAATGGGCGACAGCGACAACCCCATACCCAGAATGATGTGTGCCAGAGCCGTGAAGCGTTTGGCATAGCTGTAGCCCATTACCACCAGGAGGGCCACCGGCGACAACCCGAAACACAACGGGTTGAGCAACCAGGCTGTACCCATGAAAAGGGCAGCGTTGATAAGCGAGAAAAGCAGTGCCGATCGGGCTTTGATGACACGGGCAGGGATTTCGCGGCCGGCGGTTCGTGGGTTGGCAGCATCGAAATGCCTGTCGGCGTAGCGGTTGAAGGCCATGGCAGTGTTGCGTGCCAACAGCACAGCCAGCAGCACCAGACCCAGGGTGTGCCACGAAAAATGGTGTTGTGGCTCAGCCAATGCCAAAAAGTAGCCCGTTACTGCAAAAGGCATCGAAAACAGGGTGTGGCTGAATTTCACCAGCGAGAGATAGTTTTTAAACTTTAGCGGAAACCGAGATAGAAACATCTGAACGATATACAATATTGAAGGTGTAGCCCGTAGGCGAGGCAAATTTATTAGTTTTGCCGGTGCAATAAACACCCATGCCCACATTTAGTTTAGCTGTAAGTTTTCTGCGTTATTTTTTCGGAGCCGTTTCGGCTCACGGACTGCACTCTCCGTTCATGTACAGGCTGATGACCGAAGCTGTTGATTGTTCCACCTCCGACAGCCAGGTGCAGGCGCCCTTGGCACTCAGGAGGCAACTGCTTGGCGACAGAAGCCTGATTGAGGTTGACGATTTGGGAGGCGGGAGTCGTCACACCCCTGGCAACACCCGTGTTGTAAAGCAACTGGCACTTCATTCGGGGCGCCAACCCCGGACCGGTAAGTTGCTCTACAGGCTGGTGCGGCACTTTCAACCCGAAATAGTTGTTGAGCTGGGCACTTCTTTGGGCATCGGGACGTTGTTTCTGAAGGAGGCCGCGCCCCAGGCCCGGATCATAACCATTGAAGGGAGCGGAGAGGTGGCCACTTTGGCCCGACGTAACATTTCACAATTCGGGGCGTCGGATGTGGAAGTGGTTCACGGAGCCTTTGCCGAGGTGCTCACTCCCGGTTTTATTGCCAACCTGAAACCCTCGCTTGTGGTGTTTGATGGCGATCACCGCGAAGCCCCCACGCTCGACTACTTCGACCGCTTCGCCAGACACGCCACAAACGACACCGTTTTTATTTTCGACGACATCCACTGGTCGCCGGGGATGGAAAAAGCCTGGGACGCCATTCGTGCTGACGAGCGGGTGAAGGTAACCGCCGATTTGTTTACTTTTGGGCTGGTGTTCTTTCGCAAAGAATTGAGTCGTCAGCATTTCGTGCTCCGTAACCGCGATTGTTTTTAAATTTGCATCTGTTTTCTGGTTTAAACCCTAACACCGTAAAATAAATTATCATGAGTCAGGAAGTAATTCGTCTGGTTGACATTAAAAAGCACTACAAGGTGGGAACCGAGGTGGTGAAAGCACTTCAATCGGTTTCGCTCACGGTGAACCGCAACGAGTATGTAGCGCTGATGGGCGCGTCGGGATCGGGAAAATCAACCCTGATGAACATACTTGGCTGTCTGGATACCCCGTCGGGTGGGCAGTATTTTCTGGCCGGCGACGATGTGAGCAAGTTGGGCGACAACGAACTGGCCGAGATCCGCAACCGTCAGATTGGTTTCGTGTTTCAAACCTTCAACCTGTTACCCAGGAGCACTGCCCTCGAAAACGTTACCCTTCCGTTGATCTACAGCGGTATGTCGAAAACCGACCGCCAGGAAAGAGCTACCGAGGTGTTGACACAGGTGGGTCTGAGCGACCGCATGACTCACAAACCCAACGAGCTGTCGGGCGGTCAGCGGCAACGCGTGGCGGTGGCCCGTGCTTTGGTTAACCATCCCAGCATCATCCTGGCCGACGAACCCACAGGGAACCTCGATTCCAAAACCTCGATCGAAATCATGGGCCTTTTCGAGGAGATTCACCGGCTGGGCAACACCATCATCCTGGTAACCCACGAAGAAGACATTGCCCGCCACGCGCATCGGATTGTTCGAATTAAAGACGGCCTTATCGAAGCCGACTACCGCAACGAAAACCCCATCAGGGTAGCCGACCGGCAAACCGTGCCCGCCGAGGTCACTGCCTGAACAATCGCTCTTGCACCCTGTTCTAAATCACAAATTTCTTTGCTATGACCGAATGGAAAATCTATACCCGCAAAGGCGACGGGGGTGAAACCTCGTTGCTGGGCGGCCTGCGCGTTCCAAAACACGACGATCGGATTGAAGCTTATGGTACCGTTGACGAACTCAACAGTTTCATTGCTGTGCTGCGCGACAACAGCGCCAACCAATGGGCAAACCAACTCCTGCTTGTAATCGAGGAAAGGCTGTTTACCATCGAATCGGTGTTGGCTGCAGCCACCCCTGCCGATCTGGAAAAACTCCCCCAAGTGATACCCACCGACATCACCCTGCTCGAAGAGGCCATCGACCTCATGAACGAAACCCTGCCTCCCCTAACCACCTTCATTCTACCCGGCGGCCATCCCCTCAACTCCTATGCCCACCTGGCCCGCACGGTTTGCCGTCGCGCCGAAAGGTGTGTCACACGCGTGGCTACCAACCACCCACAACACCAGGCCGCTTTGAAATACCTCAACCGCCTGTCGGATTTCCTCTTCGTGCTGGCACGCAAATTTACCTACGACCACCAGGCACAAGAAATACCTTGGAAACCAACAGTTCAATAATTTTTTTTGATACTTCGGTGAACTGTTAGAAATAATTGTGAAAAAACAATACTTTTGCAAAAAACTTCGCAATAAACAAAAATTTCTTACATATGTATTGGACATTGGAACTTGCATCAAAACTGGAAGATGCTCCCTGGCCCGCCACCAAAGAGGAGTTGATTGACTTTGCCGTTAGAACCGGTGCACCACAAGAGGTGATCGAAAACCTTCAGGAGATCGAAGATGAGGGTGAAATTTACGAGCGCATCGAGGACATCTGGCCCGATTATCCTACCAAAGACGACTTCTTCTTTCACGAAGATGAGTATTAAGAAATGGCATCTTACCCCACACCAGCCGGCTCCCTTGGAGCCGGCTTTGTTTTGCCGGCAACCCTGCCGATTAACTCAGCCGGTAAAACCCCTCAAGGTGCTGCCCAGCAATGAGCACTTGTTTCAGACCCAACTGCCGGTCATCGCCATTCGGTTCGCTATAAAATCAGTACATTTGCCTGCCCGTACCGCTGCGGCACAATAATTGACTGCGGGGCGGAACTCTTCAATTCTGATAATCATTACACAGATACCCATGCTTGGCATCATTAAAAAATTCTTCGGCACCAAGTCGAACCGCGACCTCAAAGAAATCATGCCCCTGGTAGCAAAAATTCACCAGGCCTACGAAAAGATCAAACTGCTTAGCAACGACGACCTGCGTGCCATGACCAACCAATTCAGGGAACGCATACAAGCCTTTATTGGGCAGGAAGACGAACAAATAGCGACTCTCAAGGCCCGCATCGAAGCAGAACCCGATATGGATGTGCACGAGCGCGAAAAACTTTACCAACAGATCGACTCGTTGAAGAAAAGCGTGCTCGAAAAAACAGAGCAAATCCTGTTGGAAATACTCCCCGAAGCCTTCTCGGTGATGAAAGAAACCGGCCGCCGTTTTAAAGAAAACGAATGGGTGGAGGTGACTGCCACCGATCGCGATCGCGACTTGTCGGTAAAACGCGACAACATTGTGATTGAGGGCGACAAGGCTCGCTACCGCAACTCGTGGATGGCCGGCGGCAACATCATCAAATGGGATATGATGCACTACGATGTGCAGCTCATCGGCGGCATTGTGCTTCACAAAGGGAAAATTGCCGAGATGGCCACCGGCGAAGGGAAAACACTGGTAGCCACGCTGCCCGTCTATCTCAACGCGCTGCCAGGCAAAGGGGTGCACCTGGTGACAGTGAACGACTACCTCTCTAAACGCGACTCGGAATGGATGGGGATGCTCTTCGAGTTCCACGGACTGAAGGTGGATTGCATCGACAAGCACCAACCCAACAGCGACGCCCGACGCGCCGCCTACAACGCCGACATTACCTACGGCACCAACAACGAATTCGGTTTCGACTACCTGCGTGACAATATGACAGGGAATCCTGACGAACTGGTGCAACGAGAACACAACTTCGCCATAGTTGACGAGGTTGACTCTGTGTTGATCGACGATGCCCGTACACCCCTCATCATCTCGGGACCTACACCCAAAGGCGAAGACCAACTCTTCGACGACATGAAAAAAGATGTGGACAGGCTTTACAACGTGCAAAAAAACCTTGTAACAAAGATTCTGGCCGAAGCCAAACAACTCCTCTCCGGACAACCCTCCGACGAAAACGAGCGCAAAGGAGGCGAACTGCTGCTCCGATCGCATCGGGGTCTGCCCAAAAACAAAGCCCTCATCAAATTCCTGAGCGAACCTGGCATGAAAGCCCTGCTGCAGAAAATCGAAAACTTCTACATGCAGGAGCAATCGAAAAACATGCACATCATCGACGATGAACTCTTCTTCGTGATCGACGAAAAACAAAACTCCATTGAACTCACCGAAAAAGGTCTCGACTTCCTGGGAGCTGCCTACAACGATTCCGACTTCTTCGTGCTGCCCGACGTGGGAGCCGAGATAGCCGAAATTGAGCGGATTGGTGGCGACGACAACACCCGCCAGGAGAAGAAAAACGAAATGCTTCGCAACTTCTCCGTGAAATCGGAGCGCGTGCACACCGTCAACCAGTTGCTTAAAGCCTACACCCTCTTCGAGAAAGACGTGGAATACGTGGTGATGGACAACAAGATTAAAATCGTTGACGAACAAACGGGTCGTATCCTCGAAGGGCGCCGCTATTCCGACGGACTCCACCAGGCTATCGAGGCCAAAGAAAACGTGAAAGTGGAGGCCGCCACCCAAACCTACGCCACCATCACCCTGCAGAACTACTTCAGGATGTACCACAAGCTGGCCGGCATGACCGGTACAGCCGAAACCGAAGCCGGTGAATTCTGGGACATCTACAAACTCGACGTGGTTGTGATACCCACCAACCGTCCGGTGGTGCGTAAGGATATGGAAGACATGGTGTACAAAACCAAGCGCGAGAAATACAACGCCGTGATCGACGAGATTGTGAAATTGGTTGAAGCCGGGCGCCCGGTACTGGTGGGAACCACCTCGGTAGAAATCTCAGAACTGCTTAGCCGCATGCTCACCCTTCGCAAAATCAAGCACAACGTTTTGAACGCAAAATTGCATGCCCGCGAAGCCGAAATCGTGGCCTTTGCCGGTCAGGCAAGCGCGGTGACCATTGCTACCAACATGGCCGGTCGTGGTACCGACATCAAACTTGGGCCTGGAGTGAAAGACGCCGGAGGTTTGGCTATCATTGGAACCGAGCGGCACGAATCGCGGCGTGTTGACCGGCAGTTGCGCGGCCGTTCGGGACGTCAGGGCGACCCCGGATCGTCGCAGTTCTTTGTGTCGCTCGAAGACGATCTGATGCGACTTTTCGGATCAGAACGCATTGCCCGTATCATGGACCGGCTGGGACTGGAAGAGGGCGAAGTGATTCAACACAGCATGATTACCAAAAGCATCGAGCGGGCTCAGAAAAAAGTGGAAGAGAACCACTTTGGAACCCGCAAAAGGCTGCTCGAATACGACGACGTGATGAACGCCCAACGCGAAGTGATTTACACCCGCCGGCGCCATGCCCTTCACGGCGACAGACTGGCTCTCGACCTCAGCAACATGATGTACGACGTGACCGAACAAATGGTAGCCGAGCATCAGGAAGCCCGCGACTTTGAGGGTTTCCGCTACGACCTGATCAGAACCCTTGCGATGGACAGCCCCGTTGACGATAAAGAGTTTTTGGCTGTGAACAAGGAAAAACTAACCGACGACCTGTTTGATCAGGTGTATGCCACCTATCGGAAGAAGTGCCAGTTATTGGCCGAAAGAGCCTACCCGGTGATAAAAGACGTGTATGAAAACGATACCCGCTACGAGTTCATTGCCGTTCCGATTACCGACGGCCTGAAAACCCTCAACACCGTTACCAACCTGAAGAAGGCCTATGAAGATCATGGACGCGAAGTGGTGGTAGCCATGGAAAAAGGGATCACCCTGAGCGTGATTGATAACGCGTGGAAAGAGCACCTGCGCGAAATGGACGAGTTGAAACAGTCGGTTCAGAATGCCTCTTACGAACAAAAAGACCCGCTTTTGATCTACAAACTCGAGTCGTTCCAACTGTTCTCGAAAATGGTGGCCCGGGTCAACCGCGAAATCACCGGTTTCCTCACCAAAGGCAACCTGCCTGGTGTGGAGACTCCCGTGCGCGAGGCCCAGGCTCCCAAAAAGATGGACATGAGCCGCATGAGGCAGGAGCGTACCGATATGCTGTCGCAGGCCAGTCCAACCCAGGAGAAAAGCAAACCTGCCCCCGTGAAAGTGGAAAAACGGGTAGGCCGCAACGACCCCTGTCCCTGTGGCAGTGGCAAGAAATACAAGAATTGCCACGGCAAGGGAGAAGAATAGAATCTTAAATCGCTAAATATACAGCCCGGTCAGCTTGCCTGATCGGGTTTTTTTGTGGATGGAATGGTGGGGATATGAAGATTTGAAGATTTGAAGATTTGAAGATTTGAGGGGCGAGGGACGAGGGGCGAGGGGGAGAAGAGGCGAGGGACGAGGGGCGAGGGGAGAAGGGGAGAAGGGGCGAGGGGAGAAGAGGCGAGGGGAGAAGGAGCGTCCCGGATAGTGATCGGGAGGCGAGGGGTTGTTTCCGTAGAGACGCACGGCCGTGCGTCTCAAACCGTTCAAGTGCGTCTTCATCCGTTCAGAATGAGGTAGAAGGTGTGAGGAGCCTCAACGCCAACGCCTCCCGATCGCCCCGATAGCTATCGGGGGGAGCCAACGCCAGCGCAAAAAGCTAAAAGCCAATAGCCAATGGCCAACAAGCGAATCTTCGCCCACGGGCGGACGAGCCACCAGCACTCAGGCGAATCTTCGCCCACGGGCGGACGAGCCACCAGCTTACAGGCGAATCTTCGCCCACGGGCGGACGAGCCACCAGCTTTCAGGCGAATCTTCGCCCACGGGCGGACGAGCCCCCGGCACTCAGGCGAAACTTCGCCCAGGGGCGGACGAGCCCCCGGCTCTCAGGCGAATCTTCGCCATTAGTCCAGCCGAGAAAACTTCATCTGTAGGAAGTCTCCCCACGGTCTGGGGAGAAAAACTTCAGCCGAAGGAAGTCTCCCCACGGTCTGGTATTAACAATCATCGTCCTTTGCCGGCACTAAAAAGGGGCATCAGCATCACGAGGCCAGCCGATACCACCATCAGGGCAACACCAATTCCCCATTGGTCGGCCACAAAACCAATAACAGGTGCCAACAAGGCGGCGAACAGCGTTTCAGCCTGCGATTCGGCCGAGAGTGCTGTGGCCAGAATATCCTTGTCGAGTCTTTCGGCTACAATAGAGATACCGATTGGTTTCCTGAGATTTTCGACCAGGTAGATAGCCATGTAGAACACTACAGCGCCTGCCAGCCACCCCCAATGGTAGAGCAGTCCGCTCACGAAACCAGCCACCAGACCAACCAGCATGGTGATGTTTAAAGGGCGGCTAAGGGTTTGAAAACGTTCGGCAAACCGTCCGGCACGACGTGCCGTGAAGGAGGTGAGGAAATAGATGACGGTAAACACTACTCCCACCATGATAGAGGCGCGTTGCTTGTCGTCGAGCCACAAAAGCACCGGGAGGCTCAGCGCGAAGGTTTTGATGACGGGCTGCACGTAATCGCGCACTGCCTTGTAGTAACCGGTATAGACCGCCTGTGTAAGGATAGCCTGCAGAACAGCTTTTCGACGGATTGAGGCCAAAAAATCGGAGATGGTGTGGCGGAAATTGGCAGCCACATCGCCAGCCTTTAGTGCGCGCCTTTGTCCATCGAGCATTTTTGGGTAGGTGGTCATGAGTATCAGATCAATCAGATAGGGGATTACCGAGAAGAGAAAAACCATTTGGTAGTCGCGGGTAATAAAAACAATAATTGCCGCCAATGCTGCCGAAACCGCCGATCCCATTTGCGACCATGAGCGGGTGTGACCGTAGTAATGCACTTTTTGGTTGTGCCAGCCCATGATTTTTAAATATTCAAAAATCATGGCTTTATGCGTGCCGGTGCGGAAGGCATCGCCATAGGCATAAAAAAGGATGGCAACCACGAACATCAGGTAACTGGTCGAAAAATAAAAAACCAGGAAGGAGATGATGTAAAACACAAAGGCAGAGATCATGGTGCGGCGGCGCCCCATGCTGTCGGCCAGCACACCGGTTGGAATTTCAAAGATGTTGATGGTGATTTCCTGGATGGCATACAGGGTTCCTATTTCGAGGAAGGAAAGCCCTTTGCTTAGGAAAAAAAGAAGAAGGAAGGGTTCGAAAAACCGGAGATTCTTGAAAAACCCGTAGGCGCAGAATTTGTAGTATTGTTTGTCTTTTTGAAAAGTAACCGACATAAATTCTATTGTTGCGAAGTGTGTAGGGGGAGTGTAAACCTGATGGTAGTTCCTTTCCCGGGTTGACTTTCAACGCCAATATGCCCGTTGTGCCGGTCAACAAATTCGGCGCAAAGCATCAACCCCAGGGCCGATCCTTTTTCGCCCCGCGTTCCGGGGCGGCTGGCAACCGAAGTTCCCTTGCGGAAAAGGTTTTCAGAGGTTTGGGCATCCATTCCCAATCCTGTGTCGGAAACAGCTATTTCGGCCATCGAACCAACCAGTCGGCAGGTAACCGTTATTTCTCCGTTCTGTGTAAATTTCACCGAGTTGCCAACGAGGTTGCGAAGGATTACCTGCAACATGTCGGGGTCGCATCGAAGCATGATGTTGCAGGTGGGGCTCAAAAACAGCGACGTCTTTTTTTCGAGGGCTGCCGGGGTGTACAACTCAACAACGCTTTCGGCAGCTTTGTAAAGGTTCACCCGCGAGGGATTGAACTCAATGGAACCGCGTTGCGAACGGGCCCACACCAGCAGGTTCTCGAGGAGGTTGAAAGCACGGGTAGCCATCTCACGCAGAAGCCCCATGAACTGATGCATCTCTTCGGGGGTAGGTTTCTCTTCGGGATTGGCAAGCTCGTCGAGGAAGGTTTTTAAGGTGCCGATGGGATTGCGCAAATCGTGTGCTATGATCGAGAAAAGCTTGTCTTTGGTATCGTTCAGCTCTTTAAGCACTCGTTGATTTTCGCGCAGTTCGGTTACATCGTAACCTACCAGAATCACCTGCCCGCTCTCCGATTTGAAATGAGCCCAGCAGTGACTTCTGATGCCAGCTTTTGTGTTTAATTCCAATTCCATAAATTCCCCGTTAGGGGTAAAGGCGAATCTGCTAAAGCTTTGGTTAATCGGTGAATCGGTTAGCACCGATCTGACGAAATCTATTGAGATGGGTCTTCGGTCGGTGAAACCAAAAACCTGCGCCATGAGGTTGTTGTAGTGCACGGCGTTTTGATGGTCGTCGAGAATGGCTATCATTACCGGAACATTCTCATACAGGGTTCTGAACCGCGATTCGCTTTCGGTGAGATCGCGGCGCACTTTGCCCCGCTCTTCAGCCATGCGGTTGAAGTTGGCCGTAACCTCCTTCAGCTCGATAAGCGAATAGGCCGAAGCATCGAGTTGTTTGTTGTTGTCGATGGCTTCGGGAAGGTCTGTCAACAGGGCCGAAAAGTTCTTTCTGATTCGTCGTGAAATCCTTATCCCTACTGCAGCAACCAGAACCAGTACCGAGATAAAAGCAACTGAACTCAGGGCAATGGCCTTGTAAAGGTCTGTTCTGTGGATGACCCTGTTGCTGGCAATTTGCTGCTCAATTTCGTCGAGGTAAACTCCGGCTCCTATTATCCATTTCCAATCTTCAATGGATTTAAAATAGCTGATCTTGGGTGCCACCAGGCTGGTGCCGGGTCGAACCCAATGGTAGCTTATGAACCCCCCGTCGGGTTGCCGTCCCACTTTCACCTCTTCCTGAATTATTTTAAACCCGTAAGCATCGGTCATATCCCAAACGTAATCGCCATCTTTATATTTATCGGAATCAATCACCAGGGCATATCCATCGAAGGTGTTGGCGAATACATAGCCATCGGGGTCAAATTTGCTTTGCCTGATTCGGGCAAGAGCCTCCTGTTGCAGATCCTTTTCCACGTTGTCGAGGTATTCGCCACACCCCACATACCAATCGAGAGGTTTAAAATATCTGATATAGGAGGTTTTTGGATAGATCATCCCCGAATTGTCGCCGGGCTTGGTCCAGTAATCGGTAACAAATCCCGAATCCGATTTTCTGATAAGATCAATCTCGTCTCTGATAACATAATTGCCTTTCTCGTCTTGCAACCCGAGCAGGTTTTTTCCTTCAAACTGCGGTGCAACAGGGAACAGTTCCTCGGTGCCATTCATTGCAACAATGAAAATATACCCCCTGCCATTGTTGTAGCGCACGGGCCTCAGAGCGTCTTTGATCACCTGTTTGATCTCTGTTGTGGTCAGCCGCCCCCGGTTTTGGTTGTAGAGGTTCTCCATCAGCAGCCATGCCTGGTCGGTTTTGTTTTTTAAGTCATCACGCATCTTCTCTTCAAGAAACATCCGTGTAAACTGTATGTAATCGACCACTTTCATGGTTTCGCGTTTTACCAGGTCTTTTTGCTGGTCGATGTATTGCTGTCGCATCCGCTCTTCGTCCTGAGCAAACCGTCTCAACTCGAGCCAAGCAAACAAGCCCGTAACAACCACCACGGCTACCATAGCAATTCCGGTGCTGTAAACCATGAAAAGCACCGAAATTTTCTGAAATCTGAAGAAATTTTTGACAGACATGGTTCTCTGATTTAGGGTTTAAATTTTAGGGCCAGGGTGGGCATCCATTCAAAACTGCCATCGAATGTAAAGAAGTTGCGGCTGATCTCCAATTCGCTTCCAAGGCAAAAACGGGTCGAGAGATTGTACCAGAGTTGGGGCTCGGAAAGAATCACCCATTGTTTGCCCGATTCCAACACGTTATCCTGTGTCCAGACATCAACAAATCCGGAGAATTCAAAACGATTCTTCCATACAGGGATGCTCCAAACCAACGTCATCTGTCCGTCGGGCGACCGGCTGCCCCGGTTGGCCCTGTAGAGCCACGATGTGTAAACTGAAACTCCGCCCAGCCTGATGGGGAAGGTTATTCCAGCAAGCCAGGCCGGAACTATAAAATCGGGAGTACCATCGTTGTATTCAACCTGCACGCCAAAGCCCGATTTTTGGTGCAGGGTAAACTTGCGGGCTATCTCGAAGTAGGCCAGCGATGCCCCACCGGCCCCTTTGTCGAAATCAACGTCCACAAAGAGGAAGGTTGACCCGAGTTTGTCGGGCTTGAAAAGCTCGAAAGTGGCCGTAAAGTATCTTCGATCAATGGTTTGATCGAAGTTTTGTGCTTTGCCAAAGTCGTAATGCAACTGCAGATTCTGAGCAGGAAGCCACAGACAGCTACCAACAAGAAGCAGAAAAATGATCGATCTCATACGCCATCAATTTTATTCAAATATAGGCATATAAACTGCAGATTCAAACAGCTGCCTCATGTTGTTGCAGTAATTGATTTACCTGCGACAGTAAACGGGCCGGTCGGGAAAGTAACTGTAGATGGGTGAGTGTGCTGGTGTGGCAGAACTCAGAAGGCGTTCAGGGTTTTAAAAACCTTATTCAAAATCGTCGGGGAAACTGTCGTGATAACGTTCTCCGTATAGATTCTCTTCTTCTGCTTCAAAGAAGAATGAGTCGCCAAATGCAGGTTTGAGTTCGTCCATCCAAACAGCTTTTTCGTCGTAACGGGCAAAGAAGGGGCGTTGTACCCAATCGGGGTTGCGGCCTTGCAGAAACCGGAGTACAAACACCTTTTCGCCGTTTACGTCGGACGGACCCACGAATTGCACTTTTCCTGGAGTGCACGACATGCTTGGCCCCCTGACCGTCCGGCAAATTCCACTCACGTTTTGGTAGGCTTGTTGCCAGATTTCCCATGTTTGGAGCAAGGGAAGAGCGAAATAGTGACGTGCTCCTGTATCGCGTGGAACAAACATGTAATAGGGGATGCAATTGAGGTTGACCTGCCGTCGCCACATCTCGCTCCACACCTGGGGCGAGTTGTTGATATGTCGAAGAATGGGCGATTGTGTCCTGATCTGGGCCCCGGTTGCCCTGATTCTTTTGATGGCCTCTTCCACTGCCGGTGTGCTCAATTCCCTCGGGTGACTGAAGTGAGCCATGATAGCCAGGTTGATCCCCATGGAGGTGATCCGCTCAAAGAGTCGGAGAAACTGATCTGCTTCCGGGTCGGTGGTGAATTTGAATGGCCAAAAACTGAGCGACTTGGTTCCAATTCGTATGGTCTGGATGTTGGTTTTCCCAATTTGGTCGAGCAAGGGGGTGAGATAACGCTCAAACGCTCCAAACGACATCATCATGGGATCGCCCCCGGTCATCAACAAATCGGTGACACTTTGATTCAGAATCAAATAATCGAGCAAATTTTCCGATTCACGGGCCGCAAATCTGAATTCGTCCATACCTGTAAACTGCGGCCAGCGAAAACAAAAAGTACAATAAGCGTGACAGGTTTGTCCGGCACTGGGGAAAAACAAAACCGTTTCACGGTATTTGTGCTGAATGCCCTGGAGTTTCTCGCCTCGCAAAACGGGCACGTTGTGTTCTTTTTGTCCGGCAGGATGCGGGTTGAGTTCAAGTCGTATTTGATTGGCAACGGCTTGTATCTGGTTTTTGTCAGATGTAGAAGCCAGTGTTTGTTCCATCAGCTTGAAGTGTTCGCTGCTGAGCATCCCGCGTTGCGGAAAAGTAAGCTGAAACATAGGGTCGGCTTCGGGGTTGCTCCAATCGATCAATTGATCCGTCAGGTAGTTGTTCGATTTAAAGGGGAGAACTGTACCAACAACCTTCAGGTCGTGCAGAAGACCCGAGGGGATTTTTTTCAATAAATCTCCTTCCTCAATATTAGAAAGGGTAAATGCTTTATATTTCATAACAATTTATACTCCAACCCCATTCACGGGGTAAATACAATAACATCGTGACAACAGAGAAAACCAGGTGACCGTAAATAATGAAAGCCATCCTCACCTCACTTGTCCGAAACCGTTGCATTAACAAGAGCTTGAAAACACTACAACCACCATCTTCTGAGGTGTTTTCCGGCGAATCAAACACTGCCTGTGGTACGCGCATCCACACCATGCAGTATGAGTTGGTAACAGTATTGAAAAACACCCTCCAAATGAGATGTATTGTGTTGTTCAACAATTATTTACACCTGTTTTTCTGTATGTTGCCACAAAGATACTAAAAAACATCTGAAAAAGGGTAGAAAGCGAAGGTCAGTATTTCCGAATCGTCTGCAATCTATTGAATCCAGAACCATCGAAATGTAGAATCTTCGGAAGACCGGCCTGATGGTAGCATGCAGAAAACAATCGTTACCTTTGCATCATGAATTTTGTAACAGGCGGAACCGGATTGTTGGGATCACACGTGTTGTTGGCTCTGGCTCAACGGGGTGAAAAGGTGCGGGCCTTGAAGCGCGCGGGCTCCGATACAGCTTTCACGCGCAGGCTCTTTAGCACCGTGGCAGGAGGTGCTGATCTTTTTTCCCAAATCGAGTGGTTTCTGGGCGATGTTACTGATCCTGTGTCGATGGCGGAAGCACTGTCAGGGGTCGAAAAGGTGTTTCACTGCGCGGCTGTTGTCTCGTTCAACAGCAACGACAAGAAAAGGCTTGAGCTGGTCAATGTGTCGGGCACGGCCAATTTGGCCGAGGCCGCTCTACAGGCAGGCGTGTTGCACTTTATGCATGTGAGTTCGATAGCTACTTTGGGTGGTACCATCAGCGGAGAACCTGTCTCGGAGGGGGAACCGTGGGATTCTGTTCCTAAGGGATCGGTTTACGGACACACGAAACATGCTGCCGAGATGGAGGTCTGGCGGGCCATGGCCGAAGGGCTTCCTGCAGCAATTGTCAATCCATCGGTAATTATTGGTCCGGGTAAATGGAACTCGGGAAGCAGCGAGCTTTTTAGTGCCGTATGGAAGGGGTTGAAGTATTATACCCGCGGGATGAATGGCTACGTTGACGTGAGGGATGTTTCCCGTGCCATGCTTGAACTGTCGGACAGGAAGGTCACCGGCCAACGTTTTGTTGTGAATGGCGCCAACATAAGCTACCGGGAGTTGTTCGGGTCGATAGCGAAATCGCTTGACCGACCCGCTCCAACCATTTTGGTTAGCCCGCTGATGGGTGAAGTGGCCTGGAGGTTGTTTGCGTTGCTGTCGGTGTTTACACGACGGCGTCCTTTGGTAACCCGCGAGACAGCCCGATCGGCTCAACGCAGCTACAGCTACTCATCAGACAAACTCATCGAGCTTACCGGATTCAAATTCACTCCATTCCAGGAAACCATCAACCACACGGCACGACAGTTCTTGATCGATCATTCGTAGCAAACGTCCGGAACTAGCGATTCCGGCTGATTCAGAATTCGTTTTTACCGCCTTACCCTCGCGAACCGCCGCTGCCATTCGGGTGTAAGCACGTTCATCCACTCATCAGCATCCACAATCAACTCGGTTGTACCCACGGCGTAGGGAGCTACTTCATATTGGTTGTAGATAAGGTAGAGCCCGTCGGGGGTTAAGGCCATGTTTTGCGGTAGTTTAAACCCATCGTCGAACCAGAACCCATTGTTTTGCCACGAAGCTGTATCGGCCAATTCATACACCTTTCTGAATTTTTGTTCTACCACCTTCAGCAATTGAGGCATTTTTTCGGGAGCCACCATCTCCTTCACGGTAACAGCTAAACCAGTTGTGAGATCAAATGTTTTGAGGATGATCTGCGTGTTTGGGTGGGCACCTCCCATGAAACTGAAATCAAATCCACTCACACTGAAGAGCCCGTCGGCGTTGAGCAGGCATTCAACTTTTCGGGTAAGAGTCCATCCCTGACAATGAAAATCGGGATCGGAATAAACCTCACGATTCTCGCTGAGCAGTGAGGCAGCCAGCGACGACTCATCGGGAGCAAGCGTGCCGTCCGTTTTTAGCAGTGAAGCATAATTTATAAACGCTGTGAGCGAATCGGTTAGCAAACCGGGGGGAACTGTATCGATAGCCAGAGAAGAGATGTCGATTCTGAGGGAGTCGGACAGCGTGTCGTTGCACAACATCTGGGCATGGTAAAACTTGGTGGTGTGAATAGCCAAAGGCACAACGGTTTTTTCGGTTGAAAAAAACGATTGGCACGAAGCCATGAGCCACAGTAAGGCCGTTGCTGTAAGAAAACGCGTAAAATATTTCATAAGGGTTGAGGGTTTAATATGGATCGTCAAAAATACGAAACCCCCGTTACCAGTCAACGGGGGTTCGATATATTATTAAGATTTAGGAATCAGATTCCCGTGTTCCGTTTGCTGTTATTCAACAACCAAGCGGGTAGTGCGGGTGATTTCGCCTTCGCTTATCACCATTTGATAAACGCCACTGCCCAATTTTGATAAATCGAGCTGCGATTTTCCGCCAACAGCCAGGTGAACCTCTTTCACCAACTGGCCAGCCAGGTTGTAGAGTTTCACAACAGCCAGGTTGGATCCGCCATTCTCGATGGTCACGAAATCTGATGCAGGATTGGGATACACTTTTAGAGCACCAGCCTCGGGAGTGTCAACACCCACAAAGTTTTCAACTGCCACAGTATGAGCCTGCGAGAAACTGGAAGTGCCGCATTCGTTGGTAGCCTTCACTGTAATCAATGCGTTATCGTTGAACCAGGTGTTTCCCCAAACGGCATCGGCAGTCACAGTATTTCCCTGCATCGATCCTGCCACAGCGGGTTCAATGCTCCATTCATAAGTAACAGCATCTGCAACCGGCGAGGTGGTGAATTGAGTGGTCATTCCCGGGGTAGCCACAACCGAATTGGGGCCGGCGGGAACAGAAGGAACAGCCGGAACGTTTTTAACTACCACTGTTGCTGCTCCTGTCATGTTGTTCTCGCAACCAGAACTAACGGCTTTTGCTGTATAAGTTCCGGCTGTGGATTGATTTCCGAAAGAGATGGCATTGCCTGTGCCGGCAACCGGCGAACCACTTACAACACCGTCAATAAGCAGTGAGTAGTTGATTCCGGTTTCTGAGTCGTCAAGACCAACAGCAACCCCTGCAGTACCCTGGCAAGCAGTTCCCCCGCCGGTTACGGCAAAAGCAGCAGGTCCCGGGTTCACGGTTACTACCAACGGATTGCTTACGGCACCCTCGCAGGCACCGTTGATTGCTTTCACCGTTATGGTAGCCTGACCGGTAAAGGCAGGATCCCAATCCACGGTACCGGTGGTCCAGAAGGTGGTGATGGTGCCAGCGGTAGCGGGCGAAATCATCCACTCATAGCCTGTAACATTGGTGGCTCCGGTAGTTGAGTATTCCGTGTTTTCGGCGTTCATACACAACGATGTTGGACCTGTTGGTGTGGCAGCCTGAGTTGGCTCCAGATCAACCGTGATTGAAAGAGCCGGACTCCATGGCCCCGAACCGCAACTGTTGATGCCCCGTACTTTAAGTACACAGGCACCTGTAAATGCAGCATCCCAGTCGATTGTGGCATTGGTTGTTCCGGGTGTTAAAACGCCGGCAGACGCGGGCGAGAGTTCCCATTCGTAACTGCTTGCAGTGCTGATAGCCGAAATAGAATAAGAGGTGTTAGGAGGATCCTGGCACAAACCGGTGGTCCCAAATATTGAACCCGCGGCAGCAGGAACAGCCGTAACGTTCATGTAGTCGTCTTTTACCATCACGCCACCCGAAGTAGCATTTGAAGCCTGAAGCGTAACATCATACACGCCAGCGGTTGAATAAGTTACCGTGGGGTTTTGAAGAGTTGAGGTAGCAGGATTTCCGCCTGGGAAAGTCCAGTTCCAGGCAGTAGCACCAGCCGATTGATCGGTAAAGGTTACGGTTTGTGGGCCACAGAAAGTGGTTTGGCTGGCGGTGAAATTCACTGCCATCGAAGGAGCCAGGTTGGGAAGAGCCACTTTGGTTCCCTGAAGAATTTCTTTGCTGGTGTTATCCTGAATGAAAGCTATCAGTTCACAATGGTCTGTTACCCATGAGGCATCCTTGACGAAAGAAAGGCTGATTGTTTGCAAACTTCCTGAACTGAAGCTAACGGGAGTACCGGAAGGTGACGGGGTCATCTGGCGGTTCACGAAATTGCAATGCGTTTGGTTTTGCCAACTGTAAGGGATTTCAGTTTCAGTAAGCACAAGGTGAACCACCAGGTTTGTTCCGGTATAAGCAGCCACTTTGTTCACATTGAGTATGATGTTGTAAGTGTTGCCAACATTCGATCCGGCTATGTCGATGGTAAACGATGAAAGCACGGCGTTGCGGGCATTCACTTCTGGTACGTAACTGCTGTACATGCTGTTGGTGGAGCTTCCTCCAACCACGGTTCCAGTACCATCAAACTTGGCAGTAGGGTAACCTGTTATGCCATAGTAGGTGTTCCTGCTGTTTGAGCCTGTATTGGCAAACACATCGCCGTTGTGGTTTTCGATAATGGCGCAATTGTGTCCGTTTGCAATCAGGTCATCGGCACCCATTGCTGCTCCCGGGCAATACCCGCACCAGGTTCCTGTTCCAATTTCCACGATCACCATGTCGCGGGGTACCTGTTGGCCATAGGCCACGGTAATAGCTACTACCAGTAGCATCGAAAGTAAAATTTTTCGCATTTTGTAATTGGTTAAAATGAATTCGCACCAAAATTAAAAAAAGAGAGGCTCCCTTCGGGGTTGTTTTCATTTCCCCGGGGAGCCTCCCAAAACAATGAGGGGTAAATGGTACCCCTCATTTATAATTAAATTACATAACAGCAAACATTTACAAAAACGGCTTGTAGAGTTTTCAAGCTCTAGTTGTTCACTACCAATTTTCTCAGAATGGGCTTTTCGTTCCCCTCAATAAGCAGTAAGTAAACTCCGTTTGCCAGATCGCGGGTGTTGATTCTTAGAGCATCAGATGGTGCAACGCCTCTTGCAACCACACTCCCGGTTGAGGAAGAGATTGAATAGACAGATCCGGCAGGCATTTCGATTGCAACGAACCCGACAGCAGGATTGGGATAAATGGAGATACCATCAGCAGATGGATTTTCGATAGAGGTGCAGGCATCAAAATAAACTTTCTCCTGCCGGGTTACCACGCAACCCTGCTCAGAAGTTACAGTTACGGTAAATGTGTGTTCTCCAACGCCATAATTGCTTCCGTCGGCCACAAGGGCTGCCGAAGTCACGTCGCCGGGTTGCCAGAGGTAGGTAGCAGCGGCCGGGGTAGTAGCGTCCAGTGTCACGGTCCAATTAACGCATGCTGTATCGTTTGGCGTCACAACCATGTTTACTGCTGTCATATCACCCACGGTAATAAAGGCGGGCTTTGTTAATGAGTCTATCTGGCCACCTTTGTTAACAACAAGGGTTACGTCGTAATTTCCGCATTCAGCATAGGTTACAACCGGGTTCTCGTCGGTTGAAGTGGCAGGATTACCACCTGGGAAGTACCAGGTATAGGTTTCGGGAGCATGCAGGTAACCTCCGTAAGTGGCATTGGTGAAATTGACAGGTTCGTTGGGATTTACCTGCACTTTAGCAACAGAGAAATCGGCTGTCAGATCCACGGCAGCACGTTTGATACCCTGGAGCATTTCCTTGTTAGAGGCCTGAATAGCAGCTACAAACTCGATATCTTCAACGGGCCAGGCAGCATTGATGGTATAAGGTAAAGTGATGATGACCTGGTTGGTGCCCGAAAAATCGAGTACAGTACCATTCTGGTTGGGAACCATCAACCTGTTTACAAAGTTGAGATGAGTTTGACCCTGCCAGTTTTGCTGAATGTTTGACTGGGTAACGTAGAAATGGAGCTTGGCACCAGTAGGAGCCGAAGTTCCCAAATAATCGATGGTTACAACAGCGGTATAATCCAGGCCGTTGTTGGTAATCTCCATACTCATGGTAAAATCAGAAGGAATAGCAATCCGTTGGTTGTACTTGGGAAGGTAAGTAGTGTACATACTCTGTGAATGCGAACCTCCTGAAACTTTTAACACGCCATCAAAAATAGCAGTTGGATATCCTGTAATTGCATAAAAGCTGTTACGGGCATTGCTGTAGGCATTTGCGTAGGAATCGCCATTGTGATTTTCAACCACGGCTACATGATGGCCGTTTTCTACAAGATCATCGGCACCCATTGCCGCACCCGGACAATAAGTACACCAGGTTCCCGTGCCAATTTCAAGAACCACCATTTCACGGGGTACTTGCTGGCTTATTACTGACAGGGACATAACAATCCCTAAAAGAGAGAGGTAAATTTGCTTCATGGTTTGTAATGGTTTGTTAAACAATTAAACAGGGCTCAAAGATATAAAACATTGCATATAAAAACCAAACCGCCCGGCGTTTTGTTTGCGCCGGGCGGTTTTTTTATAAATAACGACTGGTTTTCAAAAGATTATTTTTCAATCACCACCTTCATCACGAGGGTTTTTCCATTGGCTTCCACCTTCAGCAGATAGACACCTGCAGTGAGGTTTGTCAGCGCGATGGTGTTGATTCCTGTTTGAAGCTGCCGTGCAACC